>JASJCL010000020.1 GCA_030066015.1 Desulfosarcinaceae bacterium | reverse complement strand
ATTGGCGCCCGCTAAGGAATCTGAACGATGCGGCCTGGACGGATCGCCGCCTGAGCTACCGGGCTGAGATTGCTATCGGCAATGGGCGTTAAGAGCTTTAACCTTTTATTAGAGATCCGACTATTTGTCTTTCCTGATGACGCCACGCACGGAAACCGAAAAGACCAAACCCTTTCGACTGGTGAAGTATTTTACCTACACCAGTCTTGTGGTTATCTTTCTGGGGACCCTCATCCTATCGGCCCTCAACACCCACTGGGTGCGCAAACTGCAATACGAAAAAAGCGTCGACTACGCCCTGTTGCTCATCGAGAATCTCAACCACCAGGTGTTTCTCCAGTTCATCCTTCCGGTCGGGCTCAAATACGGCAAAATCGAACTCAGCAACAACGAGCAATTCGAACGCATGGACAATGTGATCCGCAGCACTTTACACAGCTTCAAGGTCGAGATGGTGAATATCTATGGCATGACGGACCAGATCGCCTATAGTTTTTCGGAAGAGATTATCGGCATGCACAATTTGGGCGGCGCCAGTTACAACAAAGCGGCCCAGGGAGAGGTCAGTTCTAAACTGGTTCAGTCCGGCAGCTTCTGGGAGATACTTCTGGGATTCCCAAAGGAGATCAAGATCATCACCTTTGCCCCCTTGAGGGCCGAAAAACCGCTCTCGCGCATCTCAGGACCGGTGCTCGGCGTCATCGAGATTGTCCAGGATATGTCGGAGGACTACAAAGCGATATTCAAATTTCAGGTGCTCACGGTGGGTACGATAACGGTCGTCATGTTCATCCTGTTCCTGACCTTGACCTATGTGGTCAAGCGCGGCGAAGGGATTATCCACAAGCGGGCCCTGGAACAGCTCCGTCTCAAGGAGCAGCTCAGCAAAGCCAAACATCTGTCGACACTGGGTGAGATGGTTGCCGGTATCTCCCATGAAATTCGAAACCCTCTGGGAATCATCAGCAGTTCGGCAGAACTGCTCAAAAAAAAGATCGACGACACGCCCCTAAACGCAATCGCCGATGTGATCGTCCAGGAATCGGGACGCCTCAATCACATCATCACCGACTTTCTCAATTTTGCCCGCCCGCGGACACCGGATTTTAGCCCGATTCAGGTTCAGGAGGTGATCGAGAAAAACATCGGCTATCTTTCCTCACAGATCGCCCAGAACGGGTACATTATAAAAACGCGCTATGGGAAGCAGCTGCCCTTGATCATGGCAGATTCGGAGATGCTCTATCAGGCCTTTCTCAATATCCTCATCAACGCCATGCAGGCCATGCCGGATGGCGGCGAAATCACCGTCATCATCGAACCCAGCGAGGAGGACTTGTGGGTATTTTTCGAGGATGAGGGCAGCGGGATTCCGACCAGCGTATTAGAGGACATCTGGGATCCCTTTTTTACCACCAAGGAGCAGGGTACGGGCCTGGGATTGGGCATCGTCAAGAACATCATCGAGGCCCACCAGGGACTTATTCGCATCGACAACAAACCGGATGCGGGGACACGCGTGTCGATCAAGCTCCCTCGACAGCAGAGGCGATGAGCATGGATACCATTCTGATCGTTGACGATGAAAGGAACTATCCCCTTATCCTCAGCGCCGTCCTGGAAGAGGAAGGATTCGAAACCCTGACGGCCAACAGCGGTGCCGAGGCGTTGGACATATTGGCGGAATCGGATGTCGACTTGGTACTCACGGACATGAAGATGCCGCAGATGGATGGCATCGAACTGCTGGAGCGTGTCAAGGCGTACAATCCCGACCTGCCCGTCGTCATGATGACGGCACACGGTACCGTGGAAAAAGCGGTCGAAGCCATGCAGAAAGGTGCTTATACCTATATTCTTAAGCCGTTCGACAATGACCGCCTGGTGCTCTACTCCAATAAGGCCCTGGATCTGTATCGGGTCATTAAAGAGAACCGCCAGCTGCGCACCGCTATCACCAACCAGTACAGCTTCGGCAACATCATTGGAAAAAGCCCGCGTATGGTGGAGGTTTTTGACATCATTCGCAAGGTGTCCCAGGCCACAGCCACCGTTCTCATCGAAGGCGGCAGCGGCACCGGAAAAGAGCTGGTGGCCAAATCGATTCACTACAACAGCCCCCGGCGCAGCCGCCCCTTCATCCCCGTGAACTGTGCTGCTTTGGCGGAATCTCTGCTAGAAAGCGAGCTCTTCGGCCATGAAAAGGGCGCCTTCACTGGGGCGGCGGCCACCAAGAAGGGGCGTTTCGAGCTGGCGGACGGTGGCACCCTCTTTCTGGACGAAATTGGGGAGCTCTCCCAGGGGTTGCAGGTAAAACTGCTGCGGGTTCTCCAAGAAAAGACGTTTGAACGCGTGGGCGGTGTTCGATCCCTGCAGGTGGACATCCGACTCATAGTGGCCACCAATAAATCTCTCAAAACCGAGGTGCAGGAGGGCCGCTTCAGGGAAGACCTGTTTTTTCGCCTAAATGTGGTGCACTTGGCCTTACCCCTGCTGCGGGAACGGCGGGAGGACATCCGCCTTCTGGTTGAGCATTTTATCGAGAAATATGGCGCTGAACGCAGTTCAACGGCTCCCATTTTGGGCGTCGATCCTGATGTTGAGCGCCTATTTTACGATTATGCGTGGCCGGGAAATGTGCGCGAATTGGAGAACGTCATCGAACGGGCCATGGTGATGTGCTCCGAATCCACGATACGCCTCGAAGACCTGCCGCAGGATTTTAGGGACAATGTCGAGGACAATCTTGGCCTCAGTCACATACCGCCGGATGCCAGACTGTATGAAACCTTGGCGCAGGTGGAAAAGGAGATGATCCTGCGGGCCATGAAACGGGCCAACCATGTGCAAACCCGTGCGGCGGAGATTTTGGGGATTGGGAAAAGCGGATTGAGTCAGAAAATCAAGAAGTATCAACTGGATTTCAAGGCGATCGATTGAGGACAACCGCCATTTGAATCCGGCAAGTCGCACCGCTACTGGCACCGTGGGCGCTCACTAGCTGTCCATCTTAACCCTTATCTGGTCACGGGCGAGTTCGGTGTAGGCCGAATCGGGAAAATCGGTCACCAGCCGTTCGTAAGCCTCGCGGCCCTTTTCACGCGCTCCAGTTTTGGCGTACAACCAGCCCAGCTGAAACAGGGCCTCTGCCGTCATGGCGCCTGCCTCCCCGGCCACAATCTCCTCGAAACGTGCGACGGACTGTTCGTGATCACCTGTTTGCGCCAGCGCATGCCCCAGTCCGGCCAGCACGACGTCGCGCCAGGCAGGGTCGTCGCCGAACGCCTTTAGGCTCGCCTTGAAGTGGGGTAGGGCCGCTTCAGCCCTACCTGCCGAGAGACAGAGTTGGGCGTAGTGTAAACGGGCCAGCTTGCCGGTCCGTTTGCTGCCGTAGGTTTCTATCAGTTGCTTGAAGTCCGCATCCACGGCAGCCAGCGCCGTTTGAGGGCCCGCCGGGTCTCCCGCGGACGTTTGAAGTGCTGACTGGTGGGCTGTCTTGATTTTCGCCCACATGTGAGCAGCCTTGTCCTCGTTGCGATCCGCCACAAAGCGGATCACGGCGATACTGCCAAGGAGCAGGATAATAGCCAGCACGCCGTAGAGAACCTGCTGCTGATAGGACCGCAGGAAGGATACCAGACGGCCCGTCAACACCATGAATTCATCCGGTTCGTGCAGCAACTCTTTGCGACTTTTTTTGACCTTGCTGGCCATTACCCCTCCGCTGTTTTTTTGATCCGTTCCCAGCCCGCATCAGAGATATTGGTTCCGACCACCCGACACACTTCGTATCCGCAAGCCGACGCAAGCGCACCACATTTCTGCAGCGAATATCCGTTGACCAAACCAAAGAGAAAGCCGGCCGCCCAGAGGTCCCCAGCACCTGTCGTGTCTACGGGAGTCGCACCGACCTTGGGGGCCACAGTCGTCACACGACCCTTGTGTATCAAAAAGCTCCCCCGAGCGCCCACCTTGAGAGCGGCCAGGGGCACCTCATCGCCCAGGGCTTCAAGCGCCTGCATCTCATCGGTGAGGCCGGTGAAGGCTTCTGCCTCGTCCTCGTTAGCAATCAATATATCCACGTAGGTCGCCACCAGGTGGGTAAGAATTGGCAAGGCCTCGGCTACGACATTGTAGCTCGCCAAGTCGAGGGAAACCAGCGCCCCGGCCCTTTTGGCAGCGGATAGTGCGGCTTCGAGAAGATCAGGATTATGCAACAGATAGCCCTCGATATGGGCAACCGCGGCGCCGTCGAAGTGGGCGGGCCGGATCTCCTGTGGCTGCGCCTCGGCGGATGCCCCCAGATAGGTGAACATGGAACGTTGCGAATCCGGCGTGATGACCGACAAACAACGACCCGTCGGGGCGTCCGAATCGATCAGATGGGGCTGAACGTTCTGCTTTTGGAGATCATTGCGAAATAAATTTCCAAAATTGCCATTACCGCACTTGCCCACAAATCGGGCCTTACCGCCCAGGCGACCGATTCCGACCGCGGTGTTGCAAGCTGAGCCGCCCGGCACATAGGTAGGCGTGTTGGTGGTGGCCGCCAGAGTTTCATCGATAAAGGTCTTGTCCACCAAGGTCATGCCCCCTTTGAGGGCACCTGTTCGGGTCAGGAATTCATCGTCTTCATGGGTCAGGATATCGACCAGCGCCGAACCGACACCCACCACCCAGTCGCTGGTATTGTCTTTCGCTTTGAAGGGGTTCATATCGCTACCATATCAAGGTCTTGTGAATCCAGCCGACATCGCCATCTGCGTGTTCAATCTGTAGCCAGACCCCTTCGCGCTTGGTGACCTTGAAAGGAATCCCGCGTTCGGCGACAAAATGAATCTCGTTTTCCGTGCCTGGCCCCGAGCGTACATTACAATTGTCTCGTTTCACCACAACGGTGTCCAAGGGTGCCACCAGCGATTTATGGATCCAACCTTCATCGCCTTCAAAGTCCTTGAAGAGATACCAGTCGCCCTGCTTCTGAACAACGAGAATGGGGTAGTATTTTTCCACCTGCCAGAGAATCTCGGTGTTTGTCCCCGGCCCGGATCGAATGTTGGCGATGTCACTTTTGATGGCCAGACGTTCGGCCAGCACAGGGTGAGCGCCCAGGGCGAATCCCGCCAACAAGATGAGAAGGCCCACGCGGGCTGCTTGTTGTATGGACGGCATCATTGGTCTGCCTTTTGTGATCTAAGGGTGCTAAAACGTGGCTCTCCATACATCATCGGCAAACGGGTTGCACTATTGAGCGGTTATCGTTTCCACCAGAATTTTACTCGCCAACCCTCGCCCCAGTGCAAGGCGTTTGAAGTCGAGGGCAATGACGATCTGGCCCTCACGCTGACTATTGATTACATCGATCCGATCCCCCACACGCAATCCCATCGTTAACAGGCGCATGCGTGCCTGGGCGCCGCCGCTGAAGCCCCGAATCCGAAGCGTCTCACCGGCTTTGGCACTCACCAGCGGAATCTCACGGCGACGCTTCAGAAGGCATCGATCGCAGATCCCGTATAGTTCCATGCGGTGCTGCAGCAAATGAAAGCCTTTGCCGGCAGCCACCTGCACCTGAAGCCGCTCGAGCTGATCATCGCTGAATTCGATGATCCGGCGGCACTTTGTGCAGATCATATGGTCATGATGCTGGCCCAGGTGGAGATGCTCGTAATACACTTCTCCCGTATCGAAACGGTTCTTCTGGGCGAAGCCGTATTGGCACATGAGTTCCAAGGTGTCGTGAATGAGATCGCTGTCCAGATCGTGTCCCGCATTTCGAACGGCTGCGTGAAGATCTCGGGTGGTCAGGTGCTGCTCCGTCCGCAGAAAGACCTCCAGGATATGGAAGCGATCCTCGAAGCGATCCACGCTGTCCTGTTGGAACAGTTTAATAAACTGTTCTTTTTCTTGAGAATGAATGCGCTTTTGCATGGGTGCCACCGCAGCACAGAGGGGTTACGAGCCGCAGGCGTTCGTCTACGCGTACTGCCGGTTTCTCACCCGCTGTTACTCATGGCCAGGGAGATTGTAGGTCGTACAGCTGCCGCTGGAGCAGGTACGTGTCTCGGTGGATGCTCCTGAGGCGCCAGCCCCACCCGGTGGTATGGCAAAGTTGGTCGTGCTGAGAACCCGTTCAAGATCACCGGATTCGCACTCGGGACAACACAATTCGATCATCTCTTCGTCGTTCATGACGAGCTTTTCGATAAACGCTTCACACTGCATACATTTGAATTCAAATATGGGCATCTTGCATTACCTCGCTGGGATCCACACCGTCGTGGGACGGCTTCTGTTCGCTTAAGCGCGTATGTTTAGTCCCAATCGCCACCCGCTGTCAAGATCGATGGCAGATAGGAGGGCGGCCAGGCGGCCCCTTTAAGCGCCCAGCATCTCCCGTGCGTGGGCCAAAGTGGTGTCGGTGATCTCGACCCCTCCCAGCATGCGGGCCAGCTCGCAAACTCGTTCCTCTGTTTCCAAGGCTGAAATGGTGGTGGTGGTGCGGCCGCTGATGACCTTTTTCGCGATCTTGAAGTGTGCCTGGCCGAATTTGGCGATTTGGGGCAAGTGAGTGATGCAAATTATCTGATGGCGGCGGGCGAGAGCGTCCAACTTGGCCCCAACGATTTCGGCCACTTCGCCACCGATACCGGCATCCACCTCGTCAAAAACAATGGTCTGGACCGCATCCGTCTTTGCCAGGATGGCTCTCAGCGCGAGAACAACTCGCGATAGCTCACCGCCCGAGGCAATGCTGGCCAGGGGGCGAATCGCTTCGCCCACATTTGGCGATATGAGAAACTGCGCCCGATCCAGACCCTTTTCAGAGAGGGACCACTTCTCATGGACCAAACTGGACTCTGTCTCCGGTGTGGCCTCGACCCGGATTAGCGCCACATCGAACTGGATGGGTGCCATTTTGAGCGCACCCAGTTGAGCTTCGATTTGACGGGCCATTCGTTGGGCTTGGTGGTGGCGCTTTTCTGAAAGCGCCAGGCTGAGATCGATCAATGTCTCCCGCTGCTTGGCGATCTCCTTGTCCAATGCTTCCAATTCGGTATCCAGGTGCTCGGAGGCTTCAAGTTCGGCCGTGATCGCTTCCACACGGGATGCGATCGCCGTCAGACTGCCACCATATTTACGCTTGAGACGGTTGATCAAATCGAGCCGCTCCTCTGTAGCCGCGATTGAATTGTCCGCCACCTCTAGTGTACGACCATAATTGCGCAGCCGTTCACAGATATCCTCCAGTTGATAGACGGCTTCGGCCAGCCCAGCCACTATTGGATCCAGGGATCCATCCATACGAAGGGCTGCTTCAACCATCTTGCGGACTTCAGTAATGGTTTCGATAGCCGCTCCGGGGTTGCTGTAAAGCCCGTCAAGGCTGCCCGAAACGACCCGATGGAGCTGCTCGATATTGCGCAGCCGAGTGCGTTCCGCCTCCAGCTGCTGGTCCTCCTCCGGTTCGATAGCTGCCCCGGTAATCTCGGTCAGCTGGAACTGGAGCAGCTCCATCCGCTCGGCTTTCTGGGCCTGCCGTTCAGCCAGCGTTTTGCGTCGGTCGAGCAGAGGGGCAAGCACACCATATTGCTGCCGAACAGACGCACGCAGGGGCATCAGCCCGCCAAACTGGTCCAATAAGGTCAGGTGCAGCTCCTCTTTGAGCAGCTGCTGATGGGCATGCTGCCCCGATATGCTGGCCAGATTTCCCGTGATCTCCTTCAATAGCTGCATGGTGGCCAAGCGTCCGTTGAGATAGATGCGGTGGCGATGGTTGCGTGAAACCACCCGGCGTATTACCAATCCCTCGCATGGATCGTCACCATGCGCCTTCAGAAGGGTGGCGCTGCGGGATTCGGGCGCCACTTCAAAAAGTGCTTCCAGCTCAGCACTCTCCTCCCCGGTGCGAATCAGATCGACTGACGCACGTGAGCCCAGGAGCAGATTGACGGCATTGATCAGAATCGATTTGCCGGCCCCTGTTTCACCGCTTAAAATGGATAAACCCGCCTCGAAATTGATGCGCAGGTCCTCTATGATAGCGAAGTTGCGGATGGAGAGTTCTCTCAGCATGGTCACGTTGTACTGCGGTTGGTCTAATGATGGATGCAGACCAATGGGCTGCTCCGGGCTGTAAAAGTTAATGAATGCGGTTTAACGACCGTCGTCAATATGGCACACCCGGTATACAAATTCAAAAGTCGATCCGGTTTGGTCTGCCGAGCGCAAAAAGCGAACCGGGCTGAATTGACGTCCTGCGCAAGTGCTGACACACCGTCAGTTCCGGCAGTTAGGGATGGTCATCAGCTAATGTGCCGTCCGCTCTTTGTCACGCCAGGGGGTGACAAATCAGAATTCTGATTGATCTTTTCAGCAATGATGTCAAACCGACGTCAGCTCCTTTCGGTTCAGTGATTATCAAGCGGCCGACCGCAAGAAAGGCGTCATCGGTCCTCTCATGCTTGAAAGCGCAGGTGAAAACAGGCTAATCTTAGTGGAAAGACCTAACCGACCATCGCATCAGAGAGGAGGCACCATTACTTACCGCTCCGCTTTAGTATCCGATCTCGGGTTGCTGGTTCTCGCCATAGGATTGTTCTGCCTGATGATGGGATGTGGGAAACAGGAGACCGCTAGCGAGCAACGCGTTGAGAGCGCGCCCGCCGGTTTCACTTTTCTTGATCTGGGGGCCAACACCCCGGTCGGGGATGACTTGCGGGACCGCCTCAAGCGACGTCTGGGCTCAGTGGCCATTGTTCGCCGCACAACCATCGATCTAGATGCCAACTTCCCAGGATTACTCCAGGCCCATTTCAGCGATCTGGCCGAGTTGAACCGTCGATTGAATTGGCCTCCGCGGGAGCGTGTGGAACACGCGGTCACCCAACTCACCTACCGCTATATCGATCCAGACGAGCTGCCCTTCGACAAGGTGGTGCTCCTGTTCGCCGACGCCACCGGTCTTCCGGTCCTCCTAAACGCCTACAGCGACGATGTAGGGGCGTCGCTGCGCGCCTCTCTGGAAGAGAAATATGGTGTCCCCACCGAGATCTCCTGGAACTCTGGCCGCACCTGGGTATGGACCCAGGGCCAAGATCGGTTGCTCTTCACCGCCTGGCGCGACCAATACGATCGTCCCCGCCACACCATCACGATCTACTATAGCAAGAATCTTCAAGCGCTGATGGCGCTCGAGGAAAAGGGCGGTCTCAAACCGTCCGGCGCCGACAAATCGATCTTCTGACGCGATCCCGACACCGTTCTGAGAAGATCCAGCCGAGATGTACGCTCCCACCCCATGCGCTCATCGTGAATCTGCATCGGCAAAACCAAAAGCGAACAACATCTCCCGAATGGCGGCATCCAGATCCTGGGGCGCAAAGCCGAATGCCCTGGCCTTGCGGTTGTTCAGGCTGACATCGCGCGGTCGGCGCGCGGCCATGGAAAGATCCGCCTGGGTGATCGGTTGTAAATGTGCATCTCCGACACCCAGCACCGCCGCGATTCGCTGTCCGAAGGCATAGCGCGAGATCCGCTCCGTCCCCCCCAGATGGTAGATATCGCCCGGCCAGCGCAAGGCAGCCACCAGGGCTTTGGCGGCGCAGACGGTTGACAAGGGCGTTCGGAACTCGTCGGTGAAGAGGCGAATCGGTCTCTTGGCGGCGATGGCGATCACCATCTCGTGGGCGAAACCCGTGGCCTCCGATCCGCCGAAGCCGAACAGAAGGGGCAATCGACAGATGACGGCGTTAGGGCAATATGTTTGGATAGCTGCTTCGGCGCTCACCTTTTGACGGGCATAGGCATTTAATGGATTGGGTTGAGCCGACTCCCGGTAGGGGGGCTGCTTGCCATCAAACACCAAGTCGGTAGAGGTGAATACCAGCGGTTTGGCGTGTCGGGCGCACCAACGGGCGATGGTGGTCGACGCTGCCACATTCACCGCGGCGCTGCCCGTGGCGTCGGTCTCGCATTGGTTGGGTTGAGAGACGGCGGCCATGTGTATGACGGCACGGGGACGGACCTCATCCAGGTTCTGCAGCAGAGCAGGCTGATCGGCCAAGTCGACCGAAATCGGAGAGACGCCGTCAATTGGGAGTCGCCGTTGATGACAAGTGGCAACGACCTCTCCCGCCGCCAAAGCAGACGTCTGGATAAGATAATGCGCCAAAGAACGGCCCAGAAACCCGCTCATCCCGGTTACCAGTAGTCGCATGTGCGGCACCATCCTCTATGGAAATATCGAGAGCCACGCCACTAGACGCGCCCCTCCTTGTATCAGCAGCATCGCCGACATGACATACAGGAGGAGGGTCAAGGCCCGCCGGTAGGACGCCGGCGTGACCCGACGTTGAAGCCTGAACCCGATGGCCAATCCCGCCAGGGTTACCCCGGCGAGGGGCACGGCTGGGATGAGATGGGACAAGTTGAGGACGTCCAGTTGTGCGAAGGTCAGTGCCTGGGTCAACTTGCCCAGTAGAAAGCAGAAATTAAACACCTGCACCACGGAGCGCATGGGCAGGCCGCTCTCCAAGGCGAACACGATGAGGGCCGGCACCATGACGTTGACGGTGCCCGCTAAAAATCCGCCGATGAGGCCGAATACCAGCATGGCCAGACCCGTCCGACGCCTGACCCATGCGAGCCGGCTGCCGAAACGGGCGGCCTGGAGATAGACCAGAATAGCGGCTGCGAGGAGCAGCTTGAATGGCTCGGGATCAACGATGGCCAGCAGACTAGAGCCTGCAGCACTGCCCACCACGCCCCAAATGGCCAGCGGATAGTAACGTCGGATCTGCCGCTGCCAGTCACTACCCCGTATGACACTGACGAGATTGATGCTGACGGTTGGCAGCAAGAGCAGCAGCATCACCCGACGGACATCGATGAACAGACTCAGAAGGGGAGTGGTCACCAAGGGAAATCCCATCCCGAGAATACCGTGTAAAAGGCCGCCGCACAGCAGCAGGAGGGCCGTACCGACAAGGCCAAGCAGCCCCATATCATTCGTCAACAGCGTATCCATCGGTATCTGGTTACCTCGCAAAACGGGTCATCGCTCGGTGGCCTGCTAAACGCAGATCTCTATCACGGTCACCCAAATTCCGCCACCCAGGCTCCGATTCGAAACGCCCTGCGTCGTGCGGCAAGGCGCTCGAAAAATGGCGCTGCCGCACCTGACTTGGGCGCCGTATCGGGGTAAGTTTTCGAAGCAGACCCACCGGTTACCATTTGACCGTATCTGTCAGGTCCACCAGATAAGAGGATCGACGGACGTCGATCCCAGCAACACCGACGGAGGAATTCATGGCCTTAGCGAATATTCCAATACTACTGCTCGACATCCAAGCCACCGCAGCGGCAACGGCCGGCGGCACTCTCCTGGAAGTGGGCTGGCAATACCATCCCGCACCGAGCGAGGATACGGCGGTGACCACCTTTCTGGTCCGACAGCCCGCCATCAATGTTTCCCCGCGACTCGCCCGGTTGACGGGTCTCCACCCGAACGACCTGCAAAACGGGTTGCCCCCTGATCGACTTTGGCATCAAATTCAGGCCGCAGCGGCAACCGTGGCGTCGGCCAGATCTGGTGGCGACGGTACCTGCCCCATCGTGATTCACTATGCCCGCTTTGAACGCCCTTTCATGGAGCGGCTCCGCGTCGACGCCGCCAACAACCTCACCGTACCCCTGCACTATGTCTGCACCCACGAGATCGCCCGTCGTCTGCTGCCCGGTCTGCCCCGCAAGGGTCTGCGAGCGGTGGCCGGCTATTTCGGCCATGACACGCCGCCAGCCCGCCGCTGCGCCTACCACCTGGCGGCGACTGCCGTGATCTGGCGCGGACTGACGGCCCAACTCACGGCCAGCCACGGTGTGGCCACCATGGCGGAGCTCGACACCTGGGTAGAGACAGTCCCGGTGCCGCAGAAAGGCGGACGCATCTTCCAGGTTGCCCCTGAAGCGGTCGCCCACCTGCCCAAGCGTCCGGGCGTGTATCGCCTGCTCAGCCGTGCTGGAACCCCCCTCTACGTGGGCAAAACCAAAGATCTCCGCCAGCGTGTGCGCTCCTATTTCCAGCCACGTCGTCGCCATGCCGAACATATCCTGGAGATGCTCAGCAGGGCCGCCGACGTAAAAATCTCGCCGACACGCACCGCCATGGAAGCTGCCCTGCTCGAACAGGATCTCATTAAAAAGCTTGAGCCCCCCTACAATGTTGCGCTGCGCTCGGATACGGCCGAATTGCAATACTGGTCCCGTGATCTTACGCACCGTACTTCCAGCCGGGACAGGCACCACCCCTGGGGCCCGGTTCCAGATGGTCCGTTCGGCGCTGTCGTGGCCTCACTGGCCCGGCTTTCGGCACCATCTGCGAGTGCATCTCCAGCATTGCGCTCGCTGAAGCAAGCCCTCGCCGGGTTCAACGCCGCCGAATTGAACATGGCCTGCCTGACCCAAGGTCTGGATCTGTTTCACACCTTGCATGCTCCCCGCCCGATCCCTGCGCAAACGGGCCCCGCACTGATGGTCATTGCGCGTCGGTTGTGGTTGGAACGCCACCCGGCGCAGCCATCACAGGAGGAACTTCCGGATAGGGATCGTCAAGATCAGACACCCGTTGAGGATCCCAACGACGGGGCATCGGCTCCCATCTGGGATCCGAACCAGGTCTGCCGTTGCCTGGAGAACGCCATCTGCACCATCGCCGCCCTGCTGCGGCGCGGCCGCTGGCTGACGCTTATTGGGAACGCCGCCATCGCCTGGGAAACAGGAAATGACGGCGGCCCCGCATACCGGCACCTGGTGTTTCGAAAAGGGCAGGTAATTTCACGGCGCAGCGAAAGGAGGTTGGCACCCGGTCGCACGCGCTTGCCCGCGATTGGCCACCGTCGGTGGCAGATTCAGGACCGGGTCGTCTACGATCGTCTGCGCGTGGCCACCACCGAATTGCGCCGTCTGATCCATGCACAGCGAGCCGTGTCAATTCGATTGGGCCGCTTCACGGAGAATGCCGGCAAAGGGGGATCGACAGGGGGCGTGCTGGGTCGCGTCCAGTTGGTCCGCCTTTTGAGCTGGATCTAGCCCATGGACTTTATCTCTCCCGCCGCCCTGCCGATAAAGGAATACAGTTCGATCCGCTGGGTTTCGGTCGTTTCAATTTATCTCGTGCTAAAGATTCTGAGACATGGCTTCTTCACAGGCATTCACCGCCCAAATTCCGTCCGCCATCCCCAGGGCGGCCGTTTCGTCAGAGATCCCTCCGGCTGATTCTCTTCAAAATCATCAGATGTATGGCGCCGCGCTGACCGAATTGAACATCGCGCGCAAAAATCTGGCCATATACCCTGCCACCCATCATCAGGTGCAGCGCAGTCTGGAAAAAGCGAATGCGGTCCTCGAGGGGCTCCTCAAGCGGGTCGCGACGTTCGCCGTCGGCGTGGCCGATGTTCATCTGATGGTGGCCGAGGAAGTGCTCGACACCACCAATCCGGCCCTCACAGAGCTTGCCACGGCCCTGAAACAGCATCATGTGGCGACGTTGACCATAACCGCAGGCGTGACCAAAGCGGAGTTGACCCAATTGCTCAAAAAACTGGGGTGCGCACCCGAGAATGGGAGCTCTCCCCTCCAGACGCTGAACGGCGTCTGCCAGCACATCGACATTCGATTCGTGGATTATCGTCGGTTCAATCTGACCCGCGAAGCCAGCATATTGCGCCCCTCCTCAACATCGGCAAAGGGCACCGAAGGGGGGGAGATCTGGCACGACTTCACCAGTCAGCTGCTCTGCGGGCTGGATGACGTTTCCGATCCGGCGGCACTGCTGCCGTCCGCCCAGGGGATGCCGCCGGAGACGCTGGCGGAGTTGCTCAATCGTCATCGGCCGGATGCGGACTCGGTAAGCCAGAGCTATGAACACATTCTCGCCGCCCACCTCGAACAAATTTCGGACACGGCGGGAGAACAAACTGAAACGGCGGTGGTTCTGGACAATCTCAACCGCCTTATTCAAGAGCTCAAACCCCAGCTCCAGCGCCAATTTCTCGAGGCGGCTTTCCAATACTGCTCCGGTGCGGACACCCCCCCGTGGGTGGAGCGCTTCCTGGGCGGCCTTTCCGAAACGCTCGTGGTGGACATGATTCGGCAGGCCAATGAAAAGGGGGAGGAGATCTCACCCTCCCTGATCAATCTCGTACAGAAAATCGTGACCACCATCGATGACGACGTGCTGGCGAGTTTGGCGCCCCTGAAAGCGGCGGAAGATCCAGCGCGTGAAGAGAAGCGCTCCGATGATCCGGCCTTAAAATCGCTTTTCAACCGAGAGGACTACGAAACATTTGTCATCGACGAGTACGACAAGGTACTCAAAGGTCTCAGCGACGCCGTGGCGGAAGAGCCGGCGGAGGATGCCGGCGACTTCCCACTGGCCCAGCACCTCCAAACCATGGAGGATTCCCATCTGAACCGTCAGATCGCCCGGGTGCTCCTGGCGTTCATGAACTCCACCGCCAGCAGCGACGCTTACGGTGACTACGCCACCAAGTTGATGCGCCTGGTGCCGGCGCTGCTCAACCAGGGTGCTTTCGATCTCATGGAAAAGGTCTACTTTGCCTTCGAGCGTCACGAAAAGCAGCACCGTAGACCGGCCAAGGCCCAGATCGCAGCCCAATGCCGCCATCGCTTCGGCGTGTCGCCGCTGCTAGAAAAAAGTATTACCGCTTTCCAGCGCTGCGCCGATCAGCAGCCCAAAGTCTCCCTCGGCTTTTTCCGCATGCTCGGCCCGGTGATCGTGCCGTATGCCATGGCGCTGCTGGTCAAAGCGCCGCAGGAGGAGTCGGTCGACGGCCTCGTACGCCTGCTGAAGCTGCATCCAGGCGAGGCGCAAAAGGCCATTGCAAAACACTTAAAGAACGGCAACCCCAGAGAGATCGGCAACATCATCCGCCTGATTGACCGATCTGAGGCCCATCAGCTCGCCAAAGAGCTCAAGCCCCATTTGGACCACCCCGATATGGCAGTTCGCCGACAAGTTCTGGACGGGTTGGCGAGTCTCAAGGAACCATGGGCCATCGTTCATCTGCGTGACTGGCTGAAGAGATCCCAAGCGGAATCGACGGCCGCCATCGAGATCGCCGGGGCTCATCAAGTGATGGAGCTCGTTCCCGATCTTTGCGCGCTAATGGTCAGGGCCTATTTCCGCAAGGCCACCGTCCGGCGCAACATCAACATCATCACCGCTTTGGGAAGGATTGGCGACCCCTTCGCATTGCCGATACTCGACAAGGTCGTGCACAGCATCTGGCCCCTCTACCCGCGACTTCGCCGTCAGATGAAACAGGCCGTTTATCAGTCTCTGGCGGGCTACCCAGCCCAAAGCAGCCGAACGCTGGTCAGTTTTGGTCTAAAATCCAAAGATGCCCAGATCCGACGCATCTGTCTCGATCTTCTGCGCAGCCGGCAGCAATAGCAACGACCTGTGCGCACCCTTTAGGTAGAACCATGTCCCGAAATGAACACCATGCCAGTTTCGACCGCATCACGGCATTGCTGACGGCGGCCATCTCCAACGCTCGTTTGTACACCGCGGACCATCCCCAGGTCGTTCGCTACCTGGATGCCGCCTACCAAGCGTTGTGTGTTCAGCTGACGGTTCATCCTGAGATCACCCTATTGGTGATTGGCAACGATCTGGTGGTCAACGACCAGACCATCGACAGCCAGGGCCGTCAGCATGCCCAACTCGTCGGGCTGCTGCGCCGAAACGGTATTGGTCGGGTAAGTTTTGCAGCCGGATTGCAGGCGGTCGATCTGACTGCCTTCGTGCAAGAACTGAGCTCCGAGGAGAGCCGGGCCATCCATAGCCGGCCCGGCATCCAATTGGGTCAAGTGGAGGTCCGCAGCTCGGAAGCCTCCGATGCTGGTCCACCCTTCGCTTCAGGCGCCGAGGACCAGGAGTTGCTGGAGACGATCGCCAGCTTGGCCAGCCTGCGGGACATCAAATTGGAGGAGCTCAAGGCGCTCTACCATCAGACCCGCCGCTACGAAAAGATCGACCTTGGCAGCATCGACGACATGATCAAGAAGTTCATCGGCGGCTTTTCCCGCGGGATCAACCCATTACGCCTATTGGCCGACATCAAGTCAGCAGACGAATATACCTTCACCCACGTGGTCAACGTCTGTCTTCTCACCATGGGTCAGGCCGAAGCCCTGGGCTTCACGGGCCGCCACCTCTACGACATCGGCATCGCCTCGGTGCTCCACGATGTGGGCAAGCAGTTCATTCCCGACGAGATCCTCAACAAGCCGGGTCAACTCACCCCGGAGGAGCGTAAAATCATCGAGACCCACACCATCAAAGGCGCACAATATCTCCTGGGCCTTGAGGAGATTCCCAAGCTGGCGGTCCTGGGGGCGCTGGAGCACCACATCCGTTTTGACGGAAGCGGCTACCCGGCCATCGCCGGCGACTGGGAGCCCAATATCGCCAGTCAGATGCTGGCTGTCGCTGACATGTTCGACGCCATGCGCAGCCGGCGCCCCTACCAGGAACCCAAACCCCAGGAGTTGATCCTCAAGATCATGCGGGAGGAGGCAGGCACCTGCTTCAACCCGCTCCTCGTGGACAATTTCATCCGGCTGATCACCCGGACAAATCCCCTCGCGCAAGCGGCGTGAAAGCGACACTTATCCGTTCTGCCCCTCGCGCCACTTCAGATGGGCCAGCACCAGTTTAATCTCCCCATATCCGACGCTGCGATCCAGACGATCTCTGAGCCCCTTGTAGGAGACCCGATCCCATCCGTGGACCCCCATTTCGATGGCGGCGCGCACATCTTTGGCCACAATGCGGTCGATGGCCAGTCGGCCGGTAGCGACCCAGTGGGCCAGATGACCTTCGATAGTGGCCCGCGCCAGGTGCCGCTCCGCTGCTATCTGGGCGATATCGCGACCCTGCTCGAACAGATCCAGGCTGAGCTGCTTGGTGTCAATCCGCGATGCAGCGGCAGGTTGGGGCGGTGGATCCGGTAGGGCGACGGTCTCGATACCGTGTGTCTTCCGATATCGGGACACCACGGCCACCAGCGCCTCACCGTAACGCTCGCTCAATCGATCGCCAATCCCTTTCACCCGCTTGAGGGCGCTCAGCGTATCGGGCAGGTGGACCGCGATCTGAACCAGGGTTTTCTGATGGAGGATCCGATAGGCGGGCAGCCCCTGCGCCTTGGCCTCGGTGTTGCGCCAGGCCTTGAGCGCATCGAAGAGCGCCGGGTGGCCCACATCCGCCTCTGTGTAGGTCGGTTGGGAGGCCGCTTTGGGGGCGGGCGCCGCCGTTGTTATGGCCTGGGCCAGGGCGCGGCTGCATGCCTCGGGCGAGAACCCCTCCCCACAGACGGCCATCACGGCCGATTTGACGGCGCAGGTCGTTCGCAGATCTTCCATTATCCGCTTCAAGCGACGACGAAGTGCCTTGTTGTCTGTTTCGATGATCAGACGATCCAGCAGGTGCCCCGGTGATGTGGCCAGTGTCCTTTCAAAGTAATCCGCCGCCCGCGAAAGACGTTGCCGGACAGCAGCGTCCTCCCCGGGTAGTCCGCTCTGGGGAAACAAATCCCGCAGTTGGCGCTGGAACTTTTCGCCGACCACGCAGATCTCGGTTCGGACCCGCTGGCAGCAGTCGGTGATCTCTTCAGGCCTGGCTCTGGAGATATGCAGCGCTGCGGCGTGTCGCCGGACGAGATCGTCCAGGCGCCTTAGGTGTTCTCCCAGTTCACGGAAGTCGAAGCATTCGAGCAGCAAATCCTGGTGATAGGCACTGGCGGCACGCTCCAGCTGCTGGCGGGTGGGGGCCTGTTGTCGACAGTCTTTCAGGAATTGCTGCACCCCTCTGTCCGTGGTGATGGCCTCCTTCGAGAGCGGTGTACTGAGCACCAAGCCCTCCAAGCTGCGGCATCGACTCAAGGCCACATATACCTGACCATGGGCGAAAGCGGCCTCGGCGTCGATGATGACCTTGTCGAAGGTCAGGCCCTGACTCTTGTGGATCGTGATCGCCCAGGCAAGTTTGAGAGGGTATTGGCAAAATGTGCCGGTGACCGTTGCGGTGATGGCGGCGGTGTCCGCATCGATCCCGTATTGCACATTCTCCCAGGCGACTCGCTCCACGGCAATGGGTGAACCCTCTTCGGCACAACGGACCTCAATGTGGTCGTCGTTGAATCCCACAACCTCGCCCAGCTTGCCATTGAAGTACCGTTTTGCGGAGCTGGGGTCATTGCGCACGAACATCACCTGGGCCCCTAATTTGAGCCCCAGGGTTGCGAAGGTGGGGTAGGCGTGGGGCGGGAAGTCGCCCGTCACCTCCGCTTCGAAGCTGCGCGCCTCGCCCGTTAAAGCGGCAAGCCGTTTGGCATTGATGGTGTCCGCCCTGCGGTTATGGGTGCACAGGTGGATATATCCCGCATGGGTCTCCGATGCGGTGTCATTCCGAAGACGGGTGTTGAGTCGTGCCAGACCACCTGAATCCAGACGTCCATCCCGCACTGCATCGAGCAGGTCGATGAAGCGCTGATCCGTTTGACGGTAGACACGCTGCAGTTCGATGGTCACCAGTTCAGTGCGGCTCAGCGCGTTGCTGCTGAAAAAATAAGCGGACGCATAGTGGGATTGCAGCAGTCGCCACTCATCATCACGAACCACCGGGGCGAGCTGATGCAGATCCCCGATCAGCAGCAGCTGAACCCCACCGAAGGGCGATTGCCGACGGCGCAACCGCCGCAAGATTTGATCCACTGCATCCAGTTGGTCGGCGCGAACCATGCTGACCTCGTCGACCACCAGCAGATCGAGGCTCTTGATCAGAAGGCGCTTTTGCCTGCTGAAACGGTAGGGGTGTTGCGATGCGTCAGTACCCGGTATGAAGGGGCCGAAGGGCAGCTGAAAAAAGGAGTGCAAGGTGACCCCGCCGGCATTGATGGCCGCAATCCCCGTGGGGGCCGTGACCACCATGCGTTTGGGGCAGGTTTGATGTAGACGTCGTAGAAAAGTGGTTTTGCCCGTACCGGCGCGTCCCATGAGGAAGAGGGCGCGATTCGTTTCGCGGACAAAGGCCTCGGCCAGTTCAAGCTCGGGATTGGGGGACGGCATCGCGGTACCCCTCACTCGTGGTCAAAGAGATACCCGATAGATCTTAGACTTTTGAAATAAATCGGTTTTTTGGGATTTGGCTCAAAATAGCGTCGCAAGCGCACGATAAAATTGTCCACCGTGCGGGTGGAGGTTTTTCGGGTGTACCCCCAGCCGATTTCAAGAAGCTTCTCACGGTTAAGGGGCTTTCCGCGGTAGGCGATGAAAAGCTTTAGGAGGCGCAGCTCCTGTTCGGTGAGATGGACGTGACCCTGCTGGCAGAGAGCAGTGGCCTTGACAAAATCGATCCGGTTATCGCCGAACGCATAGGCTTCCGGTCCTGCCGCCGCGGAGAGGGCGTCGCTATTTGCCGTGTCCTGCCCCCACTGCGAGCGGGTGAGGAGCCGCTCAACGCGAAGAAGAAACTCCTCCAGGTTGAATGGCTTGGAGAGATAATCGTCCACACCCAGGGAGAGGCCCCGAACCTTGTCCTCGGAAGCGGCTTTGGCGGAAAGGACCAGAATCGGCAGGCGTTCATCCGCGAGGCGAATGCGCTGCAATACAGAGAGACCGTCGATGCCGGGCAGCATGATATCCAAGACGATCAAATCGGGACGCAACTCCTGCCACTGTTGGAGACCTGTCGGTCCGTCGCCGGCGATATGGACGGTATAGCCTTGGAGCTCCAAATTCAGCTTGAGCCCTTCGGCGATGTGCCCCTCATCCTCAATTATGAGAATCATTTTTGCGCTATCGGTTGGTGTCATGCGCGCTTCCATTGGTGGCCCGTGAGGGGCAGGGTCAGGATGAAGCGGGAACCCTGTCCGGGACCTCTGCTGGCGGCCGTGATACGCCCCTTGTGAATGCGGGCGATGATCTGAACCAGGTGCAAGCCCAGTCCGCTGCCCTTCACTCCCATGCTGTCAACGTCGCCGATCTGGTAGAATTTCCTGAATATCTTTTTAATCTCGCTCTTGTCAAACCCGATCCCGTTGTCGCTGAACGTCACCTCCAGCTTTCGACCGCGGCGGCTGAAGGCGATCTCCACCGCGGGTTTTTCGGTAGTGTTGTACTTGATGGCATTGGTGAGCAGGTTCATGAGGAGCATCTCGAAAAGGGAGGGGTTGAGGGTCAGCGGATAGGCACTATGAGAAGGATTCTCGAGCGATATGGCGCAGTTCTCAAACAGATGGGCATTGTTGCTGAGAAAGCGCCGGATGAACTGCACCAGCTCCAGATCCACAAATTCACCGGAGTAACTTTTGCTCTCGATCTTGGCGAGATTGAGGATGCGGTCGATGGTGTCGGTGAGCCGGCTCACATCGGCAATCATGTACTGGACGTATTTGAGCTGTGCTTCTCGGGAGAGCTCGTGCTTGTTGAAGGTCTCGAGAAAGAGTTTGAGAGAGGTGACCGGCGTCTTGAGTTCGTGGGTGAAGTTGTTGATGAAGTTGTTCTGCGTCCGGTATAGGCGCAAGGTTTTCTGACTGTAGATGAAGATCATCAAAATGCCCAGGAGAATCAGCCCCACCAGTATGCTGAGGACCAGTACGACCACCCAGGTATCCGACCGAAGCACCTGCTGCGGATCGATGTTACTCTTCTTCAGAAGGGCGTTCAGACCGCTGCTGGCCTCCACGTACCAGTAGATGTAGAGAGAAAGGGAGGTTCCCAGGGCGATAATGCTGGTGATGAAGATCAGGATGGGGTGTAGAAACCACTTGGTCAGGTTCATGCCGGATCCGGCTCCCTTGCATTGGTGATCCGTGTATCAGGTCCAAATGGGTACCGTATGCCCATCGTTTTGTAAACCCACGCTGACGGCTTGTCAGATAACCCGCAGACAGACTGGCAAAGTGCACATTCAAAATAGAAAACCCCGCCGGCACCATGGCCAGCGGGGCGGAACCAATTCCCAGGAGTGTCGGCGAATGCCCGGGCAGTAAAGATGGTATCGAATCAACGGGCGCGACAGACCCGGCGTTACTCGATGGCCTTGGACATCAGATCGCCGACCATCTTCGAAAACGCGCCTGGATTGTCCACCTTGCCGCCTTCGCCAACAACGGCGATGTCGTACAAGAGCTGGCTGTAATCGCCCAGGGCGGGGTTGTCGCGATCTTTCTCGAAGAGTGTGTTGATCTTGTCCAAGAGGGGATGATCGGTGTTGAGCTCCAAAATCCGCTTGGTTTTGGGCACCTCCTGGCCCGAGGATTTGAGTATCTTTTCCATGTAGGCGCTCATGTCGTAGTCGTCTCCGCTGAGACAGGCCACCGAGTCTTTGAGCCGCACCGAGGGCTTGACCTCTTTGATCTTCTCCTCGAGCTTGCCCTTGATGAAGCCAAACAGGGCATTGAAGGTCTCAGGGTCCTTCTGTTCTGTATCGTCGAGCTTCAGGTCGCCTTTTTCAGCGCTTTTGAGCTTTTTGCCGTCATACTCGGTGAGCGCCTGAACCACCCACTCGTCCACCGGATCTGTCATGAGGAGCACTTCGTAATCCTTGGCCTTGAGCCGTTCGAGGTGGGGGCTGCCCGCCAGTGCGGCCAGGTTGTCGCCGGTGATGTAGTAGATATCCTCCTGCCCCTCGGCCATGTTCTTGATGTAGGTGTCCAGAGAGACCCACTTGTCGTCGCTCTTGGTGCTCTTGTAACGCGCCAGGGCGGCCAGCTTCTCCTTGCGGCCGTGGTCGGTATAGATCCCCTCTTTGATGACGGCACCGAACTCCTCATGGAACTTGATGTAGGTATCCTCTTCCATCTTCGCCAGCAGGTCGAGAACCTTCTTGATCAGGTTCTTCCGGATGTTCATCACCAGACGATCCTGCTGGAGAATTTCGCGGCTGACGTTGAGGTTGAGGTCGGCCGCGTCCACCACTCCTTTGACGAAGCGCAGGTATTCGGGCAGAAGGTCCTTGCAGTCATCCATGATGAAGACCCGCTTGCAATAGAGCTGGATACCGTGTTTGCGGTCGGCATGGAAGAGATCGAAAGGGGCCTTGGCGGGGATGTAGAGCAAGGTCTGATATTCGGTGGTCCCTTCAAATTTCATGTGGAGACGCTCGAGAGGCGGATTCCAGTCGTGGGCCAGGTGCTTGTAAAACTCCTCGTGCTCTTCGTCGGTAACCTCGTCTTTGGGACGGGTCCAGATCGCCTTCATGGAGTTGAGCGTTTCCTCCCGCACCACCTTGCGGGTGGTCTCGCCAATGGGCTTGCCCTCCTTGTCCTTTATCTGCTCTGCTTCCGGGATGGGTTCATCGCGCTCAACGTCCATCACGATGGGGTACGCCACGAAGTCCGAGTGGCGCTTGACGATGTCACGCACGACCCACTCCTCGGTAAAATCCTTCCCCTCCTTCTCTTTCTGCTTCAGATCAAGGATGATGGTGGTGCCGCGGCTGTCGCGAGTGGTCTCCTCCAGTGAATAGCTGCCGTCGCCATGGCTTTCCCACTTGGTGGCGGTCTCTTCGCCGGCAGCGCGCGTGATGAGGGTCACCTTTTTGGCCACGATGAAGGCGCTGTAGAAGCCCACTCCAAACTGTCCGATGAGCTCTGGCGCCAGCACCTCGCTGCTCTGGGCCGCCTCGATCGCTTCGAGAAAGGCGGCGGTGCCGCTCTTGGCGATGGTACCGATGTTTTCAATGATCTCATCGCGCGTCATGCCGATGCCGTTGTCGGAAATCTCGAAAGTTTGAGCGATACCGTCCGGTTTCAACTTGATCTTGAATTCCCCATCCCCCCCCAGAATATCCGGATCGGTCTGGGCCTTGAACTGGAGCTTGTCGATGGCGTCGGAGGCATTGGATATCAATTCCCGCAGGAAGATATCGGGATTGGAATAGAGGGAGTTGATGATGAGGTTAAGCAGTTGCTGGACTTCGGTTTGAAACTGGAAGGTCTCGGGCTTGGCTGACATGGGTTCTCCTGTATTCAATTTCGGTATTATGAAATTTTCCAACTGGTTAAGCTTGTAAAGGGGGAATATTTCTGGAATATAATGGGGTCCAATTCGGATTTGTCAAGACCCGTCACCCACAGATTGGCGGTTCATGCTGCAGGGGGTCCTTTATCCATTCAGGCGGCGCCCATTCTGGGGTGCCCGGCGGCTGGGGACCAAGCGCTCAGGTGATTGGCCGTTTCAACGACTCGCCCAGCGGCGAACCGGCGAGCTGGCGGATTGCCCGCATCGTCTCACCACGGCTGGCGACCGAAGGGCGGGGAGGCGTGACGATCCCATTTCGCGAACGGCGGGGGATTCGATCGACTTGACTTGAGGGGCGGCGGCCATCATTCTTAGCATGCCCGCTGGGGTCGCCGCCCAAGCGCCGCAAAGGGCCCTCATCCCCCGAACCCTCAACGATGCATGAGGATGGCTATGGACCAGCAGAACACGGATACATACGATTTGTGCGTCATCGGCTGCGGTCCCGGCGGTTTCGCGGGTGCCATGCGCGCCCTGGATGCGGGCAAGCGGGTTTGCCTGATCGAAGCGGATGAGATCGGTGGGGCTGGCGTAAAATGGGGTGCCCTCTCCTCAAAAACGATGTGGGAGCTGGCAAAGGATTATACGGTCGCCAAACGCGAAGATCGCGGCTACCGGGTCGGATTGATCGACATCGATTACGGTGAGCTGCGCGCAACGGTCCTGGCGGCCGTAAAGGAGAAGCAGTATCAGATGCGATCCCAGCTGGAAACCTTCTCCCCCGCCTGCTGGTCCGGGCCCGGCAGCATCACCTACAAATCCGGCGCGGCCGAGTTTGTCTCCGAGCATGAAGTCGGCATCAACCGCGCCGACGGCTCCCAGGAGGTGATCCGGGCGGATTATTTCCTCATCGCCACCGGCAGCGCACCCCGCGACCTGCCCGACATCCCCTGCGACCACCGCCGGATTCTCAACTCCGACAGCATCCTGGCCTTGACCGATTTCCCCCGCCGCATGATGATCATCGGCGCCGGTATCACGGGCTGTGAATACGCCACCATCTTCTCCAACTTCAGGCAGACCCAGGTGACCTTGGTGGACAACCGTGAACGGGTGCTGCGCTACGAGGATGCCGATGTCAGTGCCTTCGTTGAGGCCAATCTGGAGGAGAACGGCGTCACCATCCTTCACTCGGCGCGCCTCCGAACCATCTATCAAAAACCCGATCACCTCGAGGTGGTGCTGACCTACGCCGACGGGCATGCCCAGGTGATCGAGGTGGATACTGTGCTGGTCTCCATCGGCCGCATCCCCCGATTGGCAAGGCTTCGACTGGAAAAGGCAGGGATCCAGGCCGATCAATACGGCTATCTGGCCTGCGACGAGAACTGCTGCGTGAAAAACCACATCTACGCCGCTGGCGACGTGACCCATCGACCGGCCCTGGTCAATATGGCCGTTATGGAGAGTCGTTACGCCGTCAAGCACATGTTTGGCATCAAGCGCTGGCCCCTCACTTACCACAACTTGAGCACTGTGATGTTCTTCTACCCGGCAGTGGCCGCGGTGGGGTTGAGCGAGAAGGATTGCCAGGAGCGCGGCATCGCTTATCGGGTGGCGACCTATGACAACGCTCTGGTACCGCGGGCCATCGCCATGCGGGCCACCCGTGGATTCATTAAAATCCTGGTGACCGATGACGACGCGTTCAAACTACTGGGAATGCGGGCCGGCGGCCCCCAGGTCTCCAACACCATCATGTCCATCGCCCTGCTGATGGATCAGGACAAAGGGATCCACGATGTCCTGAAATCCACCTACCCCCACCCCACCATGTCGGAGGGGATTCAGGAGTGCCTGCGCCTGCTCCTGGGGAAATCGATCTACAAGCCCCAGGCGTTCCCCAATCGGCTGCGGGTGCGCCGTTGGCATCCGGACAAGGGCTACCTGGAAGTCGCCTCTTCAAAGCGTTGATACGGAGCGGTTCCGGGTTTAGAAAAACGATGCTTCGCCGAGACCCACCGCCTGGTGCAATTGTCGGCAGAGCGCGGTGCAGGGCTCGATCGCCTCTCCATCAACAGCAACCACTGGCACAGGGCCCATCAACGCGTTGGTGGCCATCACCCCCCCAGCATGGATCAGGTCGGTGGGATAGAGCGGGCGTGCGTCGACGGCATACCCCCAGGCCCGGAAACGATCCATCACCGCTGCCTGCATCGTGCCGGGAAGAGCGCCGTGGCTTGCGGGTCGAATCACCCGCTTTCCATCTAGAACAAGCAGGCTGGCCGTGTTGGTCTCGCTGACCCGTCCATCGCAATCGAGGATAAGGGCTTCTTCAACCCCCTGGGTTGCCGCCCACTGGCCGGCCAGGTGGAAGAACAGATAATTGAGACTCTTGTGGGCCAGCAGCGGGGAGGCAATCGGCGCCGGGAAGGTGCCCAGGCGTAATCCAGACCGACCGAGGTCGGCCAATCGATGGCGGTAGGGTCGGGCAGTGGCCACGATATTGGGGCGCTGCGGCTTGCGGCCAGGGGAGCCGTAGGTCGCCATGAGTTTAACGGCAGCTTCCGCTCCGCTGAGGCCGTTGGCGTCCAGGAGCTGACCGATGATGAGCGCCCATGAGAGGTCGGGAGACGGCACCTCGAAGAGGGTGTTCCAAGAGCGGCGCCACCGCTCCAAATGGGCGGATAGGTTGTGGGGTTCTCCCTGATGGATCCGAATGGTCTCGAAAAAGCCGTGGCCATACTGCACCCCCAGATCATCAATGGGCAGACGGGCATCTTGGACAGGCATCAATAGGCCGTTCATCCAGGCATGGCCACCGGCGCCCCTGGGCACCGCCACTTGGTCCGAGCCCGCCAAGGCGCCCATGAGGGTGCGCCCTTTATGGAGCGTCTCCTCGTATTCGGCCTGCGGATCGGAGTCGAAAACCACCCCGCCGCCCACCGAAAACCGAATCTGTCCATCGGAAATTGTGGCGGTACGGATGGCGATGGAGAGGTCCATGGTTTCGTCAAAGCCGATATAGCCCATCGCGCCGGTGTAAACGTGGCGCCGGGTGGGCTCCAGTTCATCGATGATCTCCATGGCGCGAATCTTGGGGCAGCCGGTGATGGAGCCCCCGGGGAACGTGGCCCGGAGGAGATCGATGGCATCCTTGCCCGCCTCCAGTTCCCCTTCCACGATGGAAACCAGGTGGTAGACGTTGGTGTAAGCCTCCACGCGCTTGTGTTCGCTGACGCGCACACTGCCCCCGGCGCATACCCGCCCGATATCGTTGCGCAGCAAGTCGACGATCATGCTCAGCTCGGCATCGTCTTTGGGGCTTGCGGTCAGTTCGGTCCGCAGAGCCGCATCCTGGACCGGGTCGCTGGACCGCGGTCGGGTGCCCTTGATGGGGCGGGTCTCAACGGCGTTTCCCTGCAGAAGCAGATATCGTTCCGGCGAGGTGGAAACGACCTGGTGGTCACCGGCCTGGACGAAAGCGAAAAAGGGTGCTGGATTGGCATCGAAGAGATCCAGAAAAAGGGCATAGGGATCACCCGTGAAGGGGGCTTCAAAGCACTGCGACATGTTGACCTGATATACATCGCCGGCGGCAATGTACGCTCGGATTCGCGCAACGGCGGCCCGGTAAGTCGCGGCACTGAATCTCGAGTGAAATTCGCCGCTGATCCCATAGGCGGGGCTCGGTGGCGGTAGGGACCCCAATTGGGCTTCCAGAACCCCTTTGGCAACCTCGGACCGCGTGGCTGCCAACGCCGTGTAGATTGGCGTCAGAAGGCGGGCGCGATTTTGATCGGTTTCCTGTACGATCAGCATACTGGGCGCATAGAGGCAGAAGTCTGGCAATCCGAAGGGATCCACTGCCGTGCGCGGTAGCTCCTCGAGATGGTCTTTGAGGTCATAGGCCAAATAGCCGAAAAGTCCGTTACTCACCGGTGGGTTGCCCATCGCCTTGGGATGCTTAAGGCAGGCCATCACCTGCTCGAGCAGCCAAAAGGGATCGGCCTCGAAAGTGTACCGGGTCTCGCCCAAAACCGCTGAGATCTTCTGTCCGCGCCCCTCCAGCTGCAGCCATGGAGCGGCCGCCAGGAGGTGGTGGCGGGCGCAATCCAAATCGCCGCCGCTGAGGAGCACCACGGTTCCCGTTTGGGCGGCCAGCGGGGCAGCGGTCGTCGGAAAAGCGTGCGGGAAATGGATGGGCGTCGTGGTTACGCCCGAGAAGCTACGGCCAATCGTCGCCAGGTCACGCAGGAACGCATTGGGCATGACCAACCTCCGTCCCCTTCAACGGCCCCAAGGCGAGGAAATTGGCGATGAGACGATCGCCGTGTTCGGTGAGGAAACTCTCTGGATGAAATTGGACTCCGTGCAAGGGTCTGCGCCGATGAGAGAGCCCCATGATGACACCCGTCGCTGTCCGGGCGGTGATGGTCAGGTCGCTGGCCAGGGATTCCGCCTGGGGAGCGGTCACCAGAGAGTGGTAGCGGGCCGCCAGGAAGGGCGTCGGCAATCCCTCGAAGAGACCTCGGCCGTCGTGGTGGACCGCGCTGGTTTTGCCATGCAGGGGTTCTGGACTGCGGCGGGTGCACCCCCCAAAGACCTCGTTAATGCTCTGCATTCCCAGGCAGACGCCCAAAATGGGGATCTCCCGGTAGAATCGCCGGATCACGGCGCAGCTGATCCCGGCGTGGGCCGGATCCTTGGGCCCCGGGCTGATGAGCAGGTAGTCGGGGCGCAGCCCCGCCACCGTTTCCAGATCCACCCGGTCACTGCGGAAGACGGTGATCTCCAGGTCATAGACCTTAAACATCTGCACCAGGTTGTAGGTGAAGCTATCGTAGTTGTCGATCACGATCAGCTGGGTCACGCCGTCCTCCAAAAAAAACAGCCACCCGACGTGAGTCTGGGTGGCTGGCGGGTTCGCGAGCCTATTACATAACTCAATTGATTCGGCCCTGTGGCGGACCGGTTGCCGTCATGAGCACTGAATGCGCCAGAGTGTATCCAAGTTCAGCAACGATTTCAAGACCAGATCAATGGTGCCACCCATCGGTGCCGCTCCGCTTTGCACTGACAATTGGCGGCGCATATGGTAGGCTGCGGCTCGCCCGATGATGGCGAGAGGAATTCCCCAGGTGTTCAACAGGGGGATCGCCAAGGACCAAATGGAAGCCACCGCCATGGGAACCCCTCCGACAGAGCGCAAGGAGTGCGTGATCGTTTTTGGCCGCTATCCCGTTCCGGGTCGTGTCAAAACGCGTCTGATCCCCGCCCTCGGGGCGGCTGGCGCCGCTGAACTCCATCGCCGCTTGAGCGAGCAAACCCTGGTGACCTGCTTCGACTATGGCCGCCAGGCCAACGCCCGGATCCACTATTGTTATGACGGCGGGACGCCGCAGCAGATCGACCGTTGGCTGCCCCTGCCGGGCATCACCCATAGCCACCAGCGAACCGGCGACCTCGGCCAGCGCATGGCGGGGGCCTTTGATGCCGCCTTTCATGAGGGCTGTGAACGGGTGGTCCTCGTCGGCACTGACGTCCCAGATCTATCAGCGGCGCAGCTGACCGCGGCCTTCACGGCCCTGGAGAGCCATGACGTGGTCCTGGGGCCAAGCAGCGACGGCGGATACTGGCTAGTGGGGTTGAAGCGGCGGCTCGACCTTTTCAGCGACATGGCGTGGGGCAACCACCGGGTCCTGGAAAACACCCTTAGAAGAGTACGCCGCCTGGGGCTGCGCCATGCTCGATTGAAGGTGCTCCACGACCTGGACACGCCCGAAGATCTGAAGATCCAATACAGTCAGGCCAAGTGGCCGCGACCCTACCTGTCGGTGGTGATTCCCGCCCTGAACGAAGCGGAAAATCTGGTGACCACGCTCGCGCCACTAAGGCGCCCAGATGTGGAGGTGGTGGTGGCGGACGGCGGCAGCCAGGATCGCACAGCCGAGGTGGCGGCAGCGATGGGCGCCCGGGTAATCTCGGCGCCGCGGGGACGCGCACACCAGCAGAATGCGGGGGCCCGCAAGAGCCAAGGCGCCGTGCTGCTCTTCCTGCATGCCGATACCCTATTGCCCGCCGATTTTATGGACCAGATCTTCGAAATCCTCATGGATCCGCTGGTGGCGCTGGGCGCCTTTGGCTTCAGCACCGATTATAGCGGCCTCGGCATGGGCCTGATTACCTGGGCTACCCAGCTGCGCTCCACACGCTTCCATCTGCCCTACGGTGACCAGGGGCTCTTTTTGCGTCCCGACACCTACGTCAAACTGGGTGGCTTTCCGGAAGTTGTCATTGCCGAAGATCTGCTGCTGGTGCGTCAGGCAAGGCGGGTGGGAAAGATCGCCATCGCCCCGTCGGTGGTGGTCACCTCTGGCCGTCGTTGGCGTCGCTACGGCGTGCTGTGGACCACCTTGGTCAATTACCTCATTGCCGGCGGCTGTCTGGCAGGAGTGCCCCCCAGGTATCTGGCATTCCTATATGGTCGCAATCGCGCTGCCCGAAGAAACGTCACCATGGCGGAGAAGCGCTCGTGAGGCGAAGGGTCAAACGCACCCCGCGCCGCCGCTCTCGACACCTCGGTGATCCCCGGGATCAGTCAACCGTCGGAGAAACGGCAGGTAAGCCCCAAAAGCTGGCGGCCCTCGTGGCAAATGGGGCCGGCGAAATCATCGAGTTGGACGGGTATGCCGCAGTGGGCGCCGATGGAGAGGTGTTGGAAGCCCTGCATACCGGCAATACCAAGCCGCTGCCCCATGGGAGCGAACTGATGCTTCTGCCGGAGCGTCAGCCCATTCTCTTCGATATCGCCGCAGGACGCACCGTCTGTCTCAGTGCACATCCCGATTATCCAGGGGTGGCAATCTATCCCGTAGCGGCCTTCAACTCTCCCGGTTACATCCTCACCCACACTTGCGCCCATGCGGCACCCTCCTCGGCCGCCGAACTGCCGCTCTTCGCCTACGGCGCCGTCGGCTGGCAGGCGGACGGCTTCCGTTCGGCGGTGGCGCGGGTCGATCACGAGCCTCGCCAGGATCTGCGGCGAATGCCAATGACACGTGTCCGGGGCGGTGTGCGGCGCCTGCGTCGCCAACTGCCGACCAATCGCCTCTGCCGCCATCTGGAAAAATGCGCCCTCACCTATGGTTGCCCAGCGGCCAAAAACTTCTTCATCGGGCGCTACGAGGCACCTTTGCCGACGGCTGAAGGCTGCAACGCCCGCTGCCGCGGCTGTCTTTCGCTGCAAGAGGGCGGTGCCATCCCCCACAGCCAGGACCGCATCCGCTTCACTCCTTCACCCGTGGAGATCGCCGAGATCGCCCATCTCCACATCGCACGTGTCGACAAGGCCGTGGTCAGCTTCGGCCAGGGCTGCGAGGGGGATCCCCTTCTGGCCGCGGCCGTCATCGGGCCGGGAATTCGCGAAATACGTCGTCGGACCGCGGCGGGTACGATCAATATGAATACCAACGGCAGCTTGCCCAGGACCTTGGAAGGACTGCTCGATGCAGGGTTGGACAGCATTCGGGTCAGTATCAATAGCTTTCAGCCGGCATGTTACACGGCCTATTTTCAGCCGCGCAATTATCGCTTCGAGGATGTCCTGGAAAGTGTGGCGATGGCGCTGGGAAGGGGCGTGCACGTTGCCATCAACTATCTGAACTGCCCGGGATTCAGCGACACGCCGGCCGAGCGCGAAGCCCTGCTGGCGTTCCTGGAGCGGCACCCCATCCAGATGATCCAATGGCGCAATCTGAATTTCGATCCGCTGCGCTACTGCCACCTGATGAAAGCAGCCGCACCACGTCTGGGGCGTCCAGAGGGAATGCGGCGCCTGTTGCATCGCGTCCGCCAGGCCGCACCTCATCTGCGCTTCGGCTATTTCAACCCCCCCAAGGAAAGCTTCCCCGAGTCGCCAACCAAACCCCTTTCAGCGCGCGATGGACAGGGCCCCTAAATTCGCTTCGTCAATAAACGGGCGCGCTCCCGGCGCCAGCTCGCCCAGGACCCTGGGGGCGAACTCCCGGCTCACGTCGATCACCGCTGCCCCTTGACCCTTTGCGGAGGCAACGGATGCGGAAGGGTAGGCCAGTGAAATCGCATCGGTGCCATCCTCGAGGAGCGCCTGCCCCACAAGCGTGGGCGCGGATGGGTTACGAATGTCGTAGATGGAGAGACCCGTCGCCGTGGTGATGTAGAGATGGTGTCCAGATTTCCAGAGCCGGTTCCCGCTGATAGCGGGTTCCACCCGGTAGTAAATGTGCTGTGGATCCTGGAACCGAAAGGTCACGAGACCGCCGACGCTGTCCAGAGCGAAGAGGAAGGGCGGGTGGACGGCGACCTCGGTAATGGCCGTCAGGTGACTGCGTGAACCGCTATCGATGCGGATCTGGTCCGGTGTGACGGTGGCCACGATACGGGGGCCGTCGGACGAGCGCATCTCTGCCACGACAAGCCCGTGCGCGCCCGCGGCGATAAACGCATACGGCGTCGCAAGGGCGGCATCCAGAACCGCAAATCCACCTTTAGCGGCGAGCGTTGCGAGTTCGGCGGTCAACAAGGGCGGTCGCTGCGCAGATCCATCTGCAATGGTCGTGTTGGTGCGACTGCCGCTGAGATAGCGCCCACCGTCATCTCGATCTAGCTGATGAGCGGGACCGCCAGTTTCCGATTGCAAGGCCATCTCGACCGTGGAAGGGTCGGAACATCCACTGACAGGCAAAATGTCTCCGGCAATCCGGCGGTCGCTCTCGACGATCACCTCGAGTATGTGTTCCGCATCGGTAATTCCGCCGTTACCATAGGTGATGCGGTATTGCCGTTCCAGCAATAGGTGCAACTGGTGGAGCGTGTCCGCCAGACCAAGGGCGTTCGGGGCGTGGAAATAGCGGCCGCCGGTGCCGGCCGCCAATTGAAAGAGGCTCTCAGCGTCGGTACGGCCGACGCCAATGGTGAAGACTGGTACGTCACGCTTCACGGCAAAGGCGATGACCCCGTCGAGGGTCTGGCGGGAAAGCCGGTCCTCACCGTCGCTGATGGCCACAACGGCCCGGCGGCCGTCGCGCCGGGCAGTGTCCGCCACCGCGCGCTGGACGGCGTCGTAAAAGATGGGGGGGGATCCTCTCTGCGGCCAGGGCTGGACGATGGCGCCCTGGAGCAACCGCTTGCGTTGCGTGAAGGCCTGCACGACCTCTCCCAGGGCGGCGAACTTAATCACCTCTCCCCAATCATCTTCGCCCATTCGATCGACAAAGCGGGCGACAGCCATCTCCATCGTGCCGATCTCCTCGACCCTCGCGGGGCCGCTGTAGTCCATGACGAAGGCCACGGACAACGGGGCGGCCACCGCCGGCACCCACTGGACCTGAGCCGTGTCAGAGAGTTCTCCGCCTGAAAAAACCGCAAAATTCGATGGAGAGAGCGCTTCGACGGGCCGTCCGTCAGCATCGGTTACCGACACATAGGCCTGGATTCGGGGACAATGCTCTTGGACCAGTTGGTGAATCTGGAGGGTCATCTCACCGGTGTGCGTTCCGAGGCGTATGGCATTCCCACCGGTGACAGCCGTTGGATCCGCCTGCTGGCCGGTCACTGCCGAGCCGCCGCCGCTGCACGCCATCAGAGACCACCAAAGGATGAGGAGCCAAATACAGGTCGATGGGCCAATCCCTTTAAGGGAGCGATGGGGTCGATACTCCGGCGCGGCGTGCATGTTATGCTCCTTGAGCTTGCTGGGCGATTTGATTGCGTAAGGGAGCAAGGAGCTTGCCAGAGCGAACGGTAAAGTTTGCAACCATCCTAAACCAATAGACATTTTATGATTCATCCACAGAATTTCTCCACGGATGGCGGCGATCGGAAGCGAAAATATGGAAAAACATTTCATAACTGATTGGGGCATGGAAATTATTTTCATACCGCTGAACGGGGCATCCGGAAAGTGCACCGGGTCGGCGATCCATCGTCCCTCTGGCCGTTGAAGACAACTGCGGGGCGAAATGAGATCTATCCGTTGACAGCGGCCAGATTCTGCGTAGAGTGATAGGTAGGGATGTCGAGTGCCGGCAGCCGGTCTACCGGCAACCCCCGCGGCAGCGGCCTGGCGGCTGTCGATAACAGAGGGGTTCCGCTTAAAAGCGTTCACGTCTAATGCAGGTTAGCGGTCGGCAACCCCTGTTCGTGATTTCAAGGGGGCACCATGAAAACCCGGTACAACCGACGTAGGGTTTCGCGTTACCTGGACCGCCGCTCCAGCGACGATCGTCGCAGAATATATAGTCTCAACTATTTTTTAAGGGGCGGTAATGAGCGCCGGGGCATTTTTGACCGACGTCAAGTCTTAGACCGGCGCCACCATCCAGTGATCCATCCGATTCAGCGCAGACCGACCCTAAGTTGAGGTCTGTCGCCACCTCGCCAGCCCCTTTGCCAAACCGTTGAGGAACGCACCTTCCTTGTAATTCTCGTCACACTAATGTTATTGTCGCCTGTTGCAGCCACGGCAGCCTCTCCGATTTCGCTGTCCCCATGACCGATGGAATTCTATGCGTTTCAATAATTTTCTCGCTTACAGCCGCATCATCTGCTCCTCGGGTTTTCTCAACGCCGTGCGGGCCACCCGCCGCAATGTTCTCGCCGCCGAGCGAGGCGAAGCGCCACCCCATGGGCCCTATATGGCCGAGTTGGACATCACCTATCGCTGCAATTGTCGTTGTCAAATGTGCCAGCGCTGGCAGGATCCACGGCGGGGGGAATTGTCGCTGGAGGAGTACCGCTCGTTGGCCGACACCTTGCACCGCATGGGCGCCCACCAAGTGAGTGTGGCCGGGGGCGAGCCCCTCGTGCGCAAGGATGCGTTCGACATCATCCGGGCTTTCTCGAACCGGGGCATGTCGGTGAATCTGTGCACGAACGGTCTTCTGCTGGATCGTCTCCACCAAGAGGTCTGCGACAGCGGCCCCACTTGCGTCACGGTCAGCCTCGATGGTGCCACGGCGGAGAGCCATGATCGGATCCGAGGCCGGGAGGGTGCCTTCGCCCGGACGGAGCGTGGGGTTATGGCCATTTTGCGCCATCCCCGCCGGAAACGCCCCATCATTCGGGTACGCATGACGGTGAATGCCCTCAACCAGACGGAGATCGGTGCCTTTTATCGTCGCTGGAAGCATGTGGCCGACGATGTTCTCCTGCAGCCGGTCCACGATTGCGGGGATACGTATTATCAGGTGAGCGGAGACACCGCCGGACGCGTCGATCCCGAGATCATTACGGCCCAGACCCGGGGGACCCCCTGGTCCCGTGATGCGTATGTGGGCCGATGGGTCGCAGCGCTGCGCAACGGAGAGCACTTTCCCTGGCAGACCTGCTACGCCGGCGTCATGATGGGCCGCATCGATCCTTGGGGCAATCTCTATCCCTGCCTGGAGCAGCACGTACGCATCGGCTCCATCCGCGATACGCCGTTTGAGAAACTTTGGCGCAGTCCGGTTTTCGAGACGGAGCGCGAACGCTTGGCAACCCATCGCACATGCCGCTGCTGGTACAACAACACCGGCGTCATCGGGCACTACGGTCGTCTCTTGAAAGCCACCGGTGGCATCGGGAATGGGCGCAAATCATGAAATGGGTGGCCGCCAGGGTGGTGCTTGATGGAGATGGAACCGAATTGGCGGCCGATCTAATTGCCGATCGTTTCTTCGACCTGGGTCTAAAAGGAGTGGTCATGGACGACCCCGACCTGGCACCTGCGGAGGGCTGGGGTCTGGGTGCCCAAAGGCCGTCGTCGGATCGCGCCGTCACCGGTTACTTTGAAAATGACCAGTGCAGCGACGGACGCTGCCAGCAATTGGAGAGGGCGTTGGCCGTGTTGGCGGAGCGGGAAGGTTTCCACTACGCGCTGACGTACTCCCGTGTAGACGACACCGACTGGTCCGAAGCGTGGAAGGCGTTCTTCTATCCGGAGATCATCTCTCCCGGATTGGTGGTCAAACCCTCCTGGCGCGATTATTTGCCGCAGGCGGGCCAGGTGGTGGTCGAGATCGACCCTGGTATGGCTTTCGGCACTGGCACCCACCCCACGACCGTCATGTGCCTCGAACTCATCCAAAAGTACCTGCAGCCGGGTACAGCGTTTCTCGACGTCGGTACCGGCTCGGGCATCCTGATGATTGCAGCGGCCAAGCTGGGGGCACGACAAATCACGGGCGTGGACAATGACCCCACCGCCTCGGCGGTGGCCCGCGGGAACCTTGCGGCGAACGACATACCGCCGGAAAGGACGGCTGTCCACACCGGCAGTCTGGTGAACGATATCGAGGGTTGCTTCGATTTGATCGCCGCCAATATACTGGCGGAGGTGATTGTCGAACTGGCTCCCGCGCTCCCGGCGATATTGTCGCCGGGCGGACGAGTGATCTGCTCGGGCGTCATCCGATCAACGGAGAGAGCGGCAGTGGATGGACTGAATAGAGCGGGGCTGACCATCATCGAAACCCGCCGTAAAGAGGAGTGGGTCGCCATGGTGGCGGAGTGCAGCGGCGTCCACGACCATCGTTAGCCATTCAATTATTTGAAATTTATTGACTTTTTATTGTACGCTTGTCTTCATCGGCAAGTTGGGATATTGTCTGCTGCAAACCGGTAACGGACATTAAAAGGCAGGTACCGATTTGGAGAATGAGAATGTTTTCGGGGGCAAAGTCGTCCTGATCTACTTGGTCAACGCGCCAGAGTCGTTTTCTGGTGGGATTCCGGTGGTGAACCCGACGATCGAAGAGAAGGAGGGGCGGAAATTCGTCATCGGCCATCTGCCAAACAACACCAATGACTGGAGTTCCGGCCTTCCCATTGGCGTGGCAATGGATCAAATCGCCCACTATCTGACCTTTGCCAGCGAGGAGGATTTTGCCAACAAGTCCGAATTCGCTTGGCTTTCATCCGGCTCGCTGCATTGACAGCGGGGGACGCCGCTGTCACCTGACGCCGAAGCGACAAGTCACCGCCCGTTGCCAAGCCCCGAGAGAGCCGATCTCGCACAGGGATGCCTTTCCCCTTATCGAATGGTGAAACTGGCCCGCCATAACCGCCCTTCACGCCGCAGGATCACGTCATCGGGGCGGATCTTGACCACGGTGTAACCCGCCACACTGTCCCCCTCGTGCAGGACACTATTGTTGATAACGGCGATGCTGTTTTCTGCCGGCTGTGCCCAAGAGATAGCCTGAAGATTGATGGGGCTGTTCGGCTCAATGCGTGGCACATCTGCGTAAGGATCCTCAGGTGCTTCGGGCGTTGACGGCGTCGGTGGGGCAACTGCAGTTTGATCCCCTTTTTCCGCAGGTGGCGTGGTGGGCTCGGGGGGGAGTGTCGGCGCAGATGCCGTCGACGGCGCTGCAGGCCGCGGTGTGGCGGCGACCGCTGTCTGAGGCGGGGGCGCTTGCGGGAGCGGCTGAGATACGGGCGGCGCCGCTGAATCAGATGTGCGCTTGGTTTCGGAGGGTGTGGCGCTCCCCACCGGGGGCGCCGAAGCGGAGATGCTTCGGTCCAGTTCCACCGCCATCGACGGTGCTTTCGGCTGGGCGTCGGCTGGTGCGGAAGACGGAGGACCGCCACCCGCCGCCTGGGTGCCGGGTACGGTTTCAGGGGAGCTGGCACCACCCGTGTCTCCCGGCTGTGGCGGCGGGTAAACCTTCGGCATGGGTAGTTTGTCGACCGCCGCAGTATCACTTGCGGGAGGCGGTTGGGGGATGGGTTCAAATTTTGGTGTGGGGACCGATGGCGTCACGGTCGGTCGCAGGAAAATGAAGAGCACCAGACCCAGGCTGAGAAGCGCGGCGCTGATCCCGATGGCGATCCAGATACGTTTCGGGCGTGATGAGCCGGTGCCGGCTACCGGCGTCTCCCCCCGTACGGGGGTCACCGCTGCCGTGGACTGGGTTTCCTGCTCGAGCTTTTTCAGTGCTTTGAGAATGGTGCTCACAACATCCACCTATGCAAAGGACCGTCCGCCAGCACCTCCCGGCGATCGACCATAATGTCAGGAGCTCAGGCTCGGCTGCCAGAGTTTCGGATTGTCGTTGTAGAGGCAAATTTTGGTCATCGGCCCCACCAAGCCATCGACTTTGAGACCATATTTGAGCTGTACTTGTCGAACGACCTGCTCGGTGAGTTCATCGTACACCGGAGCGATGACGATCTCGGTGTGTCCCATATCGCGCAGGAGCAGTTTCAGGGCGATAACGGTCTCAGGGGCGCTACTCACTGGAATCGTTCCCGGATCCGATAGAAAGTCTTTCCAAAACAGATGGATGGGACCAGACAACTGGGCCATCAGCTCCGGGATGGTAACCTCCACTTCCCAGGGGGCCTCTGCACCGCCGCCGCGCAGCGTGGCGCGGTTGTCGGAAATTGCCACCAGCACCGCAAAGCCGGGATCCGGTCCGTCGGGCCGCTGAAGAGCGACAATGGCGGGTCGGTTGAGGCGGCGCACGAGGGCCAGGTCTCCATCGATGGTCTGTACCTGGAGATCGTAGCGCAGGGCGGAGAGTCGGAAGAAGGATGCCGCGTCGCCCGTGCCGAAATCGGTGATGATCTGACCGGCGGAGATCTGCCAGAGGTTCAGCAGCTCAACGAGACTGTCATGCCGCGATTGTCTGGGATCGATCGCGGCGATCACCTCGGGCCAGGTGTGCTCGATCGCTGCGTCTGGCGCGGCGTGCGGAGGGGGGGCAAGGACGGCGGGATCGTTGATGGGGAAACGCTTGGCCTCGGCGGTGGCACTGGCGAGGCCCCCCTGGACACTTGAGAATTTCCGTGCGTATTGCACCTGGAGCACGAGCTGCAGCATGAGCAGCAGCAGCAGCAGCACGCCGAGCAGTGGGGCCCAGGTGGGCACGTTGACGCGTGCTCGGGTGCGCCGGGCCGGCAGCTGCGCCTGCAGCTCTTTGACGACGGTGCGAACGGTGGACAGCGTCACCCGTTTCTGATTGGTGCTGTAGGTTGCCAGTAAGGCACGGTCACAGACGATGTTGATCCGCCGCGGAACGCCTTCGGAGTAGTTGAAGATAGCCCGGTGCGCGGCGGCGGTAAAGAGATTGAGCTGCTTCTGAGCAGCGATGCCGATACGATGCTCTACATAGGCCCTCGTCTCCCGGCGACTCAGGGGAACCAGGTAGCAGGTCAAGTTGATCCGCTGGCGGAGCTGGCGCAAATCGTGGCGTTCAAGCTTTTCGCTGAGTTCGGGTTGTCCCACCAGGACAATTTGCAGCAGCTTGGAACGGGTGGTCTCCAGATTGGACAGCATCCGGATCAGCTCAAGGTTGGCGGTGCTTAGATTCTGTGCCTCGTCGATGAACAGCAAGATGCGCTTACCGTCGGTGCGCTTCTTGATTAGAAATGCGTTCAGATCATCCAGATGGTCCTTGAGGGTGGCATGCGGGCTGCGATTGCGGATGCCGAATTCACTGTTGATGGTGCGCAGCAGTTGGAGCGACTCCAGGCGGGGATTGAAAATGTAGGCCGACTCGGTGTTGGCGTTTAGATTTTCGAGGAAGACCCTGCAGAGGGTGGTTTTGCCGGTACCCACCTCACCGCTGATCTCTACAAAACCATCCCCTTCATTGGTGGCATAGGTCAGGTGGGCGAGGGCATCTTCATGGCATTTGCCCAGATAGAGAAAGGCCGGGTTGGGTACCAGCTTAAACGGTTTCTCCTTGAAGCCGAAGTAGGCGTTGTACATGCAAGACGTCCCTATGGAAGTCTATGGCGCAGCGTTAGAGAACGGCCTTCAATACGAGATGATGGTTCTCAGTGTGCGCGCGGCAGAAGATGTCGCGACGGCAACCGCCAGCGACGGACCCACCAATTCCGCGTCGGTCGGTCGCCAACCACTATTGCAGAGAAGTCGACCTCGTTCAAGCCCACCGCTGATGCTGCCGCCTACCCGGCCACTTGCACCACAGCGGAGACCGGCACCAGTGAGACCTGTTTCTTGAGGTCGGGCAAGCCGGCTTTTATCAGCTCAATGGTCAGCGGGTGGGGATGTGCGATGCCGATGGCGTACCCCTGGGCGTAGGCCCGCTGGATCAGGCGTCGCAGTTGCTGACGGATGAAATCGGCATCCTGAAAATGATCGATGAAGATGTCACGCTCGGCGAAATTGAGCTGAAGCCGTTCGGCCGCGGGCCGCCCGACAGTCTCTTTGGTCGTACGGCTGTCGATGTAATAGAGTCCCCGAGCCTTGAGACGGGAGAAGATCTGGCGCATCTGCGGTGCCAGGGTACTGAGGCGGGAGCCCATATGATTGTTGACCCCTTTGACATGGGGGATGGCCGCCAGATCGGCGTCCAGTTGGGCCAATAGCTCGTCCGGCGTCATGCCGGCCAGAAGGGCGCCCGGTCCTGGGCTGACCTCGGGATACTCCATGGGTTCCATGGGGAGGTGCAGCATGATCTCGTTCCCTTTGGCGTGGGCCTCGGCGATGATCTTCCGCGTGAACGGCCCACGGGGCAGCATGCTGAACGTGAAGGGACCGTCCAGCTCTAAAAAATGCGCGGCCAATTGGTAGTCGTAGCCCAGATCGTCAATGATGATGGCCACCAGGGGGCGTCGTTTGCCATCAGATGGAACGGGTGGTTGGGGTGTCGCTTCAGGTTCGGGTGGTGTGTGCTGGTCGAAAATTTCGTAGGCCGGCACCTTGTGGCGCACCGCAGACGCCGTCGGTCGGGATTCGCTCGCGTGAGGGGGCGCTGCCGGTGGGATGGGTTTGGCAAGGCGACCATAAGGGGCCCGCAAAAGCAAGTGGTGGGCCATGGCAGCGGCGCTCACCACCAGCATCACCAAGATGGCCAGCCCCAAGACCGCCTTTGACAGCTGCCAACTCAGCCGGTGTTGGAGCGGATGGCGATTTCGGCGGGGGCGATGGGCTCTCCCCTGGGCCGTGCGCTTGGTTCTGCTTTTGGATGGTCCGCTGCGGCGCGCAGGAGCGGACCGTCGAGCGCCCTTTTTAGCCATTCTTCAGTTGAGTAAAGATATCGTATGAGATCAGAAGGTCCAGTGCCCGCCGAACCTGCTGATCTTTAAGAAGTTCCTGGCTCTCGACAGGGCTGTGTCGGGTCTCCAGGCGCATCTGACGCTCGTTTGGTTCCTGCGGCGTGCTCTTTTCATCCTCTGCATTGAGATGATTCTTAAGATCCTTCTCCTTGATCAGGTTCTCCGGTTTGGCGCCGTTCTCATCGATGCGGCCCGGATTGACAACGATGTCGGGCACCACCCCCTTGGCCTGGATGGAGCGGCCGCTGGGGGTATAGTAGCGGGCGATGGTGAACTTGAGCCCATAGCCGTCTCTCAGCGTTTCCACGGTTTGTACAGAGCCCTTGCCGAAAGAGGTGGTCCCCATGATGAGGGCCCGCTTGTGATCCTGGAGTGCACCGGCCACGATCTCGGAGGCGCTGGCACTGCCGCCGTTGATGAGGACGACAAGGGGATAACTGCGCGGCGTGTCATCCACATGGGCCTTGAAGACCTTGGTGTGTTTTTTGAGGCGACCTTTGATGGAGAGAATTTCACCCTCTTCGAGGAAGATGTCCGAAATCTGAATCGCCTGACTGAGAATCCCGCCGGGATTGTCGCGCAGATCCAGAACCAGCCCTTTGAGAGGTGCATCGCCGCCCTCCATCTCCTCGAGGGCTTTGAGAAGGTCCTCGCTGGTGTTGTCACGGAAGTTGGTTACCCAGACATAGCCGTAGCCCGGCTTCAGGATGGCGTGTTTGACGCTGTAAATGGGAATAACATCGCGAACGATGTCGAATTCCAGGGGATCGGTCTCCCCTTCTCGCAAAATTGTGATGACCACTTTCGTGCCTTTGGGACCGCGCATTCGTTTGACCGCCTCGCGCAGGTCCTCGGTGGTCTCCCCATCAACCTTGACAATCTTGTCTCCGGCCTTGATGCCGGCCTTGTAGGCGGGGGTGCCTTCAATGGGCGAAATAACCGTCACGAGATTGTTGCGCATGGTGACGTGGATGCCGATGCCGGTGAACTCCCCGTGGGTGTCGATTTGAAGCTCCTTGAAGGCCTCGGGCGGAAGGAGGGCGGAGTGGGGGTCCAGGCTGCCCACCATACCGCGCACGGCCTCCTCCACCAGCTTCTTGGTGTCCACCTTGTCGACGTAGTTGTTCTCGATGAGTTCTATAACGTCTGAAAACACCTTCAGACCCTCGTAGGTCTCATCGTTGCTCGTCGCCGAGAGATCGCGGTAAAACCCTTGTCCCAAGGTCCAGCCGGCTACAATGAGAAGCCCCACCAGCCAAATGTTGAACCAATGTTTCTTTGCTGTTGCCATTTTATCCATCGACTCCTTTTTTGCGGTCAGATGCAGCACTATCGGTGGAACGCAACCATGGCAGGGGATCCATGGGCTTGCCATGGTGGCGGACCTCAAAGTGCAAGCCTGGGCCCACCAGTGTTGCCGTGTCCCCCACCGTCGCAATGACCTCATCCGCATCGACCGCCTCGCCACGGGCCTTAAAGAGCGCCTCAAGGTGGGCATAAACGGTGTAGTAGTGGTCACCGTGGTCTATGATCAGCATATTACCGTACCCTTTGAACCAATCGGCAAAAAGGGTCTTACCATTAGCAACCGCGTGAATGGGTTCGCCCCGATCGGCCCGAATCAGGACACCGCTGCGAAAGTTCATCACGTTGAATTCGGCATTTCGGTAAGGGCCATAGGAACTCACAATTTTACCGCTCACCGGTAAATTAAGCAATCCTTTTAGCTTTATAAAGGGGGGTGACGCGGTTTCGGGCGGCGGGGCGGCCATCGCCGTGGCCGGTTTCAAAGTTGCCGCTGTCGAAGTTGGGTCGGCTTCGGTCTCCCTTGCAGCCGGCACGGCCAGTTGGCCGATGGCAGCGTCCAGCTCCTTGGCCGACGCCTGCAACCCGCGGATAAGCGCCTCCTGTAAAGTCTCCTCGGATTTGATGCGTGACAGCATCTCGCTGCGCTCCGCCAGATGGGCGGTCAGCACCGCCAGCTCCTGGCGGAGATTCTCCTCGAGCCGCTGCTGCTCACTGCGGCGCTCGTTGAGCTGCTGCAATAGCGCCGCTTGCTGCTGTCGACTGGCGACAAGGGCATCCAAGGTTTCCCGGTCGTCCGCTAAGATGCGCGCCAGGGCGGCCCTGCGCTTGAGAAAATCCATCCAGGACTCAGATGTCGCCAATACCGGCAGGGTGCCCAAGGTATTGAGCTGATGCAATGCCCTGATCCGTTGACCGGCATACACCGAATTGGAGCGGATGCGGGACGCGAGGTCAGTGAGCTGGGTCTGCTCCGTATCGATTCGATTCTCCAATGCACTGAGTGCCGCCTCGGTGGCCATCACCTGCCGACGTTTGCGGTTCGAGCGCCTTTCGGCCTGGTCGACAGCGTCGCTGAGGGCCGTTTCCCGGTCGCGTAGTGCGGCCAGCTCGGCTTCGGAGGACTTGATTCGGTCTTCGATCGCCTTTTTGCGCTGAGGGGGTTGGGCGGTCGATACATCTTCCGCCGCCTCGGCGAGCAGTCGGACGTAGGTCGGCTCGTTGAGGATGTACCCGGTATGGCCGTCGTGGTGGATCTTCAACCAGCCGTTTTGTCGCCCCAAGACGGCAACGACCGCGCCGCGTTCCAGGGTCTTGATGGGACGCGTCTGCTTGCCCGGACCGCTCCGCATGGTCAGGTCCATGACCCGGATATAGCCGGTTTCAGCGCCCGTCACGGGGAGGGGAATCCCCAGGCTTCCCCCCCCTGCAAGGAGAAGCAGGAGGATGAGATTGCACATGTTTCGCAGTATCGGCATCACTCCCAAACCATCGTCTTTCAGCTGCGCATGTCACGCCTTGAGGTATTGTTTCATGGAAACCAGACAGCCCAGTGCGCCAACCAGCATCCCGGCGATCAGAATTCCGATGCACCAATACCACGGAAAAAAGCTCATCGTCGGCAGGGCACCGTACAGGCTCTGCTGGATCTGACGGGAAATGCCGCTGTAGAGCGCCAATAGAATGGTCAGACCCAGCAAACTTCCCACGGCACCCAGGAGCATGGCACAGATGTAAAATGGCGCGTTGATGAAGCCGTCGGCGGCCCCCACCAGGCGCATGATCTCGATCTCATCGCGGCGGTTGTATATCATCAGACGAATGGTATTGGCGACAATGAGGATGGCCGCCAGGCCGAAAATCCCACCCAATCCATACCCCACCAGTTTGAACAGGTTAAAGATGGTCGAGAAGCGTTGCAGCCATTGCTGGGCGTAGAGCACCTGGCCGACCTCCGGCAAGGCTTCGATTTCGGCGGCGATGCGGTCAAGGCGCCCCGGGCCCTCATGGGCTGTCGGCCGAAAGGTCAACTCGAACGCATCTGGAAGGGGATTCCCCCGCAGATGGTCCAGCACGCCGGACTGTTGTTGCAATTGGGTTTTGAGCGTCTCCAGCGCCTCAGCGCGGGAGATGTAGACGGCCTCCGCCACCCCGGCGATGGTTTTGATGCGGAACTTGAGGTCCAGGCGCTGGGCATCGCTGATGCCGTCCTCCAGATACACCATCATGCGGATGCCGCGCTGCCAATCCAGGAAAAGGCCATTGACGTTGTAAAAGAAGAGGCCGAAGGCCCCGGCGAAAATCACCGCCAGTGTGATGGTGACCACTGTCACAGCGTTGAGAAAACGGTTCAGGGCGATGTCCCTGAGGGCGCGTCTAATTGCGGGGGGCATGGCTTGTTCTGGCTCCTAGTTCGGGCAACGGCTGCAGCCGACCGCCCTCCAGGCAGATGACGCGTTCTTGGCTCGCTTTGATCAGCTCGATATCGTGGGTCGCCACGATAACGGTGGCCCCCCGCTGATGGAAATGTCGCAGCAGCCCGAAGATGGCCTCGGCCGCAGCGGCATCCAGGCTTCCGGTGGGTTCGTCCGCCAAGATGATTTTGGGATCGCCGATGACGGCCCGCGCCACGGCAACCCGCTGCTGCTCGCCACCCGAAAGGCTGGGGGGTAAGGCGTCGCCGCGATCGCCCATCTCGACCATGCGCAGCATGGCGCCCACTTTTTTCTGGATGAGGCGCTGGCGGACCCCCCGGGCCTCGAGCACCAATGCGACGTTGTCGAAAACGGTTTTGGATGGGATCAATTTGTAATCTTGAAAAACGATGCCGAATTTGCGCCGCAGCGACGGAATGCCTCTGCGCTGGACACGCGCGAGGTTGACACCGTCGATGAGGATCTGGCCCTCGGTGGTCGATTCCGCGAGATAGAGCAGCCGGAGCAGGGTGGATTTACCGGCGCCGCTGGGGCCGGTGACAAAGAGGAACTCATTGGGAGCGACATCGAGACTGATGTCGGTAAGGGCCGTCTTCTTGCCGAAGCGCTTGCTCACATGAAACAGGCGGATCAAGGCACCGCTGTCACCATTGACGCTGGTGACGCCGGGGGCTCTCATTCAGCCTCCTGCGGCACTGCGATCGGGGCGGCAGGTCGCCGCACCCCATACCCAATGAGTTGGTCGGAGAGATCAGAAAACACTTGCAATCCAAATACTTTCCGGTGCGGTAGATCCATTGACACTCGGTTCGTATTGTTGCTAAGAAGCCGAAAGAGTTCAGGGAGTGCTGATCCCAGTTTTCCCTGCTCAAAAGCCTCCACTGTACCCACACAACGGCTTCTTCCAACCAGTGGAGGCTTTTCTATATAATTATTCCTATAAAATCAAGATATTATTTGATTCAAGCGCCAGGCTTAGGCCTGGAGAGGGGTGCCCATGAAGGCTGAACTGATCCAGTTATTGTGTCAAAAATCCTTTAAATACAGCGATACACCCTCTTTCAAGCTGGTCTCCGGCGCCACCAGCCACTACTACGTCAACTGCAAACCCACCACCCTCAGCGCCCGGGGTATGTACCTGGTCGGCCGGTTGATGTTCGAGGCGATCAAGGATGTCGGTCTGGACGCCGTGGGCGGCCTCACCTTTGGGGCGGATCCCATCGCAGTGGCAACCGCGTTCGCTTCCGAGTTGGGCGGTGCGCCGCTCAATGCCTTCTCGATCCGTAAAACCCAGAAAGACCATGGCATCGTCAAGTGGATCGAAGGGGATTTGGCGCCCGGCCAGCGGGTGGCCGTGATCGATGACGTGGCCACCACCGGCGGCTCCACCATCAAGGCGATCGAGCGGGCCCGCAGCGAGGGGCTGGAAGTGGTCAAATCCGTCGTGCTGGTGGACCGTCAGGAGGGTGGATTGGAGAACATCGCCAAGCATGTGCCCGACGTGAGCGCGCTGGTAACACGGGATGAACTGATGGCGGCGAGAAAAGCGGGGCTAGCGTAACCGGGGCTCCACTGCACCGCACAGCCAGTGCACTGAGGCTGAGCGGCGGTGGCGGTAAGTAGGTGGCGCAGGCGAACCTGCGCCCCGCGGGACACTCACGCGGGGGGAATGTAGGTGGCGCAGGCGAACCTGCGCCCCGCGGGACACTCATGCGGGGGGAATGTAGGTGGCGCAGGCGTTTTCCGACTCCCAGGTGGTCACCCGGGTAACGCGCACCCCAGGGGTTTCGAGTTTCTTGGACAGCTCCTCGGCGATGAAAACGGCCAGGTTCTCCGAAGAGGGCGGGTAGGCATCCGTATCGAAATATTCCAGCTCATTGAGAAACTTGTGATCCAGGCGCTTCATGATTTCCCGCACGTGGGCCTTGATCTCGCCAAAATCCACCAGCACACCGGCCTTGTTCAGTGATTCCCCCCCCACACAGACTTCCACCTTCCAATTATGGCCGTGTAGATTTTCACATTTTTTGGCCACCATTTGCAATTGGTGGGCAGCGGCGAAATGGCTGATGACTTTCAGTTCGAACATTGGCAGATTCTCCGGGCACTCAATTTAGCGGGTGGCAATCCGCTCACCCTTCAGGATGTTCTTCAACTTGGTGGTCAACTTCTTCTCTTCCAGTTTGGCAAATTCCTTTAGCAAGGCCTCCTGCTTCTTGTTGAGGCTCGTGGGGGTCTTCACATTTATCTGCATCACCTGATCCCCACGGTGACCGTTGCGCAGGGAGGGAATGCCCTCACCCCGAAACCGGAGGATATCGCCCGGCTGTGTGCCTTTGGGAATGTGCAGCTCTTTTTCTCCCTGCAGAGTGGGCACCTTGATGGTGTCGCCCAGAGTAGCCTGAACAAAGGAGATGGGAATGCGGCAGATCACGTCGGTTTCATCCCGAACGAAGAGTTCGTGCTCCTCTACGTGGATAAACACGTATAGATCGCCATTGGGACCGCCCATGACGCCGGCCTCACCCTCCCCGGAGAGACGCAGACGGGAGCCGGTGTCCACGCCGGCGGGAATCTTTACCGCCACTTTTTTATGGACCAGAATACGCCCCTGACCCCGACAATTTTCGCAGGGATGGGTGATCACCTGTCCCTGGCCGCGGCAGTGGGGGCAGGTGGTGCGAACGGTGAAAAAGCCTTGGCTGCGGGATACCTGCCCGGCCCCCTGGCAATGGGGACAGGTCTCGGGGTGGGTGCCCGCTTCAGCGCCGTTCCCCGAGCAGGAGGGGCAGGTGGCGGTTTTTTCCACCCGGATCTCCGATTCGGTCCCGAAGGCGGCCTCCATGAAGGAGAGCCGCATGTCGTAGCGCAGGTCGGCACCGCGCTGAGCGCGGGAACGCGATCGGCGACGCCCTCCGCCGCCGAAACCGAAAAAATCTTCGAAGATATCTCCAAAACTGGAAAAGATGTCTTCAAACCCACCGAAACCGGAAAATCCTTGACCTTCGAGGCCCTGGTGGCCGTATTGATCGTAGATCTGACGCTTTTGAGGGTCTCGTAGAACTTCGTAAGCTTCTGCGGCTTCTTTGAACTTCTCCTCTGCGACTTTGTCGTCGGGGTTGCGATCGGGATGGTATTTTAGCGCCAGCTTGCGATACGCCGCTTTTAGTTCAGCCTCGGTTGCCGTACGTTCAGCGCCGAGGACCTCGTAGTAGTCCCGCTTGGTTGCCATCAGTTGTCCTAAATCGTCTAAGGAACCTTCAACCGGTCTGGTGAGGTGGGTATGGTTATGTTATGAGCGATGCTGAGCGCGCTACTCAAGCATTACTTCGGGCCTCGAAATAGTGTTCAATATTAATGCAAAAACAAGGGTTGTCAATGCGATCCAGCGAGCTCCCATTTGTCCAATCGATGTTCGATCACATCGCGCCGCATTACGATCTGCTCAATCGGATCTTGAGCCTGCGCCAGGATGTCATGTGGCGGCGAAAGTTGGTGAGCGCCCTGGATCTTCCCCCTGACGGGCGGCTGCTCGACGTGGCCTGCGGGACCTGTGACGTGGGGATCGAAGCGGTGCGAACCCTGGGATCGGAGATCCGGGTGACGGGAGTGGATTTCAGCCGCCGCATGCTGGCCCAGGCACGGCGCAAGATTGCCCAGGCAGGCCTCAGCGAGCAGATCCAGCTCATCGCCGGAGATGCCTTCGACCTGCCCGTCGCGGCCGAGGGCTTTGACGCCCTCAGCATCGCCTTCGGCATCCGCAATCTCCAGGACCGAGTGGCCGCCCTGGTATCCTTCCGCCGCCGGCTCAAACCGGGCGGCGTCCTCACCGTCTTGGAGCTGACCACTCCGCCACCGGGGATCCTCCATCGTCTCTACCTGCTCTACTTTCGCCGTCTGCTGCCCCGCATCGGTGGCGTTTTCTCCCAAAATCGGGCGGCCTACACCTACCTTCCAGATTCGGTCCTCAAATTCCCGCGCCCCCTCGAGTTTGCGCGCATGATGCGCCGGGCCGGCTACGCGAGGGTGACCTGGCTACCCCTTAGCATGGGCATCGCCACCCTGTTCAAAGGCCGCACACCGGTGCGCCTGTGAGCCCGCCACCAATACGCCCGTAGAAGATTATCGGCCCCGTAAGGCCCTGATTCGGCTCACCGGTGCCCCGCCTAGTTGACCACCGGCCGTCGCAGAATGGTGTCCTTCTGCCACACCCGGTCATCTCGCCGGGGGTAGCCGATATTGTAGTGCAGTCCGCGACTTTCCTTGCGATGCAGTGCGCTGGTGATGATCAGCTCGGCCACCACGGCGAGGTTGCGCAACTCGATGAGGTCGGGGGTGACCTTGAAATCCCAGTAGTATTCGCGAATCTCCTGCTGGATGATCTGCATGCGTCGTTCCGCCCGTGCCAAGCGCTTGTCCGATCGTACGATGCCGACATAATTCCACATGAAACGACGGATCTCATCCCAGTTGTGGGTCACCATGATCTGCTCATCACTATCGGTGGTCCCCACCTCGTCCCACGATGCCAGCCCGACCTCGGTGAACCGCCCCTTGCCCAGCTCCTCAATGGCCTTGGCGGCCGCAGAATCGGCGTAAACCAGTGCCTCCAGCAGAGAGTTGGAGGCCAGTCGATTGGCTCCATGCAGGCCGGTACAGGCGCATTCGCCCACCGCGTAGAGGTGGTGAATATCGCTGCGGCCGAACTGGTCGGTGGCAATGCCACCGCACATGTAATGGGCCGCCGGTACCACCGGAATGGGCTCCGTCGTCATGTCGATCCCAAATTTACGGCAATTGGCAGTGAGGTTGGGAAAGCGGTCCTCGATGAAGGCGGTATCGCGGTGGGAGATGTCCAGGTAGACGCAGTCATCACCGCGCGTTTTGAGTTCGGTATCGATGGCGCGGGCCACGACGTCGCGGCAGGCTAAATCCTTGAGATCATCATATTTGGCCATGAAGGGGTCTCCGGCCGCATTGCGCAATACCCCCCCTTCGCCGCGGACGGCCTCGGAGATGAGAAAATTCTTGGCCGCCGGATGGAAGAGACAGGTGGGATGAAACTGGACAAACTCCATATTGGCCAATGTGGCACCGGCACGGTAAGCCATGGCGATGCCATCCCCGGAAGCGATATCGGGGTTGCTGGTGTATAGGTAAACCTTCCCCGCACCGCCGGTTGCCAGAAGGGTGAGCTTGGCGCCGAAGGTGATCACCTGCTGGGAATCTCGCTCCAAGACGTAGACGCCGCAGCAATGGCTTTCGTGGGTGGTCGTCACCAGGCCCCGCTTCATGCGGGTGGAGCGGACAATGAGATCGATGGCGATATGGTTTTCGTAAAGGCGGATATTGGGGTGCTGTCGCACCACCGACAAGAGGGCGCGTTCCACCTCGCGGCCGGTCATATCACGGGCATGGACGATGCGGTTCTGGGAATGACCCCCCTCGCGGCCCAGGTCCAATTCACCGGCCGGCGGCGCGGTGGGGACGGCATCCGTGCGGTGCGGTCTGGCCTGGGAAAAACGGACGCCGAGATCCATCAATTCCCGCACCATGTGGGGCCCGCGGCTGACCACCTGGCGCACCACATCGGGATTGCAGAGGCCGTCTCCCGATTTGAGGGTGTCCTCGATGTGCATCTCGAAGCTATCCTCGGCGCCGAAGACCGAGGCGATCCCACCCTGGGCCATATTGGTGTTGCTGTCCACGGCCGCTTTCTTCGTTACCACCGTTACGCTGCCATGATCGGCCACCTTGAGTGCGAAGAGGAGCCCGGCCACCCCACTGCCGATGATCAGAACATCTGTCTCTAGTTTCATCTGTCTGCCTTGTTTTATCCAGCGGCTGAGCCAGATATGAATCGGGCGGAAGGCCGCCGCCATGGCGTCCTGCCGCCCGAGGGGAGATTCAAGATGCGCGCGGCGCGGCGTTATAGCAGCGAGGAGCGACGCTTTTGTCGGCGGGAGCTGAACCCGATGATGAAGCCAATGAGCAGCACGCCCGCACCGGCAAGAAACCATTTGATATTTTGATTGCGCAGCAAGCGCCCGGTTTCGTCTTCGAATTTATCCGCCTTGGTCTTGGTTTCCTCCAATTCGTCGGTAACTTTTTTGAATTGTGTCTTCAGCTTGAGGAAGTCGGTGGATTCGACCTTGAGACTGTCGAAATCGCCCGTCACCCGCTCCAAACTGGCCTGCGTGCTGGCCAGTTGGGCTTCCAGGCGCTGGTTTTCCGCCTCAAGGTCGGAATTTTTGGTCTCCAGCTCGGCTTTTTCGGCCTGTAGCTGATTGAACTCCGTCTGTAGCCGCTCCTTGACCAGGGCGCAGGGTTCTTTGGGGGAGAGATAGCGACTCAACACCCATCCGGTTTTGTCGCTCGGTAGTCGGATTTCGGTCCACTCCTCGCTTTTGGATATCTCCTCTACCCGTTGACCGCTGCGGATCAGGGCGATGATCTTACGATCCACCCCCGGTCCGGTGCGCATGGTGATCTCGAAATCCTCGGTCACATAAACCGTGCTGGCCGCGGCCGTAACGGTGCCGATGATGAGTGTCAAGACCACGGTGATCATCAACTTGATCGGTTGAAACATGTTCCGCTCCCTGGGTGTTTGGCCGATGTTGGTGCAGGACGCCAACAAAGGAAAATCGAGGTTATCGCTTGACCCCCCTAGCTAAAAACGGGTTCATTTGTCTTGCAAAAACAGTAATATGTCAATAATTTCTTTCACAGATGGTATGGTTGTGGTATCTGGCGGCAAGAGAATCATCCGAGGGTGGGTTTTGAGCAATGATCGCCTATGATCTAAAATGCGACCAGGGGCACCTTTTCGAAGGCTGGTTCGAAGATGCCGACGCCTTTGAAAACCAGCAGACCAAGGGTCTGGTGACCTGCCCCGTCTGCGACAGCGCGGCGGTGACCCGCCAGTTGTCGACCTTCGCCATCAAGACCTCCACGGGCAGCGGAGCGGATCGCCCCAAGATCGATTTCGAAGCCCTGGGACGCCGAATCGTCAATTACGTCCAAAACAACTTCGACGACGTGGGTTCCGATTTCGCCACCGAAGCGCTCAAGATTCATTATGGTGCCAGCGAGCCCCGCAACATCCGCGGCGTGAGCACCGACCGCGAGGAGCGCATGCTGCGCGAGGAGGGGGTCCCCTACTTTAAATTCCCCGGCTCGTCCAAACCCCCTGAAAGCGGCAGCGGGGACGATTCAACGTAAGAGGCGCTCCATCGGCCTTAGCGCCGGTCACGGCGATCGGTGCGATTGAGTCTTGTACCGGCCATCCCACGTGCCCTCATTCGGCATCGGCTGAAGCAGCCGCTTTGAGCCGCAGCGCGAGTCCGGTCCGCCGCTGCATCGGCCGATCGTTGGCCAGGGCGATCCGAAGCGCTTTGGGGGACCCCACCAGCACCACCAGCCGCTGCCCCCGCGTAATCGCCGTGTACAGCAAATTCCGTTGCAGCATGACATAGTGCTGGGTTACCAGAGGTACCACCACGGCGGGGTATTCGGATCCCTGGGACTTGTGGATGGAGATGGCATAGGCGAGACTCAGCTCCTCTGTTTCATCGCCCTCGTAGATCACCTTGCGGCCCTCAAATACCACCACCGTCCGCTTTTCGGCCGCATCCAGTTCGGTGACCGATCCCACCTCTCCATTGAAGACCTCCTTGGTATAGTTGTTGCGCATCTGAAGGACCTTGTCGCCGACGCGAAACCGCGCTGCAGACGCGGTACCCGCTGTCGGCGGATTGAGGGCCGCCTGAAGTGCCCGGTTGAGCTGCAGGGTGCCGACCTCGCCTTTGTGCATGGGGGTTAATACCTGGATATCGGCCAAGGGATCCAGACCGAAGCATTCCGGCAGCTGCTGCCGGCACAGGTCGACGATACGCGCCGCGCTCTGTGCCGGTCCCTCGGCGGGTAAGAAGTAAAAATCTCCGCCGTCCATGAGATTCACGGTGGTCGCCGAGGCGGGTATCTCCAACGCCGGCGCCTCTCCGCGCCGGATACGGTGGGCGTTGGCCACGATCTCGCTGTGGCGGGCCTGGCGATAAACGCTTTCCAGCTGAAATGTCGAAACCGCCCCGGAGGCAATGAGGTCGGCCAGCACACTCCCCGGTCCCACGGATGGGAGTTGAAAGACATCGCCCACGAGGACGATTCGGGCAGCCAACGGAAGCGCGTCGAGAAGATGGTAAAAAAGGGGCAGGTCCAGCATGGAGGCCTCATCGAGGATGAGGATGTCCAGATCCAGCGGATCGCTGCGGTCGTGACGGAAGCGTCCTTCGGCGACACTGTACGCCAGCAGGCGGTGAATGGTGTCGGCCCTGCGGCCGGTCACGATCGAAAGGAGGCGGGCCGCCCGGCCGGTGGGTGCCGCCAGGGCGGCGACCTGCCCCTGTGCATCGCAAACGGTGGCCAGCGACCGGATGAGGGTGGTCTTGCCCGTTCCAGGTCCGCCGGTGATAATGGCCAAACGCTGGGCCAGAACCCCCTCCAGCACCTGCAGTTGATCGTCCGCGAGGGCCACCGCCAGGTCCCGGGTCACCAGCGTGCGTAGCTTTTCTCCGTTGGGCGGCGGATCCACTCGGGGCAGTTGGGCCAAGGCGGCCAATTGACGGGCGATTCGGCTTTCGCAATGGTGCAGAAAGGCGGGGTATATCGCCGGGCTGGGGGGGGCGCTGGGATCGTTCGAGTCCCATCCAGGGGCGGTATCGGTGACGACCTCATGGGTGGCAGCCAATGCCGCCAAGGCGGAGCGTGCCAGCTCCTCCTCCAGGTCGAAGCGCTGGTGGCCGAGGCGAAGAAGCTGATCTTGGGGGAGATAGCAGTGCCCCTGGGACGCGGCCCTCTCGAGAAGGTGCAGCAGACATGCCTGGGCGCGCTGATCTGCCGGGATAGCCAGGTCCGAGCGCTGCACGATGGCATCGGCGATCTCGAACCCGAAAAGGGGAATCTCGGCAGCCACCCGGTAGGGGTCGTTTTTGAGCACGGCCAGGGCCTCGTCGCCGTAGTATTTCATGAGCCGTGCGGCGTGGGCGGCGGAGACGGCATTCTCCTTAAGAAACGCCATCAACTGACGGGCGGCGTGATGCGCCTGCCAAGCGGCGGCGATTTTCGTGGCCGTCTTGGGGCCCACGCCCTTCACCTCGGCGAGCCGCTCCGGTGATTGGTCGAGAATGTCGAAAATCGCGGTGCCGAAATGGTCCACCAGGTCGCCACCCTTTTTTCCGATGCCTGGGATGAGGCCGCCGTTGAGATATGCACGGATCTCCTCCAAGGCCGCGGGCAGGATCTCCACCACTGCGGTGAATCGGAACTGATCGCCCCAGCGCGCATGCCGCTCCCAGCAACCTCGCAGATGGAGGCGAGCGCCAGCTCTGGCGTCCGGCAGGTGCCCCACAATGGCGATGGAGGTATCCACCTCATCAGTCCGAAAGCGGGCGATGGTGTAGTGGCTCTCTTCGTTGTGGAAGACCACCCGTTCCAAGCGGCCGGTGATGTCGATCTGACGTTTTTTCATCTCAATTGCGGGCGCGGCACCGCGCTGACCGCCTCTCACTTGATCGCAGCCGGGCACCCCTTCGCACCCTTGGGCGCTTTCAGCCCGCCGCCGTCATCCATCAGACCCCCCGCATCAGGCTGCGCTTGAGGGTGACGGATCGAGGATCCACTCGGCGGCGGCGGCGAGATCGGCGGCCACATGGTCGGGCCCCGGCGCCTGGCGGGTCAAGTCTCTGGAAGCGATCGATCCATTGCCGGTCAGGACTAGGATCGATTTATCACATCCTGCCGCCTGGGCACACCGGATGTCCGTGACGCTGTCGCCCACGAAGACGCTTTTGGAGAGGTCGAGACCGTATTTGGCCGACGCTTGCTGCAGCATGCCGGTAGCGGGTTTGCGGCAGTGGCAGTGGGAATCCGGAAGGTGGGGGCAAAAGAAGATATCGCGGATGCGGCCCCCCGCCTGGGCGGCGGCGATGCCGAGACGGTAATGGAGACGGGCCAAACCTGGGCGGGAGATCAGCTCCCGACCCACAGCGGATTGATTGGAGATCAGCATCAGGGTAAAACCGGCACGGGTCAGGCGCGCCATGGCCGAAAGGCTGCCGGAGATGAATTCGAACTCCCGCCAGCTTTTGATGTAGTCGGGTGAATCGCGGTTAATAACCCCGTCTCGGTCGAGGAAGACGACCTTGAGGGTCCCCCCTGCGTGCTGGAGAGCACTCTTCATTCGGCCACGATGAACGCCTGCCCGTAGCCCGCCTGGACAAGCCGCTCTTCAAAAAGGGCCGCCTCCTCAAGCGTGGTGCAGCGCCCCACCCGAACACGATAGAAGATATCATCACCGTTGACGAAGGGAACGATGTGGGCGTTGGCGTAACGCTCTTTCAGCTGGTCGCGCAATCGTTCAGCGTTGCGGCGCTCGCCGAAAGCGCCCACTTGAAAGGTGAACTGCCCGCTGTAGTAGTCGATGGGCGTGTAGCGCTCCCCCCGGGCCGTGTCCGGTTTGCGGACACCCAGAGCGACGACCTCCACTTTCGCCGTACCCGGTCCCACCACACCCAACTTTTTGGCCGCGCCATAGGAGAGATCGATCACGCGACCCCGAACAAAGGGTCCCCGGTCGTTGATGCGCAGCTCCAAACTGCGGTCGTTCTCCAGATTGCGCACGCGCACCCAGGTTCCCAGGGGAAGGGTTTTGTGGGCCGCCGAGAGACCGTACATGTTGTAGGTCTCGCCGTTGGAGGTCTTGCGGCCGTGAAAGGCCTTACCGTACCAGGAGGCGATCCCTCTCTGGCGGAAATCCTCGGCCGAGGCCATGGGCTGGTACCACACGCCGTCCACCCGGTAGGGCTTGGGCTGCCGGACGGGCGCCGTGGCGGCGGGATCTCTTGGCGCGCAGGCGCTGAGTGCTAAGAGGGCCAACAGCGCCGTCAAGCACCAAAACGGAAGTAGATGGCGACCCATCTCAATCGGCCTTTATCGCGAGCTTGAGTACATCCTGCATTTGATCGACGAAGTGGAATTCAACCTCCCGCTGAACTTTTTTGGGGATATCCACCAGGTCCTTCTCATTCCACTTGGGCAGAATGATGGTCTTGATCCCGGCCCGGTGCGCGGCCAATACTTTCTCTTTGATACCGCCAACGGGCAGCACCTGTCCCCGCAGGGTGATCTCGCCCGTCATGGCAAGATCCTTGTGAATTCGCGTGTTGGTGATCAGGGAGACCAGGGCGGTGAGCATGGTTACGCCCGCCGAGGGACCGTCTTTGGGGATGGCGCCGGCGGGCACGTGAATGTGAATATCGTTGTTGTCGAAGAAGTCGTTGTCGATGCTCAGCGGCTTTGTATGAGACCGAATCCAGCTCATCGCGGCAGCGGCAGACTCCTTCATCACGTCGCCCAGCTGACCCGTCAGCGTAAGGCCCTTTTTGCCCGGCATGGCGGTGGCCTCGATGAAGAGCAGGTCGCCGCCGACAGGGGTCCAGGCCAGCCCCATGGCGATGCCGGGGATGATACGGCGGGCCTTGGATTCGGCCGTGAAGCGGACCGGGCCGAGATACTTGGCCACGTTGACCACCTTGACCACCGCCTTTTCGATCTCTTCCGAGGCGATTCCGGCCGCCACACCGCGGCAAATATTGGCGATTTCGCGCTCCAGGTTGCGGAGACCGGCCTCGCGGGTATATCCGGAGATGATGCGCCGCACGGCGCCCCGGGTGATGTTGATCTGGTCCGATTTGAGACCATGGGCCCGGCGCTGCCGCGGGATCAGGTACCGGTTGGCGATTTTAACCTTCTCGTCTTCGGTGTAGCCCAGTAGCTGGAGCACCTCCATGCGATCCCGCAGGGCCGAAGGAATGTTGTCGAGAACATTGGCGGTGCAGATAAACATCACCTTTGAAAGATCAAAGGGCACGTCGAGATAGTGATCTGAAAAGGAGAAATTCTGCTCCGGATCGAGGACTTCCAGAAGGGCCGAAGAGGGGTCGCCGCGAAAATCGCTGCCCACCTTGTCGATCTCATCCAGCATAAACACCGGATTGTTGGATCCCGCCCGCCGGATCCCCTGAATGATGCGCCCCGGTAGGGCGCCCACGTAAGTTCGGCGATGGCCCCGGATTTCGGCCTCATCGCGCACGCCGCCCAAGGAGATGCGGTGAAAATTCCGCCCGAGGGCCCGCGCGATGGAATTGCCGAGACTGGTCTTGCCGGTTCCCGGCGGACCGGCAAAGCAGAGGATGGGCCCTTTGGAGTCTGGTTTGAGTTTGCGCACCGCCAGATATTCGATAATCCGCTTTTTGGCTTTCTCCAAGCCGAAATGGTCGTCGTCGAGCACCTTGCGGGCCTTCTTGATGTCCAGATTATCCGCTGTCGATTCACTCCACGGCAGCTCGGTGAGCCAGTCCAGGTAGGTCGACGCCACGGTGTACTCGGCGGATGATGGGTGCATCTTGGCCAGGCGTTCCAGTTCGCGCTCAGCCTCCTTGACCGCCTCTTCGGGGAGGTCGCCCTGCTCAATCTTGGCGCGGTACTCGTCCACCTCCACACTGGATTCATCGGTCTCGCCGAGTTCCTCTTTGATCGCCTTGAGCTGCTGGCGCAGATAGTACTCCCGCTGGCGTTTGTCCATATCTCCTTTGACCTGGTTCTGGATCTTGTGCCCCAGTTCGAGGATGTCCAGCTGATGGGTCACCAGTTGGGTGACACGCTTGAGGCGTTTCATCACGTCGAGGCTCTCCAGTACCGACTGCTTCTCCTCGGTACTGGAGTTGATTGTGGAGGCGACCATGTCGGCCAGCGTGCCCGGTTCCTTGATACTATTGGCCATCGCACCGATCTCCTGGGGCAATCCGGGCGACAGCTCCACGATGCGGGTGAACTGTTTGATGACGTTGGCCATGAGGGCTTCGATCTCGTTGCTTTTGGACTCGTCGTCCTCGAGATGGGTCACCCGCGCCTGAAGATAGGATTTACCGTCGATAAAGCCTTCGGTCCTAAAGCGTCCCAGACCTTGGACCAGCAGCTGGGCCTTATTGTCTTCCGATTTGGCCATTTTGAGGATGAGGGCACTGCAGCCCACCTCGGCAAGGTCAGTGGCGGGATCGGGCTGCACATTGTCCTGTTTGTTGGATACCAGCAGCCCGATGATGCGGTCTTTGGCCATGGCTTCGTCGATGAGCTGAATCGATTCGCTCTGCATCACCACCAGCGGCAGAACCATTTTGGGAAATAGGGCAGCGTCGTACAGTGGTAATACCGGTAGCATTTCCGGCATGTTATCTGTATCCACAGGTGCAGTCTGGGTATTTGCTTCCGGCATGAAGGCCTCCATGAAGTGCGGCATTTATGGGAACGCGGTTGACTCACCGTCGGGGATCGCGCGCCCTGGCGAGATATCGTTCGTCTAGTGGGTTACTCTTCGGTGATGGGCACACTGAAGGTCAGATCCTGGGGCCGTTTGGCAAGCCGTAGTTCCAGGAAACCGTCGGTGTAGTTGGAGGATACAACTTCGGTGTCTACGGGAGATGGCAGGTAGATGATCCGCTCGAAACGGCCATATTGAATTTCGGCCAGGCGATAACTGGAATCGGGAACCCGTGGCAACTCCCTGCGATGACCGTGGATCCGGATGGCCTTGGAGTTGATCTCAATTTCCAGATCATCCTTGTCGACACCTGCCAATTCAGCGCGTACGATCAGTTGCTGCGGAGTGTCGTAAATGTCCATCTGGGGTGTCCAGCAATGCTCCCGGGATGAGAACATGGGGCTGATGGGACGGGGTCTGAAGATGTCCTCAATCGTTTTTTCGATGCGCGAACCGATGGGATCGAAGTCGCTGCCGAACCGGATCTTGATATAGTCCATATTCTCGACTCCTGGGGGATGAGAGAAGGATTACGGGCCACCCCGTCGCAACGACGGTTAGGGGGCCCCGCAGTCGAAGGAGCGCTTGACCGGGCTCAAGGTAACACCGGTGGCCGGTTTTGTAAAGGATGGGTACGGATGACGTTGAGGTGAAAGTGCCTGTTATTAGGCTATTTTCTGGGCATAGCCCTCATGTATCAACCCCCGCCTCGGCCCGGTTGACATGCCATCAGCGGTGCTTAAAATGAGGGGACACCACCTCGCCCAAGCCGCCCACTATCCACTGCACGCCGACCGTGGCAACGCGTGTCCAATGGGGATGGTGGCTGCTGTTCGGCAGACACCCACATCAGGAGGTCGCTCATGCCGCTGGTCAAATGGGATCCTTTCCGCAACGTGGCCACCTTGCAGGAACGCATCAACCGCCTTTTCGAAGACTCCTTCCCCCACTCTCAACGGGTTGAAGACGATATGGCGATATGTGCATGGCGCCCCGACGTCGACATCTACGAGGTTGAGAGCGGCGTTATTCTAAAGGTGGACCTTCCCGGCGTCCGCAAAGAGGATGTATCGGTGGAGGTCAAGGACAATCTGCTGACCCTGAGCGGCGAACGCAGGGAAGATCCCGACATACCCGAGAGCCGTTACTACAGACGCGAACGAACCTGCGGCAGTTTCCTGCGAGCGTTCACGCTCCAGGCGCCCATCAGTCCGGAAAAGATCAAAGCCACCTTCAAAGACGGCGTCCTCAAGGTCAGCCTGCCCCACCCCGAGGAGGATCTTCCCCGTCAGGTGAAGGTAAACATCGACTGATTCCGGTCACTTGTTCACAGAGGGGCCAACCCGCTAGTGGGGCGAGTCCGATGTCTCTGGTGATGTGGTGAAGTGAAAAACCGGTCCACCGATACATTGCGTCTGCCCCCCTTTTCCACTATGGTGGCGCCCCATGCATCCACCCGCCACCGCAACCCGTCGCATTCTGGCTGCCCAGTACTTTGTCTACTTCGGCGGCGTTGGCATCTTTCTACCCTATTTCAATCTCTACTGTTATCATCTGGGCTTTAGCGGCACGCAAATCGGTGCCCTCTCGGCACTGCGCTCCGTGGTACTGGTCCTGCTGCCACTGGCCTGGGGTGCCCTGGCGGACCGCTTCCAGGCCCGGCGGGGACTCTTCATCCTCTGCAATGTGGTCAGCGCCCTGTCTTGGAGCCTTGTCTTGGGAGTGCACAGTTTCGGCGCCATGGCGGCGGTCATGGTGGCATTCACCATCTTCTACGCGCCGCTGGTCTCCTTCCTGGAGGCCTTTACCATGGACACCCTGGGCCCTGAAAAACGGCGCTATGGCCGCATGCGCGTCTGGGGTTCCCTGGCCTTTATCCTGGTGGTCCTGGTGCTGGGACGTTTCCTCGAGGAACAGCCCCTGCGCTGGGTCGTCATTCTCATCCTGGCAGGCCTTGTCATCCAATCGCTCATGGCCCTCTGGATACCGGCAAGCCCGGCCAGCGGCGGTCGCCGTTTCGGCACTGGCTTTCGCCACCTGCTGCGACCGCGGGTGATCGTCTTTCTCACCGCGGCCTTCCTCATGCTGGTCAGTCATGGCGCATATTATGGATTCTTCTCCATTCACCTAGAGGAATTGGGCATGCCCCGCAGCCTCATCGGAGCTTCCTGGGCGCTGGCGGCCACCGCCGAGATCTTCGTCATGCTCAATTCCGACCGGATCCTGAGCGCGTTTTCCTATCCCGGTGTGCTGCGGTTCTCTTTCGTCATGGCCATTGTTCGCTGGTTGCTGCTATGGCAGGTCACCTCGGCTCCCGGCCTCCTGGCCGTCCAGGTACTGCACGCATTTACCTACGGCAGCTTCCACATCGCCAGCATCCTGTACATCGACCAGCTGTCGCCCCCCGAGGTGAAAACCCTCGGCCAGGCCATCAACAACGCCGTTACCTATGGCCTGGGGTTAATGGTGGGATTCTTTCTGAGCGGTTGGGGATATGAGCTTCTGGGGGGAACCCGCGACCTTTTTTTGGCCAGCAGCGTCGCCGCCTTTCTGGGGGGCGCCCTTATCTGGAGGCAGCGCGGCCCTTCGACCGGTGCGGCCTGAACTGGAGAGGATCAATCATCCCGGGTGGGAAAGAGGCTGGCCCGCAGCCACCCCAAAAGCGAGTTGCCATTCAGGAGCGCCTGGTCCCAGGCCTTGAATTCGTCTGCCAGGTTGTGGGCCTGGTCGAACCAGCTTTGGCGGGTGACGAAAGCATTGGTCGTGTCCAGCGTTTTGACCACCCGGGCGGGGTTGCCCGCCGCCACCGAGTTGGCGGGAATTTCGCGCACCACCACGCTGCCGGCCCCAATAATGCTGTTCTCACCGATCTGGACCCCTTTGCAAACGGTTGCCCCGTCACCGATCCAGACATTGTCCCCGACGCTCACCGCTTCGGCCCGCCCCATGGCCAGACGGTTGTAGATATCGTGCCAATCGCTGTCGGTGACATAAACCCCGTTGGCCAGCATGCAATTGTTGCCGATGGTGACGGCGCAGGCCGAGCTGACGCGTACGCCGGGACAGAGCAGACCATAGTCGCCGATGGCGATGCGCCCCTGGCCGACCGCCTGGGGCCAGACGGAAAGCCGCACCTTGGCGTCCGAAGCGGCGATCACTGTCGCGCAGCGGCCGATTTCGATGGGGGCACCGAAAAGCTTCACATGCCAGGGCCGCATAAACCGGTCTCCTCGGCCAAGGCGTGTCAGCTGCGGCGCAATGAAGTGACGCGTGTAGTGTTTTTCCAGTTTGATGAAGGCGCGTTTGATCGCCCAGGGGCGATGATCTTTGCGCATGTAGGCACTCCTTAGATGCCGATACCCATCTCATCCCAGAAGCGATGGCTGAACAGCTCAGCGGCCGGCGTCAGTCCATAGAGGGCGTCGGCAGCGAGGAGCACGACGGCATTGGTCCAAGCGATTTTCTCCTCCGGCCAGATGATCATGTCGGGAAAAGTGAAGCCGCACCAGAAAGTGCCGTCCCCATATGTGTGGTCGCAGGTCCAATTGAAGACGATGCGTGCCAGATCGCTGTTGCCCATGGCGGCCAGGGTCAACACCAGCTCGCTGCTCTCGGCGATGGTCACCCAGGGCTGATCCGATACACAACGGACGCCAAGCCCCTCCACAACGAACTTTTTCCAGCCGCGGTCGATGCGCATACGGGCCGCCTCCCCTTTCACCACACCGCAGAGAATGGGGTAGAACCAATCCATGGAGAAACGCGCTTTGGTCATGTTGAAGCGGTGGGGTTTATTTTGGAGGGCTTCGCCCAGACGCGACAGACCACATTGCCAGGCGGTCGGCACCCGCCCCAGCAGGCGACCCACAGCGATGGCGCATTTCAGACTCATATAGATGGAACTGCAGCCAGTGAGCAGCGCCATCTTGTCCACCCGCCCCTCGGGGCTGATGGCCCAATAGATCTCCCCCTCGCCGGTCTGGAGACGCAGAGCGAAGTCGATGGCCCGCTGCAGGGTGGGCCACATCACCTCCAGCAGCGCGAGGTCGCCGGTGATCAGGTAGTATTGCCAAAGCCCCACCGCCACATAGGCGGCCATGTTGGTTTCGCGGGTCTTGTCAGAGGGGCCGTCGATTTTGTAACCGGCATACCAGCTGCCATCGGGCAGCTGCATCTCCCGCAGCCATTGGAAGGCCCGCCGCGCCGCTGCCGTTCGGCCGGCCACGGCCAGACCCATGGTCGATTCCACATGGTCCCAGGGGTCGGTTTTGTCTCCCTCGGACCACGGAATCGCGCCGCTCGCCAATTGTGTGCGGGCGATGCGATCGGCGATGGCGCCTATGGCGATGGCGGGCTTAGCGGGCTGCAGTGCAGGGCGTTGTCTCATCTCGACCCGGATGATGATGAACGGTTGAAAATGAACAGCCATTCAGACAGTGACACCGTTCATAACCGGATCGCGCGCACCATGCAAGCGATAAATCGGCCGATAGCGGGTCCCGCGGTCATCTTGACAAGATCTGGCGAGGCGCATATTCTCCCATCTCAAATTTCCCCGTATCACCCCTGTGCAACATGTGACCACCACGTTCGCACCGGCCCTGCCGGGTGTCCGCCCGTTTCGCAATGGGTCTCAGCGCAAACGCAGGACGAAGGTTGATCGATGACAGCATTGGAAGCACTCCGGGAAGAGATTGTCGCCAAGCATCACCGCGTCAATGCCATCAAGGCGGAGATCGCCAAATTGCTGGTGGGCCAGGAGGGGCTGGTCGAGGGGCTCCTCATCGGCCTCTTCACCAAGGGCCACATCCTCATCGAAGGGGTTCCCGGCCTTGCCAAAACCAGTGCCGTCAAGGCCCTTGCCGACACGGTGCAAGCGGAATTCAAACGGATCCAGTTCACACCCGACCTTCTGCCGGCAGACCTTATCGGCACCGAAGTCTACCGCCCCAAAACCGGCGATTTCACGATAAAGAAGGGGCCGATCTTCAACAACATCATTCTCGCCGACGAGATCAATCGGGCCCCCTCCAAGGTGCAGTCGGCACTGCTGGAAGCGATGCAGGAGGCGCAGGTCACGATCGGCGACGCCACCTTCCCTTTGGCGCCCCCCTTCCTCGTGCTGGCCACCCAGAACCCCATCGAACAAGAGGGCACCTACCCGCTGCCCGAAGCACAGGTGGATCGCTTCATGCTCAAACTCCTCATGGATTATCCCAACAAGGCGGAGGAGAAGGAGATTATGCAGCGGGTGGGGTTCACCGACGATCCGCAGATCAGTAGAGTGCTGACCCCCGGGGAATTGGATGAGATTCACCGCCTGATCCGCAGCATCTACATGGACGAGAAGCTGCGTGATTACATCGTCGACCTGGTCTTCGCCTCGCGAAAACCGGCCGACTACGGCATCGATATCGCCAATTACATCCAGTTTGGCGCCTCGCCCCGGGCCACCATCTTTCTCAGCCTGGCGGCGCGGGCCTATGCCTTTCTCCAGGGGCGCGCCTTCGTGACCCCCCAGGACGTGAAAACCGTGGCGCCGAACGTGCTGCGTCACCGCATCCTCCTGACATACGAGGCCGAAGCGGAAGATCTCACCACCGATGAGATCATTACCAGCATCTTTGAGGCCGTGCCCGTACCCTGAGCGAAAGCTCATCGTAACCATCAGGTCTACCCGACATGCTCTCGCCAGAGATCATCGCCAAAATCAAAAAGGTCCACATTAAAAGCGGCCGCCAGGTCAACACCCTCATGGCCGGTCAGTACCGCTCAGTGTTCCGGGGCAGCGGGATCGAGTTCGAGGAGGTGCGTGAATACACGCCCGGCGACGAGGTGAAGCGCATCGACTGGAAGGTGAGCGCCCGCCTGGGGCGCCCCTTCGTCAAACGCTACCGGGAGGAGCGCGAACTCATCGTCATGCTCCTGATCGACCTGAGTGCCTCCAATCGATTCGGCACCACTCAGGCCACCAAACGCGATACCATCGCGGAGGCGGCGGCCATTCTGGCCTTCAACGCCATTCGCAACAACGACAAGGTAGGCGCCATCCTCTTCACCGACCAGGTGGAGCACTATATTCCTCCCAAAAAGGGGTCCGCCCATGTGTGGCGGGTGCTGCGCGAGATTTTCAGCTTCAGGCCGACGGGCAGGGGGACCGATATCGGTACGGCGGTGGGGTTTCTGGGGCGCGTATGCCGCAAACAGAGCGTCAGTTTCCTCATCTCCGATTTCATCGTCCCCGCCATGGACGATGCCCTGCGGCGACGGCTGCGCTCCGGCGGGCGCCGCCATGAGCTCATCGCCCTGATGGTGTCCGATCCCGGAGAAGTAGTGCTGCCGCGGGGCGGACTCGTCGCTCTGGCGGACCTGGAGAGCGGCCGGCAGCTCACCTTCGACGCTGCCGATCCCCGCAGTCGCGCCGCATTCGCGCGCCTTCAGCAGGACGCCCGCAGGGCCACCAAGGACCAACTGGCCAGCCTCAAGATGGACACAGTGGATCTGAGCACCGCGGGGGACGCGGCCGATGCCCTAGTTCGCTACTTTCGCATACGGGAGCGTCGCAAACGATGAAAGGGGCTTTGCACATAGAACGACTCGCGCCGCCGCTGGCGCTGCTCCTCTGGCTGATGCCGGCGACGATCTGCGCCGGTGCCCAACCACCGGCACCGGTTGCCGCCAGCATAGGGTCGAACCAACCAATCCTCGATTCGACGGGGCCGGGGAGTGCCGAGGGCACCCCCCCGGGCTATGACCCCGGCACCGCCAGCGCGGACGCGATGGCCGATATCCACGACATCAAACCCATCATCGCCCCCAACGCTTTCCCGTGGAAGGCCGTCTGGCTCACCGGTTCGGCGTTGCTGCTGCTCGTGCTCCTGATGCTGGGCCGCCACCTGCTGCAAAAGCGGCGAGGGGCGGAGGAGATTCCCACCCTCACGCCGGAGCTGTCACCCGAAGAGAATGCCCGACTGGCCTTAAACGCCCTGGAGGGCGACCGTCTCGCCGATGGCCGCCGGTTTTATTTTCGCCTCTCGGAGATCCTGCGCCGCTATCTGCTCGAACGCTACGCCATCGGTGCCCCCGAGATGACGCCCGAGGAACTTCGGCCGCTGGTGGCGCATCTCGACCTGCCCACCGGACAATTGAACCTCCTGGATCAGTTCTGGTCGCGCAGCGAGCCCATCAAATTTGCCGGCCGACCGGCTCAGGAGGCCCATATGGCCGAAGATCTCGCCCATGTACGCCACTTCGTCACGGTGACCACAGACGCTTTGGCCGCGCCGGCGCACCGGGAGAGGGCGGTCTGATCCATGTTTCGATTCGCCTCTCCCACCGCATTACTGCTCCTGGGATTATTGCCCCTGATGGTCTGGTGGCGCAGCCGACAGCCGGGGGCGGCCCTGGACCACTCCGGCCTGACCGCCGTGGTCGGGCTCAGGCCCACCCTGGCCGTCCGCCTGTGCCGGGTCCTCCCCTGGCTCAAATGGCTGGCCCTCGTGCTCATGGTGGTTGCCTTGGCGCGGCCCCAGTGGGGGGTTCGGCAGACCACGATTCTCAGCGAGGGGATCAATATCGTCTTGGCGGTCGATCTGTCCGAGAGCATGGCCGCGCTGGACTTTAAGGCCGAAGGCAAGGTGGTCAACCGCCTGGCGGCGGTCAAAGCGGTGGTGGCCGAATTTATCGCCAGCCGCGCCGCCGAGCGCAGCGGCGACCGCATCGGCATGGTGGTCTTCGGTTCCCAGGCGTACACCCAGCTGCCCCTGACCCGGGATTACGACACCCTGTTGCGGGTGCTCGATCGGCTGGAGATCGGAGCGGCCGGCAAAAGCACAGCCATCGGGGATGCTTTGGGGATCAGCGTCAAACGCCTGGCCGATATCGCCAGCGAAGCCAACCTCATTGTGCTTCTCACCGACGGCCGTAGCAACAGCGGCAGTCTCAGCCCGCAAGCCGCCGCTCAAGCGGCCAAGGCCAAGGGGGTAAAGGTCTATACGATCGGCGTGGGATCGCGGGGCAAGGTTCCGTTCCGGGTGCAAAGCCCCTTGTTCGGGGAGCGCATCGTCTACCAACGGGTGGATATCGACGAGAACGCCCTCGCGGCCATTGCCGCGGCAACCGATGGATTGTACTTCCGGGCCGAAGATACCGAGGGCTTGCGCAAGATCTACGCCACCATCGACGAGATGGAGACGACCGAGGTGGAGCTGAAGACCTATGACCAGTACAATGATCTCTACCGATACCTGCTCTTGCCGGCCCTGTGTGTGTTGATCCTCTGGACCGTGCTGGTCAACACCCGCTTTCTGGAGGTCCCGTGAAATTCGCCCAGGCCCCCATGCTCTACCTCATCTGGCTGGTCCCGCTGGCGGCCGGTCTCTTCTGGTACGGTCAACAGCGCCGTCAGCGGGTGCTGAAACGTTTCGCCAAACCGCCGGGGCTGGCCGTCATCCTGCCAAAGGCCCTGCCGCGCCGGGGGACACGGGCCATCCTGGCGCTGCTCGTCCTCACCCTAGTGGCCATCGCCATGGCCGGACCCCAATACGGCTACCGCTGGCGGGAAGTGGAACGCCGCGGCGTGGACCTGGTGATCGCCCTGGACTGCTCCCGCAGCATGCTGGCACAAGACATCGCGCCGACCCGCCTGGACCGCGCCAAGCGGGAGATCATCGATCTGTTGGGCATGCTGGAGGGGGACCGGGTGGGGCTGGTGGCGTTTGCCGGCACCGCCTTTTTGCAGTGTCCTCTCACCGTGGATTACGCCGCCTTTCACCTCTTCTTGAACCACCTGGGACCCGACTTTCTGCCCGTGGGCGGTACCGATCTCGCCGCCGCCCTGACCGTCGCCACAGAGAGCTTCGATCCTGAAGTGGCCAGCGACAAAGCCGTGATCCTCATAACCGACGGCGGGCATACCGCTCCGGGAGACCTGCAGGCCGCACTGGCATCCGCGACGGCATCCAAGATAAAGCTCTTCTGTATTGGCGTGGGCGGCGAGGGAGGGGTGCCCATTCCGGCAGCCGGCGGCGGCTTCAAGAAAGATCGCAGCGGCAAGATCGTGCTTTCTCGTCTGGACGAGACGGGGCTCAAGCAGATGGCGCTGGCCACCGGCGGGGGATATGTACGATCGGTTGCCGGCGACATGGACCTGGACGCCGTGTATCGACAGCAGATTCGCAAGGAGATGACGTCCCGGACCCTCACCACCCGTCGGCGGCAGGTATGGGAGGACCGTTACCAATGGATCCTCGGACTGGCCCTGGCGCTGTTGGTGACCGAGATGCTCCTGCCTGCCCGCAGACGGCCGCAGACGGGTGGTGTGCTCGTCATCGTCCTGGCGGCCGGCGCCCTGTGGCTGCCCCCGCAGAGTTGGGCAGCGGACGCCAAGGAGGCGATCGAGAAGTATGCGACCGGTGACTACGCGACCGCCTTGAAGGGCTTTATCGATCAGCAGTTGAGGGATCCGGATAACCCTGAGGTGCTTTACAACGTCGGCAACGCCTACTATAAAACCGGAGACTTCGCCGCCGCCGGCCAACACTATGCGGACGCCCTCGATCAGCTGACCGACACCGCCGCCGCCGATCTGGCGGCCCGGCTGCACTACAACTTGGGCAACGCCCAATACAGGGGCGGTCAGTACGCTCAGGCCATCGCGAGTTATGAACGCGCTCTCGCACTCAATCCCGACGATATTCAGGCCAAGGAGAACCTTGAATATGTCAAACGGGTGATGGCGCAGCCACCACCGCCCAACCAGGATCAGGCTGGGCAGGGGCAAAACGCGCAGCCGCCGCAAGAGCAGGACGCACAGCAGCGCAGCGAGAGGGATCCGGCCTCAGGCGAACAGAAGGCGGATGCCGCCGCGGGCCCAGACCGTTCGTCCCAGGACGCCCAAGGGGAGCAGGACCAGCCGAGCAGCGGTGGTACGAACCAGGATGCCCCCCAAAGGACGGCGGGCAGCAAATTTGGCGAGCAGATGGACAATGCCGACGAACGGCAGGCGGACGCGGCCGAGCCCCCGTCCAGGGGCGCAGAAGACCCATCCGGGCCCGCCCCCTCCCAGCCGGCGGCGCCGGAGATCGATCCCCGATTGGCCGAGCAGATGCTCAACCGGCTGGAGGACCAACCGGGCAGGGCCATGATACCCGCTTACCAAGGTCGCAAAGTGGAGAAGGACTGGTGAAGCCGATGCGCCTGCTCATAGGCGCCCTGCTCCTGCTGATGGGTGCTTGGGGAGGAACCGGCCACGCTGACGCCGCAGAGGGCGGCATCACGGTGAGGGCGCTGGTGGACCGCAACCAGGTCCAGCCCGGAGAGAGCCTGCGTCTCAGGGTGGTGGTCGGCGGAGAAGATGGCGTCGTGGACCTGTCTCCGCTCACCGACTTCGAGATCCACAGTCAGGGCACCGCTACCCAGATCTCCATGATCAATCGGCGGACCACCCGCGAAGTGACCCACACCTACCAGCTCATTCCACGCAGGACCGGATCCCTGACCATCCCCGCCCTGACAGTGGACGTGAACGGCACCCGCCTGCGCACCCAGCCAATTCAGATCACGGTGGCCGCGCGAACCGATACTACCGAGAGCGCCCAGGATATCTTCGTGGAGGTCGACCTCTCCGAGGATCAGCCATATGTGGGGCAGCAAATTCGCTACACCTTCACCCTCTATCAAGGGGTTCAAATCACCGACGGACGCCTGGAGCAACCCGATTTCAGCGGGTTCGAGGCCCACGAGTTTGAGGAGCGCCCCACGCGCCGCACCGTGGTTAGCGGGCGGGAATATCTGGTGACCGAAGTGGTCTACCTCCTGATTCCCCTGGCGCCCGGGCCTGTCACCATCGCGCCGGCGCGGCTCAGTTTCGGGTTGGTGCAACGACATCGGCGCAAACGCTCGGGCAGCCTGGATGACTTTTTTAACGACAACTTCTTCAGCTTCAGCCGCACCCAGGTAGAGCCACGCCTGCTCACCAGCAAAGCGCTCCAGGTATCCGTGCGGCCCCTGCCCGCCTATAGGGGCGATGGCGTCTTCTCCGGCTTGGTGGGCCAATTCAGCTTGCGACGCGAGGTGGCCCAGACAGCTCTGACAGTGGGCGAATCCACCACGCTGACCGTGCGCATCAGCGGACGCGGCAATATTCGTGACGCTGTCGCCCCGCCCCTGGCGATACCCCAGGACTTCAAGACGTATACGGACACGCCATCGGCGGAGATTCAGATGGATGGCCGCGGGTTCAGCGGCAACAAGATTTTCCGCACCGCCCTGGTACCGGTGACCACGGGCACATTTCAATTGCCCGAAAGTCGCCTGGTCTACTTTGACCCCTTCGCGGAGGCGTTCCGGGAGGTCCGCACCGACGTCATCGAGCTGGCCGTCACCGCAGGCGAACCCGGAACGGAGACCACTGTGGCCGTCATGGCAACACCGGGCCAGCAGACCGACGGGAACAAACAGAAGGTCGCCTTCACCGGAAAAGACATCCTGCCCCTCAAGGAGGGTCTCGATGCGCTGAAGCCATCGCCGCGCCTGGGCCGCCACCTGTTTTGGGCACTGCTCCTGCTGCCAGCCCTGGGATTCGCCCTTCTAGGCGGCGCCATGCGACTGCTCAAACCCGCTGCCGACGGACGTTCGCGCATGCGACGCGAGGCCCGCCAGGCGCTGCGCTCGGCCGCCGCGAACGCCCCTGCCGACCGGTTTCTCACCGCACTACGGCGGGCATTGGTGGCGGCCGTCATGGGGGCGACCGGCGGCAGCGGAGCGGCCCTTACAGCCAGTGAAGTTGAGCTGCGACTGGAGCAGGGCGGCTTCTCTGGCGAGACGGCCGGCGAGGCGGCTCGCCTGCTGGAAGAGATCGATGGCTACCACTACAGCGGCGCATCACTTGGGGATGATGCCCGCGAGGATCTGCGCCGACGGCTGGGATCCCTCATCAAGAAGGTCTTCAGATGAGAAACCGTTTCCTGGCACATCCCCTCCTATTGCTGGCGCCGATGCTTCTGCTGGCCGTCATGCCCTTGAGGATATCGGCCGAGGCGCCTCAGGCAGCCCAGCTCTTCGTGGAGGGTCTGACGGCCTACAAAAAAGGGGACTATGACACGGCCATACAGCGCTTCCAGCGGCTGGCGGAGAGCGGATTGTCCAGCGGTGATCTCTACTACAATCTGGGCAACGCCTACCTAAAGGCCGACCGTCTGGGGCATGCCGTCTGGTGGTATGAAAAGGCCCAGCGCCTCATCCCCGGAGATCCGGATCTGAATTTCAACCGCCAGTATGCCCGCAGCTTGATGAAGGACCAGCCCGAAACGGCGACACAGCCCTTGGCCAAGGTGCTCTTCTTCTGGCGCTACCAGCTCCACACCACCCAGATCGAGTGGTTGGCGGTGGGTTTCAATCTCGCCTTCTGGTGCACCCTGATGGTCCGACGTCTGCTGGGCCGGCGCCCTTACCGGCCCTGGCTCCTCACACTGGCGCTGCCGGCCCTTCTGTTCACCGCCACGGCGGCCTACAGTCACTATGCAGACCGCTACCATCAGCAGGCCATCGTCCTGCCCGAACAGCTCTCCGTGCGAGCCGGCCGCACGCCTGGCGCCACCGAGCTCTTTGTCCTCCACGCCGGCACCAGGGTGGCGGTGCAAGCCCGCCAGGGAGATCACCTGCGCATCGCCTTCGGTCGCGACAAGATCGGCTGGGTCCCCGCTTCCGAGGTGGGCCCCATTTGAGCTGTTTAAAAAGGGTAAATTATTTCTTATTTCTGGTATAATGATCCATAATTATGTGGAATTAATTACCGACACCGTCTCCGACCTGGCGCTTACATAGCCAAAAATTATTTAAATTTAGATGGTTACGACCTTAGTAGGAATCGAGCACGGATTTTGCTATAGTATCGCCATCGACCCTGACGCCCACCACCTTCCCCGCATCCAAGGTGAGGCGCACTACACCTCAAGGCTGCCGGCGTTGACGCGGCCCGCCGTTTCCGACATTGAATGTGCACCGACGGCGCATTCCGAAAATGCGCTGCCAAGGAAAGTGTGAGACAGATGCCAACGACACTCCCATCGTACCGCCACCGTTGGTCGGTCCTGCTGGCCCTGTTGCTGACAGTGACCGCCCTCTCCTGCGCCGGCAATCCGGAAGGTTCCGAGACACCGGGCCGCGCCATCCAGCCCGACGTGACCTTCAACGCCAGCGAGGATGCCGTCCTCACCGTGGCCGCCGAGAATGGCGTGCTCGTCCAGATCGAAGAAGCCGATCCCGATACCTGGGCCGTCACCTCGACCGGCGTCCTTACCAGCGATGAGGAGGGCAGCGTCGAGATGCAGAGTGACGGGTCCTTCGTCTACACGCCGGCGGAGGATTTCGAGGGCCCAGACTATTTGACCATCAATGTGGCCAGCGACACCGGCGGCGAAGGGGATTACATCATCCTCTTCGAGGTGGCGGGCAGCAACGATCCGCCGACCGCGAACAACGACGAGACCACCACCGACGAGGACGCAGCCGTCACCATCTCGCCTTTGGGTAACGATACGGAACTCGACCTCAACGACAGCATACGTCTCGTGTCGGTGACCCAGCCCGGAAACGGCGAAGTAACCGCCGACGATGACACCGGCGAAGTCACCTATACGCCGGCGGCCGACTATTTCGGCGAAGACAGCTTCACCTACGTCATCACCGACACCGCCGGTGAGGAATCATCGGCCACCGTCACCGTCACCGTCGCCCCGGTGAACGATGCGCCGGTGGCGATCGCAGACAATTATGGCGGCAATGAGGACCAGGCCATCACCGTCGCAGCGGCGACAGGGGTGCTCAGCAATGACGAGGATGTTGACGATGCCCAGGCCGATCTGGCCGCCACCGCCGGCACCTTGACCACCGCGCAGGGCGGATCGGTGGAGATGCAGGCCAACGGCGGCTTCACCTACACCCCGGTGCCAAACTTCAACGGCAGCGACAGTTTCACCTACGCGTTGACGGATGCCGCCGGCGCGTCGGCCCAGGGGACCGTCTCCTTGACGGTGGACAGCGTCAACGACGCCCCCACGGCGGTTAACGACAGCTACAGCTCTGAGGAGGACACCACTCTGGGGATCGCGGCCGCCCAGGGTCTGCTGATCAACGATTCCGATATCGACAACGACGACCTGGAGGTGGTCACGGAAACCGTTGCCACCGTCCAGGGCGGCTCGGCGACCTTGGGCGCCGACGGCGGATTCAGCTACACGCCGGCCAATGATTTCTTCGGTTCGGACAGTTTTGAGTATACGGTCAAGGACGGCCGCGGCGGCCTCACCCCCGCCACCGTCAGCCTCAGCGTATCCGGCCTGCCAGACCCACCCGTGGGCGTCGATGATCTCAACATTCAGGTAGAAGAAGACGAGGCGGCCGTCATCGACGTGCTCGCCAACGACTTCGACGTGGACGGGGATTCACTGACCATCAGTTCGGCGGAAAACGGCGATTTCGGGCGGGTGACGATCAACAGTGGCCGCCGGACCATAACCTACACCCCCGATGACGACTTCGAGGGGACGGACAGCTTCAGCTACCGCGTCTCCGACGGCGACCGCGAGGACAGGGCCACGGTAACGGTGACGGTCAATAGCGTGAACGACCCGCCCACGGCAGTGGACGACACGGCCGCCACCCAGGAGGAAACCCCCGTCGCCATTAACGTGGTGGATAACGACGTCGACCTGGATCAGGGCGAGAACCTGACCGTTCAATCGGTGGATACCGTTGGCGCCAACGGCAGCGTGGCCATCAACCCCAACAACAGGAGCGTGACCTATACGCCCAATGACGACTTTGTCGGCACCGACCGTTTCACCTACGTCGTTCAGGACCGGGACGGCGCCACCGACACCGCCACCGTCACCGTCACGGTGACCAACGTCGCGCCGGTGGCCAGCAACGACACCCTCGGTACTATCAGTATCGGCGGGTTCGTTCAGATCAACGTCATGGACAACGACAGCGACGGCGAGCAATTGATTCCCTGGAACGGATCCAGCGGCACCCGCGTGACCCAGGTCACCTACGGGACCGACAGCTTTACTATTCCGACCAATCTGAACGACGTCACCATCACCGTGATCTGCGGAACCGTCCTCGTCTCGGCCGATGGTGAGATGTCGCTGAACCGTACCGGTTTCTTCGGCTGCCCCCTCAGTGACAGCCTTACCTACAGCATCGCGGACAGCGTCGGCGCGACCTCGGCGAATGCCACGGTGTTGTGGGGCTACAGCATCTTCAGCGACGATGCCACCACCCTCTCCAGTTCGCCCGGCTACCAGACGGACGAGGACCTCTCCCTGAGCGTGAACGCCAACAATGGCGTGCTGTCCGCGGCGGGGTCGGTATGGTCCGTGAACAGCACGGGAACGGTGGAGACCCTTTTCGGCGGCAGCGCCACCGTCAATGGGAATGGCGGCTTCAGCTATACGCCGCCCCCCAACTTCAGCGGTAGCGACAGCTTCGGCTTCTCCGCAACTGGCAACAATCCGCCGGCGGCAGGGCGGGCCGTGGTGACGGTGGATCCCGTCAACGACGCGCCGCTGGCCCAAGCCGACCGCTACGCCGTCGCCGCCGGCGGCATCCTCGACGTGCCCGCCGGACCGGGCCTGCTGCAAAATGACATCGATCTGGAAGGGTCCAGCCTGACGGTCAGTGCCGTCGATGACAGCGGCCTATCGGGCACCCTCACGGTGCAGGCCAACGGCGCCTTCACCTATCAGGCGCCATTGGGCGCTGCCGGCAGTGAAAGCTTCAGCTATACGGTGAGCGGCGGCGGATCTCAATCGGCCGACGTCACCCTGGTATACGATGCGGTTGCGGTCCCCTTCGCCGCGGCGGATTCCTATACCACGGCCGAGGATTCGACGCTGACGGTGGGCGGCAGCGGGGTGCGCGGAAACGACAGTGGCGGTACCGCGGCCTCCGCCGGCAGCACGAGCCGTTTCGGCGGCAGCGTCAGCCTGAGCGCCGGCGGCGGGTTCAGCTACACACCGCCCCCCAACTTCACGGGTACCGACAGCTTTACCTATCAGCTCAGCGGCAGTGGCCAGACGGTCACCGGCCTGGTGCGGATCACTGTCACCGCCCTCGCCGATGCGCCCCTGGCTGGTGACGACTTCTTCACCATTGGGAGCGATACCCCCTTCACGGCCAGCGCCGCGGGCGGTCTGCTGGCCAACGACAACGACCCGGACGGGAATGCCCTCACCGTTTCGACGACCGGCACCCAGACGACCGATCAGGGCGGCGAGGTGGAGATCTTCGGTGACGGCCGGATCTCCTATGCACCGCCATCAGGGTTCAGCGGCACCGACCGTTTCGACTATACCGTGGGCGACGGCACCGGCCGCTTCGATGCGGCCACGGTGATCATCACCGTGACACCCTGATCCTAGTCTCCCCACAAGACACGAAAAAGGCGTTGGGAATCACTTCCCAACGCCTTTTTTTGTGGCGCCTGTGTGTCGTCTAATCGCCAAGTTGTCGGTTCGCTGCGTCTGGGCCGTGACGCCGGTTTACGGGTCGACGGCGGTGCCGATTGGAGGAGCGAACGGTGCCCCTGCGCAGCGCAAGCTAAAGCGTCTCGATGGCGCAGGCCATGGAGACCCCGCCGCCGCCGCAGAGGGTGGCCAGGCCGAGGGAGCTCCCCCGGCGGCGCAGGGCGTGGAGCAGGGTGGTGAGAATGCGGGCCCCGGTGGCCCCCACAGGGTGCCCCAACCCGATGCCGGAACCATTGACGTTGGTCTTCTCGCGGTCGAGATTCAACTCACGCTCGCAGCCGATATACTGGGCGGCGAAGGCCTCGTTGACCTCCACCAGGTCGAAGTCGGCGATGCTCAGGCCGCTCCTCTCCCTCAGATCGTCGACCGCCGGTACGGGGCTGAGGCCCATTATGGAGGGGTGGCAGGCACCCTTGCCCACGGCCGTGATCCGCGCCATGGGCTGGACACCGAGCGATTGGGCCGTATCGGCACCCAGGATAACGAGGGCGGCCGCGCCGTCGTTGATGCCACTGCTGTTGCCCACGGTAACGGTGCCGTTGGGCACAAAAGCCGGTTTGAGCTTCTCCAGGTCGGCCAGGGTCATTCCCGGGCGGAAGTGTTCGTCGCGGACGAAAGGCAGGGGCGGCTGCTTGCGCCGGGGGATCTCCATGGGAACGATCTCCGCTGCGAAGTCACCGGCCTCGGTGGCCCGTTCGGCGTTGTTGTGGCTGCGCAGGGCCACGACATCCATTTCGGCCCGCTCGATCCCCAGGTGTTGGGCCACGAACTCGGCCGTATGGCCCATAAGGTATGGTTTGCCGACGAAGCTGCGCAGGGGCTCCTGGGTTGCGTCCACCGGCCCCGCCTCGGGGTGGGGAATGAGGTGGGAGCCGCAGTGGAGAGCACGGATCAGGCTGTCCACGAAGACCTGGTCCTGGAGCCGGCACCCCCACCGGGCACCGGGCACCGAGTAGGCCACACCCGACATGTGCTCCACGCCCCCGGCAAGAACAACATCGGCCATGCCGGCCTGAATCATGGCCATGCCCGAGATGACGGCCTCCATGCCGGAGATGCAGACCCGGTTGATGGTCACCGCCGGCACCGTATCGGGTATGCCGGCCAGCAGGGCGCCCACACGGGTGACGTTGAGCGTGTCGGCGGGCTCCATGCAGCAACCGAAACGAACGTCGTCCACTTGTTCGGCCGCAATCCCGGCCTTTTCCACCGCCGCCTGCATCACGACAGCGGCGATCGCGGCCGCAGAGCTCTCCTTCAGGGTGGCGCCGAAACCGGCGATGGCCGTGCGGCAGGCGGATGCAATGACAACGTCACGCATATCTTCCTCCTCTTTCCGTTATTTGCTGAATCGTGACCAGATCCACTCGTCACCAGGTGCCGTGCCCTTCCAATGGGCACGCCCAATGCCGAGCTGGTGAACGAATCGACGCATGAAGGGTATCGCGCCAGCCAGATACCGTCACAGCCCACCAAAGCCCGCTTCGCTGATTTTAAGGGCGGCGGCGTCGCCGGCCTGAATGGACCGCATGCGGCCCCGCGTCTCGGGCAGGACGTTTTGGATGAAAAAACAGGCCGTCTGACGCTGGCCCTCGTAGAAGGCCGCTTTTTTGTCGGTATTGATTTTCTGGGCGCGCGCTTCGGGTGCGACCTTGGCGAGGCGCTTCTCAAGGAGGGGAGTGGCGGTGTTCGCCCGCCAAAGCAGCATCCAGGCCATGATCACATCGCCGAAGGAGATGAGGAAGGGATGGGCGTGGGCAAACGCGCTCTTGACCTCTGCGGAGCGCGCCCTTTCGCCCAGCGCCTGCGCCGTGGTGGCCAGGTGACGGACGGCCGCCTCCAGCGCGTCGGCCAGTGCCGCAAGATCGGCATGGGCCCTGGCAGCCTGGACGGTGGCCTGGATCTCAGCGAGGAGTTGGATGAAGACCCGCCCCCCATCCATGCCCAGCTTGCGCCCCAGCAGATCCATGGCCTGGATGCCGTCGGTGCCCTCGAAGATGGAGGCGATCCGGCAGTCCCGGGTGAGCTGCTCCACCGGGTAGTCACGAATATAGCCGGAACCACCGTAAACCTGCATGGCCATGGAGCAAACTTCGAAACCGCGCTGCGCGCAGTACGCTTTCACCACCGGCGTCAAGAGAGCGATGCGGTCGTTGTGGCCGCTGACCGCGACCTCCACGTCGGTCAGTGCCGCTTCGTCCTGGCAGCGCGACACGTAGTAGACCAGGCTGCGCATACCGTCCACGTGGGCCTTCATCCAGAGCAGCATGCGGCGCACATCGGGGTGGCGGATGATGGGCACACTGTCCCTGGAGGCGCTGCCCAGTTCGCGCCCCTGGATGCGCTGACGGGCGTAATCGATGGCATGCAGATAGGCGGCGCTGGCGTGGCACAAGCCCATGAAGCCCACGTCCAGCCGCGCCTCGTTCATCATGTGGAACATGATCTCCATCCCCTGTCGGGGACGCCCCAAGAGCAGGCCCCGGCAGCGGCCTTGGGCGCCGAAGGACATGGTGCAGGTAGCGCTGCCCTTGATGCCCATCTTCTTCTCCACACCGGTGCACACCACGTCGTTGTGATCCCCCATACTGCCGTCCGGGCCAACCCAGAATTTGGGCACAATGAAGATGGAGATCCCCTTGGTGCCCATCGGATCCCCTTCGATACGGGCCAGCACCGGATGGATGATATTCTCCGACAGATCGTGTTCGCCGTTGGTGATAAAGATCTTGTCGCCCCGAATGAGATAGGACCCGTCCCCGTTGTCGCGGGCGGTAGTGGTGATGGCCCCCACATCGGAACCGGCCGATGGTTCGGTGAGTACCATGGTGCCGGCCCAAGTGCCGGTGTAGAGCTTCTTCAGAAAAAGCGCCTTCTGGGCGACACTGCCGTAAAGTTCGATCATCTTGCCGGTGCCGTGCCCGGTGACGGCGTAGGCGACCAATGACCAGTTGGCGCCAGTTAAATATTCACCGGCAGCCCGGGCGAGCAGATGGGGCAGGCCCTGGCCGCCCACGGCGGGATCTTCGGTGGGGCTGGTGAGCTCCGCAGCGAGAAGCAGCCGATGCACCCGGCGATAGCAGGCCGGCACCCGCACTTCCCCGCCATCAAACCGCAGCCCCTCCACCTCCCCTTGGGCCCGGGTGGGCAAGACCTCCTTGGTGCCGAAATGACGCGCTTCCCGAAGGATCAGATCCATGGTTTTGCGATTCAGATCCTGGTACCGCTCATGGCGCAGCAGCGCCTCGACCTGCATTTGATCATATAGGGCGAAGGTTACATCCTGGAGATCGGCGATGCGCTGGGCCATGGCGTTCCTCCTGGAGATGGGTTGGGGGAACCGGACGTCTCTGCGCAAAGATGGGGCTGGGCTTGATGTCGATTATGCCAGGCGCTGACCGGTTGTCAAGCGAACGGCCAGAGGGCGGTGGGGGCGGTTCAGCAGTCTTGATTGCAAGGCCGGGGTGGTCTATGAAGGATCGCTGGAGGCCGACTGCCGCTCCTGGCGAAGAGAGGAACCCAATCATGGCGCTGCGTGACCAACCCCTGGCCCAAGCTTACTACCGCTTTCTTCAGACCACCGTGTTGCCCTGGGCGCGGCGGCGGCGGCTCCGGCCCGACCAGCTGACGGTCATTGGGGTTCTGATCGCCTGCGCGGTGCCGCTGGGGTTCATCCTGCACCCCATGGCCGGCTTCCTGCTCATCCTGCTCTCGGGCAGCGCCGACGCCGTGGATGGCCTTCTGGCCCGGGAGAAAGCGTCGGCGACCCCATGGGGCGCGTTTCTCGACAGCTCCCTCGACCGCCTTTCGGACGGCTGTTATCTGCTGGGTTTTTGGATCCTCTTCTGGCAGGCGGGCCACCCCCTGCTGGGTGTCGTGCTCTTGTGGCCGGCCCTTATCGCCACCCTCATGATCAGCTATGTCAAGGCCCGCGCCGAAGCATTGGGCGGCGATTGTGCGGTCGGGCTGATGGAACGCGCCGCCCGCATCGTGCTGCTCTGCGCCTGGGCCCTCTGCCTCGCCCTAATGCCGGCCATCCGTACCCTTCTGCTCTGCGCGGGCGCCCTGCTCTACCTGGCCCTCACCGCCACCACCGTCGTTCAGCGTATTCTGCATGTGCGTCGCGGCGGTTGAGGAGGCTTCGCTATTGACCGCTGCGGCCCACTCGGCTTACCCTGGATCGAAGCAGGTACCCTACCACCTATCGCCCTGACCCCCCTTGGGAGGAGACCATGACCCCGTCCGCCCCCCCCTGGCATCCCGGAACGCTTCTGGCCCTCTCGGGCAGTTTCTGGCAGACCTGCGCCCTGCATGCCGGCGTGGCGCTTGATCTCTTCACCCACCTGGCGAATGGTTCTCAGACCGCTGCCGAGGTTGCCGCGGCGGCGGACCTGAGCGTGGATGCCACCGCCCGCTTGCTAAATGCCCTGGCGGCCCTGCAATTGGTGGAGACGCATGGCGATCGCTTCACCAACACGCCGGCGGCCGACCAGTTCCTCGTGGCCACCTCTCCAGACTACATCGGGTTCATGATACGCCATCACTATCACTTGGTACCCGGCTGGAGCCGGTTGACGGAGGCGGTCGCAAGCGGCGGGCCGGTGCGCGACCGCAGCAGCCGCAACGACCCCGCCAGTCGGGAGGCGTTTCTGATGGGGATGTACAACAACAGCCGCCTCATCGCGCCCCGCATCGCCCCGGCCGTCGATCTGAGCGGCTGTCGGCGCCTCCTTGATCTGGGTGGGGGACCGGGCACCTATGCCATTTTCTTCTGCCGTCACTATCCCCGGCTCAGGGCCACGGTGTTCGACCTGCCCACCACAAGACCCTTTGCCGAAAAGGTGATCGGCGAACACGGCCTCGCCGATCGGGTCCAATTCCAGGCCGGCGACTTTCTCCAAGATGCCCTCGCGACCGATCCACTTTACGATGCCGTGTGGATGTCCCACATCCTTCATGGCGAGGGCCCCGACGACTGCCGCACCCTCGTGGCCAAGGCCGCCGATGCGCTCGCCCCGGGCGGGCGCCTGGCCATCCATGAGTTCATCCTCGACGACGACCGGCGAGGCCCGCTCTTCGCCACCCTCTTCTCCCTCAACATGCTCATCGGTACCGAAAAGGGGCGCGCTTATACGGACGGAGAGCTGCGGGAAATGATGACCGCCGCCGGTCTGGCGCAGATCGAGCGGGTGGCAGTGGATCTGCCCAATGAATCGGGGATATTGATGGGCGTAAAATCCTGACGCTGCCACGGCGTCTAATTTGTGCAGCTATGCAGGGGTATTTGCCAAGGGGTGATCGTCCGCACTCATGAAGAGTTACCCTGGCAGTGGCCGTGGTGAGACTCCCGATGGCGGTTGCCGATTTGGGGGCGGGCGGGCCCCGAAGGGAGCCACTCCCAATCTTCTTTGGTGCCTTCCCAACAATCAAGCCGGGGATCACTGAGACCCATCACAGCACCCACCACTCCCCAATACACTGCGGCGGGGTAGGGATGGGGTGGTGCAGACTTACGACTGATGCTTGGTCATATTGCCCATCACGTTGGCCATAACCATGATACGCCCCCAGCGCGGCAGCAGCGCGAGACTGAAGAGCAGGAATTTGCTCAAGAAGCCGGGCTTAACCGTTGTTTTGCGCCCCAGCGCCTTGAGGATCACGGGGGCGAGGGGAACTGGATCGGCCGCACCCTCCATCTGCATATCGGCGCGCGCACCAAACCCCGTTGCTACCGGACCGGGCGCCACGCAGAGAACATCGACCCCATTGGGCTTGAGTTCGTGATGCAATCCCTCGCCGAGGATCTGGATATAGGCCTTGGTGGCGGCATAGTTTGAAGCGAACGGTGTTCCCTGAAATCCCACTAGGGAGCCGAACAAAATGATGCCGCCCCGCTTTTGGGCAGTAAAACGCCGTGCAAAATGATGGGTCATCTTGACGACAGCGCGGCAGTTGACGTCCACCATATCCGCCTCATCATCGACGGCATTGCGGATGAACGCCCCAGAGGTGCCATATCCCGCGGCACCCACAAAACATCCGATCTCCCAGGTTTCGATCTTTGCAAGGAGGTCATCTACAGCGCCCACCTTGGAAAAATCGATTGGAATCGTCACCGTCTCAGCCCCCATAGTGGTTAGCCGTTCCGATACCGCTTGAAGTCTCACCTCGTCCCGCCCCTGCAGGATGAGGTTCAGGCCGGCCGCACCCAACCGGTAGGCAAGCTCTCTACCAAGTCCGGAAGATGCGCCGGTAACAAGGGCCCAGGGCCCATATTTTTCTGTAAAACGCTGTTCGTTCATGGGTTTCTCCTCTATTGGCAAGGTGCCCCTCTGCTCCGCCGGCCGCCTTCCGCCGCTTTTCCCGCCGGAAGAGAATCCGACCGTTCTTTGGCACTGGGCGTTCAGGGATTGTTGCAAGGGCACAGGTGTTGTGGGTGTGAGCGGGTTGTGGTCCTCCCGGATCAGATCAGCCTGGACCGGCTGACCATCCGCCCCCAAGGGCTTTGTAAAGGCGGATCAGACTGGTCCATTCTCGCGTAAGGCTGCGCGCATATTCATCTTCCACCGTCAGCAGACGCGATTCGGTATTGAGAACGGTGAGGATATCGCTCAAGCCCTCTTGGTAGAGGGCGGTGGACAGGTCGACGCTTCGCTGGCTTTCGGCCATGGCGGTTTTCAGTGAGGCGGCCGTCTTGCGCTCGTGGCCGTGATCCACCAGGGCGGTGTTGACCTCCTGGAGGACGGTCAGGACCGTTTTTTCGTATTGGGCCAGGGATGCCTCGGATTGCGCTTTCTGGGCCTCGATATTGGCGCGAATTCTACCGCCTTGAAACAGGGACCACCGCATGGAGGGTCCCAAACGCCAGAATCGGCTGGCGCTTTCGAACAGATCGCCGCCGCTGGCAGACGCCAGCCCAATGCCACCCAGGAGGGAAAACTTGGGAAACAGATCGGCGGTGGCCACGCCGATATCGGCGATTTCCGCGGCCAGCCGTCGTTCAGCAGACCGCACGTCCGGTCGACGACGCAGCACTTCGGAAGGAATGTCGCTGAAAAGTGCGTCCGGCAGGGCCGGCAGCGCCTTATGGACCATGAGCGCTGTGCGCCGATCACCGGGATGCTCTCCCAAAAGCGTGTTGATCTGAAACAGGCGCAGCTGAATGCCGGCATCGATACCCGGCAGGGCCGCTTCGGTGGCAAGCAGTTGGGCCCGCGCCTGGGAAACCTCGAGGGCAGCGCCCAATCCGCTGGCCAGCCGGTTACGGGTGAAGGCCAGGGTGTCCTGCTGCACACGGATGTTGCGCTCCAGGACGGCCTTTCGTCGCTGCAGACCGCGCAGCTCGATATAGTTGAGGGCCACCTCGGCCAGCACGATCCGGATCACGTCGTCACGATTGGCCCGGACGGCCGCCAGACGGGCGTCTGCAGCCTCTGCTGAACGGCGCACGCCGCCAAACACGTCGATCTCCCAGGCGGCATCGAACCCAATCTCATAGAGATCTGAGGTGAGGGACGGCGAGGGCAGGGGCGGCGGAAGCCGCAGCGTGGAGGGGCTGTTTTCGCTTTGTCGCTGGGTGATGACGCTGCCGCTGGCGTCGATGGCGGGAAAAAGGCCGGCACGGGCGGCGTTTCGCCCGGCGCGGCTTTCCCGCAGACGGGCCTTGGCGATGCGGATGTCCAAATTGGCCCCTACCGCCTTCTTGATCAAGTCGTTCAGGATCTTGTCACCCAGCAGGGCCCACCAGGTTTCCGGTGCCGGTGGGACCGGATCTATCCGGGTGTCCGGGGGTAAATGGGGATCGAAGGCAGCGGGCACGGGCAACGCCGGAGAGGTGTAGTTCGGGCCGACTGCGCATCCGGTGAGCAGCAGGAGCATCAGGACGATGGCCATTGGATGCGGACGGGCTGGTTGGTGTCGCATGGTGTTACCCCACTGGATTGTGCTGAGAGGCAGCGGTTGTTCGGCGACTCGCCCATGGACGCAGCCGGGTCATCAGGCCGTAGGCCGAGGGTGTGAACACCATCGCCAGGATGGTGGCCCCGCCCACGCCGCCGGCCAGAACGACGGCCAGCGGGGGCCAGAAATCGCCGCCGATAAAAATCAGCAGCGGCATGAAGCTGCCGATGGTGGTCAGGGTGGTGGACATCAAGTGGCGGGCCGATCCCATCACCTGCTGGGCCATCGCCTTGGGATCGCCAAGGCGGGCGGCTTCCTTGGTGTGAATCGCGGCGAGCACCACGATGCTGCTATTAAACGCCAGCCCCACCAGTCCAAGGGAACCCAGAATCGTGTTGAAACTGAGCGGCAGATCAGCGGCCCAGGTAGCCAGAAGCCCCACGCCGGCGGAGAGGAGGGCGACCGTGCCGAGGATCATGGCAATCACCACGCTTTTGAAGGAGAGGATCAGAATCGCTGCGGTCATAATGGAAAGCACGGGCAGATAGAGCATCAGGTTGCCCACGGCCTCGGACTGGTTCTCCTGATCGCCGCCAACCTGAAGCGAATACCCGGCGGGAAGGGTGAAGGCCGCTTTCTCGAGGGCATCGCGGACAAATCGGGTCACCTCGATGGGCAGCGCCTCATTTTGGGTGTAACCGCGAATGATGTTGACGCGCTGGCCGTTCCTGCGGGTGATGCCGCCCGAGGCGGCCCGCAAATCGAGGTCGCCCAGGGCATTCAGCGGTATCCAGGAGGAGGGATTGGCGCCAGCGACAAACCGCGTCGTGCGCAGGTCATCGAAGGTCCTACGCAGGGAATCGGCATAGCGTATCCGCACGGGCAACTCCTCCACATCTTCAATGACCGTGCCGCCAACGAGACCTTGAAGGTTGCCCTGCATCTGTCTGGCCAGATGGGTCAGGCGCAGGCCGGCCAGATGGACCTCCTCTTCGCTGGCCTGGAACCATACCTTGGGCTCGCCGCGCGGCATGGAGACTTGGGTGTGGAGGATGTCCGGATGCTCCGCCAATACAAGGCGGATAGTATCGCCGATATTCTGCAGTTGGCGGATGTTCGGGCCCACAACCCGGAACTCGACATCCGCCTCGGAAGGAGGCCCTTGGGCAAACTGGGTAATCACGATCTGCGCCTGGGGAAAGTGGCGATCCGCATCCGCTTGGATCAACGGTATCAACTGTTTGACCGTATTGAAGTCAGTGGCTTCGACGATCGCCTGGGCATAGTGCGAGGACCGGTCTTTGTTCATGATCAGGTTGTAATACACCGACGGGAAGCTGCCCCCATGGAGCCAGTGCACCTCGGTGATCCCATCGTGACGGCGCAGGCGATCTTCGATGGCCCGCGTAATCGCGGCCGTGTGATAAATGTTGGTGGCAGTGGGCATCCAGAGTTGCAGTTCGAACATGTTGCGGTCGGTCCGCGGAAAAAATTGCACGCCCAAGGTGGACGCCGCTTTAAACCCTGCCAAGGGAATTACCGCGGCGAGAATCACGGTGACTAGGGGCCGCCTGAAGGCCGTCTGCAGAATTCGGCCGAAGGCCTGGCTCAGCCATTCAATCCGGACACCGCTGGTGTACCAGCGCCGCCTCTGGGCTTGCCGCTTGGAGTGGCCGCCGAACAGACCGGCGAGGCTGGCGATAACGGTCATGGCGATGAAGAAGGAGCTGACCAGGGCGATGATGACGCTGCCGCCGATGGCGCTGACGAAATCACCGGCGTTGCCGGGCAGTAACAAGATGGGGGCGAAGGCCAGGACCGTCGTTAGGGTGGATGAGAGCAGCGGGGTGGACAGGTGCTTCAGGGCCGAGGATACCGACGCGCTGCCCGATTTGCCTTGGCGTCGGTGCTTGATCACTTCGTCGGTCACCACGATGGCGTTGTCGATGAGCAGGCCCAAGGCGATGATCATACCGAAGATCGACATCTGGTGAAGCTTGCCGCCTGTCAGGGCGACGAGGAAGAGCGTCATGGCCGCCGTTAGCGGCAGGGCAGTGCCCACAATCCAGCTGGCGCGCCAGCCCATCACGCAGAAGATGACGATCAGAATCACCACGCCGCCAAGAAGCAGGTTGAAAGCCAGTTCACCCAGACGCGCCGAGGTGTATGCATTCTGGTCAAAAACCGTATGAACCCCGATGGCTGGGTCGATGGCGCCGCTGAAGTCGGCGATGGTCTGACGTGCCAATCGGGACCAGGTATCCACCCGTCGTGTTTCCAGCACTCTGGCCGCCACGTAGATGGCACGTCTCTGACCGGAACGCGCCATTTCAACGGGTGGTTCGACAACACTGCGCGATACCCGGGCGATGTCGGCCAGGCGCACGATGTCACCAGCGGCACCGGTGATGACCGGCACCCGGGACACACGGCCGATGGTATCCAGCTCCCCGGCCACCTCCACCAGAAAGTCGCGGCGGCTGCCGTTGAGCGCCCCGGCGGGAACCTTTACGTCCGCTGCCGTCAGCGCGGCGGCGATGCCTTCGATGGTGAGCCCCAGATCCGACATTTCGGCCGGATCGACCGCCACCAGCACCTGCTCCGTGGGCGCACCGTAGATCCGTACGATGTCGGTGCCCGGCACATTTCGCAGGGCATCGGCCAGATTTTCCGCGTGCCGGGTCAGGAGCGTCAACGGGAGGGGGCCGTCCGCCGCCCACGTCAAACCGGCTATGAGGCTGAAGGCCGATGCGCCGCGCTTGTCGTCAAAGACCGGCTCCAGGGCATCCGCCGGGAATTCGCGTACCGCATCATCCAGCTTGTCGCGGATACGGGAGAAGATTTCCCGGTTGGTCCGCCGGGTGACCTCGTCCGCCAGGCCGATGGCAATCACTGAAATACCGGCCCGCGAGGTGCTGTCCACCTCCTTGATTTCGGGCACCTCCTTGAGGGCGTTCTCGATCTTCTCGGTGATCTGGGCTTCCACCCGTTCCGCCGATGCACCGGGCAACTGGGTGATGATGAGGGTATTGCGGTTGGTGATGATCGGGTCCTCCAAGCGGGGCATGGACTGCAAGGCCGAATAGCCGCCCACCAGGAGGATGACGACCGTCAACACCAATAGATGGGGGTTGCGCATCATGTAGGTGGCCGGGGTCGGTTGGGAGGGTCGGCTCTTCATCAGAACACCCTCTCATCGTCGGTTGACCGAGAGCGCTGGTCGGCCAAGTCGCCGGCGACCAGACGAACGCGCTGGTGGGGTACCACGCGATGAAGACCGTCCACGACCACTTGCTCACCGGGCTGAAACCGGCCGCTCACATAGGCGCGCTCGCCCTCCAGGGACACGATCTGCAACTCCCTCCGCTGCAGTCGGTGCGTCGCGCCGGACTGCGCATGCACCGCATCGAGGGGCTGGGCCACCAGGCAGGACCAGAGGCCGCGGGCATTTTCGGTGAGTGCGGACACGGGCAGCCAAATCCCGGGCCGTCGGACCGACTGCTGGAGGGTTACCTCCACCAGATCGTCCTCGCGCAAGCGCATTTCCGGTTGGACCGGTGTGGCCATCACCTGGACTACCCGTGTGATTCTCTCCCGACCGGGCAGAATGCGGTCAATGCGCAGGGCAATGGGTTGCCCTCTGACAACGGCATCCACCTGGGTGCCCGGCGTCAGGGTTTCGGCAATATCGCGGTCGAAACCGATACGGATTTCAGTCTGGGCAGTCTCGGTGATTTCGAGGACGGGCTGGCCGGGCGACAGCACGGTGCCCTCATCACTCATGCGCGCGGCGAGCGTCCCAGCGTAGGGGGCGTAAAGTTCCGACTTCTTCAGGTCGACATTGATGCGGTCCAGCTGGGCTTTGACCCGAACCACCCTCGCCCGCTGACGCTCCATGGTGCTGGCCGCCTCATCGAGCTGTTGGGCCGACACGGCTTTGAGCCGATGGGCCTTTTGGGTTCGCTCTAGGGTGGCAGCGGCCAGTTTCATGGCCGCCTGTGCCTCCAGGAGCTGGGCGGCGGCCTCTTTTTTGGCGGCTTCGAGTCGGTCGGTATCCAGTTGGGCCAGAAGCTGGTGTTTTTCGACCCGTTCGCCCTCGCGGATATAGATCGCTTCCAGCATACCGGCCACTTCGAACCCGAGTCGGCTGGTGCGCTGAGATTCAACTTTGCCCAGGTAGGAGCGTGACCGCAGATAGCCATCCTGTTGCGCCACTGGCTGGACAGCCACCGCAAGCACGCGGTTGGGGCGGATCTGCGCCGGAACCGCCGTCCTGCCGATACCGGACAGCTGCGGAACGACGATGAGGGTGATCAGCGGAACGGCGGCCGTCAACAGCAGTGGCCGGTATCTTCTTTTCAATATCAGCTCTCTAAGAGAGTCTATGAGTTTGGGTGCGTCTATCTTCATTTTGCACTCCTTGGGGCTTATTAAATAAACACTTACTTACATATTGGGCGGCCGCATGCGATCTCCATGAAGGTTGGCGATTAGTAGAGGGATTGTTGGGGATCGGCGCGCATGCCCGCCCGGGCGAGGACGTCTTCGATCAGGGGATCCAGTTTGTCCGGCCGCAGATAGCGGTCGATGACCGCGTCCTTCATGCCCATGCCGCGCAGGGAAAACCATACGCCGTGCACGAGCCGGTCGATGGGATTGGATTGATATTCAAAGACCGCTTCCGGTGGAAGCACGGCCAGCCGCAACGAGACGGCCAGGTGGTGGGCAAACCATTGGCGTTCATAATGGGTCAGCGGACCGGGAACCATCTCCCCAGCGGCGATGGCGGCGTCTGCAAAGGCAGCCATGTGGTCCAGCATCTGGTTGAAGCGCGGTTCGTTGAAGGTTCGGGTGAACACCCCGTCTTCCAGCAGGCTTTGAATCTGCAACCGGTACACCGCATTGCCCAATGGGTGCGCCTGTTGGGTTTCGAACAGAATTCTGAAAATCAGGTAGATCATCTTGACGATGCTTTCGGAGCCCGGTTCCAGGTCATGCACGAACTGGTGGATGGAACTTTCGGTGCTGCAGATCTGATCCTGAATATGGCCAAATAACGACTCTTTGCTGGGAAAATGGCGATAGAGCAGCGCCTCGGAGACACGGGAAGCCTTGGCCAGATCCTTGGTGGTGGTGGCGGCGAAACCCTTTTTGGCAAACACCGGAATGACGGCCCGGGTGATGGCTTCTCGCCGCTCCTCGGCAGTCAAGCGTTGCCGATCGGATCTATGGGGTGGTTTTGCTTTCATGGGATGTATAGTAAGTGCTTACTAACTTACTGTCAAGCTTTAAGTTAGTAAGCACTTACAAATACACCTCAATTGGTTATTGGCCATTTAACGCTCTGTAGATATATGGTTTATGAACCAGGCACGTCCGTTGTAAGGTCGCGTGCGAATGGATCACCATCGCATTGCAGGCGATGAAGAATCCGGATCTCAATTGGCAGACGTACGACCGTATTGTTCGAGGAGCTGCCGCCGACCATTGTCCGGTAAGGAGGAGAGATAGGATCTCCATCCAGGACACCAGCCGATGTGCCATTTCCAAATTCTTCCGAGCACCGATGCGGGATTCCGATCGAAAGCCCTTCGGAACACACACTGTTCGCACCTTCGCATTTTGCGCCTCCCTGCGTTTAGGGTGGATTCTGTTTTGTCGATGCCATTAGCAACGACAGGCACCGGCCGTTGGATTCAGGCAGGATGCGCTATCGGTCGGCTTCGAACCGATGAGCTCTTCGATGCTATCGGATATGGCCCTGTGGGCGCCATTTTTCACCTGGCCGGCGATCTCAGCCGCTCGCTGCATGTCTGTCGTTGTGACGCCCGAAGTGATGGCCTTTTCGTAGATGTGCTCCACGCAAGGGATGCAATTCAATGCCGTGGCCGCCCCCATTGCAATCAGAACAGCCGTTCTCTCTCCCAGAACCGTGTCTTGCTTGGCATCTCTTGTTTCCATGGCTTACGCCTCCTTGTTGTGACTGCCAGTTACAAACCCGACCACTACCGCCTCAAAATGGATCAAAGGTAGCTCCACTCTCGCGATCCCGCTTCCCCATGAATAAGCGGGGAGATGGTGTTGAGCTGGAGCGTAATGCTTCCCGGCCATTGGAATCGCGGCACAATACTCATTATCCCTTCAGACCGCATCCCCAGCACGACCCGAACATTTGCCGCGCCAACGGCATTCAAAACCGTTTCAGCGGCAGCCTCACAGCCCAGCACCACCACGGCATCATAGGCCTGAGCACGTTTCATCAGCCTCATGCGACGTCTCCGCGTCCACATGCACAGGACGAACTGGTGAAGCCATCGGCTCCGGAACACATCTGCCCGCACCCCTTTGGATCGCAGCTCGGACTGCATCGTTTCGATGGCGCGCTCATAGACCGCCGTCTGCAGCAGGTGCCGAAAAAACGCAATGTAGGGGGCACGGCTTCTGACGGCAAGGCTGGCCGCCGGACAGAATCGGCAAGGAGTGATGAGGACCGATTCAAATTGGGCAAGTTTCTCGAGATCATTGGCAGCTCTTGAATAGACTGGCATTTTCCACCTCCCTAACTGCGACCGGATCGGATGACCCCATTCCCCGCAGAAGCGCATCTCCTTCTCAACCGCCGCCGCACGCTCAGCCCGTTGAACGGTTGGGAGAGAAGGCGCAAGCAGCGGCTGGTACCTTGCAGCAAATAACGCTGTTGATTGCGTAGACGGATTGGCGCGTCAAAAGGATACGCCGTCGCGCGGATTTTTTAGGGACGGCCGGAGGAGGCGGTTACTTCGGCGCGGCGTAAGGCGCCGGCCTGTGCCTATTTGGGGGGCTTGGAAGAGATCTGGACCTGCTTGCGATCGCAGGCCAGCGTTTGGCCGTCTGCGTAGTAAAAATCACAGCCCGCCTGCAGGCTTTGTTTGAGCCGGACCCTGGCGCGATGGAGCCGGATTTTCACATTGGCCAACGATATATCGAGGATGGATGCAATCTCTTTGTTGGCGAATCCTTCCAGTTCGGCGAGAATGAGAACGGTTTTGTAGTCGGTCGGTAATTTGTCGATGAATTCATTGATGCAACCGCGCATCTCCTTGCGGATCACAAGCTGATCAGCGGCCGCGACGTCCTGCGCAGCCGAAACTTCCGCTGACGCTGGATGATCCTCGTCCTCCAGGGAGGTATGCAGCTGGTCATACTTGGTGGCCGGAGAACGGAATTTGTCGATCGCGGTGTTGGTGGCGATGCGATAGATCCAGGTGGAGAGCCTGGCTCTGCCCTGGAAACGGGTCAGCCCTCTATGAATCTTGTCGAACACCTCCTGAGAGAGATCTTCGGCCTCATCTGGGCCGACCATACGCGTCAGGTACCGGAGAATCCGCGGATGGAAGGTGTCGTAGATGTCACTGAAGTCCTGGTCAGCCGTCATGCCGGCCCCCCCCGTTTAACGCCGATCCTGATGGTGGCGGCAGACCGCCCATCGCTTCATCCAGCCGAACCGCTCGGGACAGCGTCTTCTGTCGTTGAACAAGGGCCGCCAGCCCACCCAATTCGACTAGCGCGGCAGATAGCGCCTCCCCCCCAACTTCTCCATCCACCCCATGATCGTAGTCGCCCGCTGATTCACATAGGGTGAGGGCGAATGGGCCGACATGCGCTTGGGACTGGGCAGGACGGCGGCCAGCAGAGCGGCCTGACGGGCATCCAGGTGGCCCGGGGAACGGCCGTAGAACCGCCGGCTGGCAGCGGTGGCGCCATAGACCCCTGGGCCGAACTCCACCGTGTTGAGGTAGATCTCCAGGATGCGGCGCTTGGGCCAGCTGATCTCCATGAGCAGGGTCAGCCAGGCCTCGAGCCCTTTGCGCACCCAGCTGCGGCCGGGCCACAGGTAGAGGTTCTTGGCCAGCTGCTGGCTGATGGTACTGGCCCCCCGTCGGCGGCCCTTCTCTTCCAATGCGCTCTGAATGGCCTGCAGGTCGAATCCGTGGTGCAGAGGGAACTTCTGATCCTCGGCGGCGATGACGGCCAGCGGGAGATGGGCCGAGATCTCCGCCAGCGGCGTCCAGCGGCGGTAGACCCACTTGTCAACGGCGGCCCCGTCCTGGAGGATGAAGCTGGTCGTGGGCGGATTCAGCCAGCGCAGGGGCACCACCGCCAGCAGAGACACCAGACAGGGCAGCGTCACAAGGATGATCAGGAGGCGGGCGGGGCTCCGCCGGTTGGGGCGGCCCCCCCGGGTGCGCCGTTTCCTGGCCTTGAGGCGGGCCATTTCAGGATCGTAGTAGGCTTCAGCGCGGGGATGCATCGGCCACCGCCGCAGGGGCCGGGGGTCCCGGTGGCAACGTCGACCGAGAGGGCCGCAGACGGTCGATGAAGCGCTTGAGGGTTTCCCGCGTCGTGTAGAGCATGGCGTAGAGCGAGGGCACCACCACGAGGGTGAGCAAAGTGGCCAGCATCAGGCCGAAGATCACCACTACCGCCATGCTGCGCCACCACTGGGCCGTGTCCGAGACCCACGAAATCTGCATGGCGTGGAAATCGAAACTCACCCCCGTGACCATGGGCAGCAGTCCGAGGACCGTCGTCACCGCGGTGAGCAGCACCGGCCGCAGACGGGTGGCCCCCGCCGCCACCACGGCTTCGGTGAGGCTCATGCCGCGGGCGATGAGCTTGTTGGTGTAGTCGATGAGAACGATGGCGTTGTTGACCACCACCCCCGCCAGGGAGATCACCCCCACTCCCGACATGATGATGCCGAAGGGCATCTTCATGACGGCCAGCCCTAAAAAGACGCCGCCCAGGCTGAGGATCACCGATGTGAGGATGATCAAGGGCTGGGCCACCGAGTTGAAGAGGGTCACCAGAATGAGAAAGATGAGGAAGACGGCGATCATGAACGCGCGCGTGAGAAACTCTTCCGACTCCTTCTGGAATTCGAACTCGCCGGTAAACTTGATCCGATAGCCGGGCGGCAGGACATACTCCTTGAGTAGATCTTCCGCCTGTTGGCGGGCCACCGGTCCCGGCACCTTGGTCTCGTCCACATTGGCCTCGACCGTCACCACGCGGTCGTTGTTGATGCGCACGATGTCGCCGATGGTGCCCGTGTAGACGATACGGCCCAGCGTGGTCAGGGGCACCAGCTGTCCCGAGGGAGAGGGGATCATCAACCGGTGGAGGACGTCGGTCACCGCCCGCTCCTCCGGCGGCAGGATGATGGTGATGTCGTAATCCTCGTCACCCTCATGGTAGGTGGAGACATCCAGGCCATTGTACGCGGTTTTGAGGGCGAAGCCGATATCGTTGGTGCTCAGGCCGAAGAGTGCGGCCTTCTGACGGTCGATGTCCACCTGGATCGACGGCAACCCCTCCACATAGTCGTCCTGAACATCCTCCACGAAGGGCACCTTCTCCACGAACGTCTTCACCTGGGCGGCGATTCTGCCCAGGGTCTTGAAGTCGTCGCCGGAGATCTCGATGTTGATGGGCGCCCCGGTGGGTGGTCCCTCCTCTGCTTTGGCCACGGTGATCTGGGCACCCGGGATCTCCCCGATGCGACGGCGGATCTCCTCCAGATCCCGTGCGGAGGGGTGGATCCGCTGATCGAAATCGATGAACTGCACCCCGATGTGGTTGGGGGCGTTGGCATCGAAGTTGAGCGAGCCGGCGGTCTCCACCGCCTTGGCATAGACATACTCCAGATTGTCGAAATCGCCCGGTCCCTCATAGGTGCTGCCGTCGGCGCGCTGATGCGATCTGGGCACATAGGTACGGGTGTAGGTGGCCTTGTCCAGCGGATCGGCGCCCGCTTCCGGCGGCCGCCCACCGGTGAGGGCCACCTCTATCTTCTTGAGGATGCGGTCGATGTACTCCAAGTCGGCTCCCTCGGGCAGCTCCACGTTGACATATGCGCTGTTGGGATCCAGGCTGGGAAAAAACTCCACCGGGGTACGCAGTCCCACCGTGAGATACCACAGCTGGTAGAGCAGGATGAGGAAGCCGAATCCGCTGAGCAACACCGTCATGCGGTGGTTCAGGGCCATGCGCAGCAGCCGGGTGTAGGTTCTGAGAATGGGGCCCTCGATGGCCACCGGTGCCTCCCCGCCGTTTGCGAATTCCGACGCTGGACGCTCGTCCGTGGACGCACCGGTCCCCCCTGCGGCGGCGCTCTTGACCCGCATGAAGATGCTGGTGAGGGCCGGGTTGATGACCAGTGCCACGAAGAGACTCGAGGTCAGGGTGACGATGAGGGTGATGGGCAGCCACTTCATGAACTCCCCCATGATGCCCGACCAGAAGACCATGGGAAAAAAGGCCGCCAGAGTGGTGAAGGTCGACCCGATAACGGGCCACGCCACCTCGCCGGTGGCCTTCATGGCGGCCTGGATGCGGGGCACCCCCTGCTCCATGTAGCGGTAGATGTTCTCCACGATGACAATGGCGTTGTCCACCAGCATCCCCAGCGCCAGAGTGAGGGAGAAGAGCACCACGATATTGAGGGTGATCTCCAGGGCGTAGAGCACGATGAAGCTCAGAAACATCGAGAAGGGGATGGCCATGCCCACCAGGATGGCGTTGCGGATGCCGAGCGCGAAGAGCAGCACGATCACCACCAGCACCAGACCGGTGAGAATGTTGTTCTCCAAGTCGGCCACCATGAGGCGCACATCCCTGGCCTTGTTCATCAGCTTGGTGATTTCGGTGCCCGTGGGCCAGGTCTCTTTGTGGCGCTCCACCATGGCGTCCACCTGGTCGCTGATGGCCAGGATATTCTCCCCAGTGCGCTTCTTCACGGAGATGTTGACCGCCGAAACGCCGTTGAGGCGTGAACGGCTCGACTCCTCCTTGAAGGTGTCTTTGACGTGGGCCACGTCTTTGAGATAGACCGGCCGGCCCTGGTGGGTACTGACCACGAGGTTGAAAATCTCGTCGGGGGTCTCGAACTCGCCGGGAACCCGCAACTGGTAGCGGCCATCGCCCAGGGTGATGGTGCCGCCGCTGGTGTTCTGGTTTTCGCTGTAGACCGCCCGCTGCAGGGCGGTTATGGGGATGTTGTAGTAGGCCAGCTTGTCGGGCTGAACCTCCACTTGGATCTCCCGTTCCAGGCCACCGGTGACCTCCACCTCCAGCACGCCTGTGATGGTTTCGATGTCGTCGGCCAGATCGTCGGCCAGCTCCTTGAGACAGGGGTTTCCGCAGGTGCCTGCCAAAGAGAACACCATGATGGGCAATTCGCTGAAGTTGACCTCGAAGACCACTGGGTCGTTCTCCAGGTCGCTGGGCAAGTCGCCCAGGGCCTCGTCCACCTTGTCCTTGACCTTGCGCAGGGCCTCGTCGATATCGGCGTCGGTGACGAACTCGATGTTGATTTGGCTCTGCCCCTCGCTGCTGATCGACTTGAGCTTTTTGACCCCGTCGATGCCCTTGAGCTTCTTCTCGATGGGAATGGTGATGCTGGTCTCAATATCCTCTGAGGCCACGCCTTTGTAGTCGGTGGAGACGAAGACATTGGGGATGGTGATGTCCGGTTCGTTCTCGCGGGGCAGGGAGAGGTAGCAGTAGATCCCGGCGATGACGATGATGATGGTCAGCACCACCACGCTGATACGATTCTTGATGGCGGTATCGGATAGAAGCATGGGTCTATTTCCCGCTTGATGATGGCGTTGAAGCTACCGACGTGTGTGCACGGCGGCTGCGCTAACGGGCAAATTGGGCGCCCGGGTTTCCCGGCGCACCGATTCACCAGTGCACGAAACGCTACTCGTTGAGTTCCTTGATGTCGCTGATGGCGCGCACCACCTTGACGGCGGTGCCGTCGTTGACGCTGCGCTGGCCCACCACGATGACCTGGTCGCCCGCCTGGAGGCCCGATTTGGCCTGGATGCGCCACCCCTCCTGGATGCCCAGATCGATGCGGCGGGCTTTGGCCAGGTTATCCTCCACCACATAGACCAGATGCTGATCGTTGCGGGAGATGATGGCATAGAGGGGCACCGCCAAGCCGTCCGGGATCTCGTTTTTTATTATCTCCACCCGGGCGAACATGTCGGGCAGAATTTCGTGGTTGCGATTGTCCAGGGCCAGTTCCAGGGGGAAGACCCGCGCCTGACTGTCGGCGGTGTGCGACAGAAAGTACTTCTTGGCCGTGAAGGTTTGGCCGCCCAGGGCATCAATGGTGACGCTGAAGCGGTCCAGCCGGCGCACCGCCTCCACATCGGACTCGGGGATGCCCACGATGATCTTGACCCGATCGATCTGCAGGATCTCGGCGACCGGGTCGGCCACATTGAGGTATTGGCCCTTCTCGATGTGGCGCTTGTTGATGATCCCGTCCATGGGGGCCGTGATGGCGCAGCGCTCCAGGTTGAGGGCGGCCGTGTCCATGGCGGCCTGGAGGCTCTCCACCTGGGCCACGGCATCGTCGAGCTGGCTGCGGGTGGAGAGCCGCTCGCGCTGCAGCTCGCTGAGGCGCTTGAGATTGGCCTTGGCCGCGGAGAGGGAGGCGCGTGTGGAGCGCAGCGTGTTCTCATAGTCACGGTGGTCGATGTGGGCGATGATATCGCCTCTCGACACGCGCTGCCCCTCGCGCACCTTCAGGGTGGTCACCTTGCCGCGCACCTCGGTGAGGACGGTGAGGTTGACCCAGGGCATCACCGAGGCGGGCAGGCTGATGCGGTCCTTGATGGCACTGGGGGCCAGGGCCAAGGACACCACGTTGATGTCCGGTTGTTTCTGCTGCATCGCCGCGGCCTTCTCCTCCTGAAGGGCTTCCGCTTCCGATTTGATCTTGCCCCCCATGAGAACGATGGCCAAGGCCAGGAGGAGCAGGAAACTCACCGGAATCAGACGCCACAGCCACTTGCGCTTCTTGGCGGCCGGGGCGGCGGATGGGTTCTCGGTAGGGGTCTTGGATTCGCTATGCATCGGTCTTTCCTCTTTCATGCGGTGCCGTTCGCCTGCTGACGGCATGCTGCAGGCGGATTGGCTCAGGGCGTTGGCGGCTTCGGACCGTGGGTCACCAGGAAGGTGCCCAAGGCGCGCTCCAATTCAAGCCGGCTCAACGCCAGGCTCAGGCGGGCGTCGGCCAACTGGCGCTCAGCGGTGGTCAGCAGTGTATTGGCATCCACCACATCCACGCTGTTGGCGAGGCCGAAGTTGAACTGACGCTCGACGGCAGTATAGTTCTCGCGGGCAAACCGCAGCTGGTCCTTGAGGGCAGTGAGGGTGCTCTGACGGGTGGAGAGGTTGAGATAGGCGCGCTCCACCTCGACGATGATGGCTCGGGCCGTGTCGCGCTTGGCCTGTTCGGCCTGGCGCAGCCGGGCGTTGGCCTGGGCCACGTTGGCCCGCCGCAGTCCGCCATCGTAAATCTGAAAGGTCAGGTTGACCCCCACCGACAGGCTCTCTAAGGGTTCGTAGGGTTCGGCGGGTGTGGCGTCGCTGTTGGCATAAATGCCCGAGACGCCCACGCTGGGCCAGTAATCGCCCCGCGTGAAGCGCACCTCGTCGCGGGCCAGGTCCACCGAAAGATTGAGGGCCTTCATCTCCGCACGGTTGTCCAGCGCCCTGAGCTTAAGGGTCTCCAGGTCGCCCGGCGCCACGCTTTCATCTCCAACGGGGGGCGGCAAGAGCGTGTAGGTCTCCGGGAGGTCCACCAAACGCGCCAGCACGGCTTTGGCCAGGCGCAGGAGGTTCTGGGCGACGATCACGTCCCGCTTGGCGCCGGACAATTCAGCATTGGTTCGGAACAATTCGGTCTTGGCCACCTCCTCGAGGTTGAGGCGGGTTCGCACCGAATTGACCTGGGTCTCCAGACGCTGGACGTTGGCCTGGGAAATCGCCACGGCCTCTTCCGCCTTCAGCACGTCGTAAAAAGCGCTGGCGATCTGGAAGAGGTACGCCTCGGTGGCCGCATCCAGATCGTATTCACTGCGCTCGATGTCGGTTTTGGCGATCTGGTAGGCGATCAGCTCCTTGCCGTTGAGGGTGAAGGACTGGTCCATGCGCACCCCCCAGTTCACCTCGGACTCGGGGCGAATGCGACTGTCCATGAAGGTTTTCTTGCGGGTGTAGCGCGTCGCATCGCCGAAGGCGGTCACACTGGGTTGGAGCACACTGAGGGCCTGGTCCTTGGTCTGGCGGGTGATGAACACCGCTTCGCGGGCCTGCTGAATCTGCTCGGCGCTCTCCACGGCGCGCCGGTATAGATCGCTGAGGCGGTAATGCGGGACGGTGTCGGCAGCGGTGGGGGCGGCCATCATCACGGTGACGATGGTGGCCAGCACGGCCACCCGGGTCCGCAGACCGCTGTTAGATGGCAGGATATTCATGGATAGCTTCCTCCGATGGGGCTCGCGTTTCGGGATCGGTCGAATGGGGTCGGATTGGCTGCAGCGAATGATTCGGGGAGCATGTACCGTGAACCCATATCCATCTCAGGTTAAATCGTAAAGGTCAATCCTCTTCATGGCCCTTGGTCAATTTGGCGCTGACATACGCGCCTCGGCGTCTCCGGCACCATGCAGACATCAATACTGACCAGTCGGTCAGTAATTAAGTCAACCGCTCAGGCTTGTCAAGCGCCAAAGCGCAGGCGGTCGTAATTGGGTTCGAGGGTCAATCATGCGATTCTATTTTATCGTATATTAAATAGGTTAATTAAAAATACCGGTACACTTCGGCGGTTAGCTCAGGGAGCTGCCATCTCCTGGGCAACCCCCAGCGCGGCGGCCAGGACGCCGGTCTCGGCTTGAAGATCGTACCAGGCCTGCCGCAGGGTCACCAAGGCCAGGGCCAGGCGGCTCTGGGCCGCGCTGAGATCGCGCTGGGCCTCGTTCAGTCGCACCAGGGACCCCTGCCCCGCCTGGTACTCCTTCTCCACAAGATCTCTGTTTTCGCGCACCAGGTCGGCGTTGGCGCGCTGGAGGACCAGCTGTTCACCGGCGCTTTCAACGGCGGTGGCGGCGTTGCGGATCGACCGCCGTATCTGGAGCTCCAGATCGACGAGCTGTTGCTCGCTCTCCGCCACGGCCGCTTCGGCCTCGCGCACCCGGGCCCGGGTGGCACCGCCGGCGAAGAGGTTGATCGTCAGGTTGAGACCGATGCGGCTGCCGAAATCGTCCTCCTCAAACCCGGCATCATCGGCCCTGTCCCCCTCGACGGCACCGTCGAGACTGACGATGGGCCAATAACCGGATCGGGCCACGCCCACGCCGGCCGACTGGCGCTGAACGGTAGCGCGCTGCTGGCGCAGATCGGGTCGCCGTTCCGCCGCCCGGGTGATGAGGCGGTCGATCTCCTGGGGCGCCATCTCATCGGCCGTCTCAGGTGCCATGGGCGCCAGCGCCAGGTCCGGCGGCAGATTGGCCGCCCTCAATCCCAAGAGTGCCGCCAGGGCATGGCGGGCCACCTTTTGGCTGCGCTGGGCCGTGATCAGATCGGCCCGGGCGGCGTTGACCCGGATCTTGAAGTTGAGGATGTCGCTCAGGGCGCCGGTACCGGCGCGGTAGCGGGCCTCGGCCTCGTTGAGCTGCCGCTCGAAAAAGGCCTTGTCTGCCTCGGCGATGGCTTGGTTCTGGGCGGCCAGCTGGGCGCCATAATAGGCGGTCACCACGCTGCCCAGCAGCAGGCGGCGGACATCGATGCGGGCGGCGTCGCTCTCATCGAGGCCATAGCGGGCCGCCGCCTGGGTGAACTTGCGTTCGAAGCCGTTGAACACCACCCAACTGGCGGTGAGTCCGGCGGCGTAGGTATCCTGGGGATCGTCCACCGAGGCGTTGGGGCTGAACAGCCGCGCCTGGTTCACGGCGCTCTCATAGTCGTTCTCGGCGAGATCGACGCGCGTGCCGCTGGCATTTGCGTCCAGACGGGGAAACCAGGCCGCGCGGGCCTGCTCGAGACGCGCCTTGGCCTGTCGCAGCCGCTCGGTGGCGGCCTTGAGATTGGGATTCCCGGCCACGGCCAGGCGCGCCGCGGTCTGAAGGTCCAGCGTCTCCACCTTTGCCAGCTCGGCGGCCACGTCGACGTCGGCCGCGACGGGGGCCGGGGTGGTGCCGGCGAGCAAGAGCAGCCACCCGGTAAGGATCCACCTCCGGTAGCGGATGATCCGCATCCGGCGGCGGGCTAATGGCGCTTGCCGGTTTCTCCTGTATGATGGTGCGGGCGTTGGTCGTCCTATCGTCATCGTTATCTCTCTCTCTACTCCGCTGGAAGGCGGTTAGGTCGGCTGTGGGGCGTCCGCCGCCGTCTCTTGCGGGGACGCGGTATCGGCAGTGGTGGTGGGATCGGTGCCCAAAAGATCCACATGGCGGTCACGGGCCGGCTCCACCATTACCCGTCGAACCCACTGGCCGTGGCGCAACCGGTGGGCGAGCAGGCGAAAATCGCTGAGGATGGCCAGCAGGCTGGGAATCAACACCAGCGTCAGGAGGGTGGCGAAGGCCACTCCGGCAGCCAGGCTGATGGCCATGGGGATGAGGAAGCGGGCCTGCAGGTCCGTCTCCATGATCATGGGGGCCAGCCCGCCGATGGTACTGAAGGTGGTCAGGATGATGGCCCGGAAACGCCGCGCACCGCCCTGGAGAATCGCCTCGAAAAAGGGCATCCCCTCGGCGAGGTTCTCGTTGACCCGCTCGATGAGGATGATAGCGTCGTTGACCACCACACCGGTAAGGGCCACCATGCCGAAGATGCTCATCATGCTGAGGTTGAAGCCCATCAGCAGGTGCCCCAAGATAGCGCCGATGATGCCGAAGGGCACGGTGAAGAGGATCACAAAGGGCTGGGCATAACTTCTGAACATGGTGGCGATGATGATGAAGATCCCGATGATGGCCAGGGGAAAGCCCACCTTGAGGCTGGAGAAGCTCTCGCGCATCTTTTTCTGTTCGCCCTGGACCGCCACCATGAGTCCGGGGTGCCGCCGCTGGAGTTCGGGAAAAAAGGTGCCGGCCAGATCGGAGAGGATCTCGTTGGTGTTGGCCTTGGTATTGTCCACATCGGCGCTGACGGCCACGCGCCGCAAGCCGTTGGTGCGGGTGATGGTGGAGTAGCCCGGCGCGAAGTCGATGTCGGTTACCGAAAGCAGGGGCACTTCGCGGCCCGCCGGGGTACGGATGCGGATCCGCTCCAGATCGCTGATGCGGCGGCGCTCCTCGGCGGTGTAGCGCACCTTGACGCGCACGTCATCGCGGCCACGCTGGAGGCGCACCGCCTCCTGACCGTAAAAGCCGCCGTAGACCTGGCGGGCCAGGTCGTCCACGGTGAGTCCCAGACTGCGGGCCTCGGGCTTGAGCCGCAGCCGCATCTCGTTCTTGCCGGGCGAGAAGTCGCTGCGGATCTGGTAGACGCCCTCGAAACGTTGCAGCCGTTTCTGCAGCGCTTCCGAAGCGGCCAGAATGGTGTCCATCTCCTGGCCCTGGAGCCAGATTTCGATGGGGGCGCCGGGCGGGCCGGCATTGAGGCCCGTAAAGGTCAGCGATTTCACACCGGGAATGGTGCCGATCTCCCGCTCCCACTGCACCATCAGCTCCTTGCTGTGGACCCCGCGGCGCTCGGAGGCCAGCAAAATGGCCTGGACGGACCCCACGTAGGGGCCCTGCTGGGGGATGTCCTCCAGGGTCTGGCCCACCAGGCTAAGGCGGTCCACCAGCATGTGTTCGCCGGTGAGGGTTTCGGTCCGCTCGGCCAGGCGCAGGAGGGCGGCGTCCATCTGGGCGATGGCGTCGGCGGTGACCTCCGGCGGGGTTCCGTCGGGGAAGGTCACCGTACTGGTCATGATGAAGCCGTCGATATCGGGCATCACCTCGAATTTGAGCAGTCCCCCCCGCACCAGGCCGAGGGTGAGCAGCAGGATGGCGATGGCGGTACAGAAGCTGATGTAGCGCCAGTAGAGGGCCTTGCTGAGAAAGGGGGTGTAGACCCGCTCGACGAACCACTCCAGGCCACGGCTGGTGGTGTGGTGAACTTTCTCCACCATGCGCACGAAGAGATGGCGGTCACGGGTGTCCTGGTTGAGGTCGGGCAGGTGGCTGAGGTGGGCCGGCAAGAGAATCAGGCATTCGATCAGGGAAACCAGCAGACAGGCGATCACCACCGCCGGCAAGATGGCGATGAACTTGCCCATGACGCCGCCCACATAGGCCAAGGGGATGAAGGCCACCACGCTGGTCACCACGGCGGCCAGCACCGGCATGCCCACCTCGATGCTTCCGTCCACCGCCGCGCGCAGGGGCGGCAGCCCCCGCTTGCGGTGCACGTAGATCGATTCGCCCACCACGATGGCATCGTCCACCACGATCCCCAACACCATGATGAACCCGAAAAGGGAGATCATATTGATGGTGCCCCCAATGGCCCAGAGAATGGCCAGGGCCCCGGCCACGCTGATAGGGATCCCCATCCCGACCCAGAAACTGAGCCGCATGTTGAGAAAGGCCCACAACAGGATGAAGACAATCATCAGGCCGATGCTGCCATTTTTGACCAGGAGATCGATGCGGTCCTGGAGCATGTCGGTGTTGTCGTAGAGCACCTTGAGGTGAATGCCGGTCGGCAGCAGTCCCTGCTTGTCCGCCACGTAGCGGCTGACCGCCTCCGAGATGGCCAGGGCGTCCTCCTCGCTGGTCTTGTAGACGATCACCAGCAGCGAGGGTTCGCCGTTGATTTTGGCCTGGATGGGATCCTCTTCGAAGTCGTCCTTGATGGTGGCGATGCGGTCCAGGGTGATGATCTCCCCTTCGGGCCGCGCCAGCACCACCACATCGGCCATTTCGCGGGCGGTGTACTTGCGGCCCATGGTGCGCACGCGGATCTCCTCCCCCGGGCTGCGGATGGTGCCCCCGGCCAGGTTCAGGTTGCTGCGCCGGACGGCGGCGGCCACCTGATCGAAGGTCAGCCCGTACTCCCGCAACCGCTCCTCGGAGACCTCGATACCGATCTCGTAGTTGCGCGTACCGAAAATCTCCACCTGGGAGACCTTGTCGATCTGCTGGATCTCATCCTTGATCTCTTCGGACCACTCCTTGAGCCGCCGCTCCGACATCTCTCCGGAGAGGTAGAGCAGCATGACCGGATCTTTCAGGGTCAGCTCCTGAATCACCGGTTTCTCGGCGTCCACGGGGAAGGTGGAGATGGCGCCGATGGCGGTGCGCACATCTTCGAGAACCACGTCCACCTCATAGTTCTCCTTGACTTCGATGATGGCGGTTCCCACGTTCTCGCGCGACTCGGTGGTGTAGAGCTTGATCCCTTCGATGCTCTCCACCGCCTCCTCTACCTTGGCGCTGATGCCCTCCTCCACCTCTTCGGGATCGGCACCGGGGAAGGGGACCGAGATGGTGATCATGTCGAGGGAGAATTCGGGGAAGTTCTCCCGGATCATGGAGGTCACCGCCAATCCACCCGAAATGAAGATCAGCACCAGGACGATATTGGCGAACACCGTATTCTTGGCAAATGCGGCCAGAATGTTACGCATGGCTTCTTTCCGTCATTTATGAAACATCGTGGTTCGCCCGCGGCGAAGACCGCGGGGGACCGGTTTTTTACGTGTGTCCCACACCCGTCGAGGCCCTCTGGAGATGCTGGCATCGGCCCTGTGCCCGGTCAGGGGACGCTTTGGCCCAGGTCCGATTCAAGAAGGCGAATGGGCGCCTAGCCCCTGTTCATTGTCGCCAGAAGGTCTTTGGAAGCCACCGGTGCCTCGAGAAACTCCACCAGGCTGTTCTCGAGCGGATCGATGAGGCGGGTGGTGATGACGATGTCACCCGGGGCGATCCCCTCGCCGATGAAGCTGAAATCACCTTCGGTATGGTCCACCCGCACGGTGGTGGTCTGAAGGCGCTGATCGCGAACGACGAACGCCTTGCCCTCGTAGCTCACCGCCCAGCGGGGCAGACGCACCACCTGATTCAGGGTGCGACCGGGGATATCGACACGGCAGAACATCCCCTCCACCAGGGGCAGCCCGCTCGGCTCGGGCGGGGCCGCTGCCGCGGCGTCGATCCGCACCGCCACCGTCACCGTGCGGGTCTGGGGATCGAACTGCACCACCCGATGCAGATAGCCCCGCCAATGCTGGTGGTCGGCCTGTTCGGTCCAGCGGATGGTGCACGCCAGGGGCTCCAATTCGCCAAACCAGGCGGTGGCGGCCGCCCTGCCGCCCTCCCCGGCCGACGCTTGGAAGCGCAGCCACTGGCGGGCATCCCGGCTGTCCAGGGGCACATGGATTTCGAGCTGGCTGTCATCGGCCAGGGTCACGGCCATACTGCCGGGGTTGACATACTGATCCTTCTCCACGGCCACGGTTTTGATGCGCCCATTAAAGGGAGCCCTGACGATACAGCGGGCCAGGTTGGTGCGCGCCAGATCCAGGCGGGCGCGCGCCGCCGCATGGGCGCTCTTGGCCTCATTGATCTGCAGGGGATAGAGGGAGACGGCCTGACCCAGCTGATCGGCCTGGTCCACGGCGGCGTTGTAGGCCTGCTCGGCCCGCTCCACACCGGAGCGCGTGCCCACCTTGTCCCGTTTGAACAGGCGGCGGACCCGTTTGAACTCCGCCTCGGCCAGATCGCGGTTGCGCTCGATGGTGGCCAATCGGTCCGTGTCGATGGATTGCTGCTTCTCCAGCCGGGCGATGGTCACCGCCGTCTGGGCCACGGCGGCCTCGGCCTCGAGGACCGCTGTGCGGTAATTGGCCGGGTCGATTTTGATGAGCACCTCGCCTTCGGAAACCTGTTCACCGGTCTCCAGACGGGGGTGGATGGCCACGATGCGGCCGGCCACCTCCGGCGAGAGCGCCACTGTGTTCAGCGCTCGGATCTCACCATACCCGCTGATGGTGACGGGGATACTTTCGGGAACCGCCTTGACCACCGACACCCGCAGGGGGCGCTCGCTCTGCTGCGCTTCGGCAGGCGGTTTCTTGAGGCTGGCCAGTCGGGACATGCCGAATAAGCCCAGCATCAGCACGAGGGTGCAGATACCCACCCGGATCAGGATGTTGCCCAGCGATGTCTTGCGCTTGGGCACGCGTTTGCCTTCCATCATCTCTCTTCCTTTATGATTGTTCGGCGTCCAGCACTTTTTTGATCTTGCCCAGGATCTCGCACCACTGCTGGGCGGTCTGTTTGCCCAGCCGCTCCACGAGGTCGAAAAAGCTCTGTAAGACCGCCTCCTCGATCTGGCGAATCTGGTCGATGGCCCCGGGAGAGACACTCACCTTCACCCGCCGGCGATCCTCCCGGCAGTGCTCTCGGACCAGAATCCCCTTCTCCACCAGGCGATCCACCATCCCAGAGGCGGATGCGGGGGTCACCCCGAGGAGGGCGGACAACTCGGTCATGTGCACCTCCCCTCGCCGGCGCACTGCCATGATGGCGTTGATCTGATTGAAGCTCAGGTCTCCGATGGATCCGGGCCCCTGACAACAGTTCTGCAGACATGCGGTGTGGATCTTGAGGATCCGGTCGTGGATCAGCTTGCCGTTGGTGTAGATATAACGGGCCAGATCCTGGGTGGTGGGTTCCTGCATGGCACCCCTTTGATTGTGAATTGCGTTGGACGTTTCCATTCGGCGATAGCTATTTTGTTAGCATAATATTTAGGCGCCCTAAATAAAACAGATTCAGATGGCTGTCAAACCCTATCGGGAGATCTGGTTACATTTTTTTCGCCGCGAATACATGAGGGATTCGGTAACAGTTTGTAACAAAATGTAGGGGCTGGGCGGGCCCTCGGTTGGTGAGGCGGTGCGCTTGGTCAAAGCCGGCATCGGGTCGGTCCAGGGCGATTGCCCGCAACCCTGCGGTGCTGCAGCGGGGGTGCACAATACGGGCATGGGGATTCACCCCAGCGGACCTCTGCGCCTAGACACCATGTGGCGCCACCATCGTTGACACCCAGGGGCCGCCCCCCTATAGTCCTCATGCTATCGGTCAATCGCCTATCTTCTGATAATATTCGATCAGCCCGCTTTTCGCGCCCGCGTTGCCCGCTAATCTGACCGCAATCGACCCCCACCGAGCGGCGCGAAATGGGCAGCAGCCACATCCTTGTACCCTTGACGGCGGACGCCGACTGACCGACGGCGTATAACCAAGCGCCACCGTCGGCGTGATCAGGAGAATGCCGTGCACAACGCCATCGCGGTGCTCAATGCCGGATCGTCGAGCATCAAGTTTTCCCTCTTTGTCGAGCGTGACCAAGGGTTGACCCTGGATGTGCGCGGGAAGGTCGATGGGCTTTACACCACGGCGCGTTTCATCTCAACCGCGTCCGATGGCGGCGTCATCGCCGAAAGGTCCTGGCCGGAGGGGGTACCGCTTGGACACGCAGCGGCGCTCGACCATTTGATCCGCCATTTGGAGGCCGAGTTGGCGGACGACCGTCTGATCGGCATCGGACACCGGGTGGTTCACGGGGGCCCGATCTACTCAGCGCCGGTGCGGGTGGATGGGCCGGTTCTACAGGTGCTGGAGAGCTTCACCCCGCTGGCCCCCCTTCATCAGCCGCACAATCTCACACCCATCCGTCAGGCGCTGAAGCGCACGCCCGAGGTGCCCCAAATTGCCTGTTTCGACACCGCTTTTCACCGCACCCAACCCGAGGTGGCCCAGATGTTTGCCCTCCCGGCGGACCTGCGCGAAGCGGGCATCCTGCGCTACGGGTTTCACGGCTTGTCCTACGAATACATCGCATCCACCCTGCCCGAACTCGATCCCGCCGCGGCAACGGGCAGAACCATTGTACTGCATCTGGGAAACGGGGCCAGCATGTGCGCCCTGGCGAATGGGCAAAGCATCGCCAGCACCATGGGGTTCACGGCGCTGGAGGGGCTGCCCATGGGCACGCGCAGCGGGTCGCTGGACCCCGGTGTGGTCCTCTACCTGCTGGAACAGCGCGGCATGGACGCCAAGGCGATTGAAACCCTCCTGTACAAAGCGTCCGGGCTATTGGGGGTTTCCGGGATCTCCAACGACATGCGGACCCTGCTGGCCAGCGAGGATCCACGGGCCAGGCTCGCGGTGGACCTCTTCTGCTACCGCATCAATCGTGAGCTCGGGTCGTTGGCGGCGGCCCTGGGCGGAGTGGATGCCATCGTCTTCACCGGCGGCATCGGTGAAAACGCCGCCCCCATTCGCAGCCGTGTCTGCCAGGACGCCGCGTGGCTGGGCGTCGACATCGACGCTGGGGCGAATGCCAGCGCCAGACGCCCCTGCCATATCAGCACCGCTGCCAGCCGTGTCAACGTGTGGGTCATCCCAACCGACGAAGAACGCATGATCGCACGCCATACCCGGCGCATACTCGGGTGATGGGTCGCCAGCCGTACCCAGGCACCACATTTGGTGTGAAAACTGTATTTGGCGTCGGATGGCGCTGCGGTCGATCCACCCTTTCCCGTGCGTTTCATTGATCTGCAATTCAGTCGTAGGTCCTGGAAGGAACTACCATCCGCGAATGACCGACGGCAGGGCCCTTGAAGTTGGTTTTTGATGCAAAGCGCTACCGCCAAGGAGATGAAACATGACGACAATGGTTCCACTGCCGGTGCTCAAGGGTCAAAAGGCCTTGGTGGTCGGCATCGCCAACGATCACTCCATCGCCTATGGGTGCGCCAAGGCGTTTCGTGAGTTGGGGGCCGATCTGGCCATCACCTATCTCAACGACAAGGCCAGGCCGTATGTCGAACCTCTGGCCAAGGAGCTGGGAGCACCGATTTTTTTGCCCCTGGATGTCGCCAAGCCCGGTCAACTGGAGGCTGTTTTCGACCGCATCACCCGCCAGTGGGGACACCTGGACATCCTGGTGCACTCCATCGCCTTCGCCCCCAAAGCGGACCTGCAGGGGGGGCTGTTGAACTGCTCGGCCGAGGGCTTTGCCACGGCCATGGACATCTCCTGCCACTCTTTCATCCGCATGGCGCGACTGGCCGTCCCGCTGATGACGGACGGCGGCACCCTGTTTGCCATGAGCTACCACGGGGCGCAGAAGGTGGTCGCCAACTACAATCTCATGGGGCCGGTCAAGGCGGCCCTGGAGGCGGTCTGCCGCTACCTGGCCTTCGAACTCGGCCCGAAAAAGATCCGCGTCCATCCCATCTCACCGGGGCCCCTCAAGACCCGCGCCGCCTCAGGGTTGAAAGACTTCGACCGGCTGTTGAACGATGCCGTGGAGCGTGCGCCGGTGGGGGAACTGGTGGACATCATGGACGTGGGCTTTGCCTGCGCCTACCTGGCGACCCCCTATGGACGGCGCCTCACCGGTCAGACCCTGTATGTCGACGGTGGGGCCAATATCATGGCATAAGAAACCACGCGCCGCACGAACTGGGCCGTTTGCAGAACCGTGATCGGAAGGAGACCCCAATGACCGCTACCAACTGGTTCAACCCCGTGTTTGCCAGCAGCCAACTGGCCGAATATATGCTCGACGCCGGACAGCGCACGGTGCTCTTCTGGGACGTCCTGCGTCAGCGCGGCAATCAATACCTGGAACACATGGCCGAAACCGTGCCCAACGTGCTGAACTTCGATTGCGAACTGGTCATCACCGGCCGGAAACTGCCCCAGCCGGTCAACTACGGCATGGTCAAAATTCACCCCCTGGAGGGCACCGTTATCGACGACCGGAAGCGGCCCTTTGTGGTGATCGACCCGCGTGCGGGCCATGGACCTGGCATTGGCGGTTTCAAAGCGGACAGTGAGATTGGTGAAGCGATGCAGGCGGGCCATCCCTGTTACTTTATCGGGTTTACACCACGGCCCGAACCGGGCCAGACCATCGAGGCCGTGATCGAGGCCTGGGCCGTCTTCATCGAGCGGGTAAGGGAACGGCACCCAGAGTCGGAGGGCCAACCAGTGGTGATCGGCAATTGCCAGGCGGGCTGGGCCCTGATGATGCTGGCGGCCAAATACCCCGATCTCTGCGGGCCGCTGATCCTGGCCGGGTCGCCGCTTTCCTACTGGGCGGGCGTCCGCGGGGTCAATCCCATGCGCTACACCGGCGGCATGCTGGGGGGCAGTTGGCTGACCGCCCTGACCAGCGACATGGGCGGCGGGATCTTCGACGGCGCCTGGCTGGTGCAGAACTTCGAAAACCTGAATCCGGCCAATACCCTCTGGTCGAAGCAATACAACCTGTATGCCAAGATCGATACGGAGGCGCCCCGCTATCTGGGCTTCGAGCGCTGGTGGGGGGGGCATGTGCTCCTCGCCGGCGAGGAGATGCAGTACATCGTCGATAATCTCTTCGTGGGCAACAAACTCAGCACCGCCGAGATCGTCACCAGCGACGGGGTCCGTATCGATCCGCGCAAGATCCGGTCGCCCATCGTCGTGCTGTGCTCCAAGGGCGACAACATCACGCCGCCCCAGCAGGCCCTGGGCTGGATTACCGATCTCTACCGCAACACGAGAGATATCCTGGCCGCCGGTCAGACCATTGTCTATTGTGTCCATGAGTCGGTGGGACATCTGGGCATCTTCGTGTCGGGCAGTGTGGCCCAAAAAGAGCATCAGGAGTTTGCCGAAAATATCGATCTCATCGACTGCCTGCCCCCCGGTCTCTACGAGGCCGTGATCCAACCCAAAACGGAGAATGCCGATTCCAAAGATCTGGTGAGCGGCAACCACATCTCCCGTTTCGAGGCCCGCGCCCTGAAGGATATCCGTGCCCTGGGCGGCAACACCCCGGAAGAGGAGCGCTGCTTTGCGGCCGTGGCCCGCTTGTCGGAAGTCACCCACGGGCTGTACAAGTCCACGCTGCAGCCCGCTGTCCGCGCCATGGCCACCCAGCAAGGGGCCGAGTGGTTGCAGCGCCTGCACCCGCAGCGGCTGGGCTATGAGATCTTTTCCGACAACAATCCCGCCATGGGGCCGCTGACCGCCGCTGCGGAGCGGGTAGCCGGCCAGCGCCAACCGGTGTCGGACGATAACCTTTTTCTACAGTGGGAGAAGCTCTTCTCGGGCTGGATGCAGACCAGCCTGGAGGCCTATGGTGCCTGGCGGGATTATTGGACGGAACAGACCTTTTTCGCCGTCTACGAACAGCCCTGGCTGCAGGCCCTCTTGGGGCTGCGGGCATCCGACCAGGCGCCCCGGCAACACCCCGGCCTGGACGGCGATCATATGGCCCTCGTCGATCGGCGCATGGAAGATCTGCGCCAAAGAATGGCGGACGGGGGGCCCCGCGAAGCGGCCCTGCGCGCTCTGATCTATGCGCGCCTGCCAGCGCGGGCGGTCGACGAGCGGGGATATGAGATGCTCCGTCGCATCCGGGCGGCCCACGGCGCCAAAATACCGCTGGACGAATTCAAGGAGGATCTGCGTGAGCAGTACTTCATGCTGCGCTTGGACGAGGAGCGGGCGATCGCTCTGATACCGCAGATGCTGAAAGGCTATGAAGCGGACTGGCCGAAGATGCTAGAGGATATCCGCAAGATCGTCACCGCCGCCAAGCCGCTGGGCGAGGAGGGCAAGCGTCGGATGGCCAAATTGGAAGCACTCGTTCCACCCCCAGCAACCCCCAAAAAGCGCCGCAAAAAGCCCGCCAAAACCGGCCAGAAAGCCGAGAAGACCCAATGACGATGATCACCAACAAGACCTTCGAAGAGATACGGGTGGGCGACAGCGCCCGCCTGACGCGGACCTTAACCAAACAGGATATCGACCTGTTCGGCTTTCTCACCGGCGACATGAATCCCACCCACTTCAGCGACAGCTATGCCCAACTGCTGCTGGACCGTCATGAGCTGATCGGGCACAGCCTGTGGGGCGGCGCCCTGATCTCCAGCCTCTTGGGCAACGATCTGCCGGGCCCTGGTACGGTTTACAAATCTCAGCAGTTTGAATTTCACCATCCGGTCGAGCTGGGGGATGAACTGACCGTCACGGTGACGGTAACGGCCAAAGCGGCCTCGGACGGCACGGTCGAATTGGATTGTCGGGTGGTCAATCAGCGCGACGAGATCATCATCACGGGGGCGGCCAGCGTCAAGGCGCCCACCCGGAAGATCAGCGATACGGATTCCCCCATCACCACTACCTTGCTGCGGCGTAAAATTGTCTTCAAACAATTGATCGACCATGTCAAGGAGTGGCCCAGAATCCCCACCGCCGTCTGCCATCCCTGCAGTAAAACGGCACTGGAAGGCGCTCTCGATGCCGCCACCACCGATCTGATCGAACCGATCCTCTTGGGGCCCGAAGCCAAAATCCGGGAACTGGCCGATCGCCATCATCTGGATATCGGTCCCTATCGTCTGGTGGACACGCGCCACAGCCACGATTCGGCGCAGCAGGCCGTGGCTCTGTGTCGCTCCGGTGAAGCCGAGGCGCTGATGAAGGGCAGCCTGCACACCGACGAATTGCTGGGGGCAGTGGTGTCGTCCAAAACCGGACTGCGCACCGAACGGCGCATCAGCCACGTGTTTGTCATGGATGTGCCCACCTATCCACGGCCCCTGTTCATCACCGATGCGGCCATCAACATCTACCCCGATCTGGACGACAAGATCGATATCCTCAACAACGCCATCCAATTGGCCCACGCCCTGGATATCGACCAGCCCAAGGTGGCCATCCTCTCGGCGGTGGAAACCGTGAACCCCAAGATCCCCGCTACCCTCGAGGCCGCTGCCCTATGCAAAATGGCGGACCGCGGCCAGATACAAGGGGGCCTCATCGACGGCCCCCTGGCCTTCGACAACGCCATCAGCAAGGAGGCTGCCCTGATCAAGGGCATCCAGTCACCCGTGGCGGGTGAGGCCGATATTCTTCTGGTGCCCGACCTGGAAGCCGGCAATATCCTGGCCAAACAGCTCTCATTTCTGGGAAGAGCGGATTCGGCCGGCATCGTTCTGGGCGCCCGCGTCCCCATCATTCTCACCAGCCGGGCAGACTCGGCGGAGGCCCGCCTGGCCTCCTGCGCCGTCGCGGTCGCCTTCGCCTACCGGCAACGGGGAGCACTGTAAATTAAGGTTAAAAGTTAAAAGTTAAAAGGGACGAGTTAAAAGGGACGGTCATAAAATTATGCGTTTCTATGGATAGAAACGCATAATTTTATGACCGTCCCTATCTTCCTATCTTCCTCTATCTTCCTTTTCTATCCGCTCGAATCCTCGCGGCTGGCCTCGCTCAACTTGCGCGAGACATAGAGCCCCATCAGCCAGGCCATGAGCACGGTCATGTAGATCTGCCCGATGAGGGCCTCGCCGACGACCATGGCCTCGGCCTCCGGGGTGAGGGGGGTGATGTCACCGTAGCCCAGAGTGGTGAGGGTGACGAAGCTGAAGTAGATAAAAAAACCTGGCTGCGCCATGGGGATCGTTGGCGCCTTGGAGAAGGCGCCCGGCGTCAGGAGCTCCAATAGGGCGTACAGGATCGACCAGGTGAACCCCATGAGCAGGTAACCGCTGACGGCGGCGAAGATCACGTGGTGGGTGACCGCTTGGGTGGTGAAGACAAAGTGCAGGATCGAGACGGTAATGAAGATCAGAAACAGCAGGGTTATCACACCGGTGACCAGCATCCAGAAGGGCGATGGCCGCGCGTAGGCGATCCAGATGGAGATGATCATGGGAATCGCCAGACCCACAGCGAAAACGGTCTGGGCCCGGTTGACGCGAATCGCAAGGATGCCGGCCACCAGTGTGATGGTCAGGAAAATATAGTAGAGCAGCCGCAGACGAAAGAACCCCTGTAGATAGGGGGTAAAGAGTAAATAGCAGAGGAGGGTGAGGAGCAGATAGAGAAAGCGGCCCTCCCGCACGGCCGCTACCACGCCGATAATGGATTTCGTCATTGGGCCCCCTAATTTCGACTTGGCATTAAGGATGAATCCCCGATGGTGGCATGCCACACCTGCGGGGGGCCACCGGAAGATGCCGGTGACACGCATTTTCACACGACTCATCAGAACCGACTAAGGATTTAGCGACAAGTATAAATCTGCTCCTCAGAACGGGTCAACCGCGGAACGGAAACGTCGCTCTGGAGATCAGGAGCGAATTGACCTGTGAACGAACTACGCCAAAATTCAACCGAGTTTTGGTAAGAGTGCGAACTCTCCCTGGGAAACCGACGGCCTCAGCGGGGGTGTTTTCATATCGGACATCAACACTGCCTTTCGCCTGGGCACCGGCGTCGGAGTGGACCTGGATGCCGAGGAACTCCTGGGGCAGGATTCTACCAACACGGTCTTTCGCATCGGTGGGCTGTGGCGCTTCAGCGATAACCGACGCCACCGGGTGGATCTCTCCTGGTTCGCCTTTCGCCGCAGCGGCTCCCGAACGGTCGGCCAGGATTTTGAATTCGAGAATAAAGAGGGCGTAAGATTAAGTGTCGACGCGGGCACCGAGGTGGATGCCTTTTTCGACATCGACATCTATCAACTGGCCTACAGCTACTCTTTTCTCCAGGATGAGCGCGTGGATTTCGCCGCTGTGCTGGGCCTGTTCATCATGCCCCTCGACCTTGGCATCACGGTAGCCGGCGTGGTCGATGAGGAAGGCCAGCAAGATTTCATCGCCCCGTTGCCGACACTTGGGTTGCGGCTGGACATCGCCTTGACGCCCAGATGGTATTTCCGTAGTGGCAGCCAACTCTTCTATTTGGAGTATGAGCAGTTCAAGGGCTCTTTGCTCACTGCCCATACGGCCATCGAGTATCGGCCCTGGACGCATGTGGGATTCGGGCTGGGGGCCCATTCTTTTAAACTACGGGTGGAAGCCGATGGAGAAGACTACCCCTCCATTGACCTCAAGGGAAACCTGGAGTTCGATTACTTCGGCCTGCAAGCATACCTTCGTCTGTCCTTCTGATGATTTGACACCGCATTGACGCGATGAAGGTTACCGCTTTATCATGGTGGTGTCTTAATGAAGTAAAATAGAAAGGCGGGTTATGACGAAAATACGATTGACTATTCTGATCAGTGTCCTCCTACTTCTGGCTGGCTGTGCGTCGATCCCCACCGGAGATATCAAGGTCGAGGCCCAGGCCGATCCCAAGGTGAATTTCAGTGGGTATAAGACCTATGACTGGCTGGGAGCGGCCGCCATTGTCAATGACCCTTATGGCCAGTGGGAACCCCCGGCGTTCGACGCGGACGCCGAAATGGTATTGCTCATCGATCGGGAGCTGCGCAAACGCGGGATGTCCCAGCGGGCGGTCAATCCGGATATGGTGGTCGCCTATGCAGCGGGCATCGATATGGCGGCCCTGGACCTCAAGGTGGATCCGAACAGCCAGATCGAACCGGTCGAAAATGTCCCCCAAGGCGGCTTGGCAGTTGTCTTGATGGACAATGCCTCGGGCTTCGTCATTTGGGCCGGCATAGCGACGGCGGAAGTTCAAGACAGCCCGGACACAGCAACGGTCAGAGCACGCCTGGATTATGCCGTCACACAGCTGTTCAGAAAGCTGCCGTGATAGTGGGCTTTATCCGCCAACAACCCGCAAGAACGCCGGCAGCCCAGGGTCCGCTTACCGATGGAGGGACCGCAGGAATGAAGCGATCCGCGTTAACCAGGGCGTGTCCGGTGCTGTTCATCGGCCTTTTTTTCGCCATCGTATGGTCAGAAGATGCCTGCTCGCAGGAGGTCGAAGCGCCCCTCATCGGCCATGCCTACTACGGACAGATGGTGATCGAAAACGATGATCCCAACGTGGACGGCGGGAGTTACGATATCAATCTCTTCGGTGTCGATGTCCAGAAGCGGCTGCGGTCAGGTCTACTCAGCTACGGCTATGAAACCGGCGCCCTCCTGAGCGTTGAAACCGAAGATCGGCGGGCGCGCGCGGCCGCCGGTGGCGGTGGCGGCAGCCTGGCCGTTGCCGTGAGTTTCAATTTCGTGCTGGTCGACTATTTTGTTGGTGGCTTCGTCGGCATCGCGCCCGCCGATTGGTTGCGGTTATACGCCGGCGCCGGCCCCCTGCTCATCTGGGGCAGCCGGGAGACGGAGCGTGAGGCGTCGGCCGACGATGACGACGCCACCCAATCCGAATCCGAGCTGGGCGCCGGTGTCTACGTCCGGGCCGGTCTCGACATTCTGTTCACCGACATTTTCGGAATTAGCGCCGGCGTTCGGTTTTCGGAGACGAGCCTCAGCTTTGAAGAGACCGTGGGCCAAGTCGATGTGGACGGTTGGCAATATTACGGCGGTATCAGTTTTAAATTTTAGACGGATTCGCACGCCGTTCATCATTGGGGCTGGTAAGACCTTGCATCTAAGGGCACCTTTCGCCAGCAATGGACGCCCGCTGGAATTATACCTTGAGCGCAAGCTTAGGCGCTGATATAATTCATCAAATGCAGACGCCTCGC
>JASJCL010000091.1 GCA_030066015.1 Desulfosarcinaceae bacterium | reverse complement strand
GTGGTGGTTTTTACCTATCGATATACCTATCTTCGACCCCCATTGCACCACAATCTGATGGCATTAAAATATAGGTATGGCAGTTGGACAACGCAATTCAATCCCACACGATAGAGGTGACCACGATGGCGGACAACAGAGTAGAAGACTACACCGATGATCGAAACGAGGGCCATGTTGATACCCGTGAAGCAAACTTTCAGTGTGAACAAAAAGATGAGCATCTGGGCTGTGATATGGGAATCGATGTAGCGGGATAACGCAAAAGGGAGGTGTCTTATGATCGGAACGACACTGACAATCATCATGATAGCTTACTTCATCAATCGTTGTATCGCAGGCAGAAACTCTTCTGCCTCCTGCAAGATTTAGCACAACCCCAAAGGCAGAGCTTCTGAAAAAATGGCAACCTAATTTTTAACGTTGGATAGACAACACAAAAGGCAGAGCCTCTCCGGGGGCTCTGCCTTTTTGCGTTCTCCCGTAAAGGGGCGGTCTCGCCGGGTGGAAGCGCGCCGCGTCGCCATTGACCCGTAAACGGCAGACCCACATCAGCCGACAACCCTCCACAGGGCAGCTATCGAAGATCTATTGATGGAGGTCGGCGGCCACCCCCTGCTGTCGATGCGCAGGATGCGTCGGGTATCCGGGTCCTGCCTAGGTTCCCGACCAGCGGTTATGATGCACGCGATCCTCGCGAAAGCGCTCCTTTCGGCCCCCTTTCTGATCCGGATAGCCGATGACGGCGAAGCCGAAGGGGATGACGTTCAGGGGCAAAGCGAAGATCTCGCGAAAGCGGTCGATGCGCTCGCTGTAGGGGTAGACACCCGTCCAGACCGCCCCCAAGCCCAGGCCGTGGGCCGCCAGAAGCAGATTCTGCATGGCGGCGGAGCAATCCTGGGGCCAGAAGCCGGGAAACTTTTCCTGGGTTTCGTCGCCGCAGATCAGGATTCCCAAGGGCGCTTTGGGCGCCATTGCCACGTATGGATGAACGGTCTTGACCTGCTCCAGGTGGGCCTTGTCCGTCACCACCACGAAATGCCAGGGTTGCTGATTGCCCGCGCTGGGCGCCATCATGGCAGCGCCGAGCAGCTCCCGAACCGTCTCTTGCGGGATGGGCTCGGTCGCATATTTACGGATGCTCCGGCGGGTGTATATGGCTTCAAGAACGTCCATGGGGTCTCCTTTCACAGGTGGGGCCGGATACCGGCGGCAACCGGCTTACCTTCAAAAATAGCGCTTTAACGGGACGAGAACAAGCGCTGTCTCGTCATGGCGGCGGTGATGCCGTGTATACCAGGATCCGCGCGCCGGTCTGAATCTCGAATACGAGGGCATCGGCGCCGGCTTGTCGATCGCGGATCAGCTGCGTCAGCGACACCACCCGCACCTGACGAACCCCGCTGGCGGTCTTCCAGGACAACTGCAGCCGGGCCGGCAGCCGGGGGGCCGCAGCGGGGCGCGCGAATAGCTGCGTTGCGCCGTCCGGCACCGGCGAAATGCTGCCATAGCGCCGTCCCCCGGATACGGCGTCATCGGCGGCGCTCAGGGTGACCGCGTCGATGTGCGATCCGCTGTGGTTGCGGATGACGATCACGGTCGGCTCGGATCGTCCAAAGCGGGTCCCTGCGGCGCAGCCCGTCATCAGCAGCACTGCCACGGCCACCAACCGGAGATATGTCACGCGCTGGCGCATTGGCCGCTGACCGCGCCGACAGCGAAGGCGGGTGAAACGGACGACGCGGGCGGGCAGGCTGCCCACAGACGCACGCGGCAGGCCAGCAAGACCACTGCCCCCATCTGCATGGTAAAGATAACTTCCAATGGCGAACTCCTTGGGGTGGGTTGGTGAATTCCCCGCCGCGGACTCCGGACGGCCGCGTAATTTGGACGCTCAATTAGGGGGTGACGACGAGGGTCTGAGAATAGGATGGGACAACGGGAAGGTCAATTGGATTTTCGCTGAACGCTCGCGGGCCGGGCGATGAAGCATTGGGAATGGAATCGGGTGGCCGTACCGGAACCGGAAATGGGTGTCGGTGCGCGAAATCCCCACCGCCGGCAATCGCCCGACGCCGACGAATCGCTTTCGCCGGCGTCGGTCACGCCCATCCAGGTCTCGCTATCCGGGAAGATGTTTTCGGTTAAACCCTGAATCGCCCCACCAGCGTTTGGAGATCGTCGGAGCGCTTATGCAGTTCGGTGGTAGAGCCGTCGATATTGCCGAGGCCCTCGGCGCTGGCCTTGACGGATTGGTTCAGTGCTTCGATTTCATGGGAGATGTCGTTGATGGCCGTTGCGCTCTGGGAGACATTCTCGTTGATCTCCTGGAGTCCCTGGGAAGCCTCAGCCACGTTGTTGGAGATCTCGCCGGTGGTGACGGACTGCTCCTCGACAGCGGAGGCGATGGTGGTCACCACGTCGTCCACGTCACCCACCACGCTGGAGATCTGCTCGATAATCTCCACCCCTTTCTCGGTGGAGAGTTGGATTTTGCCGATCTGCTGCTTGATGTCCTGGGTGGCGCTGGCGGTCTGACGGGCCAGCTCCTTGATCTCGTTGGCCACCACGGCAAACCCCTTGCCCGCCTCGCCGGCGCGGGCCGCTTCGATGGTGGCGTTGAGGGCCAGCAGGTTGGTCTGCTCGGAGATCTCGGTGATCACTTCGGTGACCTTGCCGATCTTGTTGGCGTAGTCGCTGAGTTCATTGATGGAGGTGGCGGCCCCCTGGGCGCGGCTGACGGCGTCGCCAGTGATCCCCTTGGCGGTGGCGGTGTGCTGGGCGATGTCGGTGACCGTGGCCCGCATCTGCTCCGCCGCAGCGGAGATGAGCGAGACGTTGGTGGCGGCCTCCTCCATGGCGGAGGCGATCCCGTTGGTGTTGGCGTTGACCTCTTCGGCCGAACCCGCCAAGTTGCCCGCTTTCTGGGCGGCCTCATCGGATGCGCCGGAGAGGTGGGCGGAGACCTCCGACACCTCTACCGTGGAGGTTGCCAGCACGCGGGCGTTCTCGTCGATACGCTTGACCATCTCCTGGAGGGAGTCCAGAAATCCGTTGAAGAGCACGGAGAGATTTCCAATCTCGTCGGTGTGCTTGATGGCCAGTCGCCGGGTGAGGTCGCCCTCCCCCTGGGAGATCTCCGACAATTGGTCCGTCACCGCCATCAGACCGGAGCGGATTCGCTGAATGGTGAAGAACGCCAGGGCGGCGATGGCCAGGAATCCGACGAGCAGGGCGATGACAATGGTCTTTTTGGCATTGCCGCCGGCATGGTCGGCCGCGGCGGTGACGGCGGTCAGATGTTCTTCACCGATCCCAATCAGTTCATCGACCCCCTTCTCGAAGGCATAGATCTGATCTTTGACGGGTGCCATCAGCTTATTGGCCTTCTGGGGCGTGATCTCCGCGTCGGCCAGCACCTGCCGGCTCAGGTCGATGAAGCTGCGGTAGTAGTTGTCATAGGCCGATCGGGCGGTTTCGATGGTGGCGGTCACTGATTCGGGCAGGTCGGCCTGCCGGCCGCTGACCTCACTCAGATGATCGAGACGCTGTTTCAAGGAAGCGGAGACGGCGTCGAATTTCTTCAGGTATTTGGCCTGTTTTTCCGGCTTGCCGATGTTGAGGAAGAAATCCTTTTCGTAGCGCCGGTGCTGCAGGGCCTCGACTTTCAGGCGCAGGGTATCCGCCACATAGGCCGCATCGCGCTCCACCAGGGTATGGGTCAGACGGGTAAATGTGGAGATATTGAAAAATCCCACCAGGCCAATGGTGGTGGCGACGATCAGGGAGAGCCCGAAGGCGAGCAACAGGCGTTTGACGATGGACATGGGGTGCCTCCATTAAACAGTGCTACACAGATTAAATCCAGATCAGCGCAATATAAGCGGCAGACACCCTGATATCGGCAACTGACGCATGTACTTGAGCGGCCGCCAGCGCCGCGGTGCCATGTTCGTGTGTCGGGCAGGATCGGGTGTGAGGCGTGGGATCCGCTCTAGAAGTCGTACTGGAACACCAGCTTGACCTCTTGGTGGGCCCCCAAGTCGCTCTGCAGGGCGAGGAAGCGGCCCCATTTCAGTTCACCGAAAAGCACGTGATCGGTGGGATCGAGTCCGAAATGCCAGCGGATCTTGCGGGGGAGGAGGAGGGATTGCAGGGAGAGTTGGTGACGTAACCGGTCGTGCCGGGATGGAGATAGCGACGACGCGGGGCGGAGCAATTCAGTGCCGACAGGGGGCGGATCCCTGAGGCGGTCGCCTGAATCCAGGGAGATGTCCCCCTTGAGCTTCAACTTCAGGGCCACCCGGTCGAATTGTCGCTCGGCCTGGTTCCACAGAAGCCGTATCCCGGCCAAAAATTCCAATTCGTCGACAGCGAGCTTTGCCAGGGTGTAGAGGTCCGCCCGCGACGAGGTTTCCTCGAAGCCGAAGGTGGGGTCCCCATGGCGCATATCGGGTTCGAGATCGTTGTCAAAGCCAGGGGATTGAACGGCTGCGGCCTGAATGGTGGATTGGCCGTCAACTTGCCAGGCGGCGTTCCGGGACGCATGGGATTCCGCGTGCGCCGTCCCCAGCGCTGTCATGCCGATGGCCCACACCAGCAGCAGGGCAGGGAGCTTGGGGCTGCTGTTTATGGTGTCGTGGCGTCTCATGGCATGACCACCCATTTTTGGGGTTCACGGTATCGGTTTCATGCCATCATTGAAAAGCAACAACCATTCCGGGACCGCAGTGAATAATCACATCAATGATTCCAAATAGTTATAATGACACCTCCTTTTGGGTCGACCACCACTAGGTATTTTACGCCACAATCGCATGGTAACCATGGCCAGAATAGGTACTCTTTTTCCCACCTTCCCCTTCCGCCACCCGTGAACCCACCACCGATCGCCGGCGGCGAGCGGCGAAGGCCGGCCACTCGCTCGTCAAAGCGTAGTTGTTTCAGAAGCTTAGGTCACCATCAAAAAAAATGGGAATAAACGCCTGGCTAAAGGCATCTATGGGGGTAAAGGATCTCAACAGGTGCACCCCAGCCGCTCACCAACCGTCGAGGTAGCCGCACCATTGCAATGTCCGGGGTGCACCGCACACCCTACGAAAAACCGCACCCGCAAGCGAGGAGGTACCCATGAAACGAAATCATCAATCCCGGCCCGTCCCCCCTTTATTCCATGTCGTGTTGACCGCGTTGATGCTGCTGGCGACGGCCGCGTACGCCACCGCCAGCACCGACCGCAACGCTGATGGCCCTTGGATCGGCAAGATTCAGGGATACTCCTTTGTCAACGGAAGTCCCTATTACCCCCTGGATGCCAGTGATCCATTGGTGTCCGCCGAGCGCCTGTTCGTTTTTGTTGCAGAGTCCGGCGAAAACGGTTTCTTCCTGATCGACAACGTGGACCGGGAGTTTCTCGCCGCCTATGTCGGCCAGCAGGTGCGCTTGCGGGGTGCCATTCGGGAGGAGGGCCCGCGCAAAACCATCCTGGTGGATGGGTTCGAGCGGAAGCAGGGCGATCAATGGCGGTCCGAGTGGCCCCGCTGGGAGTGGGGGTCCGGCATATATGAACCCGAAAACTAGGCGGGATGGGGACGGGTCGGCGGGGCGCGTCGACCCGTCTGCAGCAATAGATCGCGTAAATTGGCGCCGGATTACTGTGGTGACATACCCCGTTTCGTCATTATGCTTTTAACAGCATTTCGATCTCATCCACCCGCGACGGAATGGGGCCATGAAAAGCGCCGTGTTGGGAAAGTATATCCGCCGACTCACCGGCAGAGACCGCTCTGCCAAGCGATTTCGCGAGTTGAGCGCACACACCTATGGGAAGGCCTACAACTGGGCATTGCGCTATACCGGCAATGCGGACGACGCCCAAGATCTGGTCCAGGACACCTTCATGGCGGCCTTCGAACACTTCGACAGCCTGCAGGAGACGAAGAAGTTCAGCAGTTGGCTGTTTACGATCATGCGAAACCGCTTCCGGAAAAAGGCGCGTCACACTGCGCGCTATACGACCGTCTCCCTCGATGAAGCGGATGGCTACCTGACCGATCTCGCCCAGACGGCCCAATCGGTGAACACAGAGAATCTGTACGAGCGAAAAGTCGACCTTAGCAGACTGAACGATCTGCTCAGCCAGTTGGGCGAACCGTATCAATCGCCGCTGATTCTCTACTACCTGGAGGAGTACTCCTATCGCGAAATCGCCGAGATATTGAACATTCCGATCGGCACGGTCATGTCGCGCCTTTCCCGTGGAAAGCAAGCGCTCAAGAGGGAGATCCTGCGACAGTCGCGAAAACGCCCGCCCGCCGAGGGCACGGTAGACCATGCGACCATGAATGCCAATTAGGTGAGCAAGATGATGGATTGTCAGCAATTTGAAAAATGGCTCGCCGCTTCCGAAGCGACGGGCAGCCGCGACAAGGCAGGCGCTGAGGAGCACCTGGCGGCCTGCCGCGACTGCCGCCGGCTATGGGACTTGGATACCCAGGCCGAGTCCCAGCTGCGGTCCCTCTTCGCGGCGGTGGACCCTCCGGACCACCTCTGGGCGCGGATCGAGGCAGGGATTGCCGCGAAGACGCCATCGGCCGAAGCGGTGCCGACGCCACCGCGCAGATGGGTCTGGCGGATTCCGGCCGTCGCTCTGGCAGGTCTCCTGCTGATCGTGGGCGTGCAGCTGTTCCACCACCCGCCCATCACCCTGAGCCAAGTGGCCTATTTCGCGGTCAACGAACACTTCAAACCCAATCTGGCCCTGGATGTCCGCTCCGATCAGGGCCAACGCTACCAGTCCTGGTTTGCCAGCACCTTCGACTTTCCCGTGGTCCTGCCCAATCTTGACCATCTGGGACTCGTCCTCAAAGGTGCACGGGCCTGCAACGTGGAGGGCAAACAGGTCGTCTATCTCATCTGTAACAAGTCCGGCGAGAAGACATCCCTGTTCATCTTCAACGCCGCGGACGTGGCCTTAGACTTCTCCGCAGAAAAGCGGTACCGCGTTACGGATCGATCTCTGCAGATCGATCTGTGGCGAGAAAACGATCTGATCTACGTCAAAGCGAGCGCCTCGTCAGCGGCGGATCGGGCGTGATGCAGGCGGGTGACGGGCGTATCGGCATTGCCGTGTTTCAGCGGGCCGGGATAGGGGCGGTCAGGCGACTGAACCATAGGTGAACGGTCGGCAGGTGTCATCTCTTGGCGACCCCTGTAATTGCCGTCCTTGACGGGATCGCCCATCAATTGGACGCTTCTACTGGCTCCGAGAAGATAATCCCCTCCGGTAAAACTCCCTGAACCTTTGCCAACTCATGAATTGCCGTATTGTAGTCGGTGACCGCGCGCACATAGCTGCGGCTGGCTGCAGCGAGGAGATCTTGGGCGCGCAGCAATTCCTCGTTGCTGGTCTGACCGATATCGAAACGGGTGAATTCCCCTTCCACCACCTTCTTCGCCGCCTGCATGGCCGACCGATTGGCGGCGATCTCCTCTTCGACGGTGGTCAGTCGGTGCAGCACCGCTTTTACCTGCAGCTTGATGTCATCCTCGATGCGTTTTATTTGGGCGCTGGCCTGGTCACGACTTAATGCTTTCCTGCGATAGCGGGATTTCGCCAATCGATTGCCGATGGCCCACTCAAATTCAATGCCCACTTCCCAGATATCGTCGCTGTCCATCGAGATATCGCTCCAGGCGTCGTCGAATTCCTCACCATACCCGCTGATGCTGTACCGCCCATAGGCATCCAATCTGGGCAGCCGCTGATGATGGGCGAGGGCTGTGTCCGCTTCACGGATCATCAGCTCCTGCCGAGCTCTGACGAGCTCCGGCCGGTTATCCAAGGCCTTTTGGATGGCATCGGCGGCACGGATCGCCATGGGCCGGGTCCGGGGAGATTCGGTGGGGAGGATGGCGGTTTCCGAATCGATGGTGGCGGTCTCCCAGTTCAACAGGAGTTTGAGACGGTCCACGGCCAGTCGATACGCTTCCTTGGATCTGAGCCAGGTGCTGCGTCGGACCTGTGCGTTGCTGTGCGCCCGCTCCGCATCCAGCTGCTGCGCCAGGCCCCCGGCGTAGCGCTCGGATTCGCGGCGGTGGACCTCTTCGGCCATATCCAGATTGATGCGGTTGATCTCGATCAGTTTTCGATTCAGGAAGAGATTCCAATAGACGGTCGAAACGCGGTTTGCCACCTCGATCACCTTGCGGCGTAGCTCGGCCGAAGATATCGCCGCCTGGTAGCTGGCAATTTCGATGGCGGTCTTTTCCTTCCGGCCGCCGATGTTGTTCAGCAACGGCTGTTGCAGTTCGAGCGTTGGAGCGGCGATATGCTTGTAGGTTCGATCCGCCAGGCTGTTATTAAGATCGCCGTAACGGGATTCCAGATAGGTGGAGAGGGTGCCACCGGTTCTCAGCGGCTTGCGGATACCTGCCCGCGTGCGGCTGTCCTCCTCGGTGACGATATCCACGACGCTGGAATCCAGATTTGGATCTTGCTGATACGTCGTGTCGGCGAATAGCAGGGGATCATACACCGTTTGGGTGCCGGCCAGTTCCGCCCGGGCCACCTGCGGCTCGAGCGCCGTCACCTTGATCTCACGGTTGCCCTGCAGACTGTAACGGATGGCATCCAGTAAAGAGAGCCGGAGGCCCGCGGCCTCATCATTGGATGCTTCCAGCTCATCGGGCTGGATGCCAATCGCCACCGTTGCCGAAGCGGCCATGGCGCGAGGGGTCGCCGGGTCGCTGACCAGGCTGGGTGGCGACGCTTGGACCTGTTCCTGCGCATCGCTCTGGGCGGATACCTTCTTCAGCAGGTAGGTCTTGACGATGCGATCCGCCTTCAGGCGTTCGGCGGCCGCACGGGCCTCCGCCAGGGTTGCGTAGCTACCGGTATAGACCCGATACCACATCCCCATGGTACCCGTGTCTTCATAGCGGTAGGTGGCCGCGCATCCTTTTTTCTGCAGCATGGCGATGGCCTGCTCGGCAAGGTACAGCCGAGGAAACGATCCGACCTGGATGACATACTCACGCGCCGCGGATGGGGCGACCGGTGCCGCGGCAGCACCGCTGCCCTCGACCAGCGCAGGCAGGAGGATCTGAAACGCCAGGAGAAATGTTACGGCCCATCGTTGCCAGCCGCGCGGGGATGTTTTCATGGGATCACTGTCCTTCCTATTCTAATACCCATCGCTGTTCCCGGATGGGTTTCTGAATGGCCAGAAATTAGATTTCTCTGGCCGCGAATCCAAGTTGTTGATCGAGCCAGTTGTCGGCCGCCAGCACATGCCTGCGCATGCGAAAAGCGGCGCCTTCCGCTCGTCGTTGCACCGCCTGAATCCATCGGCGCCAGAAGGTGTTGGAAATTTCGCGATGCCCGCGACCTGGGAAACGCCGGACGATGGCCGCCATCAGCGGCCCATGCTTGCGGATCAATTCATCCTCTAAGCTGATGAACACCTGGGTGCTGCCCGGATCGCCTTGCCGGGAGCATCGTCCGGCCAATTGTCGATCGATGCGACGTGCCGAGAAGCGCTGGGTGGCAATCACATGCAGTCCACCGCGTTCGGCAACCATCGGCCCGAGTTTTATGTCGGTCCCCCGCCCGGCCATGTTGGTCGCGACGGTGATGCTCCCCTGCCGACCGGCCCCGGCAATGATGCGGGCTTCGGATGCCTGCCGGACGGCATTGAGCAATCGATGCCCGATGCCATGGGTCGTCAGCCGCTCACTGAGGTGGCGGCTCTCATCGACGCTGGCGGTCCCGATCAGGATCGGCCGTCCCGTTGCCCGCAGACGGCGGACGTCGCTGACGACGGCCCTCCATTTGGCCTCCGCCGTGGTGAAGACCCGGTCGGGAAGAACCGTGCGCCGACAGGGGCGATGGGTGGGGATCCGGATGACGGGCAAGCCGTAGATCGCCAGCATCTCGTTGCGGGACTCGGCGACTGTGCCGGACATGCCCGCCAGCTGATGATAGAGGCGAAAAAAGCGTTGGAAACTGATCCTGGCATGGGTCTCCTTGGGAAGATTGATCGCCACGCCTTCCTTGGCTTCGACGGCCTGATGGAGGCCGTTGCGCCAGGTCCGATCGGGCATCAGCCGGCCAGTGAATTCATCCACGATCACCACCTTGCCCGCCGCGATCACGTAGTGCTGGTCGCGACGATAGACCCATTTGGCGACCAGGGCCTGAACAACCAGCTCCTCCCGCCGGCGGGACCCCGACCACACGCCCTTCAGCGGAGCGGCCAATCGGGCCAGGTGCGTTCGCCCCTTGGCGGTCAGATCGACGGTGGCCCGCTCCGGGAGGACCCGATAATCGACGGCGGGCTCGAGGGCCGCTGCCAACCGGGCGGCCGCTTCAAAGGCCTGGATCTGAACCTGATTGGGCCCGTCTCCCGAAATCAGCAGCGGTGTTGCAGCATCGTCGATGAACACTGAATCGGCTTCGTCCACGATGGCGGCTGCCAGTCCCCGCTGCACCAGTTTCCCGAGGCGGTCTCTCCGGTCGCCGATCAGCCGGTCCAGCATCAGGGCCGGCAAGCGGTTGTCACCGGAGACGATCAGTCGATCGCGCAGAAAATCGGCTGCCACCTCCTTGTTGGTGCCGTAGGTGACGTCGGCATGATAGGCCCGCCTGCGATCGGCCGGGGCCATATCCGGCGCGATGCACGCCACGGTCAGTCCGCAGAACCGGTAAACGGCCCCCATCAGGTCGGCATCCCGTTCGGCCAGGTAGTCGTTGGCCGTGATCACGTGGCAGCCCCGTCCCCGCCACCCGGCCAGCACCGCCGGCAATGTGGCGACCAGGGTTTTACCCTCACCGGTCGCCATTTCGGCAATGCATCCGGCATCCAAGGCCAGCGCGCCGGCGATCTGTTCCCGATAGGGCCGCATGCCGACGGCACGGGCGGCCACCTCGACCAGGATGGCCAAACCACGATGGCGATCGGCCGGCGTGTCCCGGCCCAGGCGGAACCGCTGCTGCAGTTCGGAGGCCTGATCGCGCAACTGACGGTCCGACAGGTGCCGGTGGGCGGGCGCCTGGGCCAAGATGGCGTCGGCCAGCCGAAGAAACCGTGACGGACTGCGCCAGAGCCGCCCCAGCTGCCCCGCTGTCTGCAGCCACAACCGGTCCATACCGCGGGGCGGGGGGTTGACCGCCAGCGGCTGGGAAAGCACGCGCCATTGACTGCTGAGCGCCGTGTCCATATCAGGCGTGCCCCCTCTTCTGAAACAGCTGCAGCAGGGATCGCCAGCCCTGGACCGCCAACGGCTTGGGGGTGGTCTCAAACCGCAAGGCCATCGTTTGGCCAGGCTTCAGACCAACCGCAGCCGGGTCATCCGGTGCCACCAGGATCTCGAAAAAGGGTTCGGCCGATCGGGTGCCGGAATCGTCCGACAGGTCGATGCGGGTTCCGCCACCGGCGGCGTATCCCAATGCGGCCGAGGGGAGTTGCTCCTGTCCGGCGGGAATGATGGTCTGGATGCGGCCGGTGAGGGCCAGGTCCGGTCGATTTTTCGCTCTGATGGCGACGTGGGGGCGGGCGTCCGCGATAAGCCGTGACGCCACCTGCTGATTGGCGACGGCCCGGATGCGCAAGCGCTCCAGATCCACAACCACGCCGATCCGCTCTCCGCGGTTCACAAAGGTGGCCGCGAGCCGCTCGGCATCCGGCGCCACCCATACGCCTGCAAGCGGGGAAAAGAGGTTCAGGGCGTCCAGATCCTGTCCGATCCTGACGAGCTGTTCCTCGAGCGCCGCAATTTTTTGGTCCATGATTTGCGCCGCTGCGGTTTCCCGCGTCTCAGCAGATCTCCGGCGAAGCTGCAGCTGCCGTTTCTTTGCCATCAATTCCTCCCGCCGGGCCACCAATTCCGGGCTGTGGGCGGTCAGCAACGGCGGTCCATCGGGCCCGGTGTGCGTGCCCGAGGTCAGCACCGTGCGGACAAAACCGGCGGTCTGCATGTGGAGGACGCTATAGTCGACGGGCTCCACCACCCCTTCTATCCGAAAGCGGTCCGGTAGCTTGGCGATGCCGACGCTTAGGCCGAGGGCGGCAGCGACTGCCAGGGAGGTGATCAGGGCCCGGGATCGGTGGATGGCCAACTCCGGACTGACGAGCAGATAACGGGTCAGACGCCCCAAGGGCAGCAGCGCCCAGCGAAGGACCAGAATTGCGGCCAGCATCGTGCCGATGGCCGGGAACAGGTTCATCAGCATCACGGCGATGGCGGCCAGAATCATCGTCCGGCAGAGGAAGGCGGCCACGGCGTAGAAGACCAACCAGCCCCGCTCACCGGGCGTATGGCTGGGATCGACCACCCGCTCCAGGCCCCACACATGGCGCTTTACCAGATAGGCGAGATACAATTTGGATCGCGCGTCGAGATTGGGGATCTCCAATAGGTCCAAGAGGATATAGTATGCGTCGTAGCGCAGGAATGGATTTCCATTGAATGCCAGGGAGGAGACGCTGGCGATCAACATGATGTTATAGGCGATGGCATGCATTGTGGTGCCCGCTGCGGTTTGGACCCACACGATGGCCGCCAGGGCGGCAACCGCCAATTCAGCCAGCATGCCCCCGGCCCCCACGAGGATGCGGTGCCACTTGTTGGGCAGGGCCCAAGAACTGGAGGCATCTACGAAGGGCAAGGGGGTGAAGAAGAGCAGGGTTAGCCCCATCTGATGGACTTCACCGCCGGTGCCGCTCTGGCGGCCGAAATGCTTGCAGGCAAAGGCATGGCCCAGTTCATGGATGAGTTTGACGATTAGGATGGACGCATAGAGCAGCGGCAGATTACCGGGGGCGAGGACCTCCGGTGCACGGGCCGCCAGGGTCGCAGCATGACTGCCGATGGCCGCCACGCCCGCCAGGAGGAGAAGGCCCCACAGGATCAGCCCGCAGCGGGAAAAGAGCGGGCCCACTACCGCCGCCCATCGATCCAAAAAGCGATCCGGGTCCCAGAGTGGGATGCGGATGAAAAAGAGGCTGCCCATGGCGCTGCGGATATCTCGCCACACCTTCTTACGATAGCGTTGGAAGAGCGCCCGGGCGTCTGGCGCCAGATTGCCCTGCAGCAGGTTGGCGTCGTGGAGCTGGCAGAGCACATGAATCACCTCTCCCTGGGTCGGTGCGGCGTCACCGAACTGCTCCATGCAGGTCTGCCATACATGGTTGACCGTCCGCCGTCCGTCGAGCAGCGCCACAAAATGGTAGGCCGCTTCACTCACGCGAAAGTAGCGGCCGCTGGACGGGTCCTGAATGACGAACCAGCGGACGCCGCGATAGTGCTGCCGCTGTACCCCCACCGCGCCGTGCAGCCTTGGGGTCAGCTCCGCCACCCGGTACCAGGACTCACTGAAGGTGGGACGATCAACGCTCAACCGATTCCTCGCTCATATCCACAATTTAAACCGTAACCAATCCACAAGTTGGTGGGTTGCCATCCACAGATAGGTCCTGCGGCCCACGACGATCTTGGCCTCACCTTCCATGCCGGGCCGCATCCACTCGTGCTGTTCGAGAATTCGGGCCCGCACCCGGAAGACGTTCTGATGGCCGATCACCTCGGCAATGGGGTTGATGCGTTCGACGACGAAGCCGGTGCGCTGGTCGGGATGCCCCACGGCCGCCATCAACCCGGTTTGACCTTCCGCTACGTCGGCGATGGCGGTTTCCGGTACGTACAATTCAGCCCGCAGGGAATTGACGCCGGAGATCTCGAACAGAATTTCTCCCGTCTCCACCGGCGCACCGATTTTTTGCGTGCGGTCCTGGGACACCACCCATCCGTCGATGGGGGCGACCAGCTGCGCCTGGTCGATCCGGGATCGAATCAACCGGATGCGGGCCGCGACCGCCTGGTCCTGGGCTTCGGCAATGTGGGCTTCGGCGGTATTGCGGTCGCGCATCGCGGCCGACATCTGCTTGCGATATCCCAATTGTTCGGCCATGAGGGCTGCCAGCCGTAGGCGAAGCTCGGCGGTATCCAGGGTCCCTAACACCGTTTGCCCGCCGGTGACCTTGTCACCGGGCGCCACTAGAACGGTTTTCGAAAAGGTGTCAAAGGGCGCCGTCACGATTTGACGCTGCTGTGCTTTGAGGGCAAAGGCAGTGCTGATGCGGTACTCGCCCGTCATCGTGGCCAGGGCCATTCCGATTAAAAAGATCGACCCGGCCAGCAGCTTTACACCCGTGTGTTCGTGCCCCACCAGGCGGCCCGCCTGCCGGCGCGCTTCTGCTACCAACCGCGCCCCCAGCCAACGGTCCTGCCGGGCCAGATCGATCAGCCGGGGCGCACACAGATCGCAGAGCAGCCGGATCCCCTCGATCTCCTCCTGCCGATGGAACGCTTGGTGCGCAGGTCGTTCCAACGTCACCACCGCCAAGGCCTCCCCTGCCTGCCGAACCGGCACACTCAGAATGGCCGCCGGTCCGTGGCGCTCGGCATGCGTGACGGCGCAGCGATTGACGACCAGGGCAGTTTCCGCTACCGGGTAGCCAATCTCCAAATCCTGATCCAGGCACTCCTCCATCACCGCTTCGAGGGATTGAACCACCTGCATCCGCCGGCCAAATCCATCGGTATGACTGATGGCCTTGACCTGCACCCGAGGTCCTTTCAGAAAGCCGATGCTGACCCGACGACAGCCCAGCCAGGCGGCCAGACGGTTACACAGCACCATGGCGGCTTCGCGGAACCGGGTCGGCCCATTGACGGCATCCAATAACTCCAATACCCGCCGCAGGCGGCTGGTGGTTTCCCGGTGACGGTCGACCGTCAGCGACAATTCGTGGCGGTCCAGCAGCAGGGTGGTGGCCTCCAGGTACGCCCGGCTGAGCGCCAGTCGCCCCCGGCTGGCCCTCCGAATCTGGAAAGCGGCCGCCGCGCGCACCCCTTCTCGGCTCTGTATGGGAACCAGCATCAGGTAGTTCTGGGGATCGGTTGCCGCGACTGGCGGGCCGTCTTGGCGAACCAGGACGGTCCGACGGGTGGCCAGCACTTTTGGAAACGCTTGCTTCGCTTTGGCAACCCATTGCAGGCCGTTTCCATTGGTTCCCGGGAGGGGATAAGCGGCCAAGACTTCCGGCTGGCCCGTTGCGCCGGGACGCAGCAAAACAGCCGCCGCTGCCTTGCTCTTTTGGCATTGGGTCGCCAGCAAGTCAGCGAGGAATGTGCCCGGAGCCCCTGATTCGGCCGCATCACCGGGTGCGGCCGCTGCGTTCACCTGGGGCCCGGTTGGATTGGGATGATCGCTGGTCAGCTGTTCCTGTGAGCCCGCCATAATCGTTCAGTGCTGGTTGTGAGATGCTGAAGCGTTGCGAACCGGAATTATTCCCCACCAGGGGCAGGTGTCGACGGCGGTGTCTCGCTGTCCGCCAAGGAAAATGCGACCATCACCCGCTCGCCGGCCGGTCGTTGCTGCGGGTTGGGTACCTCGACACGAATCCGCAGCGTTTCGCTGGCCGCATCGGACACCGCCGATATGTTAATGATTTTTCCATTGGGCGTTTGCGTCTCTGCAGCTTCCTCTGGAAACGAGACCCACGCTTCCTGACCCAGCTCGAGATCCCGTGCCCGGGTCAGGGGCACCGGCACATCGATCCAGAGGGGATCCTTCTGAACGATTCGCAGCACCGGTCCCAGCGTACCGATGGATTCACCGGCCGCCACGTTGACCTCCTCTACCAGTCCGTCTATGGGGGCCAGCAGGTGCATGCGGGAGAGCTGGCTGCGGGCGTGATCGTATTGGCGTCGATACTGCTCCTGTTCCAATTTTGCCGATCGAAGGGCCAGTTCGGCGATACGGACATTCAGGTGCAGATGCTCCACCTCCCAGACACTGGCAGCGCCCTTGGCCTTGGCCCGCTGCAGTTTCTTCAGATCGACCTGTTTTTGGGCCAGTTCCGCCTCGGCGGCGAGAATTTTGGTGCGGTCCTCTGATAGCGCCCGCAATTGCCGCACCTGGATCTGTTCCGGTTCATCGAAGAGGTGGACCAGGGGCTGGTTCTTTTCCACCCGAATGCCGGGTTCCACCAGGATCTCGTCAACCCTGCCGGCCACCACGAAGGAGAGGGTCACATCGGCATTGGGTGCCGTAATGCCTTGCAGCGGTTCCGCAGCGGCAGGTTGGGGAAGGCACCACAGCACACCGACGAGAAAAATTATCAGCACGTAAATCCAATCTCTGTTCATCATTGCGGTTCCTTTCCTGCCAATCACGCCTTACCGGATTCCCTGCAAACCATTGAACCTGTAACAATTCTGCCATTACTGCAAAAATATTGCCGGAAATGGTTAGAGATTCCCATATTCTCAAGAGTATCTGACAAAATATTGTTATTATTGCTTAAATATATGTTGTCGGAGCGCCTTGAAAAGTGCGCGGAGGGGCCCGTTCAATACCGGGTTTAGGGGACCGAAAGGACGGCTTGTGGGGAGATCATGCGGAATCCGCGGTGGTCGTGGGTCTGCGGGCGCCAGAGAGGAGCGGCCGACGCGGTGCGCGGGCGCCAAGGATCTCAGGCCTGCCCATTGGTGCGCCTCGGATGAAGCGGAAACCGTCCGTCCGTGGCGGCCTTGGCGCCATGAATTTGACGGCCAGCGGCCCTGGGGCGGAAACCGTGTTGGTCTATGCGACCCCTGCCAATTTCGAAGCCAACGACAGCCGAGGGTGGTTCGCAACCCCGCAATCATGAGCCGCCCTTTTTAATCGGCGGGTTCGAGCAAATCTAGGAGCCGATCGGGCGGCAACGGTGGGCTGAATAGATATCCTTGATACTGATCGCAGGCCCCATTTCGCAAATAATCCAGCTGCTCTTCCAGTTCGACGCCCTCGGCCACCGTGGTCAGATTCAGGCTGCGCGCCAGGTAAATCATCGCCGAAATCAGGGCGCGGCTCTTGGTGTCCGAAAATAGATCGGAGAAAAAGGAGCGGTCGATCTTTAGTTCGTCCAGGGGCAGCTGTTTGAGATAGCTCAACGACGAGTAGCCGGTGCCGAAATCGTCGATCGCAATCCTGAAGCCCATCTCCCGCAGGCGATGCATGACCTTTATCTTTGCGTCGATGTCGTTGAGGAGCAGGCTTTCGGTGACCTCGAAGGTGATGGAACGCGGCGAGATGCCCCGCTGCTGGACGATTTTTTGAAAAACAGCAGGCATCGACTCGCTCTGGAACTGGACAGGCGACAGATTGACGGCCATCTTGATGGCCGCCTTGCCAGCCTGCTGCCAAGCCTGCATCTGTTGGCAGGCCTGCTGTAGAACCCACTGACCGATGGGGACGATCAGGCCGGTTTCCTCGGCGATGGGAATGAACACATCGGGGGGAACCAAGGTGTCGGCATTGGCCTGCCAGCGGATGAGCGCCTCGACGCCTTCGATGCGGTTGCTGCGAACCCCCAGTTTGGGCTGGTAATAGACCCGCAGTTCCTTGCGTTCCAGGGCCCTTCGCAGCCGGGCCTCGATCATCAGCCGTTTCTTGTGCAGGATGTGGATGCGGCGCGACGAGAACTGGTAAGAGTCGCCGCCCTTGTTGCGCACATGGTCCTTGGCGCTGGACGCCAACTGCAGCATGCCATGGCTGTCACAGTCCTCGGTGGGGTAGGAAGCGATGCCGATACTGGCCGTCAGGTACAACTCCGAATCGTCCACGCACAATACGTGGCGCACAGTCTCCAGCAGGCCCTCTGACACCTGGGCGACGTCGCGCTCATTGGCGATATGCTGCAGCAGCAGGGTGAAAATCCCGGCGTCAAAATGGAAGAGGGTTCCCTGCAGAGAATGGTCGGTCTCCAATTGCCCCATCATGTCGAACCCCTGGATGAGGTGGGTCAGGCGCTGGGTTATCTGGCGCAGAATCTCATCACCGGCCATCAGTCCCATGGTGTCACGCAGCTTGTCGAACTGGTCCAGTTCGATGCTCAATACGGCCAGCTTCTCGCCCGTGCGCTTGGCCACGGCCAATCCCGCATTGAGCTGTTCCATGAGCAGGTGCCGATTGGGCAGCTGGGTCAAGGGGTCGTAGTAGGAGAGACGATCCAGGTAGGCTTTGGCGGCCAATGTGTTGCGGACCCGCAGGCGCAGCTCACTGGGGTCCACCGGCTTTGCCAGAAAGTCAGTGGCGCCGAGCTCCAGGGCTTTCAATTTATCCTGGTTGTCCGAAGAGGAGGTCAGAATGATCACCGGCAGATGTTCGAGCTTCGGCGTGTTTCGGATCTGCGCCAACAGATCGAATCCAGATACCCGGGGCATGATCAGATCCAGGAGCATCAGATCGGGGCGCCGCTGTTCCAATTGCGCCATCGCCTGGTCCGAATCCTCGATGAGCACAAAATTGCGGTAGCCGGTCTCCTCCAAATAGGCTTTGACGATCTCCATGGTGGTCGATTCATCATCCACGATCATGATGGTCGCTCGGGACAATTGCGCGGTGTGCTCCTGATTCACGGTTGCTGTCGGCTGCAGGTCAGGTCTCATTTCAGCTGTCATTGGTGGCATATCTACCTTGAGCGTTCATAGGGCGGTAGCGGCCTGGTTGGCCGCATCCGCCGCGGGTTGCAGTTGCCCGGCGGGCAGTGGTTCGGGTGCCGTCACGGCTCGGGAGAGCTGGGTAACCTGTGCGAGCAGCTGCTCGGCGGAGGCCTTATGCGCAGTCTGTGCCGCATGCTCCAGCTTGGTCGCCGGTGTGGTGAAGTCATCAAACCCCACGGTACCCGCGGACCCTTTCAGCCAGTGGGCAATTAGGGCCAGCTCCTCCCAATTCTCATTCTCCAGGGCCCGCTGGGCCCGGCTCAGCTCTTTGTTCAGTTTGGGGATAAATTTCGCAATGATTTTATGGAACTGGGGCATGGCGGCCAAACTTGACTGGATGGTGTCAGGTAAGGGCCGATCGTCTGGCGCGAGGCCCGCCAAGCGCTCGCCCGATGCCGTCGATTGATCGGTCGCCGGGCGGTGGTCACCAGCGTCGGCAGCGGCCGGGGCGGATCCATCGCTGGGCAGGACCATGCGGTCCACCAGCTGTCGAATTGCAGCCAGCTTCCCGAGCAGTTCGGTTTCATCGCCATCCGAACGGGCCAGGGATTCCAATTTGCCGGCCGGATCGGTGAAGGCATGGAAGCCCACGGTCCCCCCCGATCCCTTGAGCCAATGCGCAAATTCGGCCACTTGCCGGCGATGGTGGCCCAGATCGAGCTGGGCGATGATGTCCAGCCGCTTCTTCAAACGGGCGGCGAATTTCAGGATCAGGCGGTCAAAGCGCGGATTGTCGGCCGGGAGGCTGGACACGATGGGGTCGGCCGTCGCCGCCGACGGTGGATCCGATGGGTTTTCCGGCGCCGGTTCGGGGGCATTTGGCGCGGCTGGGGGATCGGCGGCAACCACCGGTCGACCGTCCAACTGCTCTGCCATCAGGGCCATGAAGCGGTCCAGATCGATGGGTTTGGACAGATACCCCGAATATCCGGCCGCCAGACACTCCTGCTCGAACCCGGCCATGGCATTGGCCGTGAGGGCGATGATGGTGGTGGCAACCCCCTGCTGGCGCAGTTTGCGCGTGGCCGTGAAGCCGTCCATAACGGGCATGTTGACATCCATGAGAATGACGTCGTAGGCCGCTGCGGCGGCCCTCTCCAGGCACTCCAGACCGTTTTCGGCCTCGTCCACCGTCAGGCCCGCATCCTGCAGCAACAGCCGGAGCAGTTCGCGGTTCTCGGCACCATCATCCACGATCAGCACCCGCCCGCCGGCAAACTGCCATTGAGATTGGCCGGCCGCCACAGAGGTCTCCTGGGCCGCCTGGATCTCTTCCGGCTGCAGCAGCGGCATGGCCTGGATATCGCCGGTTGCCACGGTCACCCGGAAGGTGCTGCCCTCGCCCGGCCGGCTCTCGACGACAATGTCGCCGCCCAGGGCCCGGGCGAACTTGCGGCTGATGGAAAGGCCGAGGCCCGTGCCGCCGAAGCGGCGGGTGATGGCGGAATCGGCCTGGGTGAACGGGTCGAAGATGGCGTCGATCTTGTCAGCGGCAATGCCGATGCCGCTGTCGTTAATATCGACCTGCAGCAAAGGGGTAGCTGCCGCGGATAGCAACCGACACGATAGGGTCACCTCCCCCTGGTCGGTGAACTTGATGGCGTTGCCCACCAAGTTGAAGATGATTTGGCGAAACCGGGCCGGATCGGTCTTGATTTGTTCTGGCAGCGCGGTGTGCACCGCCATGGTGAGCCCGATGCCTTTCTCTTGGGCCTTGATATCCAACATCTGCAGGACTTCCTGGATGATGCGATGGGGTTCGGTCCAGGCGGACTCGATCTCCAGGCGGCCGGACTCCACTTTGGACAGGTCCAGAATGTCATTGATCAGGTCGAGCAGGTTTTTACCGCTGCTGTGAATCGTATCCAGGTAGCGCAGGCTGTCCGTCGGGTTCTTCCCGTAGCCGCGCTTGAGAATCTCGGTGAAGCCGAGAATGGCGTTCATGGGGGTGCGGATCTCATGGCTCATATTGGCCAGAAAAACGCTTTTGGCCTGGTTGGCGGCTTCGGCTTCCTCTTTGGATCGAATCAGTTCGCGCTCTTTTTTCTCCAATTGGGTGATATCGTCGAAACTGACCAGGACGCCGGCGTACTTGCCGCGCTCTCCCAGCACCGGAGAACAATTGACGTTGAAGGTCTTCCAGCTATCGGCGGTGTGCGGCAGGCGCAGAATATGGTTGGTCTGGGCTTCGCCGCTGGTGAGCGCCTGTATCCAGGGACGGTCGGCCTTTTGGATCGCCCGACCGTTTTCATCGAGCCAGGGCAGCTCTCCGGCCCGATAGCCCAGCAGATGTTGGGCGGGCTTATCCAAAATGGCGGCAAAGGCACGATTGGCCAACACGATTTGCTCTTTACGGTCGAGCACCAGCAGCCCGCCGGCCAGGGTGTCCAGGGCCGACCGCACCCGTCCGGGGATGGCCCGTGAGGGATCCAGCTGGCGCAGCACCTTCCCCAGGTAGAAATAATATCCGAGATAGCAGAGCACCCCCATGAAAACGATCAGGGAGAGCATGGGATATCGGTTCATCCCCAGAAAGGAATCCCGGCCGGATTCGCCGAATCGCAGCTCCAACTGCCCCCATTTGGTTTTCCCATCGTAGATGGGGACCTGCACCTGGGTCTCCCGGGAATATTCTCCGCCCATCTCTTTCCAACCGTCGACATGCCGCCGGGTGGTCACCAGCGGCACGCCATTTTGCCGGCGCAGGCCCAGGGAAACCAGGTCGGGATTCCGGTTCACGAGCAGGTCGAAATCGGCCTGCAGGGCGTGAAAATTGGCGGACAGCACGGCCGATGTGGTGTGAATGGCGATGGCCTCGGCCAACACGGTGCGGCCCTGGCGCACCACACTGGCCCGGTCCGGGACGATTCTCAGAAAGAAGGCCAGCATGACCACGCTGACCGTCAGGCCAATCAGCCCAATGACCACTCGGTGTTTGACATTCAACCGCTTCATGGTTGACGGTCTCTTTCCGCTGCGTCGGCATCTCGGTCCGCAGCCGTTGGTTTCGCGGCACCCGCTTCCCGCTGGCGCTCCAGGATGGCGGCCAGGGAGTCATCGCTGTCCTCATCCCGGTCTTCGCGTCTCCCCGCCAGAACCGGTAGTGGATCCAGGATCTGCCACGCCGGAAGGGAGGAGAGCAGCGAGCTGAGCAGCAGGCCCCCTCGGACCAACCACACCACATATCCCACGCTGAGACCGGTGGAGACGGCGATGGCGGATCCGACCATGGTCTGGGTGATGGTCGATTCGACGGCGACCTCCTCTTGCATGGCGTCCAGCGCATTGACCATGTTCAGATAGACCTGGGCCGACATCCTGTTGTGGGTGCGAACGATCTGTTCGATCCGCTCGCTGGGCCGCTCCTCTTTGGTTTCGACACGCGGCGCCGGATCGGCATTGGCTTGCCGCTCCTCCGGAGCGGGGGCGGCGGCATCTGTCTGTTTACTTCCGCCGAATTGGCGCGAAGCTTTAATTAAAAAGGGCAAGCGGGCCGCCGCCGGTTTGGGACTGCCGGAATCGGTTGGCTGGGCAGCGGCCGCCTGCACCGGCGCAACGGTCTCTTCCAGCACGGGTGCCGCTGCATCCTCGGCAGCCACTTCCAAGATCTCTTCCGCCGGTGGCGATTCCGTTTCGGTCGGCGGCGCGGCGGGGGCCTCTGCCCCCACGCCGGAATCGATCATCGGATCGTTTGCGGAGGGGGGCGTCACGGTGACCACGGCAATGGCGGTGCCACTTTGCTGGGCCACATTCACACCGTCCTCGGAAGCCGCCACGCGGAAGCTGCCTGGCGCCATCGAATCCACGAGCGGCGTGAAGCGAATGCCGCTCTCTCCCTGGGCCACGGTGATGAAATCCCCGTCATGGATCGGCGTCCCGTCGGCCAGGGTCAAGCTGCCGTTGGTGATATCGGAGATGCGCAGGTGGGTCACCTCGGCGCCGTCCTGGGCATGGGGGCGGATCACGATCAACCCGGAGCTTCCGTTCATCGGCGCCGATGCGCTGCCCACCCGGGGCGTGTCGCCCACCGGGGTCGCGCTGATGCGCTTCACCCCGGTAACCGCTGCGCCCGCGCCGTCCTCGATGCGGGTGGCGATGGTGAAATCGCTGTCGTAGTCGGCGGCAGGGGTGAAGGTGACGCCGGCCAGGAGCGTGTTGACGTCATCGATGGGGCCGCTGGCCGTCCAGATGCCACCGGAGAAGGTCGCGGTGACGGTACCGGCGGTGGCGGTACTCAGGCTGCCGGCGGCGGGGTCCGACACGGTCAGGGTTGCCGTGACAGTGGCACTGTCCACATCGCTGACCTGGATGTCGGTGAGATGGAAGGGTGTGTCTTCGACGTAGGTCTCGCCGGTGTTCAGGTGGGTGGCCGTGGGGGGCTGATTGATCCAATTGACCGCGATGGTGACGCTGCCCGTGTCGGTGATCCCGCCATCGGCATCGGTAACCGCGTAGGTGAAGCTGTCGGCCAGGTTCATCGAGCCGTCATGGATGTAGGTAAAGCTGCCGTCGGCATTCAGGGACAGACTGCCGTGGCTGGGAGCGCTGATCAGACTCACGCTCAGCGTGTCGTTGGGCAGGTCCGCGTCGCTGTCGTTGGCCAGCACCGAAGTGGCGCCGCCGTCCAGGGTGGTGATGGTGGCACCCTGATCGACCGTGATGGCGTCGTTGCGCGCGACGGGATCGTTGTCATTGACCGGTGTGATGGTGATGTCGAAGCTGCCGGTGGATGGTGTTCCGGCGCCATCGTCAACGCTGAAGTCGAAGTGGTCCGCGATAGTTTCGGAACCATCATGGGTGTAGGTGATGCGATCGTTGTCGATGTCGTCCTGGGTGAAGGTGTCGGTGACCGACAGGGCCATCCCGCTGAGGTAGAGGGTACCGTTCGATGGTGCCGTGGTAAGGGTGTACTCCAATTGGTCGGCGGTGTTGTCGCCATCGGTGGTCTGCAGCATGGCGGTGGTGATCGGGTTGCCCGTGCTACCCTCGTCAACAGTGCTTCCGGTGTTGACGGCCAGCACCTGTTCATCGTTCAGCGGGGTGAAGGTGATGTTGGCCGGTACGGTGGCTGAATTGTCCGTGCCGTCTTCGACGTAGACGCTGTATGTGGGAGCAGTAGCGCCGCCAGTGTGCACGAAACGCACCTCACCCGCCGTGATGTCGGCCTGGGTGAACACCGTCATCACCAACCCGGTGGAAACCCGCTCAAATTGGCCATTGGTCGCCCCAACGATGTGGAAGGTCAGGCCCGGATCTGAATCGTCCACATCCGTGGCCGACAACATGCTGCTGTCGAAGACGACGGAAGCGCCTTCGGTGATGGTAAGGTTGTTATTACCGAGCACTGGCGCGTCGTTGGTACCGGTAATGTCGATGTTCCCGCTGCCCACCTGGGGATTGACCGTGCCGTCATTGGCGTTGAGGGTAAAGCTGGCGGCATCATCCCCACTGACATTGCTG
>JASJCL010000155.1 GCA_030066015.1 Desulfosarcinaceae bacterium | reverse complement strand
GGTTGCTGCGCACTTCCGGTGCCACCAGGTCGACTTTGTTGAGAACGCGAATGGTGGGGATCCGGTTTAATTGAAGATCGGCGAGGATGGTCTCCACGGAACGGATCTGCTCTGCATGCCGCGGGTTACTGATGTCGATGACATGCAGTAACAAGTCGGCATTCTCGAGTTCTTCTAAAGTTGCCCTGAAGGCAGCCATCAGCTCCTTGGGCAGGTCGCGGATAAATCCCACCGTATCGGTGATGATCACTTCAATGTCCCGGGGAAATCGCAGGCGCCGGCTGGATGGATCCAGGGTCGCGAACAGTTTGTTTTCGGCCAGCACCCGACTCTGTGTCAGTTGGTTGAGCAGGGTGGATTTGCCCGCATTGGTGTATCCGATGATCGAGATGATCGGCAGGCCTTTTTTACTGCGTCGTCGCCGCTGTTGACTGCGGTTTTTCTGAACTGCCGCCACAGACCGCTCCAGGCGGCGAATGCGATCCCTGGCCCGCCTGCGGTTAATTTCGAGCCGGGTTTCGCCCGGACCGCGACCGCCGATGCCACCGGTGAGCCGGGACATGGAGGTGTCTTTGGTGACCAGACGGGGCAGGATATATTTGAGCTGGGCCAACTCCACCTGCAATTTGCCCTCGCGAGTTTGGGCGCGCTGGGCGAAGATGTCCAGAATCAGCTGGGTGCGATCGATCACCTTGATCTCGGTGCGGTCGGCAATGGAGCGAACCTGGGAGGGGTTGAGCTCCTGATCGAAGATGATCAGCGTGGCGCCCCGATGAAGCGCCAGGATGGACAGATCGTCCAGTTTACCGCTTCCCAGGAGAAATCGGGGGTTGGCTCGCTTACGTTGTTGCAGAATCGTATCGATAACACTGATATTGGCGGTGCGCGTCAACTCCTTGAGTTCATCAAGGGAGTCCGTGGCCGCTTTGCGGGGGCCGGTAAACACGCTGACCAGCAGCGCCCGTTCCGATCCCGGCTCACCGCCGGTGTCGTGTTTCTTGCGCCCCAGTTCCGCTTCGAGGGCCTGGATCAGGGCCAGGCAGTCGACTTCCACCTTGAACGGCGACACCGGGTCCATGATGCGATACGGGGTGGTCTCGCTGGCGCCGGGTAGAATATGCGCCCAGTGGATCAAGTGGGGTGCGCCACTATCCGTCACGGAAAGGACTGCCATGAGATCCAGCCGCAGCAGGGCCAGATCGGTCAGGTCGTCCCGGGTCAGGGTCGTGCCGGTCAGGATGGTGTGCACGCAGCGGATGCCGCGCAGACGGTCGGGGGCCAGGCGATATTCTCGCAGATCGGGAATCAGAATGCGGTCCACATCGCCCAGCAAGACCAAAACGACCCTGCCCTTTCGATCGATCAGCAAGCCGATTTGGCGGCCGATATCGTGGGAGAGCGTGCATAGGTCGCGGCACACTTCCCGGGAGACGATGGACTGGGGAGATACACGCCGGCGGCCCAGATTTTCCAGGCGTTTGATTTGGCCAGCCTTCAGACCGATCCGGTTTCCGTAGACCGCTCTCATTCAGCAGCCAGATTTTCAAAGCGGGTGTATGATTTCAAAAACGCCAGCGGCGCCATACCGGTGGGGCCGTTGCGCTGCTTGGCCAAAATAATTTCGGCCGTGCCGCGATGGGGATTGTTTTCATCGCGGTTATAGACCTCATCGCGATAGATGAAGGCCACCAGGTCCGCATCCTGCTCCAGAGCGCCCGATTCTCTCAAGTCCGATAGTTGGGGCCGTTTGTCGCTGCGTTCCTCCAGCTTGCGGTTCAGCTGGGAGAGGGCGATCACAGGTATGTTCAGTTCTTTGGCCAGGATTTTAAGTGACCGGGAGATGTCCGATATTTCAAGGTCGCGGCGTTCGATGTTGGCATTGCCGCGCATCAACTGGAGGTAGTCAACGATGATCAATCCCAGGCCCTTGTCCATTTTCATGCGCATGGACTTGGTGCGGATGGAGGTGGTTGAAATGTCCGGTGAGTCATCGATGAAAATGGGCGCCTCGGTCAGCCGGCCGGCGGCGTCGGTGATCCGTTTCCAATCCTCCTGATTCAAAAAACCGCTGCGGATGCGGGATGAGTCCACCCGGGCCTCGGCGCACAGCATGCGCATGGAGAGCTGCTCCTTGGACATCTCCAGGGAGAAGATAGCTACCGGAACGTTGGCTTCGATGGCGGCATTGCGGGCCATGTTGAGGGCAAAGGCGGTTTTGCCCATGGCCGGCCGGGCCGCCAGGATGATCAGGTCGGAATTTTGAAAACCGGAGGTGAGCGCGTCCAGTTTGTTAAACCCGGTGGTCACGCCGGTGACCAGAGCCCGGTTGCCTTGCCGCTCTTCCAGAGCATCGATGTTCGCTTCGATAATTTTACTGATGGGGAAGAAGGCCTGCTTGGTGTTTCCCTCGGAAAGCTCGAAAACCGCACTTTGAGCGAACTCGATAACACCGTCGACTTCCCCGCGGTCCTCGAAACACCGTCTGGAGATGCTGTTGGAACGTTCGATGAGACGTCTCAGGGTCGCCTTGTCGTGAATGATGCGGGCATAGTGATGAGCGTTGACCGCCATGGGTACCGCATCCACCAGACGGGCCAGGTAAGCGGCACCTCCGATCTTCTCCAAGGCATCCTGCTCCCGAAGCATATTGCTCAAGGTCACCAGATCCACCGGTTCACTTTTGGCATACAGGGTCTCAATGGCCGAAAAGATGAGCTGATGGGCGGTTTTGTAGAAATCGTCGGCCGACAGAATTTCCAGGACGTCGATCAGGGTACTGTTGTCGATCAGGATGGCGCTTAAAATCGACTCCTCCGCCTCGATGCTTTGGGGCGGAAGCCTGTGCAGTGCCGGGTCCGGGGAAGGGTGGTGCTGGGTATCGGACATAGATGCAGAGTGTTTCGTCTGGTAACCGGGAGCCACGGCACCATCGTGTCAGGACTCCCGGTTACGGGGTCGGATTCATGCTTCTTCGGGAACGACTTCCACGGTAATTTCGGGTTTGACACCCTGGTACACGCGAATGGGTACCTTGTAAGTGCCGATGGTCTTGATGGGCTCGTTGAGCAGGACCATCCGCTTTTCAATCTCGACATCCTGCTTGCTCATGGCGTCGATGATATCCCTCACCGTCACGGAGCCATAGAGCTTGTCCGCTTCATGGACCTTGGATGCGATCGTCACCGTGACTGCTTCCAGACGAGATGCCATCTCCTGGGCAAATTCTTTTTCTTTGGCGATCTGCAGCTCGAACTTGGCCTTTTCCTGCTCAAGGATCTTGCGTTGCTGAGGGGTGGCCGGAACCGCTTTGCCCTGGGGGAGCAGGTAATTGCGCGCATACCCGTCGGCCACATTGACTTCGGTTCCAATGATGCCCAATGAACTGATGGTCTCCTTCAAAATAACTTTCATACCTTCCTCCAGAAAAGGTCCGGCCGAATGCTAGGTCGGCAGGTCCGGTTCATGCTTGTTGGTGTCAATCTTGCGAAAATTGATCCACATGTCAAACAGCCCGATACAGATGACGATCAGCAGGAAGAACTGCTGCAGCGCAATCATGCAGTACAGAACGATCCGAATGGTCCGCGGCAGCTTCTTTTTCTCGAAGTAGAACGAAACAATGGCTATGCCCTGGATGAAATAGACCGTCAGCAGCACCAGCAGGCCGTTGACGCCGATTAAACGGATTCCCAAGTCGGGAATCAATACCATCAGCCCGCTGCCAATGACCCCCCAAACGAGCGGTTCAGGCGCCCGCCAGTGGTTTAAGGGTCCGAAATCCGGGCAGTCGACGCCGCGACGCACCATGATCGGTCGGGCCGCAATCAGGTTGGTCCAGGCCGCAAACAGGGTCGATGCGGCCGCCAATGACGGCAGAATGCGCACCAGCACATACTGAATCCGGTCCAGGGAGTTGGCAATGGTATCGATCGTCTCCTGGGGTATGCCGACACCTTTATATAACGCCAGGGACAACTCCAAATTGGTTGCCACATAGGCGGATGCCAGGGTGTATATCCCCTTGTTGGCTGCGATGCTGTAAAGCAGGAGGGCGATCAGGCCGGCCCCCAAGACGATGCCGCAGGCAACCACCACCGTCATCTCTACGGACAACGCTTTTTCGAACATTTCACTGAGGGCAAAGCCAAGCAACATCAATCCCGAGAAAAAAAGAATGTCCATCGTGATGCCGCCAAACAGCAGGCTCATGATGCCCAAGGCAACCAACGGTACAATCATGCCGTGACGTCTGCCCAGTTTTGCCCGGTAAAAGAGAACGGGCAAAGGAATGAACAGGGAAAAAACAAAGCCGATCACCGGCATGAATACAGCGGCGGAGAAAATGAACAGGGTTGCCATTACGCCGGCAGCGATATCTTTCGATAGCCTACTATGAAATGGCAACGGCATCATCCGCTTCTCCTGGCAAATGCAAAGCGCCAATGTGCTGGGTGCGCCTCATCAGCTACAGGTCGAAGGTTCCCACATAGGGCAACAGGGCGATCGTTCGCGCCCGCTTGATGGCGTGCGTCAGTGCCCGTTGATGCTTGGCGCAGGCACCCGAGATCCGGCGCGGAATGATCTTGCCTCGTTCGGTGGTGAAATATTTAAGCGCCTTGGGATCCTTGTAGTCGATAATGAGGCTCTGGTCGGCACAGAATCGGCACACTTTGCGACGATGAAAAATTCTTCTTTTCTTTCTTCTCGGGCGGGGTTTGGAGACGGCCATGGATTACTCCTCTTTCTTTTCTTCGGTGGATGCTTCGGCTTCAGTGGTTGCTTCGGCTTCGGATGGCGCTTCAGCTTCTGCCGGGGGTGCGGCCGCTTCGCCGGCCGGCTTCTCCTTGGCGGCTTCCTTTTCAGCTATATCCGCCTTGATGGCATCCAGATCAGCCTCTGCATCCAACAATACCGTCATGAATTTCAAGACTTTGTCGTCGATTCGATAAAACCGTTCCATTTCTTGAATCAAAGCCCCGTCACCGCAGAAATCAAACCGGACATAGTGCCCGCGGCTTTTCTTTTTGATGTCATAGGCCAACTTCTTGGTGCCCCAGTCATCCGTCTCGATCAGGAACCCTCCCAACTGAGGGATCAGGTCGTTGACCCGTTCAAAAATGGGCGCTTCGGCCTCCTTCGACAAGTCGGGGTCAATAATTACGATGGTTTCATACCGCTTCATACAACCTCCTTTTGGCTTAACAGCCCCGGCATCTGGCCGGAGCAAGGATGATCGGTCTCATTGTGAGACCAAATAAAACTAGTATAGCTACCATTAACACAAAAAAACTGTCAAGCGCATACAATAGGCGTCCTCAATTGTTGAGTCGACTGATTCACGTCGGGTTCGACCATAAAAAAAGGGGCGGCGCTGCCGTCCCTTGGCACATTCGTTTGGTGGGCCGTGAAGGAATCGAACCTTCAACCTACTGATTAAGAGTCAGGTGCTCTGCCTAGTTGAGCTAACGGCCCATT
>JASJCL010000090.1 GCA_030066015.1 Desulfosarcinaceae bacterium | reverse complement strand
TGAGCGCCTCAATCCCAAAGTCGGCGTTACCTGGCATCTCACCAAGGACACCACCTTTCGCGCCGCGGTCCTCAAACAGCTCAACCGGGAGTTGCCCGATGATCAGACCTTGGAGCCCACCCAGGTGGCCGGATTCAACCAGTTCTTCGCCGATGGCGATGGATGGGAGATGCTGCGCTATGGGGCGGCCCTGGACCACCGGTTCAACAAGCGCCTGTACGTCGGCGCGGAAGCGGCCCGACGGGAGATCGAGGCCCTGTTTTCCGATTTCTTCAGTGGCACTACCAAAACCGACAACCTCTACGAGAACCTCGCACGCGCCTACCTTTACTGGGCGCCACTGGAGTGGCTCGCAGCACGGGCCGAGTACCGCTTTGAAAGTTATGAGCGCAGCCTCGACAGTCCCGGGCTGGAGAATATAAAGGAGTTGGAGACCCATTTTGTACCCCTCGGACTCAATTTCTTCTGCCCGATGGGGCTTACTCTCGGTGTGACGACCACTTACGTGGACCAGGAGGGGGATTTTCTTGTCTTCGGCATGTCGCCTTTCCCCGAGGTAGCGGAAGACAGGGACAGTTTCTGGATCAGCGATCTGGCGCTTGGCTATCGCCTGCCGAAGCGGATCGGCAAAATCGGTCTGGAATTGCGGAATGTGTTCAACACCGCCTTCAACTACCTCGATATGGATGCGGCCTTCACCGAGTTCTACCCGGAACGAACCGTTCTGGGAAAGCTCAGCTTCAGCTTTTAAATCCGAACGGCAGCTTGCTTTTATACCCGCCCGCGCCGATGGCGGTCGAGATAAGGACGGTGCCATGACAATGAATCTCTCAAGATGAAGGAGGCCGAATGATGAGTGGAGAGCCCAAGCTGGTTGAAAATTGCAGGGATCCGAAGGCCGAACCGACGCCAGTTATGGAAGGGGATGAGCGGGTGAAGGTCTGGGTAGGATACGACGCCGAGGGAGAGGTCGTCCAGGTTCAGCCGGGGCCGGCGGCCACCTGTTTCGAAGTTCTCGATGAGTGTTTGACGGCCAGAGAGGTGGCCGAACTCGCCGAGGTGAAGGAGAAGCCCAACCTGGAGATAAAGACAACGAGCTTCATCCGTCTGTATTCCAACCCCAGTTGTTGGGTCCTCCGCAATCGCAAGTGGTACTATGTCTGCTGATCTGCCTTGGGCGCCCGCAATGGCGCGGCGCACGCATGTTCGGAATCGCCACGGGACGTTGCAGCGACCTTACGGATCGAAGTGCAACGCCCCGTATCCCGGTAGAGAGGTGGTGTGAACCGTCATGGCGGCTCGCCGCCGTTGCCGACAGGCGGCGAGTCGCTTCGCCACCAGTCTGCCGAGCTCCACCAGTTCGGGTTCGATGAGGTCTTCACTGCCGAGGAGGGCTTCATAGATGTCGGTGAAGCGCCATGAGCGGGGCTCCCGGGTCTGTCCCTCTCCCTGTGCTTGGGCCGCTGACGGACAACTTTGCGCTTGATATTCCATCTGCCCCTCCTTATGTTGATTTCCATGGGATGCCCACGGCCCGTGTTGTTCGCCGCAGATACACCACAAGGTAGACCGGCGGCGCCGCATGCGCTATGGTGGGTACCACACGCGCTTTGTGATCTATTCCCGTCTGATCCGTAAATGCTGCCGTCGACACTGATTTGGCGGACGCGCCGCCCCTGCGGTCTTCACCGGCCGCTGACCCCAGGCGCCCCCATCTTTCCACCGGTCGCCGGCGACCATGGCCATGTTGGGAGGGTAGACCGATGTTGAGCAAGATACCGCTATTCGAAAATCTGGAACCCGAGATCATCCAACATCTGGAGGACGCCGCCATCCCCAAGCGGTTCGCCCGCAACACCATCCTGTTCAGCAAGGGCGACGAGAGCAACGCCCTCTACCTGATCCGCGAGGGGCGTACCAAGGCCGTCATCACCGACGACCAGGGCAAGGAGATCGTGCTCAACACCTTCGGGGCCGGCGACTACTTCGGCGAGATCGCCTTTTTAAGCGAAGAGCCCCGCACGGCCACGGTGGTTACCGCCACCCCCACTGAGGTGCTGATCCTCTACCGGCGCGACTTCAAGGAGGTTCTCAGCAAGCACCCCGACGTCATGTTCGAGTTTATCAAGGTCCTTATCGAGCGGGTGCGCAACTCCACCGACCAGATCGAGAGCCTGGCCTTCCGCGATGTCTACGGCCGGGTGCGCGCCTTGCTCAACGGGCTTGCCAAGGAGGAGGGTGAGGCGCGGGTCATCGCCGAGCGACTGACCCACCAGGAGATCGCCAACCGGGTTGGCTCCTCCCGCGAGATGGTCAGCAAGATCTTCAAGCAGCTGCAGGATGGTGGTTTTGTGGCGGTGGATCACAAGCAGGTGATGCTGCTGCGGGACCTGCCGAAAAACTTCTAATTCGTCCTCTCATCAAACAGGCGCCAACCGCTGGTCGATGGGCGCTGATACCGCTTGTCGTCCTCGCGGGAGGCCTCGCATTCGGGTGCAGGGCCGGTACGCGATGGAACCCGAGAAGTAAACTGCGGGGCTGAATAATGCCGCCGTGAACGCTCGCGGTCCCGTGTTCAGACCGCTTCGCTCCTGTTTCAGCCGACCCTATCCCGAAGGGCACCATGGCGCCGCAGGTGCCAGAAGACAAATCCCGCCAGCACCCCCCACCCCACCACGAAGGTCCACGGAAAGGCCGGTAGGGACGCCTTGAAAACGGCATCCTCCAGCGCCGTCGCCGTCAGTTCCGCTCCCGCCAGCCGCCCCCGCAGGCCGGCTACCAGCAGGCTGTAGAGGATGCCCAGGAGGCCGTAGCTGAGATTGTAGCTCAGGCCCTTGAAGCTCAGCACGGTGGCACGCTGATGGCGGGCAGTGATGCTGTTGAGGTAGTGGCTGATGAAGAAACCGTTGAGGAACATGGCGCTGAAGAGGACGATGGCGGGGACCAGGCCCCAAAAGGGCCAGCAGAAAACCATGCCCGTGAGGCCGATCAGGGTGACCAGGGTGGTGATGGCCAGGTTGAAGGCGGGCTGCCGTGTTTCACTGAGGTGACGTGCCCAACGGGGCACGAAGAGCCCCAGGGCGGCGATGAGGGCACCGATGACGCCGAAAAGCGCTTCGGGAATGAGAATGAGGCGGTAATATTGACTGGAGAGGGTGATGGCCATGCGGATGACACCATCGAAGAGGAGGCCGAAGAGAATCACCGAGAGCGCCCAGGGGGTATTCAAGATCCAGCTACCCGCTTTCAAGGTGAGGCGAAAGGCTGCCGCCACCGGTTTTTCACGCCTGGACGGGTCGCTCGCGGCATCGTCGGAATCGCTAGCCTCGGTCATCCGCAGGGCGGTGAGGAGGGTGCCTACGGCCATCACCAGGGTGAGATAGAGGGGCCAGCGCAGCGTGTCGGCCTGGGTCAAGGCGGCCTCGACGCCGAACCAGCTCAGCGCCCGCTGGACGAGCCGTGGATCATAGACGGCCGCGCCGATCACCATGGAGAGGATAAACCCCACACTCTGGCAACGCACCTGCACCTCCAACACCCGTCCCCATTGCTTCTCCAAGCCGGCCCTCTCCAGGGCATCGTAGGCCAGTGCCTCGTCCGCGCCGCTGGCCGCCGCCTCGGCCAACCCGCTGAGGATCCGGTTGATGAGGAAGGCACCGAAGACCAGCGGCATCCGCCCAGTGGGCACCACGGCGATAATGGCGATCTCCACCACCATCAGTACGCCGGTGAAGATCAGCAGGCGGCGGCGGCCGATGATGTCGGCCAGCGCGCCCGAAGGCACTTCGCTGAGCACGATGGTGCCGGCCCAGACTGCATTCAGTAAGGCGAACTGATCCACCGTGAGACCGAAATCGAGGAAGAGAATGGTGAAAATCGGGTAGTAAAAGCGTGAGTTGAAACAGATGCGAAATGCAATGAAGCGTCGTACGTCGGGAATTTGAAATGGGGAGGCTGGCGGCATCGCGGATCCTGTTGTCCGGTGGGGCCAGACGACCCAACCTGGCCTACACGCTTGGACGTTTAAGCGTTGCGCTTTATGGACGCTCCCAGGCGCCGCAGGAATTCAGGTAGAAGACGCCGAGGGAGAGGTCAGGTCGCAGCAGACACGACGTCGATCGCTTACCAAGGACGATGCGGGAGCCCTCCGACGGCCGCTAGAGGTTCATGATGAAGTCGGTCAGCAGGCGCACTCCGAACCCCGTTCCCCCGGGGCCGCAGTAGGCGTTGCCCTTCTTGCTCGACGCCGGCCCGGCGATGTCGATGTGGGCCCATGGCGTGTCGCCCGCGAACTGCTGCAGGAAGAGCGCGGCGGTGATGGCGCCGCCCCAACGACTACTGCTCATGTTGGACGTGTCGGCCAAATCGCTTTTCAGCAGCTCCTTGTAATCCTCGGGCAGGGGCAGGCGCCAGCAGCGCTCATGGGTGTGACGGCTGGCGGCCAGGATGGCGTCGGCGATCTCCTCGTTGGGGGTGAAGAGACCGGCCAGCTTCTCACCCAGGGCCACGACGCAGGCGCCGGTGAGGGTGGCCATGTCGATGACGGCGTCCGGTTTGAACGTCTCAATGGCATAGGCCATGGCGTCGGCCATGATGAGGCGTCCCTCTGCGTCGGTGTTGCCGATTTCGATGGTTTTTCCGCTGTAGGCCGTGATGATGTCGCCCGGGCGGATGGCGTTGCCCGAAAGCATGTTTTCCGCCAGGGGCATCAGCCCGATGACGCGGGTGTCGGGTTTGAGCTGGGCCACGGTCAGCAGCGTGGCCGCCACGGCGGCCGAACCGGCCATATCGGTCTTCATGTCGCCCAGGCCGGTCGTGGGCTTGAGGTTGGTGCCGCCGGTATCGAAGGTGACGCCCTTGCCCACCAAGGCGATGGTTCGTTTGGCCTTGGCTGGGTTGTAGGAGAGCACCACCAGGCGCGGGGGGCTGGTGCTGCCCTGACCCACTGCCAGGAGGGCACCGAAGCGCTTCTGTGCCAGGGTGGTCTCCTTGAGAACTTGCACTTTCAGCTTGACCTTGCGGGCCGCCGCCGTCATCCGGTCAGCCAGCTCCTGAGGCCGTTTGTCGTTGGCCGGCATGCTGACCCATTCACGGGCCTGGTGAACGGCCGCGCAGATGACGGTGGTCTGTTGGCGCAAGGCACGAAAGCGCTTGCGCTCGCCGGCCGTAGCATCCAATTGAATTTTCTTCAGCGCCGTTTTCTTTGGTTCGGAGCGGTAGGCGTCGTAGCGATGGTTGGCCAAGAGGGCGCCTTCCATCAGGGCGGAGAAGACGTGCGCTTTATCCATCCCCAGTGGGCCCGCCGACGGCGTCGCCAGGGCCACCTCGGTGAGCTCCTTGTCGATCACTTGCTTCACGCAGGCGCCGGCGAAGTGGCGTAAACGCTCCCCGTCCACCTGCTCCATCTTCCCCAGACCGAAGAGAATGGCACGCCGGCAGGCCAGACCGGGGGGATCGTAGAGCATGATGGACTGCCCCTTTTCGCCACTGAATTCGGGCAGGGCGAGTCCGGTCGCACAGAGGGCCTGGATCGCTTTTTTGGTGTGCAGATCACCGTCCTGGCAGACCGGTACGGCCAGGGTGGCGACGCGCTGCTTCTTGGCATCGATGGTTTTCAATTCCAGCATGGGGACGCTTCCTCGAGGATACAGATTGGGGAACTCGGAAATGGCGCGTCCGCCCGAGGGCGGACGCGATCGTGGTGCCGCCTCTACCGGCGGTGATTAGCGGCGGATGGTGACTTTCTCCATGATGACGGCTTCCACCGGTTTGTCCATGGGGCCGGTCTTGGCTTTGCCGATCTTCTGCACGACCTCGAGCCCTTCGGTCACTTTGCCGAAGACGCTGTGGCGATCATCCAGGTGCGGGGTGGCGGCCAGCGTGATGAAGAATTGACTGCCATTGGTGCCGGGGCCGGCATTGGCCATGGAGAGAATGCCCTCCGAGGCGTGGCGCAGGCTGGGGTCAAACTCATCCTTGAAGCGATAGCCGGGGCCGCCGGTCCCATTGCCGAAGGGGCAGCCGCCCTGGATGACAAAGCCGTCGATGATGCGGTGAAAGCTGAGACCGTCGAAGTAGTTGCCGCCGCGGGCCGTTTCCTGGCGTCCCTCGGCCAGGTTGATGAAGTTCCAGACTGTCTCAGGGCACTCCTTTGCGTAGAGCTCCGCTTCAAAGGTGCCCATATTGGTCTCGAATACGGCGACGGGGCGGTCGATCTCCTCTTTGTAATCACTCTTCTCGTAAGCCATGCATCCTCCTTGACTGCCCAAAAGGATCGCGCGCTGATGGCAGCCGTTTCAGGTGTCTGGGAATCCGCCGGACGGCGGGTCATTTGTCCGTTGAACAAGGCCTGAATATAGGCAAGCCATAGGTCTCTGTCAATGGCGGCCCCCCTGCGAATGGCCGATCGGGCGGCCGCAATGCGCGGCTGTCACGGGGCCCGTATGGCAACGGCGCGGAGTGGCTAGCTGCGCTCCCCTCAGGGCGGCGGATGCGCCCCAGATCTTCCCGCCAATCGCTGCAGATAGATGTCGTAGCGGTCGATGCAGCGGGACCAGGCAAATTGCTGCACGTGGTCCCGAAGCCGTGCGCGGAGATCGACCGTTTGCTGCGGCCGACTCAGAGCGCCGCTGAGTTTGTTCACCAGATCGGCGGTGTTGGCGTAGAGGCAGGTGTCGTGAAGTGTCGCCGGCAGGAGCTCAGGGTAGGAGAGACGCCGGGGCAACAGGGGCAGACAGCCGCTGGCGATGGCTTCCACGACCGCGATGCCGAAGTTCTCCTGCAGCGCCGTGCTGACGACCACCACACCCTGTCGCAGCCATGCCAAGTAGGCCGCCCGATCCGGCTCGTAGCCCCACTGGACGATCTGGGCCGCGAACTGTTTCTCGGCCCGTTCGAACACCGTTGGTGCATTGTTGAAGCGTTCCCCCAGGACGGCCAGGCGAAACGCGATCCCCTGTTTTTGGATCTGCCCGAGGGCCTTGAAGAAGGCCGCCGGATTCTTGTCGTGTTCCCAGCGGTGGTTCCAGATCACCAGCGGGGGGCTGGGGTCCTTGACCGGTGGCGGTTCCTGGTTTGCGGGCAATCGGCAGCCGGGGTGGAGGACGGCGCACTTGGGTCGGATGGTCTCGACGACCCAGATCGGACGATACTCGGGCAATTTTCCGATGAAACGCGGGAGCTGATCGAAAAAGGCGGAAAGATGGCTTTCGCTGTTGAAGAGAATGCCATCGGCGGCCAGACAGGTGGTGATATCGGTGAAACCGAACTGGTAGTCCATGCGCTCCCCCGGTGCCACCGGATAGGTGAGCTGATTCTCGTGGAAATACACCGCGCTTGGCGGACAGCGCTTCCCCCAGAGGGCCGTAAGGTCGCTGAGGCTCATGAGATCGCTGGTCAGCAGCGCATCGTAGGTTTGCGGGTCGCTTATCTGACGGTAGAAGTGGAGGGCCGCTCCCCGCATGCGCCATTTCCACCAGCGGGCGGGGAGGGTGACCAGGTGGATCTGGTGACGGCTGTTGGCAACAAGCCCATCGGCGAACTCCCGGTGGGAGCCCCCATAGAATGGCTCCAGGAAGAGGATGCGGCATGCCCTTTCGCAAACGCTCATCGGATGGATCCTCAAAGGCCGGTTTACCGGGACGATCTCAACGGTTGACACTGGTGACCGATGGGCATACATCTTTCCCAGCTGTTTCGAAAGCTACCCTATAGCAGAGTTCGGCCCCCTTGTCTTTGCCGAGATCCCGTCAAGGAGCGCATCCATGTCTTCCGGATTTCCCACGATGATCCCCATCCGTCAAACCCTCTCCGCACCCGCTCTGGAAGATCTCCCTGCCGCCGTGGATCGCGCCATGGCCCGCTTGCGACAAAATGCCCGCTTGCGGCCGGGTTCCCAGATCGCCGTTACGGCCGGCAGCCGCGGGATCGCCGGCATCGATGTCATCCTCAAGCGAGTGGTCGCCGCGCTGCGGACGGCGGGCACAGCGCCGTTTCTGGTGCCAGCCATGGGCAGCCACGGCGGCGGCACGGCCGAGGGGCAGGTGGCCATGCTGGAGAGCTTGGGGATCACCGAAGCGCGGGTCGGCGCCCCGATCCGGGCCAGTATGGAAGTGGTGCAGGTCGGTCGCTCCGAATTCGGCTTCCCCGTATGGGTGGACCGGCACGCCGCCGAGGCGGACGGCATCTTTGTGGTCAATCGCATCAAGCCCCACACCGATTTCGACGGGTCGGTGGAAAGCGGACTGATGAAGATGTTGGCCATCGGTCTCGGCAAGCACACCGGCTGCCTGGACGTCCATCGCCAGACGGTGCAGTACGGCTACCGCCGGGTGATTCCCGCTATCGGCAAGCTCATGTTGGAAAGACTGCCCGTCATCGGTGGTCTGGGGATCGTGGAGAACTGCTATGACCGTACGGCCATCATCGAAGCCTTTCCCGCCGCTGAACTGGTCGATGGGGAGACGGCGCTGCTGACCCGCGCCAAAGCCCTTATGGGCCGCCTGCCCTTTCAGCAACTCGACATTCTCATCGTCGATGAGATGGGCAAGAACATCAGCGGAACGGGCATGGATACCAACGTCATCGGCCGGATCATGTTCGTGGGCGAGCCAGAACCGGAGACACCGCGGATCACCCGTATCGTCGTCCTGGGGCTGACCCCCGCCTCCCACGGGAACGCCATCGGCATCGGCATGGCCGACTTCACCACCCGGCAGGTTGTGGAGGGTCTGGATCTTTTCGCCATTCAGACCAATGCCATCGCCGCCATGACACCGGAAAAGGGCCGCATTCCCATCGCGCTGCCCACCGATCGCGAGGCGGTGAACGCCGCACTGACCACCATCGGGGCCATTGCGCCCGAAGCGGCGCGCGTGGCCCATATCCGCAATACCCTCGATCTGGCCAGCATGTCCGTTTCCGTCGCCCTGCGGGCCGAGGCCGCCGCCCATCCCCACATCGAGATCTGCGGAGATGCGGCGCCGTTGGCCTTTGATGACACCGGACGCCTGAAGCCGCTGGCAACCGATTGAGAGGCGCCGCCCGAGGCCCCTGGATCTTGGATCACCGATCATGACCACTTTCTCCAATGTCTCCCTTTTCGTGCAGTGCCTTGTCGACAATTTCTACCCCCAGGTGGGCGATGCCATGGTGGAGATCTTCCGGCGCCTCGACCTGAAGGTCGACGTGCCCCTGGCGCAGACCTGCTGCGGCCAGCCGGCCTTTAACGCCGGCTACCGGAAAACCGCCCGCAAGGCGGCCCGCCATTTCATCGACACCTTCGCATCTGCAGAAGTGATCGTCTGCCCATCGGGATCCTGTGTCGACATGGTGCGGCATCACTACCCGGACCTCTTCGCCGATGACCCGGTCTGGCAGGCGCGGGCGACACAGGTGGCGCAGAAGACCTTCGAACTCACCGAGTTTCTGGTGGATGTCCTGGGGGTGATCAATCTGGAAGCCCGTTTCGATGGCCGGGTCACCTATCACGACAGCTGCCATCTAACCCGCCACCTGGGAGTGGCCCGCCAACCGCGCGCTCTGATTCAGGCGGTGCGCGGCACGGAACTCATAGAGATGGCCGACAGCGATCGCTGCTGCGGCTTCGGCGGCACCTTTGCCGTCAAGTATGCCGACATCTCCACCGGCATGCTGGCGGAAAAAGTGGCCAACATTCTGGCCACGGAGGCGGAGGTGGTCATCGGCTGCGACCTGAGCTGCCTCCTGCACATCCAGGGGATGCTGAGCCGGAAAAAGCTGCCGGTGCGCGCCATGCATATTGCCGAACTGCTGGTCCAGAAGTAGTCTGCATGACGGCTCAATTGAGAGGGTGATCGATGAGCGCTATCCGTACCGAAGCATACTGCCAAGCGGCCCGCGAGGGAATGGCCGATCCCGTCCTCCAGAAAGCCCTCTCCGGGTTTCAGCACCGGGTGGCGCCGGCCACCGCCCAGCGGTACCGCCGACATCCAGAGGGGCCTCAGGTCCGTCAGATGGCCCACGCCATCCGCATGCATGCAGTGGAGCACCTCGACACCTTGCTTCCCCGGCTGGCGGACGGCATCCTGGCGCGCGGCGGACAGGTTTACTTCGCCGCCGACGCCCAGGCGGCGGTGGCCTATGGCCTGGCCGTGGCTCGGCGCCGCGGCGTGCGCCAGGTGGTCAAGGGCAAGTCCATGGTGACCGAGGAGATCGGCCTTAACGAGGCCTTTCAAGACGCCGGCATCGCGGTGGTGGAAACCGACCTGGGAGAGTATATTCTCCAGTTGGCCGGTGAGACCCCCTCCCACATTATCGCGCCAGCCATCCACAAGACCCGCAAGGAGGTGGGCCGGCTTTTCGCCGAAAAACTGGGCATTCCGTACAGCGAAGACCCCCCCACCTTGACCCAGGCGGCCCGCGCCGCTCTGCGGACGCAGTTTCTCAGCGCTGACATGGGTGTCTCGGGCTGCAACCTGGCCTGCGCCGAAACCGGCCACATCACCACAGTGAGCAACGAGGGCAACATTCGGATGAGCACCACCCTGCCCAAGGTGCATATCGCTTTTATGGGAATGGAACGCGTGGTGGCCCGTCTGGCAGACCACGCCCTGCTTTTTCGCCTCCTCTCCAACGCCGCCGCCGCCCAGAAGATGGCCGGCTACATCTCCTACATCGGGGGGCCTCGGGCCGACTTCCAGGCCGACGGTCCCGAAGAATTCCACCTCGTCATCGTCGACAACGGCCGCAGCCGCATCCTGGCCGATCCCGAGTTTCGTGAGATTCTCTGCTGCATCCGCTGCGCCGCCTGCCTCAACGTCTGCCCGGTATACGGCAAGATCGGCGGGCATGCCTACGGCTACGCCTACTCGGGGCCCGTCGGCGCAGTGGTGACCGCCCTCCTGGTGGGGCTCGACCGCGCCAAACATCTCTTCTTCGGAGAAACCCTCTGCGGTGCATGCAAGGAGGCCTGTCCGGTGGAGATCGATCTGCCGCGCCTGCTGCTGGCCCTGCGTCACCGCTGGGCCGAGGGGCGGGCCGATGACCTGTTCCGGGGCGGCGGTGACCGCCTCGAAGCACTCGTCATGCGCCTGTGGGGCGAACTGGCCCGCCGACCCAATCTCTATCAAGGGGCCCGCCACCTGGCAGTCGCCGGCCAACAGATGTTGCCGGCGGAAGAGGGCCGCATCACCCGTCTACCGCCGCCCCTCCACGGCTGGACGCAGGCGCGCGATCTGCCCCGTTTGGCGCGGCGGCGATTCGTCCAAAGATGGGCCGCCGAGCAGGCGCGTGGGGAGGGTGGCAGATGACGGCCAACCGGGAAGCGTTTATGGCAAGGGTACGGACGGCCCTGTCGGCGCCGACGAGCCATGGACGGGGAGCGATAGCGTATGCCGAGCTGGCGCCCCTTGCCGTGGCGAAGCGATCGGACGCCCCGTTGGAACTTCTGGCGGAAAACGCCGCGGCGTTGAACATTCAGCTGCAGCTGGCGGCGGATCCCGCTGCGGCAGCGGCCCTGATTCGACGAATAGCCGTTGAGACGGAGGCCGAGTGGGCGCAGCAAAAGGCCCTCGTGCGGTGGGATGATGCGTTGTTGAACGAATTGGATCTGGAAACCGCATTGGCAGATACCGGCCTACCGCTTTACCGGGCGCCGTTGGCGGCACCGGTCGACACGGTGGCGCGGGACCGCTTTCACCGTCAGCTGCGATCGGCCGTCATCGGGATTACCAGCGCTGATTACTGCGTGGCCGACACAGCGACCCTGGTGCTGCGCAACCGCCCCGGCCAGCCCGGCGCGGTAAGCCTGGTGCCCTCGGTCCATGTGGCCGTGGTACGAGAATCTCAGGTGCTGGTTGATTTCGTTTCGCTCTATGCCGAGCTGGCGCAAGAGCGCCGGCGGGACCGCGAGGCCCTTACCGGCCGGATGACCTTCATCAGCGGTCCCAGCAAGACCGGCGACATCGAACTGGTCATCGTCCATGGCGCCCACGGCCCGCGGGCCCTGCACCTCATTGTCCTGCGCGATCCGTCCGCCTGATCCACACCCCGGATGGGCGATCGAATCGTCCGCATCCGTCAGAGGGCCGCCAGCAGGCGATCCAATTCCACCAAATCCAGATCGATGACGGTTGCCTTGCCGATCTCTTCGATCAGCACATAGTGGATCTGGCGGCCGCTCTTCTTCTTATCCTTGCGCAGGGCGTCGGAGACCTTCTCTGGGGAGAGACCCAACTCGGTTGGCAGTCCATAGCTTCGTAGAAGTTGGCCGAGGGCCTCCGCCTGATCGAGCGGCAGACCGGCCAGGGTCGTCGACAACCGCGCTGCGACCTGCATGCCGATGCTCACCGCCTGGCCGTGGGGCATACCGGAGAGCTTCTCCACGGCGTGTCCAATGGTGTGGCCGAAGTTGAGGATGCGGCGCCGACCCTGTTCGGTTTCATCTGCATTGACCACGCCGGCCTTGATGACCACCGACTGATGCACCAGATGTTCCAAGACGACCGGGTCCAGCGACAGCGCGCCCTGAATCTTGTTCTGCAGGTAGGCGAAGAGCGCCTTGTCGGCGATGGCGCCGTGCTTGATGACTTCGGCCAAGCCACAGAGGACTTCCGCCTCCGGCAGGGAGACCAATAGGTGGGGATCGCAGATGACAAAGCGAGGCTGGCTGAAAACGCCCACCATGTTCTTGTATCCGCCAAAATTCACGCCATTCTTGCCACCCACGCTGGCGTCCACCTGCGCCAGCAGGGTGGTGGCCACGAAGCCGTATGGGATCCCCCGCATGAACGTGGCGGCGGCAAACCCGGTGATGTCGCAGACGATACCGCCACCAATGCCCACAATGAAGCTGGAGCGATCGACACCCAGACGGATCAGTTCCGCGTAGATCTGCGCCAGGGTGTCGAGGGTCTTGTACTGCTCTCCCTGGCCGATGGAGATGGCGGGATATTGGGAAAATGCCGTACCATATAGATCCTTGACAGTATCGTCGGTGATCACCACCACTTTGGTGGCGGGCAGGTACTGCGGCAGGTTGGCCAGCACCTCGCCCACCAATATGCGGGAGGTGCCGCTATGTCCCTGGATTTCGAAAACCTTCATGGACGCTCCTCTGTCGTTGGTGTCGGTGGCGGGACTCTCGTGGGTCTTTTACCATACCGACCGAGCGGTGCAAGAGCGACGCCTTGCACCAGTGCGTCTTCATCACCCTACTCCGGTAGCGACGCTGCGGTGCGCCACGCTGCCCGGACCGCCCTGCCGATGGGGGGGTGCCCCCAGTGCGCTCGCAGAGTGCCGGGAAACGGCGCAACTAGGGGCTTGAGTGAGGAAAGCGCAGATGCGATAAAGGGGGACGCGCTTGACCGAAGCGGACCCCCATCCAGGAGCCACCGATGAGCCGATGCCCAAAGTGCAGAGCCTTGACGGCCGATGCGGATCATTACTGCCGACGTTGCGGCACCCGCCTCGATCAACCGCCCCAGGCCGTGGGCTTGCGAATTTTCTGGCTGCTCCTGGTCGGCCTGGCGGCTGGCGCCGCCTTCCTCTTCTGGGTAACCCCGGAGCGGTCGCTCTCCCCGCTGCCATCGCCGCAACCCGCGGATCCGGGCGAAGAGATTCCGCAGACCGCCCCCCTCGCGGCACTTCCGGCGGCATCCAAGCCCTCAGCACAGGCGGCGCTCCTGCCCTTTCCCAGCGTCTGGGTCCGTGTCAGCGACGCCAGCGGGCGCGAGATCGCCGCCTTACCGGCACCGGTGGTGGGTGCGGGCTGGGTGGCCCTGCCGCGCCAAGAGGTGTTGGGGGGCGCCCTCTGGGAGGCCGAACTCCCCGATGGCCAGCGGGTGCCCATATCCGCTGGGGTTCAGGCGGATACGGATGTCGTGGGCCTCTGGCAGTTGGATGCGATCGGTGATCTGCGCCCACCACCCTTGGCGGCGTGGGAGCCGGGCGCTCCCATCGTCTGGCGGCCGCTGGCCAGCGACGATCTCTTTCCGGTCCGCCTTCAGGAGGGCTGTACCCCCTTGATCCACTTCGAGCACTGCCCCGGTGGGGCTGCCCCGGCCACCACCGGCATTCTGCTCCAAGACCAGCGCGTGGTGGGCTGGACCTTCGACAAGCGTCCGTCCGGGCACTTCCTCTGGACGAGCGCCACGGGGGACAGACTGCAGCCCACGCTGCGGGTGAACGATTTCTATCGGCTCAGTTTCGAGGATGGCCGTGAGGAGCGGCTGCTTCTGGCGATGGAAAATGCGGATCTGACCACGGCGGAGCGCCTCGCAGCGCTGGCGGATGCCTTTGGTCGCGATCCGCGTCTCGCGGACACCGAGCAACGCGCGCTGTTCGACGAAGCGCCGGCCCGTGCCCGCTTGCATCAACTGGTGGACATCCTGCTGGCCAACGGACAGGCGTTGACGGTCGCCGATAGCTTCGAAAGCCGTATTCTGGCCCAGATCGCCGATCCGGCGCTGATCGGCAAGGTGGCAACGGCCGGCCTGACGGCCTATGGCGCGGCCTATGCGCTGACCCTCATGGAGGAGGTCCTCTACTGGTCGCCCGCAGGTGGCCAGGCCGATGGTCTGGAGGTGCTCTATCACGATGTGGCGGTTCAGGCCCTCAAGAGCTTGGCCGCAGAGGAGGACGTGGCAGCCCTGCAAGTGCGCCTGCCACCATTGAGCGAGCGCTTCAGCGACAGCGCGGCCATCTATCTCTTTCGCGTGGAGGCCGCCCTGTTGGCCGGGGAGATTGCGCTGGCCGACGACCTCCTCGCGGCGGGCACTTATCCCGCCGCACTTCAGGAGCGCGCCACCGCTCTGGCCGCCCGAATTGACGAGGCCGCCGCATTGGCGGAAGGGATTCTCATCCCCTTCACACCGGGCAGCACGGTCATCGAGACCGAAGCCCGCCTCAACGGCCTGCTGCGCCAGCGCTTTGTGGTGGATACCGGGGCCACCCTCACCACCATTCCCACCGCCGCCGCCGAAAGGTTGGGCCTCTCTGCCGGGGCTGCCCGCCGTCGCCAGGTGACCACCGCCGGCGGAACGGTTACTGCCTGGGAGGCCCGGTTGGAAAGTGTGATCCTGGCCGATGTCGCGGTCACCGATCTCACGGTGCTCGTGCTGGACATTCCCGACAATCCCGATCTGGGGCTTTTGGGGATGAACTTTATCCGCAATTTCGAGATGGATCTGGACAATCAGAAGGGCCAGCTGGTGCTGCGGCCCCGTTAGTTGCCTGTACGCCGCTCCCCGCTCTGCCGGCCTGCTTGTCGCAACCGCCTCCAAAGTGGTTTGCGCCGGTCAACGAACCCCCTCCCCCTTTTCCGGCAATACCGGATCGCGCAGGATGGCGTTCATGGCCGCTTCGGCGCATTGGGCGGCATTGGGGAAGACAGCGCTGAGGGTGCGCACATGGCGCAGATGATCGCCTGTTCTGAGGATCAGCATGGAGAGGTCGCCTTCGGCCATTTCGTAATCGCGGGCCACCATCTCCCAGGGAATACCGCGGGCCCAGGCGTAGAGGGTGGCCGCCGGCCGCAGGTAGAGGTGGCGCACCGGGAAGCCCCTCGACACCAAGTGGCGTAAGAACCCGTGGAGTGCCTTGTGGATCCGACGCATACACTTGGTGAGCTTGTTGGGCAGAAGGCGCCCCTCCATCCGGTCATTGCTCTCGCGCTCATTGACAAAGGCGGCCATCACCGCCGCCAGCAGGGCCGGGTCATCGTCGGGCAGAATCCCCTTGCGCAATCCCTCCGCCACCACCAGGGGCTGGTCGATGCGCAGTTGACTGGCCCACACCCCATCCTCGGTGAGCCGGTCAGCGGCATCCACAAAGCCGGTCTCCTTTAGGAAGGCCAGGTGGTCTTCGAAGTCCTCCCACAAGATACCGTGGATCTCCTCCTGACGTCGCTGATCGTCGCTGGAGCCCGCATTGCTGACCAGCAAATAGGTCGCGAAGCTGCGTTTGAGGAGATCTTCGATCTCCAGCGGGGTGTGGGAAAGGAGGAGATTGAGGGCCATGGAGAAATTGATCCGGATCTGGCTATGGACCGGCGCCGGACGGGCGTTGGCAAGCTTGGCCATGTCGCGGACCTCCATATACTTGCCGGGAACGGTGAGGGAAAATCCGATGCGGTCCATCCCGCGACGGCCGGCGCGGCCCGTCATCTGGTGAAATTCGGTGGCGTCCAGCGGCAGGAACTCGGTGCCGTTGAAGCGGTCTGAATGAAACATCACGATGGTGCGCGCCGGGAAGTTGACGCCCGCGGCCACCGTGGAGGTGGCGAAGACGGCATCGAGAAGCCCTTCGGTCATGAGCGTTTCGATGACCAACTTCCAGGTGGGCAACTGGCCACTGTGGTGGGCACCCACGGCGCGCGCCTCCAGCAGGCTGCGCTGACCATGTGCGCTCAGATAGGGGTCGTTTTCGATGAGGGCCGCCACGCGGTCCTTCAAGAGCGCCTCCCGCTCATGATCCAGGGGAGGGCGATGGCGGCAAATCTGGACCGCCCCGTCGCAGTCGGCCCGCGATTTGAGAAAAAAGATGGCCGGCAGGAGACGATAGCGTTTGAGAACTTTGAGGATTTCGTCAAAGGGGGGCAGTCTGCCCGGCGGGGCCAGATAGGGGGGACGGCGCTGTGCCAGGTAGCTGGCGATCTTTTTGTGCAGGCGCCGGCGCTTGCCCCCCTTGTGCTTCACTAGGAGGGGCAGCAGCAGGCCCGAGGGATGCAGAAAAAGGTGCACCAGCGGCACAGGGCGTTTTTCCGCCGTCACCAGGGCGCAGGGACGCTCACGGATGGCGGCCAGCCAATCGCTGATCAGGTCGGCATTGCCGATCGTGGCTGAAAGCAGGAGCAGCGGGATGCGCCGTGGCAGGTAGATCATGATCTCCTCCCACACCACCCCTCGCTCGGCGTCGCCCATGAAATGGGCCTCATCCAGGATCACCAGATCTGTATCCAGGCGATGGCCGAAGTTCATGGCGTCGTAAAGCTGATTGCGCAGGATCTCGGTGGTACCCACGATGATGGGCGCGTCTGGATTCTCTTTGCGATCGCCGGTGAGGATGCCCACCTGGTCGGCACCGAAGACGTCGGCGAATTCAACGAGCTTGGCGTTGGTGAGGGCCTTCAACGGGCTGGCGTACCAGGCGCGCTTGCCCTGCAGACGCATCCGCCGGATCGCCTCGACGGCGATCCAGGTCTTGCCACTGCCTGTGGGAGCGGTCACCAGACAATCGCAAGTGCCGATCGAATCGGCGCCCGCGATCGCTTCCACGGCGGTGATCTGGAATGGGTCGGGGGTGAAGGGACGCTGTTTGGGGATCCCGATGCGCGCGAAGAGCCTTTTGAGGCTCCCATCGGACTGGGGCTTGAGCCGCAGGGGCGGTCCGGAGCGCCGGGGGCCGGTCCCCCGGCGACGTCTGTGACCCCGAGGATGGCCGGGGCGGCGCGTGGATGTACTCATGGGATCGGCGGGCGACGCTTACAGCCTGTCCAGCATGGTGGCCACGACTTGCTTGGCCGTGCTGTCGATGTCGTAGGGCGATTGACCGCCCAGATCGGCCTCGATGAGGGTGTCCTCGTAGGGGAGGAACCCCAGAAATTCAAAATCGCTGAGATGTTTCCGCAGGAAGTCCTCGTCAGCCGAACGGCGAATTTTGTTGCCCACCACGGCGATTTTATCGAGGTGGATCTCGGCGGCCAGCTTGCGGATATGGCGGGCGGTGTCGATGCTGCGGCGACCGGGCTCCACCACCACGATGAGCTTGTCCACGGCGGTTGCGGTGGCACGACCAAGATGCTCGATGCCGGCCTCCATATCCATCACCACCACCTCATCACGGGCCAGTACGATATGGGTCACAAGGGCTCGCAGAAGCGTGCTCTCAGGGCAAAGGCAGCCGCTGCCGCCCTTTTGAACACTGCCCAAGCGCATCAGCTTGATGTTGTGCTTCTTCACGGAGAGGCTGTCCGGCAGGTCGTCCACCTTGGGGTTGAGCTTGAAGAAGCCGCCGATCGTGCCGGGTTTGGCCTCGGTGCGCTCGAAGACCATCTCCTTCATTTCGGCGATGGGGGTGATCCGGTTTCCATTCTCGATGCCCAGGGCCATGGCCAGGTTGGCGTCGGGGTCGGCGTCGATGGCCAAAACCCGTTTGCCGCGGTCACTGAGGGTACGTGCCAGTAGGGAGGAAAAGGTGGTTTTGCCGACGCCGCCTTTGCCGCTGACTGCCAGTTTCATCTGCGCATTGTCCTTTCCGCATTCATGTACATGCTGCTTTGCCGGTCGCCGTTATCTGGCCGAAAATCCGGACGGTTGGACCGCTGTTGGTTGGAGCAAAACATAAGGCTGATTTGTGCGCTGGCAACTGATTGTACCGGATCAGATCCGGAAGGGCAGGGGACGCCTTAAGGCGATCTGCTCCAGGTCGATGGCCGCATCGTACACCAGGACCTCGACACCCCTGCTGACCGCGCGGAACAGCTCGGCCGCGTAGGCCGGATCGATCTCACGGGCAGGCGCGAAGTGTTGGGCATCCATGCGCTGGACGAAGTAGAACATGCAGCCGCGCGCCCCCTGCGCCACCAATCGCTGCAATTCAAGGAGGTGCTTTTGGCCGCGGGTGGTGACCGCATCTGGAAACTGGGCCAGGCCGTGCGTTACCAGGGTGCAGTTCTTGACCTCCACGAAACAGGGCGGCAGGCCCGCGCCGTCCAGGCGGATATCGAGCCGGGATCGATCTGCCACGGTGACCTCCGTCGCCACCTCGCTGTACGCGGCCAGTTCCGGCACTGCCCGGGCTCTCAGGGCAGCGGCCACCAGGCGGTTGGGGACACTGGTGTTGACACCGACCAGCGCTGCGCCGCCGTTGCGTTCGTCTGGCATCTCGATCAGCTCCCAGGTGTACTTCAGCTTTCGGCGCGGATTGTCGTGGCGGGAGAGATATACGGGCCGGCCGGTCTCACAGCAGCTGGTCATGCGACCCGAGTTGGCGCAGTGGGCCGTAACGCGCTCACCACTGTCCAAGCGCACGTCCGCCAGAAACCGCTTGTAGCGTTTCAGCAGGATGCCGCGGGTGAGGGGCGGCCAGGGCAGGGCGGCGCCGCTCGTCGGTGGATGGGCTGTGGTCATGACGTTGTCTCACGGGCCGGTAGGGCCGGCGGCCGTAATCGGCGCTGACAGGCCCAGGTATCATGTATCGGGGTGTGCTGCAAGAGACGGACAGTCTGTGTGGTTTGCGGCATCCATAAAAAAGCCGGATACCAACAGGGTATCCGGCCAAGGTCGCACATGGGCGGTGAGGAGGATGGGCGGTGTGGGATCAGGCTTTGGGTGCCAGTTTCAGAACCCCTTTCGCACGCTCCACCAGTTGCTCCCCTTTGAACGGTTTGACGATGTAGTCCTTGACGCCCATCTTGACGATCTTCATGACGTTTTCCTTGCCCGACTCCGCCGTGAGCATGATCACGGGGATATCCTTCAGCTCCTTCTCCGCCTTGAGCTTTTCCAACATCTCGATGCCCGTCATCACCGGCATGGTGATGTCCAGGATGATCAGGTCCGGAATCTCCTTGTTGGCCAGCGCCAGCCCTTCCACACCGTTCTCCGCTTCAAACAGATCGCAATTGTACTGGGAAAACGCTTTCTTCACGATCATGCGGATGGTCTTACTATCATCAACGGTTAGAATTTTGTACGCCATCGGTATCCTCCACGCGGTCCTGCCGTTCAGGTCTTTTCAGCGTCCAGGACCTTATCTGCCTTGGTAAATCTAAGAAATGTTAACGTTGACAACATATGCCCTTTGGCATAGAGTCGGGCTGCCGGGTAAACCTGTGTTTGTCGGGCTGGCGGTAATACGATGCGTCCCCTTCAGCGGGGGCGCGAAACTTACTACTCATATCGTCCATGCCGCTTATGGCATTAGCAAAAAGTGCAAGGAGGCGCGCTGTGACCCTATTCAATCCCAGGACCGAGTCCTTTGCAACCCTTGATGAGCGATCCCGGGCGATTATGCAGAAAACGATCGCCTTCTTTGAGAACAAAGGCAAGGCGGAGATGAAGGCGGAGGATCATGAACGCCGCTGGTACACCGATTACCTCGATTTCCTCAAGGCGGAGCGGGTCTTCGCCACGCTGCTGACCCCGTCTGCTTACGGGGATGCGGACTGTCGCTGGGACACCCATCGCAACTGCGCCTTCAATGAGATTACGGCTTTCTACAGCCTCGCCCACTGGTATGCCTGGCAGGTCTCGATCCTGGGCCTGGGCCCCATCTGGATGGGTTCCAATGAGGCGGTCAAACACAAAACGGCCAAGCTCCTCGAAGAGGGCGCCATCTTCGCTTTTGGCCTCAGTGAAAAGGCCCACGGCGCCGATCTGTACGCCTCGGAGATGACCCTTACCGATCTGGGAGAGGGGCGCTATGTGGCCGATGGGGGCAAGTATTATATCGGCAACGGCAATGCCGCCGCCTATGTGTCCACTTTCGCCAAGGAGAGTGAGACGGGCGAGTATATCTGGTTCGTGGCCGAAAGCGACCACCCCAACTATGAATGTGTCCAGAACCTGGTCAATTCTCAGATGTACGTGAGCGAGTACGCCCTAAACGGTTACCCGCTCAGCGACGGGGAGATCCTCAGCCGGGGCCCGGCGGCCTGGGATTCGGCCCTCAACACGATCAACGTGGGCAAGTATAACCTGGGCTGGGCCAGCATCGGCATCAGCACCCACGCCTTTTACGAGGCGATCAACCACGCTGCCAAACGCAGCTTGTACGGCCGCCATGTCACTGACTTCCCCCATATCCGTCAGCTTTTCGTGGATGCTTTTACCCGTCTGGCCGCCATGCGCATGTTCGCCTACCGGGCCGCCGACTACATGCGCATCGCCTCCCCTGAGGACCGCCGTTACCTGCTTTACAACCCCATGGTGAAGATGAAGGTCACGACCCAGGGAGAGGCCGTCGTCAACCTGCTTTGGGACGTTATCGCCGCCCGCGGATTCGAGAAGGACACCTATTTCGAAGCGGCCGCCCGCGATATCCGCGCCCTTCCCAAGCTCGAGGGCACGGTACACGTCAATATGGCCCTCATCGTTAAATTCATGGCCAATTACTTCTTCTATCCGGGCCAGTTCCCCAATATCGGCCATGCAACCGAAGCGGTCAACGACGACTTCCTCTTTGCGCAGGGCCCCACCCGTGGCCTGGGCAAAATTCAATTTCACGACTTCCGCATCGCCTATGCCAGCTTGGACCTGCCCAATCTGGCGGTTTTCAGAGAGCAGATCGCCGTTTTGGAGCAGCTTCTCCTCAACGCCGCCCCCGATACCCATCAGCAGAAGGATATCGATTTCCTCCTCGCCTTGGGCGAGATGTTCACCCTGGTGGCCTATGGTCAACTGCTTATCGAGAAGGCCGCCATGGATGCCGTGGACGCGGATTTACTGGACCAGATGTTCGATTTTATGGTGCGCGACTTTTCTGGTTACGCACTCCAACTTCTCAGCAAACCCAGCAGCAGCCAAGCCCAGATCGACCTTTGCCGGCAGATGATCCGCAAGCCCGTGGTGGACGGCCAGCGGTTCGAGCGTGTTTGGCGCAAGCATGTGTTCAGCCAGGTGGATGCCTATGAGATGAACCCGTGAAGTGCTTTCAGTCACTCTCTGGCAGTGTCTTTAGGTGCCGGCGTCCCGCAGGGGCGCCGGTTTTTTTACGGGGTGGACAGCAAGGAGAGAATCTCTTCACGCGTGTAGCGACGGCCCTGACCGATACCGGGGCACCGCTTTGCAACCTGCTTCCAGCGGGATTGCGAGCGCAGGTTGTTTGGCCAGAAGGGCCAGGTGCGGCATTGGGTGGGACGCACCCGGTAGATGGCACAACCCTGGTCATAGAATAGACAGCGGCCGTCGATCGCCTCGCGGATGGTGTAGCTGTCCCGCCAGGGGGAGAGATAGCGCTGGATAACGGCATCTATGGATAGCTGCAGGTGGATTGCCAGCCGGGACAGATCCGCGGCAGACACGAAGACGATGCCCGGGTCGCCAGTACAGCAGTGACCGCACTGGACGCAGTCAAAGCGCAGGCCCTGATCGAAAAAGTAGTGCTGAGGGGCCCAATATGAAAGCGGTTGATCTTGCATCCTGGCTGGCCTCGGTATCGTTATGGGTCTCCGTCGATAAGCAACCAGCAAATCGGTATCACATTCGCATCGGCATGCAAACTGGGTCTTGCCGACACCAGTATGGGTAATAAATAACCAGATTCTCCAGCTCTCGATCGGATTTCCGGGTAACTTTTACGCATATTGATCTTGACCTCTCTATCAACAATCCTAGTTTGGAAATGGCGATTCTATGCTATATCAGATCATTAGAAACGCTGCGCCCCCACTCCTGACCGGCGCCTGGCAGGCGATGTGCACCTTTGCCGGGTGGCGGATCCGGCTTTGATCACCCATGGTGACTGTGCCGCGTCACACCCGAAACACAACTTGCTGACCCCTTTCAGTGGAACCGGCGGTATGAAAGTGCCCAAGACGTCATTGAAAAGATCGATCCCATCCATCATGCAGGGCGGCCTCTCTCCCTGGGCCATCGTCGGCGGGATCGGGGTGGTGTTCGCCGTGCTGGCCGGCCTGACCATCGACAGCCTCCACCGTCAGGATCGGGTCAGTCTCGACCTCTTGGCCCAAAAGGGCCTCGCCCTGATGCGATCCTTCGAAGCGGGCACCCGGGCCGGCATGATGGAGCGCGAATGGGGCCTCCAGCGTCTCCAGCACCTCATGTCCGAAACGGTTCAGCAACCCGACATCGACTACATTCTCATCGTCGATCTCGCCGGTCACATTCGGGTTCACAGCGACGCGTCCAGCGTTGGCCGGCGTTATGCCGCGCAACTCGATCTTGCAACCGTGGTGACGTCGCCAGATGCACACTCACGGGTGGTTTCAGGTGAGAACGGACGAGCTATTCTAGAAATATACAAACGGTTCACACCGGTACCGCCCGTCATGGGGCGTCCCGATCACCGCAAGGGATTGCAGGGGCGGCCTGGCGATAGGGGGATGATGCGGATGCGGCATCTGCATTTGCAGAAAATGCCGTCCCTTTTCTCCGCAGAGGCCACCCAGTCCGTGATCTTTGTCGGCCTGGACATGGAGCCCTTCCAAGCCGCCCGCAAGGCCGATATCCGGCGGGCCATCGGCATGGCGCTGGTGATGTTGGTGGTGGGCGCCAGCGGAGT
>JASJCL010000012.1 GCA_030066015.1 Desulfosarcinaceae bacterium | reverse complement strand
GAGGTGGACAACCGGCTGCAGATCATCATGAAGAGCATCCACACGGCCGCGCTGGACGCGGCCGAGCAGTACGGCATGCCGGGCAACTACGAGGCGGGCGCCAACATCGCCGGTTTCGTGAAGGTGGTCGACGCCATGATCGACCAGGGCGTGGTGTGACCGCTGTAGATGGCGGATAACCCCACCTGAATTTCCCTGAGCGGCGCGGCTGCCTCTGCGGCCGCGCCGTTTTGCATTCACGCCACACCAACTGGCGATCGGGAGTGCCCCGCCGCAGCCACGTGGCAATGAACGACCGCTGACCCCCCGTTTTCACGGGAGGGGCAAAGGCGCACCCGCAATCGGGGCGCGGTTGGGAGATCGGCGCCCATCCCATATCGTCAATTCGACACCTTTGAGGGAAGGCTGTGCAACCGGAAGCGGAGAGAATCCTGATCGAAAGCGTGGCGCAGCTGCGGCGCTGGCTGGGGGACCATCACGCCCAGCGGCAGAGTGTGTGGATCGTCACCTGGAAGAAAGGCGCCGGCCGCCCCTATGTCGGCTACGATGACATTGTCGACCAATGTCTCTGCTTCGGATGGGTGGACAGCCTGCGTCGCAAGGTGGACGACGCCCGCACCATGCTGCGGATCTCGCCCCGCAACCCCAAAAGCAACTGGTCCCGGGCCAACAAAAGGCGGGTGGCCAGATTGACGCGGGACGGGCTCATGCGCCCCAGTGGCAGCCGCATGGTGGCGCTGGCCAAGCGTCGCGGTACCTGGAATTTTCTGGACGACGTGGAGAAGCTCGAGGTGCCGGAAGACCTCCGGGCCGAGTTCGGGAAGTATCCCCATGCGGCACGCTACTTCAATGCCTTTCCGCCCTCCTCCCGGCGCGGCATTCTGGGGTGGATCAAATCCGCCAAAACAGACGCCACCCGTCGCAAGCGCATCGTCGAGACCGCCCGCCAGGCGGAACGAAATATCAAGGCCAATTATCCCGAAGGCCGCAACAAAGGTCCCGCTGCGCACCCGTAAGATCCCTACCGACGATACCCTCGCCGGCGGTGTCGCCCGCCCGGACGGTTGGCACCCCCATGGGGCGCACTGGACAAACCCATTGGCGATCATTAGCATCCTGAAACCGGCCGCGGCAATCGGTGCATCCGCGGGTAGCCGAGCACAGACAGGCGACCGAGCCGGTTGTCAGCCAATTGTCAGCCAATCGCCGGCCGCGTGCGCGTGACGATCGGTGCGCTTCTGATGATGCGCGGTGCTGCACAAGGCGCCCATCTGCGACGCTGTCGCTTACCTGCCGCTGGACACCCCTAGACCGAACCAGCGCCTTGCAGCGGGCATCTGTTTTGACGCGCCTGCCTTGCCGCCGACTGCACCCTGGACAGATCACGCCTGAAGCAAAGGGTGATTGCCTCGGTGATCGTCTCAGCGCCATCGGTTCAGTCGATGGCGTCCCCACCCACTATCGGCAGAGGAGATCCCATGAAAGCATCCGACCTGCTCGTAAAGGCACTCGAAAACGAGGGCGTAGACTATGTCTTCGGCATTCCGGGGGAAGAGAATCTGGACCTGCTCGATTCCCTGTCGCGCAGCACCATCGAACTGGTGCTCACGCGGCACGAGCAGGCGGCCGGCTTTATGGCCGCCACCTATGGTCGCCTGACGGGCAGGGCCGGGGTCTGCCTGGCCACGCTCGGACCGGGGGCCACCAACCTGGTGACGGCCGCGGCCTACGCCAATCTGGGGGCCATGCCCATGGTAATGCTCACCGGTCAAAAGCCGGTCAAGGTCAGTAAACAGGGACAGTTCCAGATGCTCGACGTGGTGGACATGATGCAGCCCTTGACCAAGTTCACCAAGCAGATCGAGAGTGGTGACCGCATCCCGGCCACGGTGCGGGAAGCCTTCCGCAAGGCCCAGGAGGAGCGGCCGGGCAGCGCCCATCTGGAGCTGCCCGAGGATATCGCCCGAGAGGATTCCCGGATGCCGGTCATCCCCCCCAGCCTGACCCGTCGGCCGGTGGCCGAAGAGAAGGCCATTGCCCGGGCGGTGGATCTTATCACCCGGGCACGCCGACCCCTGCTGCTGGTGGGCGCCGGCGCCAATCGCAAGCGCACCTGCCACCTGCTGCGCCGTCTGGTAGAACGCAGCGGGATTCCCTTTGTCACCACCCAGATGGGCAAGGGGGTCGTCAACGAGGACAGCGACCACTTTCTGGGCAATTGCGCCCTCAGCGACCACGATTTTGTCCACCGTGCCCTGGACGCCGCCGATCTCATCATCAACGTGGGTCACGACGTGGTCGAGAAGCCGCCCTTCTTCATGCGCTCCGGCGGCCGCACCGTGATCCACGTGAACTTCACCTCCGCGGCGGTGGACCCGGTCTACTTTCCCCAGGTGGAAGTGGTCGGTGACATCGCCAACAGCGTGTGGCAGATCGGCGAAGCCCTGCCCGCCGAGTGTCGCTGGGAGACGGCCGACTTCGACACGGTCCGCGCCGCCTTAGCCGATCACATCCGCCAGGGCGCCGCGGACGACCGCTTTCCCCTATATCCCCAGCGGCTGGTGGCCGACGTGCGCGCCATCATGCCCGCCGATGGCATCCTCGCTCTGGACAACGGGATGTACAAGATCTGGTTCGCGCGCAACTATCCAGCCTATCTGCCCAACACCGTCCTGCTGGACAATGCCCTGGCCGCCATGGGGGCCGGACTGCCGTCGGCCATCGTCGCCAAGCTCGTCCATCCCGAGCGACGCGTCATGGCGATCTGCGGCGACGGCGGCTTCATGATGAACTCCCAGGAACTGCAGACCGCGGTCCAGTTGGGGCTCGATCTGGTGGTCGTCGTGCTGCGCGACGACGCCTATGGCATGATCAAGTGGAAGCAGCAGGAGATGGGCTTCGCCGACTATGGCCTGGACTTCGCCAACCCAGATTTTGTGCGCTACGCTCAAAGCTACGGTGCGAGCGCTGCGCGGGTGCAATCCGCCGACCAGTTCACCGACCTGGCGCAGCAGGCCTTTGCCGCCGGCGGAGTTCACCTTATCGATCTGCCAGTGGACTACAGCGACGACGACCGCGTTCTGCACCACGAGATCAAGGCACTCAGCGCCCAATTGTGAGGGAGGTCCCATGGAACACCAATACCCCTACTATCTGGCCAACAAGGCCCATCAGCCCAATGTCGACCTCGCGGTGACCGACAAATATAGCGGGCAGGTGGCCACACGAGTGGCCATGGCGGATACCGCCGCCATCGATGCCGCCATCGAGGCCGCAGTGAACGCCACGGATGAGATGCGGCGGATGTCGGCCGACCGCCGCCAGGCGGTTCTGAACCACTGTGTCGCACGTTTCACCGAGCGGCGGGAGACTTTGGCCATGGCCTTGTGTGTCGAGGCCGGCAAGCCCATCAAAGACAGCCGCGGTGAGGTCGCGCGCCTCATCGATACCTTCCGCATCGCCGCCGAGGAGGCGGTGCGGATCGACGGCCATCTGCCCACGTTGGAGATCTCACCGCGCACCCGCGGTTACCGCGGCATGGTCAAGCGGGTGCCTATCGGTCCCTGCAGCTTCATCTCACCCTTCAACTTCCCGCTGAACCTGGCGGCCCACAAGATCGCGCCGGCCATCGCCGCCGGCTGCCCCTTCGTACTCAAACCGGCCAGCCGCACCCCGGTGGGTGCCCTCCTCATCGGCGAGGTGCTGGCCGAGACCGATTTACCACCGGGTGCTTTCTCCATCCTGCCCTGCCGCCGGGACGGCGCCGATCTGTTTACCACCGACGAACGCCTGAAACTGCTCAGCTTTACCGGCTCTCCCGAGGTCGGCTGGCGGCTCAAGGCCAGGGCGGGTAAAAAGCGTGTCGTCCTGGAGCTGGGCGGCAACGCGGCCTGCATCGTCGACCGGGACGCCGATCTGGAGGACACCGTCGACCGGCTGCTAACCGGCGCCTTCTACCAGTCGGGACAGAGCTGCATCAGCGTTCAGCGCATCTTCATCCACGAGGCGGTGTACGACGACCTGAAGGATCGTCTGGTGGCCAAGACCGAGGCACTCAAGATGGGCGATCCAAAGGATGTGCAGACCTTCATCGGCCCGCTGATATCGGAAAAGGAGGCTGAGCGGGTGGCCGCATGGATCGACCACGCCGTCGATGCCGGCGGGCGCTTGCTGTGCGGCGGCAACCGCGACGGAGCCCTGGTGGCGGCCACCCTGCTCGAAGGGGTGCCCGAGGAGCAGCCCGTCGTCCGCAAGGAGGTTTTCGGGCCGGTGGCCGTGCTCTCCGCCTTCGACAGCTTCGACCGGGCCCTGCAGCAGGTCAACGCCAGTGTCTACGGCCTCCAGGCCGGGGTTTTCACCCGCGACCTTCACAAGGTCATGCGGGCCTGGGACGAGCTGGAGGTGGGGGGCGTGATCGTCAACGAAGTGCCCTCCTGGCGGGTGGACAACATGCCCTATGGCGGTGTTAAGGAGAGTGGTCTGGGACGCGAGGGGCTGCGCTATGCCATTGCGGACATGACCGAGCCGCGGCTACTGGTCATCCGCGACGCCCCCCATTGAGAACCTCACCGCTGGGCGCACGCCATCGACAAGGCGCTGGATGAGAGGGACAACGCTGGCTTGCGGCGCCACGCGATCAAAACAAGGAGAGGCCGAAGGTCGGCATGTATTGGCGGTTACCCCTCCTTTCGAAAGGAACGCGGCTGCGGTTTCCCTGATCGCGGTGCCATATGGCGGGGGGACCTTCCATGCTTGCCAAGCGTGCCGATTTCGCATAAGCAAGGGCCGGTGCCGCATGCCACCAGCCCCGATTCAACCGGGCAATGAAGCGCTGCGCTGGGCAAATCTCTATTCCGTATTCACGGCGGATGGACGCTTCAAGTGGGAAGCGGTGTCCCATCACCTCTTTTTCGCACCACAAAAATGGAGCGGGGTGCGGCTGAATTGAAGCCGGTCGAATCGCTTTAATTTGCGAGGCGTCTTGATCATCTTGGGGATCGATCTTTCCGGTCCGAGCAATCGCGAAGCGACCGCCCTGGTGGCGTTCGAAACATTGGGGCAGGCTGCTTTGACCTGCCGTCAGCGACTGCTCGGTGTCGATGACGACGATATCCTGGCGTATGCGAGAGCGATTCGATCCAATGCGGAAGTCGTGGCGGGCCTGGATGCGCCCCTCTCCTACAACGTCGGCGGCGGGGACCGGCCCGCGGATGCCGAGCTTCGCAAACGCGTGGTGGCTGCCGGGCTCAGGCCCGGCGCGGTCATGCCGCCAACCATGACCCGCATGGCCTACCTGACCCTGCGCGGCATAGCGGTGGCCAGATTACTGCGCAGTACTTGCCGAAAGATCCAGATCGTGGAAGTGCATCCCGGGGCGACCATGGCGCTGCGGGGGGCGCCGCCGACGGACATCATGGGGCTCAAACAGCACGCATCCGCCCGCCGGAACCTGCTGGTGTGGCTGCAACAGCAAGGGCTAAAGGGGATCGGTGAGGTGGCCGACCCCAGCGACCATTATGTGGCCGCCTGCGCCGCCGCCCTGGCCGCCTGGCGGTGGTATCACAGGGACGCGGTGTGGCTTCACCGGGCCGCGCCGCCGCTGCATCCGTTTGATTATGCCGGTTAGGTGAGGCCCCTTTAGAGACGATCGTCATTGCCGTTGCAGGCTCGCCTGGCCCAGGCTGGAGAACCCCCAATGGACAGGGACACGCTGATTCGCATCGCCTACGAGCGCTTTGCGGGGTTTGCAAAACCCGTCCGGTGCACCCTGCATGACGACGATTGCCCCGATTGCCGGGAGCACAACCAGACCCTGTGCCTGGCGGACCATCGCTCGCTGTCAATCGAGCAGATCGGTTCAACCTCCTGGTCGCCCATACCGCATATGAGCCCTGCGGCGATGGCCCATTTCATGCCGAGGCTGATGGAACTGGCCCTGAAGAATACTGCCGACGTCGATGGCGGCCCCTTTGCGGTGCGGTTCATCCATTTCGTTCTGGAGGGCCCGGCCGGTAATCAATTCCAATTGTTCGCAGAAGCGCATCGCGACCTCGTTTTTGGGGTGTTGACCACCCTCAAAGAGAAGATGGCCGATCTTATCGAAACTGAGGGCTGGCGTGCGGAGCTCGAAACCGCCCTCGGCAGGTGGGGGCTGGCGGGGGTGACCCCTTCCGCCTTAGCCGCAAAGGAAAGCGAGACGAAATGACCTCATCCGCCCTCTTGATCATCGATGTTCAGCGGCGTTTTTTCGATTCGGACCCCAAGGCCTTCGAGGCCGAAGCGGTGATTGCGCGCATCAACGCACTTGCTCGGCGGGCGAGATCGGCGGGCGCTCCCGTGATCTTCGTCCAGCACGAGCAGGCCAGCGAGGGGTTGCTGCCCAACAGCGATGGTTGGCGGCTGGCGTCCGGCCTTGAGGTGATCGCCCACGACATCCGGGTGGGAAAAACGACCCCGGATGCATTTCTCGGCACCGAACTTGAGATGATTCTGCAATCCCGCGGGGTGGATTATCTGGTCATCTGCGGATATGCCTCCGAATACTGTGTCGACACCACCGTGCGCCGCGCGGCGGCGCTGGGGTATCCGGTCCAGCTCGTGGCCGACGCCCACACGACGGACGACAAGGCGCACGCCTCGGCCAAACAGATTCGGACCCATCACAACGCCACCTTGCCCGGCATGCGCAGTTTCGGGCCCCGGATCGAGGCGGTGCAGAGTGCAGCGCTGACCTTTAGCGAATAAGAGCGGCTAGACGCGGTAGCGCAGCCATTTGGAGGGAGACAGTCGACATGGACCAGGTGCAGAAAGATCAGCTGGCAGCCGTCATCCAGGAGAAGATCACCATCGCCGAGAATGATATTGCCACCTTTCAATCCCTCGCCGAGCCGGTCTCTCCGGACAACGCCATTGGACGGCTGACGCGCATGGAAGCGATCAACAGCAGAAGTATCAACGCGGCAGCTTTGCGCAAGGCCAAACAGCGCCATACCCGATTGACGCGCGCACTGGCGCGGATCGATGATCCCGATTTCGGTCTCTGCCGGGAATGCGAAGAGCCCATTCCCCACGCCCGCCTAGTGGTGCTGCCCGAAGCGGAGCTTTGCGTGGCGTGCGCCGAAAGCGTGGCGGGCTAGGTACGTGGCGGCGAGTGTCGTGGACCCCCGGTTCGACCTGCGGCCCGGAGCGGATGATGACCGCTCGACACTGGGGGGAACCCATGTCGCGGCAGGCTGAGACGGGATCGCTGCCGACGGTCCCGATCACCCCGATTCCGGGTCGTCGCTGACCGCTTCGCCAAAGGGATCACCCTCGGCCTGCTGCTGGCGGCCGATCGCTCTCTGGTATCCGTCCCGCTCGTCCTGGCGGCGTGCATACATCGCCCCGTAAACCAGAAAATTCTGGCCGATTTCGAGCGGATCCAGATCCGGCGCGACACCGCCGGCATTTAAGGGATCGTGACATGGCGCCCGTCCTCCATATCTTCTCCGGTCTGCCGGGCACCGGCAAGACCACCCTGGCCCGCATGTTGGCACGGCGCACCGGCGCCGTCTACCTGCGCATCGACACCGTGGAGCAGGCCCTTCGGGAGCTTTGCGCCATCGAGGTGGAAGGCGAAGGGTACCGGCTCAGCTATCGTTTGGCCGCCGACAATCTCGGGCTGGGTCACGATGTCGTGGCGGATGCCTGCAATCCCATCGCGCTGACCAGAAGGGAGTGGCGACAGGTGGCCCACGCGGCGGGTGCCGCCGCCGTCGATATCGAAGTGATCTGCACCGACAGGGCCGAACACCGCCGACGGGTGGCAACCCGGAAAACGGACCTATCAGGGCTGGTACTGCCCGACTGGGCCGCAGTGACGGCCCGGGAATACCATCCGTGGACCACCGGCCGGATCGTCGTCGACACGGCCGGCCGCACGCCGGCGCAGTGCTTCCGGCAGCTCGGAGCCGAGCTGGAGCGGCACATCACCGCCGCCAAGCGTTCACGCTTCCGCGAGTAAAGAAAGAGGTCCCATGACCACCGATTGCCAACGCTGGAACGCCACCGATTATGCCGAGAACTCCGGTGCCCAGTTGGAGTGGGCCCGTGAACTCATCGCCAAGCTCGACCTCAAGGGGGACGAAGCCCTCCTGGACATCGGCTGCGGGGACGGCAAGGTCAGCGCCCGGCTTGCCCGCGTCCTGCCGCTGGGCCGCGTGCACGGCATCGATCTGTCGGCCGACATGATCCAACTGGCCCGGGAACGCTTTGACGGCCGCAGCCACCCCAACCTGCGCTTTCAACAGATGGATGCCGCCCGGATCCAATTGGCGCGGGGGTTCGATGTGGCCTTCTCCACCGCTGCCCTCCACTGGGTGGCCGACCACCCCGCCGTGCTGAGGGGCGTGCGGGCCTGCCTCAAGCCGGGCGGCCGACTGCTGTTTCAGATGGGCGGGCGCGGCAACGCCCAGGCGGTCTACGAAGCGCTCCAGACTGTCGTGCCGCAGGGGGACTGGCGCCCCCATCTCGAGGCGGTCGCCTTTCCCTACCATTTCCTGACCCCGGCGCAATACGAAGCGTGGCTGCCGGCCTGCGGCTTCCGGTTGCGGCGGGCCGAGCTCATCCCCAAGGAGATGCGGCACCCGGATCGGGAGGGGCTCAAAGGGTGGCTCCGGACCACCTGGTTTCCCTACACCGACCGACTGCCCGAGGAAATGCGGGATCCGTTTCTGGAGGCGGTTGTGGCGCGCTATCTCGAGCACCATCCCCCCGCTGCTGACGGGCGGACCCGGGTGCAAATGGTGCGCCTGGAGATCGAAGCCGAGACCGTTTGACACCACGGGTTGGTGTGATAAGGGGAGAAGACGCCTGCCCGATCACAGCGGGTAGCATGGCCGCCGATACGGGCGCGCCGATCCCCATCGCCGGTCCGATCAAGCGGCCGGACAGCACCAACCGGTTGGGCTGCCCTGGTCCCTGCGTCTCGCCCTCCAACCCGCAGGGTCGCCTTGAGAGGCTTCGCCGGCCGGCGGGTCTTCCGTCGGCACCCCATGACCCGTCTCCAGACCCGATTCGCCGGCAGGCCCGCATCCCCTGCGGATCGCGTTCCAACACCATCCGTTTATCCGGCGGTTCAACGCGGACCGGATGGGGATGTGCCAACGCTCACCGCAGTTGAGATCTTTTTACCCGCATTCCGGCGCCACACCAGTTGTGGGCACGCTCGGCCAAACGTGGCGCCGCCGGGTCACCCCTTTAGCGGGGGGCGATGGGGGTTACTGGGCGGCGGAGGAAACGCCCGCCGGATCTGGCTAGGGCCTCGAATCCAATGCCCATCCAACGCAAAGGAGTTTGCCATGTCATCTCCAGAGCTCCCGCTCAAGGATCCGCCCCTTTCCGCCCGCCTAACCCGACGGTCCTTCCTCAAACAGACCGGCCTCGCCGCCGGAAGCCTGCTGGTGAGCGATCTTTTTGCCGGCGGCTGGGTCGCCGCTGCCCAGGAGGAGCCGCCGCCTCTGGCCCTGATTAATCTGACCCTCATCGACGGTACGGGGGCGCCGCCAGTGCCAGACGCCGCGGTGGTGATCCACCAGGGCCGCATCCAGGACGCCGGCCCGCGGGGCCAGGTGGAGATTCCGCAGGGCGTGGCGCGCCTGGACATGGGGGGCGGCACCCTCCTGCCCGGCTTCATCAATGCCCATGTCCACGGTGGTTACCGGGCGGATGTTCTTACCGGATGGGCCCGCGGCGGGGTGACCACGGTGCGCGATTTGGGGGCACTCGGCATCTACTCGGCCAATCTTTTCAAGATCCGCGACACCCTCTGCGCCAACCCCCGCTGCGCCCAACTCGTGGCTGTTGGCTCCTTTATCAATGTGACCGGCGGCTATCCCATCGCCTATTGGAACGGATTCGCCGTCACCGTCGACACTCCGGCCGACGCGGAGCGCGAGGTCAACCGCCTTGTGGATGACGGCGCCGAGGTGATCAAGACCGCCTTTGAATCGGGCTACACCTTCGCCCAGAGTGGCTGGCCCTTGCTCCCTCCCGCAACGGCCAAGGCCCTGGTGGCGGCCGCCCATCAGCGGGGCGTACCGGTCACGGCCCATGTCACCAGCGCACGCGATCTCCCGCTGGCCCTGGATGCCGGTGTGGACGAGATTGCCCACATGGTGGTCGACCCCTGTCCGGATGAGCTGATTCAGCGGACTGCCGCCGCTGGCGTCCGCTGGGTGCCCACCCTCGAGCTATGGCAGGGGGTCAGCCGGCGACACAATATCCACTACGATCAGGTGGCTGTCGAAAACTTGGCCCGCTTTGTCCAGGCGGGGGGCGAAGTCGCCCTGGGAACCGATTACGCTGGGGCCCCCGTCCCCTTTGAACTGGGGATGCCCCTCGCTGAAATTCGACTCATGGCGGCAGCCGGAATGACGCCCGCCCAGATCCTGGTCGCCGGCACCCGCAACGCGGCCCGCGCCTGCAATCTGGCGCAGACGCTGGGCACCCTCGTAGCCGACCGAGCGGCCGACCTCTTGGTGGTGGACGGCAATCCGCTCGCCAACCTCGAAAACTTGGGCCGAATCCGCCTGGCAATGCGCCGTGGTTGGATGATACCGGTTTGATGGAGCTGCAACGGTGATGGTGCCGAAGAGACGACCCTGCCTCTTCTGCGGCCTGAGCGGGCGACGGCGGATCGGCGGTTGGTTGCTCGCTGGCCTCTGCATCGGCCTCCTCGGGGGCGAACCCGCTGGTGCCGCCGCCGACAGCTACACCATCGACGACCAGCCGGTGCTCTTGTACAAGATCATCCAGGAGTGGGCTGACGCCCCCGGGAGCGGTACCGCCGCGGTCTGGTTCTGCGGCCGCATGCTGGTCTGCTGCAGCCGGGCTCCCCTCCGCATCACCTATTCACCGGCTGATCGTCGGCTCACCCTTCACTTTCCGAAGGGGTATGGTGGGCTGGTGTCACTGGGGCAACCGGGGACGGCGCCTCCCAGCTCGGTATTCGATGGTATCTGGCTGCATACCGCCTACTTCGATGGTGCCGTCGCCCGTCTCTGTCCCGATGCGGACCATCCCTGGGGCCGTATCTGCATCGGCCCCCTTTCTGGCCATCAGGCCGACCGGCTGAAAGAGATGGGTGACGGCCTGGAGCTGGTGCTCTCCGGGCCCATCCATGGGCTGCGGGATGATCGTGTAGCGCTCACCCACGGCAATGGGCGGCACCCGATCTGCCCGCCAATCACATCATCCGCGAAGCCCCTCCGGCCGGTCACCCTGACCCTTCGCCACCGATCCGCAGAAACACCTTTGGTCATCTTCTCCACGGCGCGCGTCGGCCAGCAGCTCAGATCCGTCTGGCCGTCACCAACATGTGGGTGGTGCCCTGAGGGGGGCGGGCGACTGCGATCTCGGCGAATCCGGCCGCTTCAAGGGCGGCGGTCAGCGCCGATGACGGGTGACAGCCGGCTCCCGATGTTAGGTAGAAAAAGAGGGCAAAGCCGGCCGCTACCGGGTCGGCCGTCCCTTCCGCCATCGCCAGGTCCCATATGGCGATGGTTCCCCCCGGATCCAAGTGCGTGACGAGCTTTGCCAGCACCTCCGCCAAGATCTCGGGCGGGAAATGGTGGATCAAGTTGCCTAGAAACACCACCGCGTAGCGGCCCTCCAGGGTGGTGGTGCGTATGTCGCCGGGCCGGTGGGTGACATGGGCGCTGCAACCGAATTCATGCGCTACCCGGGTGGCCGATGCCAGGCTGTCAGGCAGCTCCAGCACCTCGGCGGCCAGGGGCGGGTGCCGACGGCAGATGGCGGCGCTATAGATCCCATGCGCCCCGCCCACGTCGAGCAGGCGCCGGGCATCCTTGGGCACTGGGACCTGATCGGCCACCCATTCGGCCGCCGGGCGGGCGGTCTGGGCCATGGCGCGTTGGTGCGTGAGGCGCGCTTCCGGACCCGACATCAGATCGAATAGATCCACCGCCCGGCCGTCCTGGATCGATTCGGTGAGCTGGCCGAGAGCCGCTAGTTGGATCCCGCAGAAGCGCAGCCAGTGGGTAAGGGGCATCTCACCGTCGGTGGTGCAGGTGGCCCGAGTGATGGCGTTCAGCCCAAAGCGATCCCCTTGGCGCACCAGGTAGCCCGCTGCCGCCAGGAACTCGGTCAGCCGAAGAATACCGGTGGGATCGCATCTCAGCCGGGCGGCCAGCCCAGTGGCGGTCAACGGCCCATCCGCCAGGGCGGCAAAGAGGCCGATGGCGGCCGCAGTTACCAGGGCGGTGGACTGCAGCGCTGGCAGCATGGGGTCCAACAGGGGATTGGGGGTGTGTTCGGTCGATTTCATGGCGTTCCTCCTTTGTGGCAAGGCCTCCCATGAGTGGAGGCGCGACGATTGGTATTTGGCGACGTCAGCGTCGACAGGTTGGCGCGGTCCGGTGCCGGCCAATGAGAGGCGTTCGCGGATTGGGGGATTTCGTGGATCGGGCGCTACGGCGAGGGGCGGGCGAAGATGAGCGGGCTGCCGGAAAAGTGGGATCAGCGATATCCGGGGAAATTCGTGGAAGGGACTGGACAAGCGTCACCCTACCATGCCATCAAAGGGCGGTCAATTCTGCGCCGTCATTGCGGCACACCCTACCGCCGCCGCACCGTGGGACGCAAGGCGGCCACCGCAATGGCGATTTGCCCTTTCGAAGCGGTTGAATTTCCATCCGCTCAGAAGCGCTTTTGGGCCGAGGGGACACATGAAATACCGACCCATCCAACCAGAGGATATGGACGCCATCTTCGCCGTGCGAGTGGCCACCTGGCATTCGCCCAACGCCGTTGATGAGATGACGGCACTCGGCATCACGCCGGCGGCGGTATTGGAGATGCTGGCGAATGGCAGTCATCGTGGCTGGCTGTGCGAGGTCAATGGGCAGGCGGTGGGGTTTGCCATGGGCAACCGCAACACCGGTGAGATGTGGGTGATTGCCGTTCTCAAGGCCTACGAGGGGCTGGGCATCGGCCGGCATCTGCTTGCCCAGGTGGAAGCGTGGTTGTGGGCGGCCGGCTGGGAGGAGATCTGGTTAACCACGGATCCGGACGAGACGGTGCGCGCCGTGGGCTTTTACCGGCATAGCGGCTGGCGCGACTGGAAACTCGACCAGAACCGTTACCTGAAAAAACGCCGGCCCGCAGGGAGGCATCCATGACGTCGTTCGACGATTCGGTGGCCGTTATCACCGGTGCGGCCAGCGGTATTGGCCGTGGTCTGGCCGAGCACTGCCTTCAGCGGCGGATCAAGGTCGTTCTGGGTGACATCGAAGCGGGCGCGCTGGCGGAGACCGCCGCCGATTTGGATGGTGCCGGCGGCCAGGTGCATCCCGTGCGGGTCGACGTGGCGGATGCAGCCGACGTGGAGCGTCTGGCCGAAGAGGCGCTGGCGGCCTTCGGCCGAGTGGACCTGCTCTTCTGCAACGCTGGAGTGGCCGCCGGGGGCGCGCTCTGGGAAAGCACGACCCGGGACTGCGACTGGGTGATGGGCGTCAATCTCTGGGGCGTGATCCACTGCATTCGCAGTTTCGTGCCGCGCATGCTGGCCCAAGGGACCCCAGGCCACATCGTCAACACCGCCTCGGTGGCCGGCCTCTTCACATTTCACCCCTCGGCCCTCTACCACCTGAGCAAACATGCCGTGGTCTCCCTTTCGGAGCAGCTCCAGCACGACCTGCGCCTGCGGGGGGCGGCCATCGGGGTGTCGATACTCTGCCCCGGTTTTGTCAACACCCGCATCATGGACGCCGAGCGCAACCGGCCCGTCCATCTGCAGAACGATCCGGACACGGGCCCACCGTCCCACGGCGGCGAGGAATCCGAGGCCCTATTTCGGCGGATGGTCGCCGCCGGGCTGCCCCCAGCCCGGGTGGCCGAACAGGTCTTCACGGCGATCTCGGAGGAGCGCTTTCTCATCCACACCCATCCAGAGCTGGAGCCGTACTACCGGGACCGCCTGGCAGCCCTGGGCGAAGGGCGTCTGCCCGACCTGCCACCACCACCCAAGGCCTGCTGAGGCGTGGCGTTCACCGCCATTGCGGTCGCTATTGGCCCTCCTGCTGACGAGACGCACCGCCAATGCTTCTGATTGTCAAGATTCTCACCGCCACCCTCATCGTGGTCACCCTCTCGGTGGTGGCCGAAAAGGTCAGCCCGCGCATTTCGGGGCTGCTGGCCGGATACCCATTGGGCACCGCCATGGCCTTGTTCTTCTACGGCCTCGAGCTGGGACCACGCTTCGCTGCCGACGCTGCCGTTTATGCGCTCCTCGGCCTCATCGCCACCGAGAGTTTTGTCTACATCTACTACCACCTCTCACTAAGGCTGCGGCGCTGGAGTGCACTGCTCTCCTCCCTTGGCGCCACCACCGCTTTTCTCCTCGTGGCCCAGATGTTCAGCCACCTGCCCGCGGTGCCGTCCCTTGTTATGACCTTGACGGTGCTCTCCATGGGGCTCTTCATCTACCTGTTGCGCAAGCTGCCCGATGTCACCATCGGCCGGCCCGTTCGGCTGGGGCCGCGGGTGCTGCTGCTGCGGGCCCTCCTCTCCGCAGGCCTCATCGTCCTCATCACCGCCATCGCCAGACTGGTGGGCGAACGGTGGGCCGGGCTGCTTTCCGGTTTTCCCATCACGCTCTTCCCTCTGATCCTCATCATCCACCTCACCTACCGGTCAACCCACGTGCACACCATCATCAAGAACTTCCCCCGTGGCATGGGGGCGCTGGTCCTCTACAGCATCAGTGTTCATCTGCTCTACCCACCGCTCGGCATCTATCTGGGGACGGCGGCCGCCTTCGGTGTTGCCACGCTCTACCTGGTGGCCCTCCTGCGGTTGTCGCCAGCCGCCGCGCGCGCGTGAGGTTGACGCCTGATTCTGGTCACTATCCCAAAAAGCTTGAGTTTCAGCCGACCCTGGTGTACCCAAACGGCTGGGCCATGCGGCCGCACCGACAACCGCTTCGTCATGCTCCCGTTACGGATCTGGAAAGGAGTCCTGCATGTCCGTCTTCAAACTCGGTCCCCAAGATCTTTTATACTACGAACACACGCCGCCCGATGCCGAAGGGGGCGTCACCTTTGTCTTCTTCAACGCCCTCACCAGCGACACCGGCGGCTGGCAGGCCGTCATCGGCCCGCGCCTCCGCGCCGCCGGCCACGGTACCCTGGCGTTTAACTTTCGTGGCCAGACCGACAGCCCCTTCTCCTCCGATATCGCCTTGGATGCCGACCTCATGGCGGCCGACGCCGCCGAATTGCTGGGCGCCGTCCGTCCCCAGCGCCCTGTTCTGGTGGGGCTGAGTATCGGCGGACTTTTCGCCGCACGGGCGTTTTTAGCGGGCGCCTCGGCCGAAGCACTGGTGCTGATCAACACCTTGCGCAAGGACGGTCCCCGCCTGCAGTGGATCGGGGACGCCCTGGTGCGGGCCGCCGAGGTGGGGGGCCTGGAGCTGTTCCGCGATCTCTTTCTGCCCCTTCTGGTCAACGAGGAGTGGCAGCAGGCCAATCGGGCCAATTTCATTGCCCCCGAGGCGAACTATACCCCGCTGCCGTCCGACCACGGACACTACAAACTCCTGGCCGAGGCGGGCCGCAGCGCCGACTGGGACCTGCCCTACGAGCAACTCGATCTCCCCGTCCTCGTGATCACCGGTCTCCAGGATCACGTCTTCCTGGAAACCGAAGTGGTGGCCGAACTGGCCGCCCGCCTGCCCAAAGGGCGGCGCGTCGACATGCCCGACGCCGGCCACCTGATTCCCGCCGAGCGGCCCGAAGCTCTGGCCGACCAGCTGATCCAATTCGCACAGGAGGTGTAGCATGGCCATCTGGCATCGCAATGCGAGCATCGCCTATCTGGCCGTCATGGCAGGGGTCGTCGGTCACGCCACCAGCGAATTTGTGGCCAAGATCTCCGGTGTGGGCGGGCCCGAGCTCTCTGTCTGGCGCTTTCTGTTGGGGGGCTTCGGCCTGGTCGTCATCGCGCTTCTGCTGCCCCAGAGCCGCAACCTGCTGGCCCCCTTCAAGACCCACGGGGTGCGCCTGATGCTGCTCTCTTTTATGGGCGTCACCGTCGGTTACCTGCTCTTCCATTGGTCGCTGGATTTCGCCTCCGTACCCCAGGTGGCCACCATGGTCACCACCATCCCCATCCTCGTGGGATTGGCCAACCTGGCCATCAACAAGCAGCCCTTCTCCACCGCCAAGATCATCAGCGGCATCGCCGCTGTGTTGGGGGTGGCCCTGCTCATCACCGACGGGTATCTGGCCAAGCTGGCCGGCACCGGCCAGGCGTTCATCGGCGTCCTCATGGCCTTCGGGTGTGCGGCCACCATCGCCGTTTACATGGTATTGGTGCGCCCCATCATCGCCGAGTACGGCGCCATGCGGATCACGGCCATCACCATGTTCCTGGGCGCCATCGGGCTCTGGGTCCTGGTGGACCTCTTCTGGAATATTGCCGTCAATCCCCTGACCCTCTTCGATCGCCCCACGGGCCAGGTCGGCGCCCTGCTCACCATCTCGCTATACAACACCACCATCACCCAGTTTCTCTGGATCGGCGGTCTAGCCGCCGTCCCCGACATCACCCGGGGCAGCTATCTCTTCTTCCTCAAGCCCGTCATCGCCGCCTGCCTGGCGGTGTGGTTTCTCTCCGCCGATCTCACCGCCTGGCAGATGCTGGCCATCGCCGTCATCTGTACCTCCGTTCTACTGGAGGTGGTGTTGAGCCGCAAATCCGCTTAGACCGGAACACCCGATGCGACCCCAGTGGTCGTGTCGGGTGTGTTATCCCTTCTAGTTTCTCCCAATACGGCTGCAGCGATTGGTAGTCGCGCCCATCTTCGGGGCTTTTCTTCACATCGCTTTTTTCCGACGAGCAGACATCCTGCCCGAGCAGACACCCTGCCCGAGCAGGCACCCTGCCGTCAGATCCGGTGTTTTTCGAGTTTCGCTAGCCACACCATCCTGCTATGGGTAACTAGAGGCGACTCCCTGTCAGCGCACCACCCCTTCTCGTTCCGAGGACATGCAAAAAACGCAATCCTTCACACCAATTCCCGAGCGGGATCGGTTTGCTCGGATTGGACATCGGCGCAATACCATCCACCGAAGTGTTTTTACCGTAAAGCCATTGGGGGAGGTCATTATGAGGGCGTATATGTGGACTTGGCGGATATGCATGCTGTCGTTGATGATGGGGCTCATTAGCGTGCCTGGGGTCGCTGTCACACCGGAAGAGGCGGTGCAAAAGATCGTGGAAGAATATTTGGAAGCATACGAGAAAGCGCCGGCGCAGGGGGCGGCCTACCTCAACGAGGAGCCTACCTTGACCGTTTTGAAGGCGCATCCCCATCAGACCTCGTCTCAGTTCGGACAACAGCTCCTCGGCCAAAATCAGGTTCGGCGCCTTGCCGCGGCCACGGCGATGAAGGAATTGTTCATGCGTGAAGAAATCAACGCCGCGGTAAAGCAGAGTCCCGATGTCGCCGCCGCGCTGCAAAAGCGACTGGTGGCGGCTTTTCAGCAAAATGATCCGGCCATGAAGGATCTGGTCAGCAAGACATGGACGCTGGCATTTCCGGATGAAAACCTGCATGCTGCTGTGGCCAGGTCCCAACCGGCCATCGACTACAATACGGCCCTGTTTTTCGTGCATTCAGGTGGGATTTTACTGAATCCGTATACCATTAAAAGAAACGCTGACGGCAATTTCATGCTGGAAGATAGTGGTGACTCCGACACCCGTTTTTTCGTCGAAGCGATGTATCGCAACCGCTACGCCTGGCAGAATAAAGCGCTTCGAAATAAATGGGCGATGGATTACGAGATGCGCCTGGGCATTGCCGGCGCCGACAACGATCCCACGGGCGCAGTGGTATCGGGCGCCGGTGATGCGTACATGGAATTCAGCATCGGGAAACTGATCCCGAACCTGAACAACATTCCCCGCGCCAAATCCGAAGGGGTCAAATGGGTCACCAACGCAGAGCTCCTTATCGGCATTATTACCGACGAAGGCGCCCAGGACCTGCATTTTTACTACGGGCTCGGTCCCACCGTCTCCGTCGGAATCCCGCTGCTGGATGCGGATGCAAAGGATACTGGGCGCCTGATCGAAGTCCTGGGAGGCGCCTATTTCGGTATGACGGACAAGCCGCAACTGGTGAGCGGCGACACCAATGAAGTAAAATCCAAGGACGGCTATCCCGAGTTCGCCTTGGAATGGTCGCTCATCTGGCGCGGCGACATCCGTTTCCCGATCGGCAATAATGGATTTGTCACCATGGGGGGGCGCTTCACCTCCAATCTGGAAGGCGAGGGCATCAATCCCTGGAGCGTGGCCATCGGCTATACCATTCCGGTAGAGGTGATCACCGACAGCGTCAACAAACTCTTCAATCAATAAGTATCCACCCATGCAACTGATCACCCCCCGTCTCACGCTCCGCAGCTTCGCAGCCGAGGATGCGCCCGCCCTTACCCGGGCCCTCAGCGATCCGCGCATCTTCACCTATCTCCCCGAGGCGGTGCCCGAACTGGCCGATTGCGAGCGGCTTATCGCCAGGTTCATCGAGCGGGACGCCCACAACCGACGAAATCGCTTCATCGGGACCAACTTCGCCCTCACGCTTCGCAGGAACCGCTGCATTATCGGTTGGTGCGGACTGCAGCCCTTCGATGCCTATCCCGACCAGATGGAGATCTTCTATGGTGTATCGCCGGCCTATTGGGAGCAGGGCTACGCCAGCGAGGCCGCCGGGGCTGTTTTGACCTATGGCTTCGAAGCGTTGGCGTTGGACCAAATCGTCGCCGGCGTCAAACCCGGCAACCGCGCTTCCATCCGTGTCCTGGAGAAGATCGGCCTTTCCTACCGTGGCATCATCGATCGGGTGCCAGCAGGGGCCGAGTGGTATCTCGGCGAGCGGTATTACACCATCGATCGCGAGGGGTACCTGGCGCGGTCGCCCGGATAGATCGATGGACCGCAAGGCCGGATTCTACGACTGGAGACGCTCCATCCGTCACCGTACGGGGCCGGTCGGCATGCGTCCGACGGCGATCTTGCTGAAGAGAGCGGGCGACCCCCCGAGCATCACCACGGGGCACCCGGCCCCGTCATCTCGACGCCGTGAGCAGGATACCTGCCGGACCGAAGGGGAATATTCACCTTTGGGATTTCGGGAAACTGCTGTTATGACCTTACGGCGGCATCCGGTTGCCGGACCAGGCACTTGTCCTTCACATCCGCCGTTTTCCTTCCGCCATCGGAACGTGCTAAAAGGGATCGAAGTTGTCCGCCGCAACCGCAATTTCGCACAGGGATACCCCTCATGGCAGATCAGAAATGGGTCACTACGACCGCGGGCGTCGACATGCCCGGCATCATCTACGGCACGGCGTGGAAAGAGGAGCGCACAGCGGATCTGGTCGTAATGGCCGTGCGCGCCGGATTCAACGGGCTCGACACCGCCTGTCAGCCCAAACATTATCGAGAGGATCTGGTGGGCACGGCGCTCCAACGGCTGGCAGCGGATGGCATCCGCCGGGCGGACATCTTCCTCCAGACGAAATTTTCGCCCCATGCCGGTCAGGATTCCCGCCAAGTGCCCTACGACGGCACCGCGCCGATTGAGCAGCAGGTCGCCCAATCCTTCGCAACATCGCAACACAACCTGCAAACAGATTATGTGGACTCGCTCATCCTGCACTCCCCGCTGGCACCCTATGCACGCCTCATGCGGGCGTGGCGCGCCTTGGAGGAGATCCATCAAACCGGCGGCGCACGCCAATTGGGTATCAGCAATTGCTACCACCTGGATCTCCTCCGCGCGCTCTACGACGACGCCCAAGTGAAGCCCGCGGTGGTGCAAAATCGGTTCTACCCGGCAACGGACTATGATGCGGCGCTGCGTCGATGGTGCGTCCGACAGCGTATCGTATACCAAAGTTTCTGGACCCTTACCGCCAACCCCCACATTCTTGACAGTCGCAGCCTATGCCAGATGGCGCACAAATATCGAAAAACCGCGGCGCAGATTTTCTTCCGCTATCTCAGCCACATCGGTATCGTGCCGCTCACCGGAACCTGTTCTGAGCAGCATATGCGCGAAGATCTCGACATCTTCGCGTTTGGACTTTCCGCGGAGGACCGTGAAGCGGTGGGACAGCTGCTGCAAACGGCGTGACAGCGCCATTGGGCAGCGGCGGCAGGGATCGATGGGCGAGGACACTCTCAGAGAGGGGACGAGATGATAGCGGTCTCCCAGTTGTATAAGTCCTACCCCATGGGGCCGAACCGCCTGGAGGTACTCAAGGGGATCGACCTGACCATCGAGAGCGGTGAGTTCGTGGCCGTCATGGGGGCCAGCGGTTCGGGCAAGTCCACCCTGCTCAACATACTGGGGCTGCTCGACACGTTTGATCGCGGCGACTACGTTCTGGGCGGAGATCGGATCTGGGAACTGTCGGAGAAGCGCGCCGCCCGGCTGCGCAACCGCCACCTGGGATTCGTTTTTCAATCCTTCAATTTGATTCCGTTTAAAAACGCCCAGGAGAATGTGGCCCTGCCCCTCTTCTATCAGAAGGTGGGGAAGAAAAAGCGCAACGCTGTGGCCATGCAATACCTGGAGAAGATGGGCCTGGCCGATTGGGCCCACCACCTGCCCAACGAGCTCTCTGGTGGCCAGAAGCAGCGGGTGGCCATCGCGCGGGCGCTGATCACCCGACCGGCCGTGATCCTGGCCGACGAGCCCACCGGCGCCCTGGACAGCACCACTTCTCGCGAGGTGATGCAGGTCCTGCAGGGCATCCATGCGGACGGGGTCACCATCGTCGTCATCACCCATGAAAGCGAGATCGCCGCCATGACCGACCGCGTGGTGCGAATCCGTGACGGCATCATCGTTCCCGACGATGGCACCGGCGCTCGGTTCGGCTCTCCCGCCCATCGACCGGCATCCCTGGGGAGCGTCGGCTGATGGGGGGCTTCGGGGACCGCATGGGCGAGATTCTTCACAACATCCGCAGTCATAAGCTGCGGGTGCTGCTGACGGGGTTTGCCGTCTCCTGGGGCATTTTCATGCTGGTGGTACTGCTTGGCGCTGGTTACGGGCTGGAGAACGGGGTCCGCCGAGCCTTCGCCGAAGACGCGGTGAACAGCCTATGGGTGTATCCTGGGCAGACCAGCCTGGCCCATCACGGCTTGCGGCAGGGCCGGCATATACAATTGCGCAACCCGGATCATTCCGATCTGAAGACCCACCTGAGGGCGGTGGAGCTGAGCTCGGCGCGGCTCTATCTCTGGGGCGACAAGACGATTCGCTTCGGCGACAAGGCGTCGCGCTTTGACGTGGTGGGGGTTCACGCCGATTTTCAGGCCATCGAAAATCTGCGTCTCTTGCAGGGACGGCCCCTCAACCCCCGCGACAGCACCGAGATCCGCAAAACGGCCATCATCGGCAAGATGGTGGCGCGTGAGCTCTTCGGTGACACCCCCATCATCGGCCAGTTCATGACCATCAACGGGGTGGCCTTCCAGGTGGTCGGCGTTTTCCACGATCCCGGTGACGACCGTCAGGAGGAGACGATCTACATCCCCCTTGCCACCCTGCAACGGGTTTATACCGGCGATGACCGCATTCACAACATGGCGTTCACCATTGCTGCCGACGACATGGCGGCGTCACAGGCGGTGGAAAAAGCGCTGCTGACGAGACTGGCGGCCCGCCTCCGCTTCGATGCCGAAGACGAGCGCGCGGTGTTCATCCATAACACCTTCGAGGAGTATACGCGCTACATGACCCTCTTCGCCAACATTCGCACCTTCATCTGGCTGGTCGGCATCGGCAGCATTGTGGCCGGCATCGTGGGGATCTCCAATATCATGCTGATCACGGTCAAGGAGCGCACACGGGAGATCGGCATCCGTAAAGCACTGGGAGCGACGCCCAGGGCCATCATCGATATGATCCTCACCGAAGCGATCCTGACCACGGTGGTATTCGGCTACCTGGGACTGGTGGCGGGGATCGGTGCGCTCGAAGTGGCGGCGCGCCTGATACGGGATGTCGACTACTTCCACAACCCCGCCGTCAACCTGTGGGTGGCCTTCGGCGCCATGGGACTGCTGGTGGTCTGCGGCACCCTGGCGGGCATCTTTCCTGCTCGGCGAGCGGCCGTGATCCGTCCGGTGGAGGCCCTGCGGGACGAGTAGAGCGATTGATGACGATGCGAAGACCCTTCATCGATTTGGACGGATTGCGAGAAACTCTCTTCACCCTGCGGCAGAACAAACTGCGCTCGGCGTTGACGGCCTTCGGCGTCTGCTGGGGGGTATACATGATCATCGTCCTGGTGGGGGTGGGCAACGGTCTGCAGAGCGGTGCCTACGAGAGCTTCGGCAGCCTGGCCACCAACAGCGTTTTTATTTGGACGCGCACCACCACCAAACCCTACCAAGGGCTGCCCCGCGGCCGTCGCTTCCACTTTCGCAACAGTGACATCCAGGCCCTGCGCCGAAATATCCCTGAGATCGAGCACCTCGCCCCCCGGGGCCGCATCCGGGGCGCAGAGGCGGGGGGCAACAACGTGGTCTATGAGGATCGCAAGGCCACCGTCACCATTTACGGCGACTACCCGGCCATTCAACACATCCGCCTGATGCGGATCCAGCGCGGGCGCTTTCTCAATCAGCGCGATATCCGCGAAAAGCGCAAGGTGGCGGTGATCGGCTATCGGGCCGAGGAGCTGCTCTTCGATTCGGGGGTGGATCCGGTGGGCCGCTACATCCGCGTGAATGGGGTTTCCTTCCAGGTAGTGGGCGTCTTTCGCTTCACCCACCCCAATGAACGCGACGAGAAGGAGGACGCCAAGGCGATTTTCCTGCCGTTGACCACTTTCCAACAGCTCTTCAACTGGGGCGATGTGGTGGGCTACTTCTCGCTGACGGCCCGGTCGGGTGCGTCTGCCACCGCCGTCAAAGAGAAGCTGGTGACCATGATGGCCCGCCGGCACCAGGTGGCCCCCGACGATCGTCGGGCCTTCGGCCACTGGAACATGGAAACCGAATTCAAGAAGATCCAGAGCCTCTTCGTCGGGATTCGCTTTCTGATCTGGTTTGTGGGCCTGTTTACCCTGGTGGCCGGGGTGATCGGGGTTTCCAACATTATGTTGATCGCGGTCAAAGAGCGCACCGCCGAAATCGGCATCAAGCGGGCCGTGGGCGCCACGCCAGGGGACATCATCCGCCAGGTGATGGTGGAGACGGTGCTGCTGACCGCCTGCAGCGGCTACCTGGGGCTGGTGGCCGGGGTCGGTACGCTGGCGCTGGTCAACAGGGCAATGGCGCTGATGGGTGTCCGCGCCCAGATGTTCCGCAATCCAGGGGTTGATCTTTCCGTCGCCCTCCTGGCCCTGTTGGCCCTCATGCTCTCCGGCGCACTGGCCAGCTTGCTGCCCGCCTACCGGGCCGCGCGTATCCGGCCTGTGGAAGCCCTGCGGTATGAATTGTAGCCATTTTGCAGTCACATCCGAGACGAGACCTTATGAAAAAAGCAGTCACGATTCTGATGGCCTTGGTAATAGTGGCCACCTTCATCGGCACCTTTCTGTTTCTCTTCCAGAGATCGCGGCCACGGGCAGAAGCGGTGCGCACCACTTTGCCCCAGGTCACCGACATCTTCAAGAAGATCGTGGCCACGGGGTCCGTTCAGCCCCGCAAAGAGATCGAGATCAAGTCCCAGGTCTCGGGCATCATCGAGACCATTTCGGTTTCGGAGGGGCAGGTGGTCCAGATGGGGGAGATATTGGCCACCATCCGCATCACGCCCAATCTCATCCAGGTCAACGAGGCCGAGGCCCGCCTGGCACGGGCGCGGATCAGCCGCGAGGATGCCGAACAGACCTGGCGGCGCGAGAAGCGCGATTTCGAGCGGACCCTGAAGCAGGGCGCCCTGCTCACCGATACCGAATCGCCCCACCTGATCAAGCTGCGCCAGGCGGTGGCGGATGAAAAAGCCGCGGCTCTGGCCCTGGCCGACGCCGGTGAAACCTATCGTCGCGAGAAAGCACTCTTCGAGCAGAAGATCGCCACGGCCTCCCAGCTCCAGGACAAAAAGCACCTGTTGGATCAGGCCGTCGAGGCCCATCGACGGGCCCAGGACATGCTGCGCCTCATTCGCGAGGAGACCATCGAAGCCGCCGAGCGCGCGTTCCAACGGGCGGAGATGGACCGCCGACAGGCTGCCGAAGCCCTGGCCGCTGCTGAGCGCCACCTCCAATTGGTTCGTGAGGGCGAGACGGCCGAGATGGCCGACGAGAGCAACACCCTGATCCGCTCGACCATCGAGGGGATGGTCCTGGAGATTCCCGTCAAGACGGGCACCCACATCATCGAGAGCAACCCCCAGAACCCGGGCACCACCATCGCCGTGGTGGCCGACATGGGCGACATGGTGTTCAAGGGACAGATCGACGAGACCGACATCGGCAAGATCCGCCCGGGGATGGATCTGCGCCTCACCATCGGCGCCATCGAGGGGGAGACCTTTGCCGCCACCATTGAGCAGATAGCCCCCAAGGGCAAGTCGGTGGAGGGCACTATCCAGTTCGCCGTGGAAGCGCGCGTGGCCCCCAAACAAGGCCGCTTCATCCGCGCCGGCTACAGCGCCAGCGCCGACATCATCCTCGACAAGCGCGAGCAGGTGCTGGCAGTGGAGGAGGGCAACCTGGAATTCGACGGTGCGAAAACCTACGCTTTCGTGGCCACCCCCGATGGCGGCTTCGAGCGGCGGGAGCTGCAGACCGGGCTCTCGGACGGCATCACCATCGAGGTGGTGGAGGGACTGGAGATCGGCGATCAGATCAAGGTGCTGCGTTAATGCAGCGCACGCCCCAGGTTCGGTAACAGCGGTGGGCCGCCTCTTCGCTGGCGGCTGGACCACCGTTGGCAGCGTTCTCGCGGATGCTGTCCCATTGATGGAGCTGTACAGCGACACCGCTGGAAGGCCTCCCGTGAGATCTGGGGGATTGGAGGAGACCGATGACGATCCGCATCGTACGACTGGGAAGCGATCGCCTGGAAAGGGAGGGGCTGCGTATCGGCACAGTTCGGCGGCCGCCGAGGGGCGTGCCCAAAAGCGCGTTCGCCAGCCGCAACTATTACGATGTCTGGCTGCCCAATGTGGCGCCGACAGCCGAGTTGATGAAGCTGGGGCGGGCGGCGACAACCGACAAGGCGTGGCGGACCTTCGTGCGTAGATACCGCGCCGAGATGGCCAGGCCCGATGCGCGCCGCATCCTCGAACTGCTGGCCGCTCTCAGCCACACCACCAACCTCTCCATCGGCTGCTACTGCCGGACGGAGGCCCGCTGCCACCGATCCGTGCTGCGCGATCTGCTGGTCGAACGGGGGGCCAAGCTGGCCTGATGGTCGACCAGTGGGCCGCGGCGTTCATCCTGAGGCGATCAGGGTCCCGTCAATAGATATGGGGCGACACTGCCAATATTCCGCATGCTAGGAACGGTGGCCTCGGCGTCGTGGCGCAGATAGAGATAGCGGGGCAGGGCCAAAGACAACCCCACGACGGCCCCGGCGAACAGGACCACTCACCAGTGCGTGACGCCGTGACGCCTGGCATCGTCATAAGATCAGACCCAGAACACCAGAGCCGAGATGAGCGGGTCGGCCGTAAACCCGGCGGCCGCGCCGTTGGCAAAGAGGCTTTGCCGCAGCACGGTCGGATTAAAGCCCGTCCGCACCAGGAAGGGGGCCGCGAAGCACCAGGGGACGATGGCGCCAATGAGACCGCAGATCCGGTAGAAGCGTTTATCGCGTGCCATCTGCCCTCCGCTTGCGACAGTTGAATTTGGGGAGCTCCTTTTGTATCCTCGCCGGGGAATCGAATCCACTACCCGGGAGATAAGCGATGCATGCAGTGATGCCGACCATGGGTGCGGGCAAGCCGCTGGGAGAGATGTTGCGCTACTGGCGTGCTCGCAGAAAGATCAGCCAGATGGATCTGGCGCTCTTGGTGGATGTCTCCCCACGGCACCTGAGCTTTGTGGAGAATGGCCGCTCACACCCCAGCCGGGAGCTGGTGCTGCGGCTCGGCGCTGCATTGGATCTGCCCCTGCGACAACGCAATTCCCTGTTGACGGCGGCCGGTTTCGCGCCGGAATTCGGCCATACGCCCCTGAACGGTGCGCAGATGGCCCTCGTTCACCAGACCCTGCGGCGCGTCTTGGACACGCATGAGCCCTATCCAGCACTGGCGGTCGACAGCGCCCACGAGATCCTGATGACCAACAGCGCCTTCGACGAGACGGTCGCCTGGTTCGCCGGCGAGGCGGCCCTGCGCCGCTATCCCAACATCTATCGCCTCACCTTCGCCAAAGATGGACTGCGCAGCGCGTTCAAAAATTGGGACATGGTGGCGCGGTTTATGCTCAATCGCCTGCAGGCAGAGGCGCTGGCCTCCCAACACGAAGCGCTTTTCACCTTGTATGAGGAGATGACCCAGCTGTGCAATGGCGATGTTCCGACCGAAGATCCCATCGACCAGCAGCTGCCCATCCTGCGTTTCGCCATGGAGAAGAAGGGGCTGACAGTCAGCTTCTTCTCCACCATCACCACCTTCGGCACCCCCCTGGATGTAACCGCCCAGGAGCTGCGCATTGAGTCTCTCTTTCCGGCCGATGAGATCACCCGCCACTGGTTCCAGCAGCGGACCGCAGGATCGCCGGCATGCCGCCCGTCCGCCGGCGCCGGGTGAGGCGGACGGGCTAGGCCGATGGCAGCAGGGTCGCCCGTTCGGCGCGGGATTTTCCCAGCAAGAGCACAATCAGGTCCCCACGGGCGATGAAGCTGGCGATCAGCAGATAGGGGGCCAGCATCATCATCCCGAGGAACGCGCAAATGACGCCCATGGCCAACCCACCGGCACTGAACTGGTGACGCCAGGCGATCCACACTCCCGCCAGGATCAGGAAGCACATGATGTCCACATTGAATTGTCCGGGCCAGGTCATGGCCGCCATGTCGCCGAAGAAGATGGGCAGTAGGTTCCAGCCGTGCCGGGCGCCCACCACACCGGTGTAGCTGATGATGACGATGCTAAATACCGCTAGCAGTGTTCGGAATGCTTTCATGATACCCTCCCTTCCAATGAAGTGATCGCGTGATGACCGGATCAGATCGCCAGCGCCAGCGATTGGGCACGCCACGCAAGGCCGCTGAGCGCCTCGCAGCGCTCCCCACACAGGTGGCGCCCTGGCCGAAGAACTGGAACTCACCTTAGATTTGCGAGATCGGCCACCGGGCGCCATCTCCGCATGGGCCCGTACGGCGCTCCCTGCTTGCCAACGTATCGCCGGCCATTGTATCATCGTGCCGGTGAATTGCGATTACCTTCGAGGTAATATCGATCTGCCAGGGCGGAGAACTGTCTGGATGGTGCCGTCGGCGCCTCCAGACGCCCCTGTTGCGGAAGTGAGGAGATGGATGCAGAGTGTTTATGTTGAGGCCGCACCGGCGGCCATCGGCCCCTATTGCCACGCCATGCAGGTCGGCCGGTTGGTGTTCTGCTCGGGGCAGACGCCGCTGGACCCGGAGACAATGACCCTAGTGGGCGACAGCGTCGCCGACCAAACCCGCCAGGTGTTGACGAATCTGGCCACCGTCTTGGCAGGGATGGGGTTGACCCTCGCCCATGTGGCCAAGACAACGGTCTTCCTCAAGAACATGGAAGACTTCCAGGAGATGAACCGGGTCTACGCTGAGATCTTTGACGGCCACCGACCCAGCCGCACCACCATTGCGGTCAAGCAGAATCCGCTCGACGCTCTTGTCGAGATCGAGTGCATCGCCGAGCTGCCGGACTGAACTTCAGAAAGGGCCGCGCACCTGGTCCCTAAGCGCGCCGTCTCCCAGTAATCCGCCGGCGAGGTGGAACTGGCCGACGTGGGCGATCTCCAGGTGCAGGCGTCCTGCGTCGACGGTGCCGATGTCGTCGATGTGACGCCTTCAGGTATCTCAGGGTATATTGGGGTGTCGTCCGCGACGCCCTTGATACGGTTAAATGCCGTTTGTCCGTTGTGACGAGCGTCTCCTGCCCGCACGGGACTGGGGCCGTCACCTGCAATCTCATGCGGCCCTTCCACCACCTGCGGTGGCCAATATGGCCCGCCACGCCATACGGGGCTGATGCTGATGACGGCCAAGGTCAAGTGAAACTTCGATATGCGAGCAAAGAGAACCCAGTCACGGATGAAGGCCCTGCTGGCGCAGACAACGACGCAACTGCCGCGCGAGGACTGCCGCTGTTGTGAGTGCTTCCAGGCCCTCCTTACCCAGCTAGAGCTCGACGCGGCGGCCGATCGCGATCCATCCATCCCCACCGATCTGGCGGCCGTGATTGCCCATTGGAAAGTCGACCGCCAGAAGATGCACGCTTGTCTCGGCTGTGCGCCCTGTCCGCCGGGCGAGGCATTTGCGGAATATCTGCACCGCTTCCGGAAACACCGCTGACGGAACGCCCCGACTGAAATTGGTGCAGCGACGGCGGGGCCGCCCGACGGCGAATCAGGATCCATGCAGGGGAGAGGAGAAAGGCGCCGATGCACGCTTTCGCCATCTATGCCGCATCTGTCCTCATTGCGCTGTGGGGCATCGCCCACCTCTTTGCCACGCGGGGCGTGGTGGCCGGTTTCGGTCCCTTGAGTACCGACAACCGCCGTATCGTCACCATGGAGTGGATCACCGAGGGCGTGGCCCTCCTGTCAACGGCAGCCTTCGTGGGCGTTACCACGGCGGTGGCGTCCGGTACGGTACTCGCCGGTGCCGTTTACGCGGTGGCCATTGCCACCTTGATCGTGCTGGCCGTGGTGTCCCTCTTCACCGGATTCCAGATCCGATTTCTGCCCTTCCGCCTCTGCCCCGCTATCTTCACCCTTTCAGCGGCGCTGATCGCCTGGGGCGCCTGGGGATAGGCGATGGCGCGAGGCGTGTGGGGACGCCGTCATCACTGTCGCCCCGAGGGCTTGCAAAACCCGGCGAGTGATGTACAGTTGGGCGGCTGTGTCGATGGTTCGCGCCGCGACAGCCAGGGTGCCAATCCGACGCCGATTGGCACCGCGCAGGCCCGAACGACGACGGTGCCGCCGGTCATATGGGGGCTCCCATGACCCCGGCCATACGGAGGAACCAAATGTTGACCATTGTCATCACGGCATTGTTGGGCACCATGGCCGCCCAAGTGGCGCCGGGGCCCAACCTGATCGCGGTCGCGGGGGTGGCCCTGTCCCAGGGGCGGCGGGCCGCGCTGTGTGTCGTGGCCGGTGTCGCCACCGGAATTCTGGTGTGGGCGGCAGCCTTTGCCGCCGGCTTGTCGGCCCTCTTCGTCGCCTTCCCCAATGCGGCGGTAGGGCTTCAGTTGGTGGGCGGCAGCTATTTTCTCTTCATCGCGGTTAAGGCGCTCCGCTCCGCCTGTGTCGCAGCGCCTTCGCTGATTCAGGCCGCCGGCAGGCGACTCACCCTGGCCGCCGCTTACCGGCGGGGCCTCTTCGTCGTGTTGACCAATCCCAAGGCGGCCATGCTGTGGGCGGCCGTATCCGCCTTTCTCCTGGCGTCAGGGCTGCCGTCGGTGGCAGTTCTGCTCTTTGCCCCGCTGGGATCTCTGACGGCGTTGCTGATATACGGCAGCTACGGCCTGCTCTTCTCGACGGCGCCCGCCCAGCGGATCTACGCCAAGACGGCCAGCCTCTGCGAAGCGGCTTTCGGTGCCCTTTTCGGGGCGATTGGCGGAAAATTGCTGGTCGAGGGGGTTCGCGAGCTGCGGGCCTGATGCCACCCGAGTCGGCGTCACGCGGTGCCGGTTGCGACCCTTCCGGCCCATCGGCCACCACCCGATTTGCAGAGGGGATTGTCCCTGCGATGGCCACCAAGAAGCTGAAACACTGGTTCGACAAGGCGCTGGCCGAGCGCTTGGCGCAGGCGATCCTTCCCCACGCCCCGGATTTCGACGCCGAGGGTTTCACCGCAGCGATTGCAGCGGAGATCGATGCCTTGGAATTGAAGGCCAGGGTGGCCCTGATCGCTGACCAACTGCGGGCCCATCTGCCACCCGACTACCGTGCTGCACTGAGCATTCTCATGAAGATCCTCGGCCCGGAGAACCCCAACGAGACCGGCATGTTCTCGGAGTACTATTGGATCATGCCCATCGCCGCATTTGTCGAGCGCTATGGGCTGGAAGCGTATGCACCATCCCTGGCGGCCATTTGTGAGATCACCAAGCGGAACACCGGGGAGTACTGCATCCGTCCCTTTCTCGACCGCTATCCGGAAAAGACCCTGGAGAAGATGACCGCTTGGTCGAAGGATGCCAACGTTCACCTTCGACGCCTGGCCAGCGAGGGACTGCGACCGCGGCTGCCCTGGTCCAAGAAGCTGGATCGCTTCGTTCGCGACCCGCGGCCCGTTATCCAGGTCATCGAACATCTCAAAGACGATCCGTCACGCTTCGTCCAGAAATCGGTGGCCAACAATGTCAACGACATTCTCAAGGACAATCGCTCACTCGCCCTCGACCTCCTGCGGCGCTGGTCCCGTGGCGCCACCCCGCAGCGGCGCTGGATCATCCGGCATGCGCTCCGCAATCTAAGGCAGCAAGGGGACCCGTCGGCGAAGGGAATCCTGGACGGCTTGGGGCCGTCCTGAGCCCTGCGGCCCGCGGAATGCAGCCCCACCCCCCACGGACCCGCCGTTCCTCAGGAGACGGGCGATGTCAACCGTGAAAATCACCCGCGGCTACCGACCCGGCTCCATCGGCAGAGTGGCCGAACTGCACGGCCGCTACTACCACGAGCATTGGGGATTCGGTCTGTTTTTCGAATCCAAGGTGGCCATCGAGCTGGCCACCTTCTTGGAGCGCTACGATGATGCTCGCGACGGTTTCTGGCTCGCCAAAACTGCCGGCCGCGTTGAGGGTTCCATCACCATTGATGGCCACCGGGCGATGCACGCGGGCGCCCATCTCCGGTGGTTTATCGTTTCCGAAGCCCTGCAGGGCGGCGGTGTTGGCAAACGCCTCATCGAAACGGCGATCGGTTTTTGCCGGCAACGCGGCTTCCGGCGCATCTACCTATGGACCTTCGAGGGGCTTGATGCCGCGAGACACCTTTACACCGCAGCCGGATTCACGCTCGTGGAACAACACCGCGGCACGCAGTGGGGCGCCGCGGTCAACGAGCAGCGGTTTGAACGATGCCTCCGCTGACGGGCCGCGACAGCATGCATACCCTCATCGTCAGCGATATCTTCGGTCGCACCACGGCGCTGGAAAAGCTTGCCGGTCAACTGGCATCCCGCCACGGCGTGCCCCGCATCATCGATCCCTACAAGGGGAGCTTGCGAAACTTCTCATCGGAACCGGAAGCATACGCGGCCTTCCAGCGCGAGGTGGGCCTCGACCGCTACATCGAGACCCTCGGTTCGGCGACCGAGGCGTGCACCCAGCCACTGCGTCTGATCGGGTTCAGCGTCGGCGCCACCGCTGTCTGGGCCCTGAGCGGCATGGCCGATCTGCCCAGGGGGAGTCGGGCCATCTGCTTCTACGGTGCCCAGATCCGTCACCTGCTGTCGGTTCGGCCGCAGATGCCGGTGCAAATGATCTTACCCGCCAGCGAGCCCCACTTCGATGTGACCGCACTGGCGGACCGCCTCTCCGCCACGGCGGGAGTGGCCTGCCGGCGAACCGCCTATCTGCATGGCTTCATGAACCGCCTCTCGGTCAACTTCGATGCGGCCGCCTATGGGGTTTACCGTCGGCGCCTTCAGACCGAGGTCCGCTGCGAGGAGATCCTCCGCGATGCGGACCGCCACGAGCGCTTACCCACCAATGGGGCCGCTGAGAATCGGCCCGCCGTTGCCCCGCCGGTGGCAACACCCGCAGCGGTGGGCAGCGCAAACGCTCGATGGACGCCCATCCATCAGGCGGAAAGGAGGTCGCGGTGATGAATGCCGCCGTTCGACACCTGCATCCCGGCGCCGAGTTCTACACCGAAGAGAACTGCCATATCATAGAGGTCTCCAACAGCGAGGACGACCCGGAACTCTCCATCGCCCGGGCGCGGGTGGCCCCCGGCGTCACGACCCGCTGGCACCGCCTCCAGGGGACCGCCGAGCGCTACGTGATCCTTAGCGGTGCGGGGCGGGTGGAGATAGGGGATCTGCAGCCGGCGGCGGTGGGACCGGGGGACGTTGTCCTCATTCCCCCCATGTGTCGCCAACGAATCGCCAACACCGGATCCGAGGACTTGATTTTCCTGGCCATCTGCACACCGCGGTTTACACCGGCAGTCTACGACGATATCGAGGTGGGGGCGTAGTCACCGACCGATCCCCAAGGAGGCGCAGGCATGTGGGAACGCTTTCTGGTCATCGCCTTGCCGGTGGCCTATCTGGGCAGCTTCATCGCCCGCAACCGGAAGGTCAAGCAACACACCGGTCAACGGATCCGCGCCGCCGATCCCCTGGTAAACGCCAGCATTGCCACAACCGGTGCCAGCATTGCGGTCGTCATTCTGTGCGTCTTCTCGGAGAAGGTCTATACCCTCATGGGCCCCCTTCCGCCGCTGCGCAGCACCATGGTGGCCGCTTTGGGGTTCCTTCTGTTCGGGGCCGGTATCGTTCTGGGGTGGTTCGTATCGGCCCAATTGAAAGCCGCCTGGCGGGTGGGCGTCCACGCGGATCAGCAGACCGAATTGATCCAGAGCGGTGTGTATGCCCGGGTGCGCAATCCCTACTTCGGCACCTACGTCTTCATCTTCGCCGGCCTGCTCTTGGTGCGCCCGAGCCTTGTTAGCGGGGCCCTGGGGGGCGCGGCGATGTGGATCTTTCACCGCTTGGTGCTCAAGGAGGAGCGTCATCTGCAGCGCCTGCATGGCGAGGCCTACATGCGCTACCGGGCGAAGACGGGCCGCTACTTGCCCCGCTGGTAAGATACGGATGGGGGATCGACAGATGGAGATTCGCGAAGCCTGCCGTGCAGAACTTCCGGCCATCCTGGCGCTCTACGCCCAGCCGGCGATCGACGATGGCCATTATCTGGACATCGCGCGTGCCGAAGCGCTTTTTAAGGAGATGGGCCGCCATCCTGCCTACCACCTCTTTGTTGCCACGGAGGCGGATCGGATCGTGGGCAGCTTCGCCCTGCTGATCATGCCCAACCTCGGTCACCTGGGCAAACCCTCGGGGGTGGTGGAATCGGTCGTCGTGGCACCGGAACGTCACCGCAGCGGCATCGGCAGGGCGATGATGCAGTTCGCCATGGAACGCTGCCGGGCCAGGGGGTGCTACAAGATGACCTTGAGCGCCGATCTCAGGCGCATCGACGCCCATCGGTTTTACGAAAGTTTAGGATTTGAACGCCACGGGTTCAGTTTCGTCGTCCCCCTGGAGCGGTCGCCGGCCGCCCAGTGACCGGTGACGACGGTCGTTGGCAAAGACCGCCAAGTGAAAGGAGTCTCCCATGATTGCGCCCCAAGCCGCCTTCCCCCTCTTCATCGTCGCGCGCCTGGACCGGGCCAAGGATTACTACACCCACTATTTCGGCTTTCAGGTTGTTTTCGAAAACGAGTGGTATCTGCATTTGGCCGCCGCAACCGGCATCCAGGTCGGTTTCATGCTGCCGAAGCAGCCTACCCAGCCGGATGAATTTAAAACCGAATATGGCGGTGCCGGTGTCATCTTCAGCCTGGAGGTAGACGATGCCGATGCAGCCTACGCGTTCGCTCAGTCGCAGGGCCTCGATATATTCCTGACGCTGCGCTCCGAGGCGTGGGGTCAACGCCATTTCAGCCTGCGGGATCCCAACGGTGTCTACCTGGACGTGGTCCAGGCGATCGAACCGGCGGCGGAATACCAGGCCGGCTATACCGCCTAGCCGCCCCCATCGTCTATGTCCCTGCATTGCGGACGCGGAACATGGAAACCTTCACAACCGTCAAGCCCTTGGTGGCCAATCCGGAATTTGCCTCCCAGCGCAGGCGAAGCCAAACCGGTCTGACCGGCACTGTGATCGATGGTCCCCTCCAGGGCCTGATCCGGGATCTCAACGCCCTGCCGCACTGCTTCACACTCCAGTGCTGCTGGGGCCACTTTGTCCATGTGGACCAGACCGATCCAAACAACCTGGCGCCCCTGCCGTCGCATGGGGGCCCTGCAGAGGTCAGCTACCGCATCGCCTACCTCGCACTTTGCGTCGACAATTGTGACAGCGGCAAACGGCTCTTGGCCCTCCTGGAAGCCCTGACTGCCCTGTCACCCGGCACCATCCAGCTGGGCAGTGCCACCTGGTTCTGGGATCAACAGGTGAATACTTACGTCCTCCAGGTGATGCCGGAGCGCTTCAAATACCGGGATCGGGCCGTCTTGCCCATGGCGGAAGCCCGAACGGTGGAGAGGATGCGGCGCCACTGCTTCCGTCGGCTCAAAGCGGCATTGGCGCAAGGTCAGGCCTGAGCCGGGCCGCTCTATCCGTCCGAGGCATATCGACCCCCAGGAGCGTCGGGGTGTCGACCTTGACGTCGCGGCTGTAAGGTACGGAGCGCGGCAGGGCCGATCCGCTGCCGTTCGCTGCGGTGCGGGCGTCGTGAACCGCCATCATATTGATGGAGAAAGGCGGGATGATGCGGGCAGAAGCGATGGTGGCCCACCTCAAAGGAGTGGGCGACGCGGCCGTCGCCGCCCACTCCCAACGCTTTTTCAAGACAGGCGCGGGGGAGTACGGCGAGGGCGACCGCTTTTTGGGGATCCGGGTGCCGGTGCTGCGGCAGTTGGCCCGCCGCCACAAGGCAATGGCGCTGGCCGAGGTGAAGCGGCTGCTGAAATCCCCCTATCACGAGGCCCGTCTTTTGGCCCTCTTGATGCTGGTGGACAAGTACCAGCGCGGTAACGAGGCGCGCAGGGACGAGATCTATACCCATTATCTCGGGCATACCCGCCATATCAACAATTGGGATCTGGTGGATACATCGGCCCCTCATATCGTGGGCCGTCATCTTCTCGCGGGGGAGAAGCGCATCCTTCACCAATTGGCCGCATCCGACAGTCTCTGGGAGCGCCGTATCGCCATGATCGCCACCTTCACCTTCATCCGCCACCATCAGTTCGACACCGCCCTGGCGATTGCCGATCAGCTGCGCTCCGATCCGGAGGACCTGATCCACAAGGCGGTGGGCTGGATGCTCAGGGAGGTGGGCAAGCGGGATCGAGACCGTTTGAAGCGGTTCCTGTTCTCCCGCTACCAGGAGATGCCGCGGACCTTGCTGCGGTACGCCATTGAGCGCTTCCCGACCCCGGAGCGAAAGGCGTATCTGGCGGGAACCATTTGAACACGGTGAAGGAGGTTCGGGATGACGGAAGCGAGGTCTGAGATCCATTATAGAAAAGGGCGCCGATCCGATTGTGGCATCCTCGCAGAGCTGATCGGCATGGCCGCCGGCGGGACGGTGGACTACCTGTTCCACGATCTCATCGAGGGCATGACACCGGTGCAGGTCGTGGCCCACAACCTGGCTCGGAATCACGACCCGCACGGATACGAAAATGCCATCGTCGCCGTCAAGGGCGATAGCGTGGTCGGCATGGCATTGGCCTTCCCCGCCCATCGTCACGGCATCACCGAGGAGATGGAGGCTTTTTTCCCCGCCCAGCGCTTGGACCACATGCGGGCCTTCTTTTCCGCCAGGGTCGAAGGCAGCTGGTTCCTCGACGCCCTGGGCGTCGCCCCCGCGCACCAGCGTCAAGGCATCGGTCGGCACTTGATCGAACGGGTGCGCCAACAGGCCCTTGAGCGGGGGTATCGGGCCCTGAGCCTCATCGTTTTTGCCGACAACGAACCGGCCTTGGCATTGTACCGAACGATCGGCTTCCGCACCGTCCGCGAGGTCCCCTTGGAGGGCAACGACTGGATCCCCCATAGGGGCGGCTGTCTGCTGATGGTCTGCGACCTGGACGCTTGACCGGTTTGGCGTTGGTGGCTAGGCCGCCGGATCTCCCTCTCCCCACGCCTGGCGGCTGCGGGCGATCTTCTTCTGCACGATCCGCCAGGTTTTGGTGGCCAGAAAGGATTCGCCCTGGCGGCGGATCATCTCCGAGAACATGGCGTAGGGGACGGCGAAGGAGAGTTCGTCCGTCTTGAAAAACTTGCGCGCCGAGGGGTCCCAGCCCCCGATGACGGCCTTGTTCAGACCGCGGGCCTGATAGTGGCGCGGCCATACGGCGAGGCTGCCGCAGGCGGCGCTCCAGGGCGAGACCACCACCTCGGGATCGTTGGTGACGAAGGCGGCCAGCTGATGAAGGCCGCAGAGGGCCTCCGGTCGGCAGAAGAAGAGCACCTGCTCGGGTGTCGCCTTCGCCGCGAATTGGGTCAGTGGCTGGACGACACAATAGGGTTTCGGCGCCGCCGGTGGATCCACATATGCGAAGATCTGCCGCAGGGCCTCCGGCGATTCGCAATAGTGCTCGCCATCGGTCCAGTTGGGGATCCCGCTGGAGACATAGTTGATAATGGTCTCTGTCTGGGGTTTGTTGAACCCAAGCCAGAAGGCAGCTCCCGGGCAGCCGAACTGCTCGGCCGAAAAATAGGCGGCCGTCTGCTTCCGGCGCGCCCGCCAAATAAGGCCCAGGGCGCAGGAGAAGTTGCCGAAAACCGCCTGCCAGTCGATCTCGCCCGCCAGCTCCTTTTCGCGGGTGGGCAGTGGTGACGCCTTGGGTGCCAGGCCCTCCGCTGGTCTATGGTCTGTGTAGGCCAGGCCCATGGGGATCTCATGGAGTCCCAAGCGGGTCAGAAACTCGGGCAAGGCCTCGGCGATCGCAGATTCCATCCCTACCTCCTGTTTCAAGCGGTGTTGCACGGATTGCCCGCCGCTGGGCACCGCGGCGGGTCGCCCCTTTGGGGTACATCTTGAACGCTAACAAAATCCCCCCCCGGTGACAATACGCCGCTACGCCATTGGGGTGGGCGGCGGTGGCCGCATCACCGGCAGCCACGACGCATCGCGGTGCCGCCGAAGCGGGTTGTCAGATGGCCACGGGTGGCTATCTTAACCGGGTGAAGCCCTCGGAATACCGCACGACGCCGGGTGCCAACCGGGTGGCCCGCACGGTTGTCCGGTGCAATTTAGGCGACAAGCGGTATCCTCTATTTATATCAAATGCCACTGCCTTCACGGAAAGAACGATGCAAAGTTCCAGCGAAGACCAGGTGTTGGGCCTGCTGGCCAAGGAGTGGGACCTGACCGGTCCCCCGGGCATTCTGGATATCAGTGCAGTGGTCGCCGCTCTGCCGCTGGCACCCAGCGAAGTGCTGCGTGCCGTGAAGACCCTCTTTGAATCCGGTCTGGTGGATATGAACGCTCTGAAAACCAGTGTTTGGCTGACCCCGGAAGGCCATGAGCGGATTGAAACACCGACCTGAACCGTTTGCAGATTCGCAGTTTAATCCCGCCGACGACGGCCATCGCAGCGATGGCGGGGGACTACCGCGCCGGGCCTTATTGCGCTATGATTGGCCTGCCGGCAGGACCGGCCCCTAGCCGCCCCCAAGCGGCGACGCCCTGATGACGGTTTCCATTCGCTGACAGGATCCATTCCAACCATTGCGAGGGGATCGACAGCTATGACATCGACCCAGCAGCAGATTGCGGCCTATATTGAGCGCGATCCCTTTGTCCGCCACCTGGGCGCCCGGGTGGAGATTCTATCGCCGGGACACAGCCGCGCGACCCTCACCATCGGTGAGGAGATGGTCAACTTCCACGGTGTCACTCACGGTGGCGTCATCTTCGCCCTCGGCGACATGGCTTTCGCCGCGGCAGCCAACAGCTTCGGCCAAACCGCCGTGGCCATCAACGTGGCCATCAACTATCTCAAGCCCACCCAGGCAGGGGATCGTCTCGTGGCCGAAGCCCGGTATTGTCACGCAGAAGGACCCATGGCCCTTTACACGGTCACCATCACAGATGCCCGCACGGGGGCGTTGGTGGCGCGCAGTGAAGATCTGGCCTATCGCAAGAAATCCTGGTTTGCGCCGACCGATCCAGCGGCGTCGCCGGCAAGTGACGGCGAATGATGGAGATGCGCTCTGCCCTGGGTCAGCTTGGGTTCGTTCTTCTCTTCCTCAGCTCGGTGGCCGCCCTTCAAGTGGCCTATTGGCTCGAAAGAAGGATCATCGGGCGCCTGCGCACCCTGGCACCGGACCATTGGCGGCGCTTCACTTACTTCTTCGGTGCGCGCCTGCACAGAGGTCGGCTCAAGCGGCGGATCGCACTGGGAGGGTTGCGGGACGAGACGGTGGTGACCCTGCTCAGGAACCAGGGGCGTGCCAATGCCATCGCCGTGGGGGCCTTCCTGGGGGCGATGCTGATGTTGGCGCTGGATCGCTTTGGGCGCTGATGGGCGGCCGCCGCCGGATTCGGGACGGCATCAGGACCACCGGTTGCCGCCTCGGTGGCGAAGATCGATAACGTCCACGCGTCCCTTGTCGCTGATGAAGGTGTTGAGGGCCCAGCTGATGATACTGATGAACAGGGACCCGAAGACGGCTGTCCAGAATCCGTACACATCGAATCCGGCGATCACGCCGGAGGCCATCTTCAGCATGAGGGCGTTGATCACGAACGTGAATAGTCCCAGGGAGAGGATGTTGATCGGCAGGGTTAAGATGAGGGCGATGGGCCTGAAAAAGGCGTTCAGAATGCCCAGCAGGCCGGCGGCCAAAACGGCGCTGAAAAACCCGCTGACCCGTATCCCGTCAAAAAGATAGGCTGCAAGTAGGATGGCGCCGGTGAGGGTGAGCCAGCGCAGGGTGATGCCGCGCATGGGAAACCTCCATTGCGGATTGTGCGTGGTTGATGGTCCGTCCTGAATCGGTTTGGGCCGATGCGGTTCCGTTGCACCCACCGGACCGGAGCCATACCCTATGCAATTCCATACGGGTTGGCAAGGGTCCTCTGCGACGGCCGCGAGCCCTTGCTGCCCGTAATATCCCCGCAATAGCCAGGAGGCGTGCCCATGCCAGCGGTTCGATTCGCCTGTCCACTGGATTGTTACGACACCTGCGGCCTGGTGGCCGACGTTCAGAACGGACGGGTGGTGCGTATCCGCGGGGACGCCGACCATCCTTTTACCCGCGGTAAGGTGTGCATCAAGGGAAAGCGCCTGCTCCAGCGTCAATACCATCCCCAGCGCCTGCGCCAGCCGCTCAAACGGATCGGGGATGCGCTGCGGCCGGTCACCTGGGAGGAAGCGCTGGACAGCCTGGCCGAGAGTTTGTCGGCCATACGGGAGCGCCTCGGCACGACAGCCGTGCTGCATTACGCCGAAAGCGGCCACGAGGGCCTCTCCAAGCGGGTGGATCATATCTTCTTTAATTGTTACGGCGGCGTGACCCGACCCAAGGGCAGCCTCTGCTGGGGCGCCGGCATGGCCGCCCAGAGCTTTGATTTCGGCCAGGCCCGCAGCCATGCCCCCGAGGACATCGCCCGGGCCCGCGTCATCCTCATCTGGGGCCGTAATCCTGCCGCCACCGGTCCGCATCTGGTCCCTTTCCTCAAGCAGGCGCGGCGGCGTGGCGCCCGCATCTTTCTCATCGATCCCCTCACCACCGCCACAGCGGGGCTGGCCGAGGAGCACCTGCGGATCCGGCCGGGGACGGACGGTGCCCTGGCCTTGGCAATGGCCCACCTGCTGGTGAATTGGGACCTCATTGACAAGGCCTGGCTGTCGGCCAACACGATCGGCTGGCGTCGCTTCATCGCCGCTTTGGCGCCCTACTCCCCCAAGTGGGCCGCCCGGGAGACCGGTCTATCCGTTGAGACCATCGCAGCGGTGGCCAGGGCCTATGGGGAGACGGCGCCTGCCGCTATCCTGTTGGGCCTTGGTCTGCAGCGGTACCGCAACGGGGGGCAGACGATCCGCTGCATCGACGCCCTGGGCGCGCTGACGGGCAACATCGGACGGAGCGGGGGCGGGGTCAGCTACGCCAACCGTCACACCAGCCCCTGGATCAGCGGCCTCGTTCAGGAGAGCGCACTTCAGGCCGAAAATAGGCGCAGCTTCGCGCTGCCCAAGTTGGCCGCCGCGCTGACGGAGCTGCGCGACCCGCCCATCGCAATGGCCGTCATCAGCAAAGCCAATCCCCTGGTCCAGGCGCCGGACACACGGGCGCTGACCCGCGCTTTCGCCGATCTGCCCACCACCGTCGTCTTCGATCATTTTCTCACCGACACGGCCCGTCACGCCGATTGGGTGCTGCCAACGACGACGGTGCTGGAGGAGGCGGATCTGTTTTTCTCCGCCATGTTCTCGCCCTACCTGCTCTACTCCCCTCAGGTGGTGGCGCCGCCCGAGGGGGTGATGGGCGAATTTGACGTGTTCCGACAACTGGCCCGGCGCCTGGGGCTGGAGGCCTACCCCGACATGGAGAAGGAGCGCTTTCTCGAGCGATCCCTGTTGCCCTTGACGGAGCGCTACGGGCTGACCCTCGCACAGCTCTCATCGGCGCCCTTCGCGCTGCCGAACACGGCGGTGCCCTGGGAGGATGGCATTTTCGAGACGACCTCGCAAAAATATGAGCTCTACTCCCGGGGGGCCGCCGCGGTGGGATGCGATCCCCTGCCGGCCTATCATCCCCCCCGTGGGGCGATGCCCCGCTTCCCCCTGCGCCTCCTCACGCCCCACCGCCACGACAGCCTCCACAGTCAGGGTTTCGCGTTCGAGGAGGGGATGACCGAGGCCTTCGTGCATCCTGAAGAGTTGCGGCGGCACGACCTTCTCACGGGGACCGAGGTCCGCCTGGTGGGCGAAACCGGATCGGTGGCGGTGACCCTTCATGGCACCCCCGGCGTGCCCCCCGGCGTGGTCAAGGTGTACGAAGGCTGGTGGCACAAAAGCGGGGCGATCAACCGGCTGGTGGGTCAGCAGCTTTCGGACATGGGCTTGCAGGCGGCCTACTACGACGCTTTCTGCCGCATCGAGGCGACCTGACGCCGGCAGCGGTGACGCCGCTGGTCGATGGGGCGAAGGCGCTACATCTGCCGGAAGCGCTGCAGATAGGGTCGGCTCACCGTCAATGTCTCGGGCCGCTCCTTGAGACGAATGAGGCCCCGACCGGTCAGACTGCGGTCGACGTTGGCGATCTGCGCCACCTGGACGATGGTACTGCGGTGGACCTGCCAAAACCGGTCCGGATCCAGCTGGGCGCAGAGGGCACGGATGGTGGTTCGCAAGAGGTGGGTGCGCGTGCGGGAAACGGCGCCCGTGTACTTGTCCTGGGATTGGAAATAGATGATGTCCGCCACCGGGACGAGTTCCACCCCATCGCCGCGCTGGACCCGCAGCCACTCCAGATAGGGGGCCGACCGCTCTGCCGCCCGCTTCGCCAGCAGGTCCGCCACCAGTGCCGCCAGTTCGGTGGGCGGCGCCGCCGCCGCCAGTTTTTCTTTCAGGCAGTCGACGGTTTGGCGCAGACGCTCTTCAGTGATGGGTTTCAAAAGATAGTCGACGGCCCGCTGCTCAAAGGCGTCGACCGCGTAGGTGTCGTAGGCGGTCACGAAGACGATATGGCAGGGGCGCTTGGGGGTCAGTCTGGCGGCCACCTCCAACCCCGATAGTCCCGGCATGCGGATATCGAGAAATGCGATCTGAGGTCGATGATCGTGGATAAGCTTGAGCGCCTGCGCCCCGTCGGCAGCTTCCGCGCAGATGCTCAACTCCGGCCACAACGCCGCCAGAAGGCGTTTCAGGTAGCCCCGCAGTTCGGCCTCGTCATCGACGATGACGGCCGTCGGCGGCTCAACGACCGGACCGTTATTTAGACGACGCACCACGTGTCAGGTCCCTTTCACCAATGGGTCGGCGCTCTCCGTGCAGGTGGCCACCGGCCCCGTGCCGTCCAAGGGCACCGCCAGCAACGCCCTTACGCCGGAAGGCCGCTGCGGCTCGATGACGAGACGACCGGGCGGCGTGAAGAGGCTCTCCAACCGTTCGCGTACGTTGGTCAGGCCCATCCCCGGTGGGATGCCTTCGGACATGCCCAGGCCATCGTCACTGACGGCAACCTGCAGCCAGCCCTCCCGGCGTTCGGCGGTGATGCGGATTCGGCCACCGTCGATTTTCGGCTCCAGGCCGTGGATGACGGCGTTCTCCACCAGCGGCTGCAGCAGCAAAGGGGTAAAGGGGTGTGCGCGCAGATCGGGGGGGATGTCCACCCCATATGAGAGGCGCTTTCCCATGCGGATCTTGTAGATGTCCAGATAGGCTGTAAGCAGCTGGGCCTCCTGGCCCAAGGTGGTGGTGCGGTCCCGCGTTCGCCGCAAGGAGGTGCGCAGGTAACGGATCAGATCGAGCTGCATCCGTTTGGCGCGGCCGGGATCCTCCTCCATCAGGCTGACGATGTTGGACAGGGTGTTGAAGAGAAAGTGGGGTTCGATCTGCGCCTGGAGCCGCTTGAGGTCGGCCTCAAGGATCTGCTTCTCGCCCGCCAGACGGCGGATGCGCTCCGCGTTGAGCAGTTCGGCGGCGTCGACCAACTGCTGCCGGGCGTAGAAAAAGTAGGTGATGATCAGGCCGAACAGAATACTGATGCCCACCACGCGCCACAGAAAGCCACTTTCCAGGGCGACATCGCTGTCCATCATCCGAATCACCCACGCCCCAAGGCCCGTGCCTGTCACCGCTCCCAGAGAGAGGGTCGCCAACAGGACGATCAGCTTGTCCCGAGCGGCGGCTGTCTGGAAGCGGTGCAGCCCCGTACTGACAAAAAGGCAGATGGTCAGCCCGATGCACTGGGAGAAGACCAGGCAATGTCCGAAACTCCGTCCAAATCCAACGATGGCCAGCAGCCCGGCGATGGCGGTGTTGAACAGGACCGTTACCAGCAGGGTGCTCAGCAGCTTGTGCTGACGCGACCACTTTATTCCGACGGGGATCGCTTCTGTTTTCATGACCCCTTCACTTTCAGCTTGGCGCGATCCGGCGATGGAGCCTCAGGCGCCCCTGGCCCTCATCAGTTCGACAAAGGTCCGCCGACCGCTGCGCAGGACGCCGGCGAAGCCGCCACCCGGTTCGCCCCATGCCCCGGCCAAATAGAGCCCTTTGATGGGGGTCTTGTTGCGGATGCGGCTCATATACGCATTTTGCATGCTCTGTTCAAACCCGTAGATGGCCCCATCGGTGTTGCCCGTAAACCGCCAGTTGGTAAGGGGGGTGGCCGCCTCGCTAACCGCGATCATCTCGCTCAGCCCGGGTAGCAGATCGCGCTCCGTCCGCCCAATCAGGATATCGCGCCAGCGGTTCTTCTCGGCGGCATAGGCCGCCTTGTCGCCGGCGCGGTACTCGCTCTCGAAGCGGCGCCACGGATCGTAGCCGCTCAGGGCGAAGAGCATCATGGTGGCGGTGCCCGGTGCGGAATAGTCGGCGTACAGGTTGTCGTACAGGCAGACGTTATAGGGCACGCCGGCGATATCCCCCTTCAGCGCCTTGGCATAGCCCTCTTGGGGTGACAACGCTCCACACACGCTGGTGCTGTATCCGGGCAACTTGCCGCGCAGGCTGTGGTTGAGACCCAGCCAGACGATGAAACAGGAGATGCTGGGGCGATAACGGTTGATCTGCCGGCGGTAGTCGTCGGAGATGGCGTCCGGTGGCAGCATCTTGTTAAAAAGGGTGACCGCACTGGCGTTGCAGACCACCGCGCGGGCCGACAGGCGCCCGCCGTCCGACAGGCGAACCCCGGTGACCGCCCCCTGCTCGATCTGCACCTGTTCCACCGCGGTGTCGAACAGCAGCTCTCCGCCGGCGGTTTCGATGGCGTCCGCGAGGGCATCGCTGAGGGCCTGAGACCGATCTTTGATGTAGTAGGAACCATTTTTAAGATAACTGGCCGTGGCGACGGCGTAGTAAAAGGCCGAGAGCTTCTCTGGCGGGAGGCCATAGTACCCCCACAAAAAGGCCAGCTCGCGGCGGGCGTCCTCCCCGCCGACATGCTCGGCCAGCAAATCCGCCAGGGTTTGGCGGCGTACCTTCCACATATGGGGATTGAGCAGGGGAAAGAGGGGCTTGGTCCAGCGCTTGACCCAGTCGCTTTGGCGGCCATAGGCTTCCGTTTCGTCGTGGATGGCCAGCATCTCATGAACGACGCCGGCGATCCCCTCGGCATCCGCGGGGTATCGCTGTGAGAGGCGATCGATAAACCCCTGGGGATCGCTCTGGGGAACCACTAGGTCACCCCGGTCGGATCGGATGCGATACACCTCCGGCAGGGGGACCAACTCAAGCCGATTCAGAATGCCCAACTCCGCGAGAATGGTCGACGGCATGTTGTTGTGAATGGAGGTGCCGTGAAGGGAGACTTCGAAGCGAAATTTGCCCGCCGCTCGATCAAAGGCGGTGGCGTATCCACCGGGTACGCTGTGCTGTTCCACCACGGTGACCGGGAATCCCGCCCTGGCCAGGTAGGCCGCGCAGGTCAGCCCCCCCAACCCGGCCCCGATCACCACCACGGGGTAGGCCGGTTTCGGTCCTGTCTCGGTAGCACCTGCCGGCAAAGGCCCTCCCGCCATCCCCAATGATGCCGCGGCCATCCCGGCGGCGGCGATGAATTGACGTCTGGTAAAAGCCTCTTTTGGCATGCGAATCGCCTTTCGGTGGGCCGGTTGATCCCTGGCATCCGGGGTGCCGGCGGCCACGCCCAGATGGGGAGAATAGCTTCGCGCTATCAATCCGGCGGCGGTTCCGCAACCGATGACCGACCAAGTGGTGAAAAGGGGGGCTGAAATGAAAAGGGGCTGCGGTTTTCAGGAGCGCCATCGAGCGCTGAGCGATTCCGGACACAAGTACCGGCAAGCCCTGGACACTCCCATCAGGGCTCGAAAAATCGGGTGGCAGGCGCCTGGCCCTATAAATCCTTTGCCTACCGCTCCCGCCGGCGCCGCCGTTTCGACGTCGAGGCGCGGGCTGCCTGCTGTTTCTGCACTTTGGCCCAGGTGTCACGCAGGGTGACGATGCGGTTGAACACCAGGTGATCGGGGCGCGTGTCGCGACTGTCCAGGCAAAAATAGCCCATGCGTTCGAACTGGCAGTTGCTGCCGGCCGCCATCGCCTTCAGGCTGGGCTCCACGCGGCAGTTCATGAGCACTTTGAGGGCGTCGGGATTGAGGTTGTCGATGAAGCGCTTGCCCGCTTCCTTTTCATCCGGGTTGGGCTTGTTGAACAGACGATCGTAAAGGCGCACTTCGGCGGGCAGACCATGGGCGGCCGATACCCAATGGAGGGTGCCGCGGACCTTGCGACCGTCGGGGGCGTTGCCGCCCTTGGTGGCCGGGTCGTAGGTGCAGCGAATGGTGGTGATCTGCCCCGTCTCGGGGTCCTTGTCGAAGCCGGTGCAGGTGACGAAGTAGGCGTAGCGCAGACGCACCTCGCGCCCCGGGCCCAGGCGAAAAAACTTCTTGGGGGGATCCTCCATGAAGTCTTCCCGTTCGATGTAGAGCTCCCTCGAGAAGGGCACCTGACGGGTACCGGCAGAAGCGTCCTCGGGATTGTTGATCGCTTCCAGGGACTCCTCTTGACCCTCTGGGTAGTTCTCGATGACCAGCTTGACGGGATTCAGCACCCCCATGACCCGGGGGGCGTGGGCGTTGAGGTCTTCCCGCAGGCTGTGCTCCAGCAGGGCCACGTCCACCACGCTGTCGCGTTTGGCCAGGCCGATGCGGTCGCAGAAGTGGCGGATCGCCGCCGGGGTGTAGCCCCGTCGGCGTAGGCCCGAGATGGTGGGCATGCGCGGATCGTCCCAGCCCGCCACATGGCCCTCCTGGACCAGTTGGATCAGCTTGCGCTTGCTGAGGATGGTGTAGCTCAGGTTGAGACGGGCGAACTCGATCTGCTGGGGATGATTTTCGTGCGGTACGCTGTCCAGGACCCAATCGTAGAGGGGGCGGTTGTTTTCGAACTCCAAGGTACAGAGGCTGTGGGTGATCCCTTCGATGGCGTCCGACAGGCAGTGGGTGAAGTCGTACATGGGATAGATGCACCATTTGTCGCCGGTACGGTGGTGATGGGCGTGGCGGATGCGGTAGAGGGTCGGGTCGCGCATCAGGACATTGGGGTGGGCCATGTCGATCTTGGCGCGCAGCACGTGAGTGCCGTCGGGGAATTCGCCTGCCTTCATGCGATAAAACAGATCCCGGTTTTCCGCCACGCTGCGCCCGCGATAGGGGCTTTCGCTCCCCGGGTCGGTCAGCGTCCCGCGCGTGCGGCGGATCTCCTCGGCGCTCTGGCTGTCCACATAGGCCAACCCCTGGTCGATGAGGGCCAGGGCGTAGTCGAAAAGCTGGTCGAAGTAGTCCGAGGCATAGTGCTCCCGCCCTTCCCACTGGAACCCCAGCCAGGCCACATCCGCTTTGATCGCATCGACATACTCGACCTCCTCCTTGGTGGGATTGGTGTCGTCGAAGCGCAGGTTGCAGGTGCCCTGGTAGGTTTTGGCGATGCCGAAATTGAGACAGATGGACTTGGCATGACCAATGTGGAGATAGCCGTTGGGCTCCGGCGGGAAGCGGGTGGCCACACGCCCCTCGTTCTTATTCTCCTTGAGGTCGTTTTCGATGATGGTTTTGATGAAGTTTGAGGGCGGCGCCGTCTCATTCATGATGCGGGATGCTCCTGCCGTTGCGGTTTGGGTGTTCAGGGGGCTGCGGTGCCCCTTCCGGGTCGCTTTTCGAATCGATTGCCGTGTCGGCGGTACCCATGCCGGGCACGCCCAATCCACTGGTGGCGGCCTACGGACGGTAGGGTTTAAAGGTAGGCGGCCGCTTTGGCTTGGCGGGCATCTCCTCGGCCGTTGTCGGCGAATCCGTGGGATCCGGCGTTGCGTCGTCGCCTGGCGCCGGCTGTTTGGCCGGCGGGTAGCGGCGACGGTCTTTGCCGCTGCGCCGTTCCGGCCCGGTGTAGTTGGCATTCTTGATCCAGCGGCGCTCAAACCCGTGGCGGTCCGGCGGATCGGAGGGGGATTGCCTATCGGTCATGGTGGCTCCTCGCTTATCGGGCGGTGCTGTCCTGCACCACCAGCACACTCAAGTCTTAACGAAGTCCAGGATCGGTCTCAACAAAAAAAGGAGCGACGGCGGATCCGTCACTCCTTTCGCATGATGCTGTAGTGGCTGAGGGACCAGGATTCGAACCTGGACTGGCGGAGTCAGAGTCCGCTGTCCTACCATTAGACGATCCCCCAGCGGAAGCCCTTTTTTTAGCGTAAGCTCGGCGGACGGGTCAAGGGAAAAATGGGCTCTCCAGGCCGTCCGGCGCTATCCCTCCGGCAATGCCGCGATATAGGATAGGGCCGCGGTCAGCCGGGTGATCACGCGTTCGCGCCCCAACACGGCGATGACCTCGAAGATCCCCGGACTGACGGTGGTTCCGGTGAGGGCCACACGCACCGGCTGGGCGATCTTGCCCAGTTTGAGGCCGGTCTCCGCCATCACCGCGGTGAACACCTGCTCCAGGGCTTTCTCCTCGAAGGATTCAGACGCCTTCAACTTTTCCGTCAGCAGCTGGACCGGTTCCAGGGCGGCGGCCTTGAGGAATTTCTTGGCGGCCTTTTCCTCATAAACAATGGGATCGTTGTAGTAGAAGTGGGCCGCCTGGGCCATCTCCACCAGGGTTTTGCTGCGCGGTTTGAGGGTCTTGATGACGGCCTCCAGGTAGGGGCCGGCTTCTGCGCTGTAGCCTTCCGCTGCCATGAAGGGCAGCAGGTGGGGCACGAGGTCGGCCGCCGCCGAGGCCTGGATGTGATCGCCGTTCAAGGCCTGGAGCTTGTCAGCGTCAAAGATGCCGGCCGACTTGCCGATGCTGTCGAGGCCGAACTTCTCGATCAGCTCCGCCACGGTGAAGAACTCCTGGTCGCCATGGGACCAGCCCAGCCGTACCAAGTAATTGAGTACCGCCTGGGGCAGGAAGCCCATGTCGCGGTAAGCGGTCACCGACATGGCGCCATGGCGCTTGCTGAGACGGGTGCGGTCATTGCCGAGGACCATGGGGACATGGGCGTAGGTGGGCAGTGCGGCCCCCAGGGCGTTGTAGAGCAGGATCTGTTTGGGGGTGTTCATCACGTGATCGTCCCCCCGAATCACGGTGTTGATGCCCATGGTGATGTCGTCGACCACCACCACGAAGTTGTACGTGGGAGTACCGTCGCTGCGGCAGATGATGAAGTCGTCCAGTTCATTGTTCTGGAAGACGATGTTGCCCTTGACCGTGTCGGGAACCACGGTGGTGCCCGTCAACGGCGCCTTGAAGCGGACCACCGCGTCGGTACTGGGCGACAGGTTGCGCTCGCGGCAGGTGCCGTCGTAGCGGGGTTTGTCGCCGCTGGCCTTGGCCCGCTCGCGCATGGCCTCGATCTCTTCGGCCGTGCAGGTGCAGAAGTAGGCATCTCCCGAGGCCACCAGTTGGTCGATGTGGGCCTTGTATAGATCGAAACGCTGGGTCTGGTAGTAGGGGCCGTCGTCCCAGTCGATACCCAGCCACTCCAGCGCTTCGAAGATGGCGTCCACCGAGGCCTGGGTGGATCGCGCCGTATCGGTGTCTTCGATCCGCAGGACCATCTTGCCGCCGGTGTGGCGGGCGTAGAGCCAATTGAAGAGGGCCGTGCGGGCGCCCCCCACATGCAGGTAACCGGTCGGGCTGGGGGGAAACCGGGTGACGATCGTATCAGCCAGAGTATCTGGAGTGTTCGACATATGGCTAGAACTCCTCGCGAGGATTAGGTGTTTCGCATGGCTTCTTGACTTATTTTATAGCTAGTCAAGTCGTACAAGTCGTTGTGACGGTGCAAAATCCGCCGGGAGAGGCTGGTTTCAGCGCGCATATGGTCTCCCTTGCCGGCTGACCCCATTAGCACAATGGGTCATATCGCACAAGCTTCCTCTCCGGGTACGGCCGCCTGTCCAGCGCCTGCAGCGGGGTAGGTGGGCCGGTGATGGATCGGGCGGGTGTATGGCGGCCGTCAGCTGCCAGGAGGAAGTCGGCATTATATCGGGTGGTTAGTTGGTCTATGATCCCGTCCGCCGGCCTCTATCGATGCGGGAGACCCACCTCTCAAAGATCCGCCCCTGCCCTTGGAGAGCGCGCGCCGAAAATCCTTGACATTGGAAATTATTTCAATTACTAGAGGCGTCACGCTTTTTGCAAGGCATGGTTTTCTTATTTTATATAATATATTTCAATAGGTTAGGAGATTACTCATGGCAGTACCCAAAAGAAAGACATCCAAGTCAAAGCGAGATATGCGCCGGACCCACAAGAAGCTCGACGGCCCCAGTCTGACCACCTGTCCCGAGTGCGGCGAAGCGGTTCAGCCCCATCATGCCTGCGCAAGCTGCGGTGCCTACAAGGGGCGCAATGTCATGGAGAGTGACGAAGCCTAGGCCAGCTTGCTTTAGTCTGGATCAGGGCGCCCCGTTTTGGGGGCCCATCGTAGCGAACCCTCTAGTTCAATCGAAGGGCGGACGGCATGGCAACTACCGAACTGACATCGAATTCGGCACCTTACGGGCTGGATGACGACATGCGTGAAATGGTCCTGGAGACGCTGCGGCAATTGCGAACACGTCTCCTGACCCGTGAGAAAATTCTGGCCTGGGATCGCGCGGAAGTGTTCCCCGAGGCGGAGATTCGCGAGCTACTCAGTCCCGATATCGGGCTGCAGCTCCTGTTCATTCCTGAAAAATACGGTGGCATGGGGGGCGGCGCACGGGATTGCTTCGCCGTTACCCGCGAGATGAGCAGGATCTGTCTGGGAGTGGCCACGGCCTTTTTCGCCATCCAGCTGGGCGCCGATCCCATCCTGGTGGGGGCTACCCATGCGCAAAAGCAGAAGTGGTTGGGGGCCATTGCCGAAGGCGAGACCCTGGTGGCCTACGCCGTCACCGAGCCCGGAGCGGGCAGCAACTTGGCCGCCCTCAAAACCAAGGCCGAGCCCATCGCCGACGACGGCGGGACGATCACCCACTACAAGCTCAACGGCGCTAAACAGTTCATCTCCACCGGCGGATATGCAGATCTGCTCACCGTATTGGCCCTGACGCCCGAGGGGCCGACCTTCTTTGTCGTGGAGAAGGGAACCCCCGGCTTCAGTCAGGGCAAGGGGGAGGAGAAGCACGGGATCCGCGCCTCAAACACCTCTCCGTTGACGCTCGACGACGTGGTCGTTCCGGTAGAGAACCTTGTCGGTGGCGTTCCGGGGCAGGGCCTGAAGCAGGCCAACCAGGTGTTCGGCTACACCCGTCTCATGGTGGGTGCCATGGCCCTCGGCGCCGGCGAGGCTGCCTTGGACATCGCCATTCCCTATGCCCAGGAGCGCATCCAGTTCGGCGGCCCGCTCTGCGACAAACAGGGCTATACCCACAAGCTCATCGTTCCCCACAAGGTCAACATGCTGGCCGGCAAGGCGTATCTCGACGAGGTTGCCCTGCGCATCGACAGCGAGACCCGCGATCTGCAGGTGGAGGGCTCCATCGGCAAGCTGTTCGTCACCGAGGCGGCCAATTGGTGCGCTGACGCCTGCATGCAGGCGCTGGGTGGCTACGGCTACATCACCGAGTTCGAGGTGGAGAAGATCAAGCGCGACGTCAAGATCACCTGTATTTATGAGGGCACCAGCGAAATTCAACAGAGCATCATCTCCACCTTCCGCTGGAAGGCCGCGCGCAAGAGCAAGGGCGCCTTCTACGGCGAGATGGCGGCCGAGATGGAGGCCCTGGCCGCCCAGCAGCCAGAGCTGGGGGCCGCCACGCTGGCGCAGGCCGCCAAGGCGATGCAGCTCGCCTTCGATTTCGCCACCGTCCAGCGGCTGACCAAGCAGCAATATCTCATGTTCCGTCTGGCCGATATGACAACGGCCTTGGAAGTGGGCATGGCCCTCACCCGCAAGGCCGCGGCAGCGGCCTCCGCCGGTGATGGGGAGGCGGCGGTGCTGGCCGCCGCCGCACGGCTCTTCAGTGCCGACACGGGCCAGCTGTTCGCCCGCGATCTGCGAACGCTGGCGATGGGCACCGATCTGGTGCCGCCGGAGGCGGGCGCCGCGCTCCTCGAGGCAGCCGGTGCGGTGCAACTGGGATCGGCCGGCAGCGGTATGGTCTCCGATATGGATACCATCGCCGACGCCCTCTTCGGCAGGTCCAGTGCTTCCAAGGGGAGGGCCTAAATGACAGCGACGGATCAAGCAGCCCGCACCATCGTCGTGACCGGCGGCTCCCGCGGGATCGGGCGCGCCATCTGCCAAGCGCTGGCGGCGCCCGGGGCGCACATCTTCGTCAACTTCGCCGCTGCCGGCGAGGCGGCCGAGGAGACGGCCGCACTGGTCCGCCGTGCCGGTGGCAGCGCCACCATCGTCCAGGCCGATGTGGCTCAGCCCGATGCGGTGGCCGCCATGTTCAAGACGGTTTTAGAAGCCACCGGTCGCGTCGATGTGCTCGTCAATAACGCCGGAATCACACGGGACGGCCTGCTGGTTCGCATGAAGCCGGCGGATTGGGGCCGGGTTCTTGAGACCAACCTCGGTGGCGCCTTCCGGTGTATACAGCAGGCGACGAAACCGATGATGAAGCAGCGCTATGGTCGCATCATCAATATCTCGTCAGTGGTGGGCGCCATGGGCAATCCCGGACAGGCCAACTATGTGACGGCCAAAGCGGGCCTGGAGGGACTTACCCGGTCCGTGGCCAAAGAGCTGGCCTCGCGCAATATCACGGTAAACGCCATTGCGCCCGGTTTTATCGAGACGGATATGACCGCCGACCTGGGCGAAAAGGCCAGAGCCGCCATGGTCGACCAGATTCCCCTCAAACGCGCCGGCCGGCCCGAAGACATCGCCGGCGCTGCGGCCTTCCTGGCCGGACCTGCCGCGGATTACATCACAGGCCAGGTGATTCACGTCAGCGGCGGCATGTACATGTAGTCCGATCCAGTCGACAACTCACATCTGCGTATTGTTCACCGGTGGCGGCGGAGTGACCGCCGTCGCCGATATTGAATCGAATCATAGAGCCGAAATTAATCTAGCAGCGCGCCTTTACCCCGGATGCTGCGAAAGGAGAACATCATGTCAGTGGAAGATAAAGTCAAAAAGATCATAGCCGAGAAGTTGAGCGTGGATCTGGAAGAGGTCGTGCCGGAAGCCTCCTTCGTGGATGATCTGGGCGCCGATTCATTGGACCTGGTTGAGCTGATCATGTCCATGGAGGAGGAGTTCGATATCGACATCTCCGATGAGGACGCCGAAAAGCTGGTAACGGTCAAGGATGCCTTTGACTACATTGCCAAGAATTAGGTCAAGTTCCCAGCTTTGATGGTGGTTTCATCGCTGCCGCCCGTCGCGTGCGATCCGGTTGAATCGCAGGAACTGGCGGCCGCGGTCTACTACAGCGGGCGGACGCGCGTCCGCCGACATCGCCCTCGCGGCGAGGAGGGGTTCGTTGGATAGAAGGGTCGTTGTTACAGGTGTTGGATTGGTGACACCCATTGGCATAGGGGTGGCGGATACATGGTCGGGGATCTGCGCCGGCAAATCTGGCATTGGCGAGATCACCCGCTTCGACTGCAGCCAGCATGTCACCAAGATTGCGGGCGAGGTGAAAGGGTTTAAGGCGATCGACTTCATGCCCAAGAAGGACGCCAAACGGACCGAAGAGTTCATCGCCTATGCCGTGGCGGCCTCGCGGATGGCCCTGGAGGACTCGGGGTACACCATCGATGCCGCCAACGCCGAGCGCGTCGGTGTCCTTACCGGCTGTGGGCTGGGCGGTCTCGCCATGCTGGAGCTGACGGCCCGCACCGTGGAAAACAAGGGCCCCAAACGGGCCAGCCCCTTCTTCATCCCCATGCTCATCGGCAACATGGCCCCGGGCATCGTCTCCATCCAATTGGGGGCCAAAGGTCCCAACAAATCGGTGGCCACCGCCTGCGCGGCCGGCGCCCACGCTGTGGGCGACGCCGTCATGTTGATCAAACACGGACACGCCGATGCCATGATCACCGGCGGGGTTGAATCCGTCATCACCCCCACCTGCGTTGCCGGTTTCAACGCCATGAAGGCGTTGTCCACCCGCAACGAAGACCCCCAGAAGGCGTCGCGACCCTTCGACCGCGACCGGGACGGCTTCGTCGTCGGCGAAGGCAGCGGAATTATGATCCTCGAGTCCTTGGAGAGTGCCCTGGAGCGCGGTGCCAAGATCTATGCCGAAATGGTCGGCTACGGGATGAGTGGCGACGCCTATCACATGACATCCCCGCCGCCGGATGGCGAGGGGGCCGTCAATTGCATGCAGGCCGCCATGACGGATGCGGGTATCGCCCCGGGGGACGTCGACTACATCAACGCCCACGGCACCTCGACACCGCTCAACGACCTGTATGAGAGCCGGGCCATCAAAACCGCCTTTGGAGATGCCGCCACTGCGCTGGCGATCAGTTCCACCAAATCGATGACGGGCCACCTCCTGGGTGGCGCCGGCGGCATTGAGACGGTCTTCACCGCTTTATCGGTTTATCACGACATGATTCCGCCGACCATCAACCTGGAGAATCCTGACGAGGAGTGCGATCTGGACTATGTGCCCAATGTGGCCCGCCAGAAAACGGTGACCTACGCCATGACCAACTCTTTTGGTTTCGGTGGCACCAACGCCTCCCTGATCCTGAAGAAGTACGCTGGCGACTGACCGGCACCCGCCTGATGCGAAGGGCCGAACGGGCGCCATTGTCGGGATTCCCCGACGATGGCGCCGGCCATTTTCCCCTTGCCCTGCCATCCGCTTCCATATAAGAAAAAAGGTTACGCTTTTTACCGTCGGCAGGGGTTCAGATCCATACCCGGCAGCGATTTGGGCCCCCGGACTGACCCCTTGACGGCAAAACCTCGTGAGGTGGATCCATGAGTGCACCCGCTGACCCGACGGCGATCATTATCGGCTGCGACCACGGCGCCGTCACCTTGAAGAACATCATTGTCGACTTCCTGCGCTCCCTCGAAATTGAGGTGAACGACGTCGGCACCCATACGACCGACGCGGTGGATTATCCCGACATCGGCAACCAGGTGGCGGGATCCGTCTCCGCTGGCGCCTACCAGCGCGGTATCCTCCTTTGTGGCACCGGTCTGGGCATGTCCATGGTGGCCAACAAGCACCCCCATGTGCGCGCGGCCCTCTGCAACGACCTCTTTTCCGCTCAACTGAGCCGGCTGCACAACGATGCCAACATACTGGTGATGGGGGGGCGGGTGATCGGCGACGTGCTGGCCACTGAAATCGTCAAAGCCTGGTTGCACACGCCCTATGAAGGGGGGCGCCACCAACGCCGCCTGGCGAAATTCGCCCCGCCCCGCAGCGAAACCTAGGGCCGGGGATCACTGGTTTAGCCGTCAACCGGGCGCACGCCGCAGGGCGCCCCGCGCCGCATTGAGGATGGACACCATGCAAAACCCAACCAAAGCACCCAACGGCTCCCAGCGAACTGCCGCCGTCGATCCCGAGATCGCCGCCGTCGATCCCGAGATCGCCGCCATCATCGCCGCCGAGACGGAGCGACAGCAATCCCACCTCGAGCTGATCGCTTCCGAAAATGTCGCCAGCCCGGCCGTCATGGCCGCCCAAGGGAGCGTTCTGACCAACAAGTATGCCGAGGGATATCCGGACAAACGCTACTATGGGGGGTGCGAGTGTGTCGATCGGGCGGAACAGCTGGCCATTGACCGCGCCCAAACCCTCTTTGGCGCCGACTATGCCAATGTGCAGCCGCACTCGGGCTCCCAGGCCAATATGGCCGTCTATTTTGCCCTGCTCTCGCCCGGCGACACCGTCATGGGGATGGATCTGGCCCATGGGGGGCACCTCACCCATGGCAGCCCAGTCAGCTTCTCCGGAAAGTTCTACAACTTCATCCACTATGGCGTTGACCGCGATACGGGCCGCATCGACTACGAAGCTCTGGCCCGCCAGGCGGAAGCCGAGCGGCCCGCCATGATCGTGGCCGGCGCATCGGCCTATCCCCGGATCATCGATTTTGAGGCCTTCGGTGCCATCGCCCGCTCCGTTGGCGCCCTATTCATGGTGGATATGGCCCACATCGCCGGCTTGGTCGCCGCCGGTGTCCATCCGTCGCCGGTCCCCTACGCGGATGTGGTCACCTCCACCACCCACAAGACCCTGCGGGGGCCCCGCGGGGGCTTGATTCTGGCCAAGGGCGCCCACGCCGCCAAGCTGCGCAGCGTGGTATTTCCCGGCATTCAGGGCGGACCCCTGATGCACACCATCGCCGCCAAGGCGGTTGCATTCAAGGAGGCTGAGAGCGACGACTTCAAGCAATACCAGGTGCAAACCGTGACCAACGCCAAAGCCCTGGCCGAGGTGCTGGTGCGCCAACGCGTGGCGCTGGTGTCCGGCGGCACCGACAATCACATGATGCTGGCCGATCTGAGCAGCCTCGGGATCACCGGCAAGGAGGCCGAGGCGGTGCTGGGGCGGGCGGGCATGACGGTCAACAAGAACGCCGTCCCCTTCGATACCCGCGGCCCCGCGGTGACCAGCGGCATCCGCCTCGGGACACCCTATGTGACCTCCCGCGGAATGGGCACGGACCAGATGCGGCGCATCGGTGAACTGATGGTGGACACCTTGCGCCAGCCGAACGATGCGGCCCGGATCAACGCCACCCGCGAAGCGGTGCGCGCGCTGTGCAGCGAGTTCCCCCTCTATCGGTAGGTGGAAAGGCGACCAGTGGTGACGGACAAAACCCGCAAGCGCAGCGATTATCTCAGTTGGGACGAGTATTTCATGGCCGTGGCCCTGTTGTCGGCCCAGCGCAGTAAGGATCCCAACACCCAAGTGGGCGCCTGCATCGTCAATGCCGAAAAGAAGATCGTTGGCGTGGGGTACAATGGCTTTCCCATCGGCTGCTCAGACGAGATCCTGCCCTGGGGCCGTAGCGGCGACCTCCTCGACACCAAGTATCCCTACGTCTGCCACGCCGAATTGAATGCCATCCTCAACAGCATCCCCGGCAGCCTTGCCGGTTGCGCCATCTACACGGCGCTCTTTCCCTGTAACGAGTGTGCCAAGGTGATCATTCAATCGGGTATCCGCGAGGTGGTCTACCTGTCAAACAAGTACGCCGAGAGTGATTCGGTCAGAGCCGCCAAGATCATGTTCGATCAGGTGGGCGTGCACTGCCGGCGTATCACAGTGGCCCGCAGTCGGATAGAGGTGAATTTCAACGTCTAACTGAAGGTCGACATACGGCATTGGCCGGCGGCGCAGCGTGGTTGCGGTTGTGCGGAGCACGGAAAGTGAGACCAAGGATCTGAATTCAGCCAGGGGGGGCAGCATGAAGTGTCCGTTTTGCGGCGTCATGGACAACAAGGTGATCGATTCACGGGTCAGCAAGGACGGGGAGGCGATACGGCGCCGGCGCGAATGCATGGACTGCAACCACCGCTTCACCACCTACGAGCAGATCGAGGAGATCCCCATTATGATCGTCAAGAAGGACGGTCGCCGGGAGGTGTTCAACCGTGATAAAGTCAGCGCCGGTATCCGGCGGGCATGTGAGAAGCTGGACATCAGCATGAACACCATCGACGCCATCATCGACGACCTGGAGCGGTCTCTACGGGAGACTGGCGAGAAGGAGATCCCCTCCTACGTCATCGGTGAGCAGGTGATGCAGAAGCTCCACGATTTAAACGACATCGCATATGTGCGCTTCGCTTCGGTCTACCGGGAGTTCAAGGACGTCAACGATTTTGTGGACGAGCTCAAGCGCATGCTCAACACTGGCGCCAAGAAGGACAGCCCCGATCATGGGTGAACCGGACAGCGGCAAATCGGATCACAACAGACAGGACCAGGCCTACATGGAGCTGGCCTTGGAGCTGGCCGCCCAGGGGCGGGGATTCACCTCGCCCAACCCCATGGTGGGTGCCGTGGTGGTCAAGGATGGCACCATTGTCGGCCGAGGCTACCATGAGCGGGTGGGGGAGGCCCACGCTGAAGTGAACGCTCTCGATGCGGCCGGAGACGCCGCCCGGGGGGGCACGCTCTACGTTACACTGGAGCCCTGCAACCATACCGGCCGCACGCCCCCCTGCACCCAACGCGTATTGGCGGCCGGGATTCAGCGGGTAGTGGTGGCGATGCCGGATCCCAATCCGGACGTCACCGGGGGCGGGTGCCAGGCATTGCGGGCCGAAGGCGTGGAGGTGGTTACCGGCGTTTGTGCGGCGGAAGCCCAGCTGCTCAACGAGGTATTCGTCAAGTACATCCGCACCAAACGCCCCTTCGTACTCCTCAAGTGTGCCATGACCCTCGACGGTCAGCTGGCCACGCGCAGCGGGGACAGCAAGTGGGTCACCGGTCCGGCCGCGCGCGCCGCGGTCCATGAATTGCGCCATCACCTGGATGCCATCATGGTGGGGCGAGGCACCGTCGCGGCCGACGACCCGCGCCTGACCACCCGCCGCACAGCCGGGGCGGATGGTGCGGCGCCCCCGGCCCGCGACCCGGCCCGCGTGGTCCTCGATTCGCGACTCCGCATCGATCCGGCTGCCCGCGTTCTGCAGAAGGGGTCGGCGGCGACCACCTTTCTCATCCACGGCCCGGACGCGGACGCGGACCGCCGCAACCATATGACGAACCGAGGCGTGCGACTGATCGAGGTGCCGCCAGGAGATGGTGGCCTCGACCTCTCGGCGGTGATGAGGGCTCTCGGTGCCGCCGGTATTACGAGCATCCTCCTGGAGGGCGGCGGCCATGTGATCGCCTCGGCCCTGCAGGCCAAGCTGGTGGACAAGGTCAACCTCTTCTTCGCTCCCAAGCTGCTGGGTGGCAATGACGGGGTGCCCATGTGCGCGGGCGCGGGGCCCGAAAAGATGGCCGACGCGCTCGCGCTGGACCGGGTACGGGTGGCCTGCTATGGACCCGATGTGATGATAGAGGGCTATCTGCGCTGACCAAAGTCTCGGGCGGTGGGCGGGTTTGCCGACAGATGCGGACATTGACGCCGGAGATGGGCGCGTCCGTCCAGCCCCTTGTGGATGGGATGAACTTGGCTCCGGCGGCGCTGTTTTCGACACTATTTTCTCCATCCGGGGGCCCCTCGCCGATCTGCCGACGCCGCTTGGTCAACAGCGGCGGATTCTGGATGGACACACAATTGTGGAACGCTTATGTTTACAGGCATCATTGAAGGGTTGGGGACCGTCGTCAGCGTTGTCCCGGGTCAGCAGGGCCAGGCCCTAACCATTGGGGCGGACTTCGACCTCACGGGAACCAAGCTGGGGGACAGCATCGCCGTCGACGGCGCCTGTCTGACTGCCGTAAAGTTGTCGGGGCGCCAGTTCACCGCAGATGTCTCACCGGAGAGCCTGCGACGAACCACCTTGGGGGACCTGCGCTCTGGTGGACGGGTCAATCTGGAGCGGGCCCTGCGACTGGGTGACCGACTGGATGGACATCTGGTGTCCGGTCATATCGACGGTATCGGCCGGGTCAATGAACGCCGTCGGGAGGGCAACGCCATCATCATCCGAATCGACGTTCCCAAAACGCTGTCGCGTTACATGATCGAGAAGGGGTCGGTGGCGGTGGCCGGTGCCAGCCTGACCATCAACCGCTGCGACGATGCCGGCTTCGACGTGAGCATTATTCCCCACACGGCCCATCTCACCACCGTCGGCACAAGCCGAGTGGGAACGCGGGTCAACATCGAGACGGACATGATCGGCAAGTACGTCGAGAAATTCGTCCTGAAAGGCCGTGAGAGATCGGATTCCGCTCATGAGGAGGGCGCTTCGGGCGGGGTCGACCTCCAATTTCTGCACAAGACCGGTTTTCTGTGATACGTCGGTCGGCGTGAATTATGCGATTTAAGCGGCATCCGCGCGGTGCCTTTGTGACCGAATCTGCAGTCGACAGGAATCGTGTCGGCCTTACCTAGCGGGGAGAAGCCCGCCGTATACAAGGAGAGCTCCACACCATGCCACGCATCAGCATTAAACAGGCGATCGACGACATCAAGGCCGGCAAGATGGTTATCCTGGTGGACGACGAGGATCGTGAAAACGAGGGGGATCTGACCATTGCTGCCGAAATGGCCACACCCGAAGTGATCAACTTCATGGCCAAATACGGCCGCGGGCTCATCTGCCTGACCCTCACCGGTGAGAAGTGCGACGACCTCGATCTGCCCCTCATGGTCCGTAACAATACCTCCCCTTTCGAGACCGGTTTCACCGTCTCCATCGAAGCCCGTTGCGGCGTGACCACCGGCATCTCGGCCCATGACCGGGCCACCACCATCCGGACCGCCATCGCCGACGACGCCAAAGCCACCGACCTGGTGCGTCCCGGGCACATCTTCCCCCTGCGCGCCCGCGACGGCGGGGTGATGGTGCGGGTGGGACAGACCGAGGGTTCCGTGGATCTGGCGCGTCTGGCCGGGTTGAAACCCTTTGGCGTGATCTGCGAGATCATGGATGACGACGGCACCATGGCCCGAATGCCGTCCCTTCAAAAATTCAGCGAAAAGCACGACATCGGCATCTGCACCATCGCCGACCTGGTGGAGTACCGGATCCACAACGAGAGTTTCGTTCATCGCGCCGCCGAGACCATCATTCCCACGGCGTTCGGGGGTGATTTTCAGATGATCGCCTTCGAGAACGACGTGGATGAACTGACCCACATCGCCCTGGTCAAAGGTGAGATCGATCCGGAAAAACCGGTCCTGGTGCGGGTTCACTCCGAGTGTATGACGGGTGACATCTTCGGGTCGATGCGCTGCGATTGCGGGGATCAGCTCCACCAGGCAATGGGGATGATCGACGCTGTAGGGCAGGGCGTCATTCTCTATCTGCGTCAGGAGGGGCGCGGGATCGGCCTCATCAACAAGCTCAAGGCCTACGAACTGCAACGCACCTGCGGTTTGGATACCGTCGAGGCCAACCTCAGGCTGGGGTTCAAGGAGGACATGCGCGATTATGGCATTGGGGCCCAGATGCTGCGGGACATCGGGGTTCGTCAGATGCGGCTCCTCACCAATAATCCCAAGAAGATGGTGGGGCTCGAGGGATATGGTCTGAGCATCGTTGAGCAGGTCGCCCTGGAGGGCAACACCAATGAGCACAACCGCTGCTACCTGGAATGCAAAAAACTCAAGATGGGGCATTTGCTCAACCTGGATTGAGCGGCTGCGTCCGAGCGGCGGTGGACCAATGCGCCGGGAACGGCAGTGGCGGCTATCAGGCGCGTCGCTGAATTCACCGGAGACGAATTTCCAAGCATCAATGCAATCAACCATCCACCGGCTAACGGGCAAACCGATTCGACAATGCCCGGGTACCACATATTAGTGCGATGGATGAACACGCCCGAATTTGAGGAGGAGAATACTCATGACGAACATCATCGAGGCGCCACTGCAGGCCGACGGCAAACGATTTGCCATTGTGGTCAGCCGGTTCAACGACTTCATCACCGACCGCCTTGTGGGCGGCGCCCTGGACGCACTGACGCGCAGCGGTGCTCAGGCCGACGACATTGACGTGGTCAAGGTCCCCGGCGCCTTTGAGATCCCCCTGGCTGCCCGCAAGCTGGTAGACAAAGGCGCGCATGCGGCCGTCATCTGTCTGGGCGCCGTTATTCGGGGCGCTACGCCGCACTTCGACTACGTGTCGGCCGAGGTCTCCAAAGGGGTCGCCCAGGTGGGCCTGGAGGCGGGCCTGCCGGTGATTTTCGGTGTGGTGACCACCGACACGATTGAGCAGGCCATCGAACGGGCCGGAACAAAGGCTGGCAACAAGGGCTGGGAGGCGGCGATCGCCGCCATCGAGATGGCCAACCTGATGGAGGTGGTGGACAACCTCTAACCATGGGAACACGACGACGCGCACGGGAACTGGCCATGCAGGCCTTGTTCCATTTGGATATGCAGAGAGAGGAGAGCGCCGCCAAGGGCGATACCGGCGGTGCGGCCTCGCTAGACTCGGAAGAGCCAATCGATCTGTACTGCCGCAACTTCCCGCCATCCAAAAAAGCCCACCCCTTCTTCACCCTGATCGTCGAAGGGGTTCGCCGCACCCGCGCCGAGATTGATGCGGTGGTGGAGCGCTACTCCAACAATTGGAAGATCACCCGCATGTCGTGCGTGGATCGCAACGTCCTGCGGGTGGCCGTGTTTGAACTCCTGTATTGTGACGACATTCCGGCCAAGGTGTCCATCAACGAGGCGATCGATGTGGGTAAAAAATATGGCACGGATGAGTCCGGCGCCTTCATCAACGGCATCCTCGACAGTATCCGCATCGCCATGGCGGCGGGGGAGGTGACCGGCAGCACCGACCTGATCCGGGCCGTGCGCCAGATAAAGGTGGCCGCTTTGAGCGAGGACGAGCAGTGATCGATAGTGTTTTCCGGCAGACTGTTACGCAAGGAGATTACCTGTGCTGATTCGAACATTGACATTGGGGCCGATTCAGGCCAATTGCTTCATCCTGGGATGTGAACAGACCCGTGAGGCCGTGGTCATCGATCCTGGCGACGAAGGGGACCGCATCCTCATGACCCTGGCCAACGACAAGCTGACGGTCAAGGCCATCGTAAACACCCATGGTCATTTCGACCATGTCGGCGCCAACAGCGAGATGAAAAACGCCACCGGTGCGCCGTTGATGATTCACACCAAAGACGCCCCCATGCTCGGGCAGCTATCTCAGCATGCCGCTGCATGGGGCCTCAAGGCGGAGGATTCCCCCGCCGCCGATCGAGAATTGGCCGACGGCGACGAGATCGCCGTTGGCCAGGAGATTCGGCTCAAGGTGCTGCACACCCCCGGACACACCCTGGGCGGTATCTCCCTCTACAGCGAAACCCCCGCCGCCGTCTTCGTGGGGGATACCCTTTTCGCCGGATCTATCGGTCGGACCGACTTTCCGGGCGGCGACTACAACACCCTCATCGCCAGCATCCACTCCAAACTCTTCACCCTGCCCGATGAGGTGACGGTCTACCCCGGCCACATGCACGAGACCACCATCGGCCAGGAGCGAAGCACCAACCCCTTTTGTCGAATGTAGCGCTTCACGGCAGAACCGAATAGCGCGCAGCTGCAGACGCCATCCATTTGTGATGGACGCCATCCATCCGTGATGGCGTCTGTGCTGGGCGCCGGCCGGCGCCACTCACAGCGGGGCCGGTGAAATCCTGACGACGACCTCACTCAGTACAATCGGCGATGAAGGCCTTGAGCTGGTGCCGCTGCCGTCGGGTGAGCCGACCAAAGCGCACGCTCTGGCGCTTTACGCACTTGTTGCGGAACATCACCTCCCCGGTTTCCACATCGGAAACCGTCTCGAAGGCGATCTCCTTGAGGCAGACCCGGTCGCGATCGACCAGGGAGAGCTCGCGGAAGCCCCGATCGATTTGGCGACCTTTGTCCTCGTAGTAAAAGGAGAGGCCCCCCATGCTGATATCGTTGATTTGCCGTTTGGATAGCGAGTGCCCGTAGACCACATAGACCCCGTCCTTGGCACTATGCCGCTTCTGTTTGCGGATCTGGAGTTTCAGCAGTCGCTTGATGAGCATGCCGCACCCTCTTTCTATTGAATATGGAAGCTGGCCGGCGCCAGACGCCGTGCAAGTGGTGCTGCAACTCAGCCACCGATGTGCGCCGGTAGTTGGGGGGCTCTTGGAGGCCCCCTGCTGGGGTGCTTTTCATAACAGCTAAAAGTGTACCAACCCGAGTCACCGAATGAAGGCAGCGGCTTACGGCCGGTGCCTGCGGGACGATGGGGACGGCGCGGCGATGGGGACGCCCCGCTGGTGGGCGAAATCGCCTAAGCGTGGGGGGAATGACCCGGGCGTGTGGCGCGGGATGGCGGCCGAACCAGGCGCTTGAGTGTCGAGGAGCTGATTTACAGGATGGGATTCAGCAGGACCTCGGGCCCGGCATCACTGTTCTGAATCGCAAGCCGCTTGAGAATGTCGTAGTACAATTGGATTTGGCGGACATAGGCCACCGGCTCCTCACCACGACAGAAGCCGTAGCGGCTGTTGCGGTAGAAGGCTTTCTGGCTGAGAAGCGGCAGGGTTTGCCTGAGGGCGGCCCAACTATTGGGATCCTCACCCCGATCGCGGGTAAGATCGCGGGCGTCCTGGATGTGGCCCATGCCGATATTGTAGGCGGCCAGGGCGATCCAGAGGCGGTCGTCACCATCGATCTCCCGATAGTGGTCGTAGAGATTCTTGAGGTGACGCACGCCGGCGGGGATGTTCTGCTCGGGGGCATAGATGTCGGTGACCCCAAGGCTCTTGGCGGTGGACCGGGTGAGCTGCATGAGGCCATAGGCACCGGCATGGCTGCGGGCCCAGACCCGCAAATGGGACTCCTGATAAATCTGGGCGGCGATGAGGCGCCAGTCGAAGCCGAATTCATCAGCGGCCGCCTGGATGATGGCCTCAAACTTGGGCAATCGAGAGGTGATGCGGCGATGATAGGTGCGCAGATCGACATAGTCGAAGCGGCTGACATCCCCGTAATAGCGTTCGTAAATCTCCTTGAAACGGCCGTCGGACTGAATTTTCCGAAGGAAGCGGTTGATTTCTGCCGCCAGCTCGCGGGCCTTGGGGTGGACACCCCAGGCCAGACCCTGATGTCCACTCACGGCAGTTGAGATAACGATCTGCGGGTAGTAGCGTCGGTTTAGCAGGGCGATGTTGTCATCGGCGACGGTGAAGGCGATCTCGCGAAGGGCCACCCGACGAATCAACTCCTCGGTGGGGACGTTGGGGGCCAGGATGATGCGGTAGGCATGGCCCTCCCGCTGGAGCAGTTGAAGGCGTTCCTGGTAGGAGGTGCCTTCGCGAACGTGGATAGCCCCCTCTCCAATCTCCTCGAAGGTGTTGATATGGACATTGTCGCGATGGACGATGAGGTGCTGACGGATGGTCATATAGCTGTCCGAGAAGCGGATCTGCTTCCCGCGGGCCGCGGTGGCGGTCATGCTGGCGGCGATGAGGGCGCTTTTTCCCGAGAGGACCTCGGGGATCAGATCGCTCCACTGATCGGCGATCTTTATCCGCAGACGAACGCCCAAGTGGTCGGCGAAGGCCTTGGCCAGCTCGTATTCGAAGCCCATCTCCTCGTCGCGGTAGACATAGTAACAATTGGCGTTGTTGCGGGTGACGACGACGAGCTCACCAGATTTGCGAATTTGATGAAGGCTCTGGTAGGGCGCCATCCACTCGCAACTGGTCGATCCCAGGTAGAGAAGCAGAACAAGGGCGAGCAGGGAAACGCGTCTGTGCCTGGCCAGGCAGGGCAGTGGCAGCACCGACCGGTGATCGGGGGGTGCTGCGGATATGGTGCTGGGTTTGGACATGTGAGGCGTCACTATCATGGCCGCGGGAGATCCACGGCGTCCCGTAGCCTTAACATGAGGATCCGCCCCGGTTCAAGGGGGCCCACCCCTGCCATCCGCACGGTGAACCGGCCCTGCGGCCTGATTTCCAATTGTGTTTACGATGCGGATAAAGTATAAATTTTAATTTCGCGGCAAGCATTCACCTCTACAGGGCCGGGCGTCGGCGCCGTCGCTCGGCGGCACCGAGCCGATACCCTCGACAATGCGGGACCGATGGGTTTTTCAATCAAACGCAGACAGACGCGTCAGCTTTCGGTTGGTGGCGTGACCGTTGGGGCTGCTGCACCAATCCGCGTGCAGTCCATGACCAACACCAAGACCCACGACGTGGCCGCAACCGTGGCGCAAATTCGACGTCTGGAGGAAGCCGGCTGCGAGATCGTCCGCGTGGCCGTTCCCGATATGCCCGCCGCCCAGGCCATCCAGGCCATCAAAGCTCAGATTCAGATCCCCGTCATCGCAGACATCCACTTCGACCATCGCCTGGCCGTGGCAGCTGCCCGGGCCGGGGCAGACGGGCTGCGCATCAATCCCGGCAACATCGGCAGTGATCGTAAGGTGCGCGCCGTGGTGGATATCGCCAAAGAGCGTGGTCTGCCCATTCGAATCGGCGTAAACGCCGGCTCCCTGGAAAAGGCGCTCTTGGATGAGAACGGGCATGCCACCGCCCAGGGCATGGTGACCAGCGCGCTGCGCCACGTGAAGCTCCTCGAGCGTCACGGTTTTGATCAGATCAAGGTGTCCCTCAAGGCCTCGGATGTGCCCCGCACCATCGAGGCCTACCGCCTGATGGCCGAGAGCACCGATCTGCCCCTCCATGTTGGGGTCACCGAGGCGGGTACCCTCATATCGGGCTGCGTAAAATCGGCATTGGGGATCGGCATGTTGCTGGCGGAAGGGATCGGAGACACCATCCGGGTCTCCCTTACCCGCGATCCCGTTGAGGAGGTGCGGGTGGCCTATGAGATCTTGCGCAGCCTGGGCTTGCGGCAGCGGGGCCCGGAAATCATCTCCTGCCCCACCTGTGGGCGCTGCGATATCGATCTTTTCAAGGTGGTCGAAGTGGTGGAGCAGGAGGTCCTGAAGCGCAAGATTCCCATCAAATTGGCCGTCATGGGATGCGTGGTGAACGGTCCCGGGGAGGCCCGCGAAGCGGATATCGGCATTGCCGGCGGAGCTGGTTTGGGTATCCTCTTCCGAAAGGGCGAGGTGGTCCGCAAGGTGCCGCAGGCGGATCTGGTCGCCACCTTGCTGGAGGAGATCGATCGACTGGAAGCGGAACTGACATCGGATCCGGCGGCGGAGCCGACCTCGACGTCGACCATCACAGCTTCAAATGGAGAGTAGGTGACATGGCAAAAGCGGTCAAGACGGCAATCACACCAACCCGTCAAGCGGATTATCCCGAGTGGTATCAGCAGGTCATCAGCGCCTCCGAGATGGCGGAGCGCTCGCCGGTGCGCGGCTGTATGGTGATCAAACCATGGGGCTACGCCCTGTGGGAGAACATCCAGTTTCAGATGGATGAACGGTTCAAGGAGACGGGCGTCCGCAACGCCTATTTTCCCCTTTTCATCCCATTGCACTTTCTGGAGAAAGAGGCTGAACACGTGGAGGGTTTCGCCAAGGAGTGCGCCGTGGTGACCCACCACCGTCTCGAACAGAGCGGCGACGGTCTGGTGCCCGGGGGCGAACTCACCGAGCCGCTTGTCGTGCGACCCACCTCGGAGACCATCATCGGCGACAGCTTCGCCAAATGGGTGTCCAGTTATCGCGACCTGCCGCTGCTCATCAACCAGTGGGCCAACGTGGTGCGCTGGGAGATGCGCACACGCCTCTTCCTGCGCACCAGCGAGTTCCTCTGGCAGGAGGGGCACACCGCCCATGCCACCGCCGAGGAGGCGACCGAGCGGACGAAAATGATGCTTGATGTTTACGCCGACATCGCTGAGAACTATCTTGCCATTCCGGTTATCAAGGGACGCAAATCGGCCTTGGAGCGCTTTCCAGGCGCGGTGGACACCCTCTGCATCGAGGCGATGATGCAGGACCGCAAGGCCCTTCAGGCGGGTACAAGCCACTTCCTGGGACAGAATTTTGCCAAGGCGTCCAATATCAAATTCCAGACCGATCAGGAGGGTGAGGCCTTCGCCTGGACGACCTCTTGGGGAACATCTACCCGTCTGGTCGGGGGGCTCATCATGACCCACGGCGATGACGACGGGGTCATCATGCCGCCCCGCATCGCCCCCGCCCAGGTGGTCCTGCTGCCCATCTACCGCAAACCCGATGAACGCTCGGCGGTGATGGCGTACACCGCGAAACTGGCTGCCGACCTGCGCCGGATCCGCTACGCCGGTCGTCGCGTGACGGTGGAGGTGGATGATCGTGACATCGGCGGCACACGCAATTGGGACTGGATCAAGAAGGGTATTCCCCTGCGGGTGGAGATCGGACCGCGCGATATCGCCGCCGACGCCGTTTTCGTGGGGCGCCGGGACAAAACCCCGCGGGACAAGACCTCTCTGGCACGCAGCGCTTTCCTCGAAGGGTTCACGGCGCTGCTGGATGAGATTCAGGCCACTTTGTTCCAGCGGGCCAGTGATCTCCGTGACGCCCACAGCCGTCAGATCGACGATCGATCTGAATTCGATCGTTTCTTCACCCCGCGAAATCCCGATAAACCGGAGATCCATGGGGGATTTGCACACGCCCATTGGTGCGGTGAGGATGCCTGTGAGGAGCGGATCAAAAGCGACTTATCGGTGACCCTGCGTTGCCTGCCCTTGGAGGGGCCCAAGGAGACAGGCGCCTGTATCTGCTGCGGCAGATCCAGTGAACGGCGCGCCATCTTCGCCAAGGCCTATTGAACCCGCGGTCGGTGGCGCCGGCCGGACCCAGCTGCATGGTGGGGCCATGATACGTATCACCGACATTCTCGACAAGATGGTCGAGTACAATTCGGAGGCCGATCTGGACGTGGTCGACCGGGCCTATGTTTACTCGGCCCGTGTCCACGACGGCCAGGTGCGTCTCTCCGGCGAGCCCTACCTCAGTCATCCGCTCGAGGTTGCCGGTATCCTGGCGGACATGAAACTGGACCCCGTCAGCGTGGCGGCCGGTCTGCTGCACGATGTGATCGAGGACACCCATGCTTCCGAAGAGGAGTTGACGGAGATCTTCGGCAAGGAGGTGACCCACATCGTCAACGGGGTGACCAAACTCTCGACCCTGCCCTTCGCCAACAACGCCCAGGCCCGCGAAGCGGAGAGTATCCGCAAAATGATCCTGGCGATGGCCGATGACATCCGGGTCATCTTGATCAAATTGGCCGACCGTCTGCACAATATGCGAACCCTGCAGTACCATCACAATGAGGAGAAGAAGCGTAAAATCGCCCGCGAAACCCTGGACATTTACGCCCCCATCGCCTCCCGCCTGGGGATCTACTGGATCAAGAAAGAGCTGGAGAACATCTCCTTCCGGTACATGGAACCCGAGAAGTTTACCGAGATCGAGTCCCTCGTCGCCAAAGAGAAAGAGGAGCGTGAGGAGTATGTCGCGACGGTAAAGAGCTATATCGAGCAGAAGATGGAGGAGAACGGCCTGCCCTGTCTGGTGCTTGGTCGGTTCAAGCACTTCTTCAGTATTCACCAGAAGATGCTGTCCCAGAACCTCAGCTTCGAAGAAGTTTACGACATTATCGCGTTCCGCATCATCCTCGACACCGTCCCCCATTGCTACGAGGCACTGGGCGTTATCCACAGCCTCTGGCGGCCCATCGCCCAGAAATTCAAAGACTACATCGGCATGCCCAAGCCCAATATGTACCAAAGTCTGCACACCACGGTGATCGGGCTGTACGGGGAACGCATCGAGATCCAGATTCGCACCCACGAGATGGACCGGGTGGCCAAGTCCGGCATCGCCGCCCACTGGAGCTACAAGGAGGGTGTCAGGGGAGACGAGAATCTCAACCGCACCATTAGTTGGGTACAAAATCTGGTTGAGAACCAGGAGAATTTCCAGGATCCGGCCGAGTTCCTGGAAAATGTGCGCATCGATCTGTTTCCCGATGAGGTATACGTGTTTACGCCGCATGGAGAGGTGAAGTCGCTGCCCAAGGGGGCCACACCGGTGGATTTCGCCTACCTGATCCACACCGAAGTGGGCAACCAGTGCACTGGCGCCAAGGTTAACGGCCGCATGGTGCCCCTCAAGTATGAGCTGCAGACGGGTGAGATTGTCGAGATCATCACCACCAAAGGCCACCACCCCAGCAAGGACTGGATCAGTTTCGTTAAAACCGTCAAGGCGCGCTCCAAAGTGCGTCAGTGGATCAAGATCCAGGAGAAGGAGCGCAGCCTCAGTCTGGGGCGGGAGATGTGCGAAAAGGAGTTTCGCAAGTACCGCCTGAATTTCAACACCCTGGTCAAATCGGACGAGATGGAAAAGGCGGTCCGCCATTTCGGGTTCAAGACGGTCGACGACCTCATCGCCAGCGTGGGCTACGGCAAGATCACCCCGCTTCAGATCATCCGGCGCATCAAACCCAAGTCGGAGGAGACGCCGGACGCCAATCTACTCGACAAGATTATCGACAAGGTCCGCAAGAAAAAGGAGAAGGGCGGCGTCACCGTCAAGGGCTTGGACGATATACTGGTGCGGTTCGGCAAGTGCTGCCAGCCTGTGCCCGGCGACAATATCACTGGCTACATCACCCAGGGGCAGGGCGTGACCATCCACCGCACCAATTGTGTCAACGCTTTGCAGATGAATCCCGAGCGGCAGATCGAGGTGGCCTGGGACGACGGCATCGGAGACACCTACCCTGTCCGCATCGTGGTGCGCTCCATGGATCGCGTGGGGCTTCTGGCCGATATTGCGGGCGTGATCAGCAAGATCGGCGCGAACATTATCTCCGCCAACACCGAGGTACACGACGACAAGACCGTGGACGGCTTCTTTACCATACTCGTGGGCAATACAGAGCACCTCGGCCGTTTGACTTCCGCCATGCGCAAGGTGAAGGGGGTGCTGAAGGTGCGCCGGTTGAGCTGACACTTCCGGGTCGCTAAGCGCCATCAGCGCGCCGCCGATTCGTGAAGAGGCCTTCGTCGCGCAACCATTGCCATCCACCGTCAACACCGATCGAAGGGCGCTGTCTCCAGCGCCGAGAAGCGGTCGGGCAAGCGTGGCCAACCCAAGGCACCTACCGCCCCCCCTTTTGGATACCCGAGCTCAAACGACGCAGGGCCTTTGCTGCCCATTGTGGGACAGGCAAAGGCCCTGTGCACGATCGCTGCATTCACGCGCCTTGCTGAACGCTTGCGGTTCGGATGGATGCGGTGGTGTGGGTTAGGGTGCTTTGACCACGTGGCCCGATTTGATGCAGTTGGTGCAGACAACCATCTTTTTCACACGACCGCCGTGTTTGGCCCGGACGCTCTGGAGATTGGGGTTGAAGCGACGCTTGGTGACATTGTGAGCATGACTCACATTGCAGCCAACCATCGGTTTTTTTCCGCAGATTTCACATACTTTTGACATGATTTACTCCTGTAAGGCCTCGTTCGCGCATGCGGGATGCGACGGCATGCATGATGCGGTCGTCGGGGCAGCGCCTTTCTATCCTGAAATCCGTTGGGACGCCGGTGACTGCGAGCGCTGGATGCCGTATGTCGCAGCTCCTACCGTGGCGGTCGGACACGAAAACAAACCTCCATAGCGAATCGTGGCCGCTTTGTAAATGGTTTTGTGCAAACCGCCGATCAGCCCTCCTGCTCGACGGGCTGATCGGAGGCCACTGGCGCCTCCTTGTCCGCCGCCGGGGTTCCGGGTTTTTTCGATACGTCCGAAGCCTGGGCGGCTTCACGGGCAATCATCGCCTCGCAATTGGCGATATAGTTGAGAGCCTTGGCGTGCAGCCCCACATCGGGGTACTGGGTCACCACGCTTCGGAAGCGCTCCAGGGCCGCCTTGAAGTGTTTGCTTTTGTAGTAGTGCATCCCCACGTAGAAATCGTGCCCCGCCAGGCTCTGCAGACTGTGGTGGATGTAGTTGTTGGCGCTGTGCGCATAGGCATCGTCGGGAAACTGCTGCTGCAGGCGGTTGAAGGTATCGAGGGCTTTTTGAGCGGCGGACTGGTCTCGATCCACCGTATCGATGCGGTTGAAGTGACACAGGCCGATTCGATAGATGACATACGGGATCGCCTCGTTGCGGGGATGGAGCTGTTCGAACTCCTCGTAGGCGAACACCGCCTCCTCGTAGTTGCCCAGTTCGAAATGGGCGTCGGCGATTTTCAGCTCCGCCAGAATGGCGTATTTGCTAAAGGGGTACCAGTCGCGCAACTGCTCGAACGCCTCGATGGCGTCGTCGTAGTCGCCGGCGTTGAAGGCCTCCACGCCCTCCTCGATCAAGACGTCTGCCGGCTTCTCCTCTTTCTCCTGCAGCCAGGCGCAGGCGTTGAGCAGCATGAGGGCGGCCACGCAGATGAGCCATCTTCTCTTCATTGGGATAGATCCTCGGTGAAGTCACGGTAGCATATACAACAGGCGGTGTAGCAGATCCCTGCTCTCACCGCCTGTTGTGGATGTCAATGGTGCGTCGGCTATGGGTGACCTTGAAAGTGGTTATAACATGTTGCCCAGGGCTTCTTCGAGCTTGGTGCGCGCCACCATGCCCGTGATCTGATCGACCACCTGGCCATCCTTGAAAAAGATCAGGGTGGGAATCGCCTTGATGCCGTATTTGCCCGGCGTTACTGGATTGTCGTCTACGTTGCACTTGGCGAACTTGATGCGGTCGCCATACTCGCCTGCCAGTTCCTCTACCACCGGTCCGATCGCTTTGCAGGGACCGCACCAGGGGGCCCAGAAGTCGACCATCACCGGTTTGTCTGACTGGATGATATCGGCCTCGAAGCCATTGTCATCGACATCCATGATTCCTTCAGCCATGCGTATATTCCTTTCGTCTGGGCCTTGCTGCAAGGTCCCTCTGATTGTTTTTGGGTGGGGAAGTGCCGAACAATGGCCAACAACATAATATTGTGGTCATCCCTTGTCAACAACACCCTGGCGCCGGGTTGTCGACCGAATTGGAATCCTAGCTGTCGATGACGCTGTTGCTCCAGATGCAGGCCTGGCGGTAGAGATCGGGCAGGCGCTCTTCGTCTACTTTCAAGGCCGTGGCCAGCTTGGAGACCCGCTGCCATTCGCCCCGCTCATAGGCGCAGATGAGCGCTAGATAGGGGCTCAGGGGGCCTTTGGCCTCGATCAGGGCGTCTTTGAGATTGGGGGAGAGGGGCATGCGGTCCATAACGTCCTGCATGGTGGAATCCACGATGGCGTCGATCAGCGAGAACATCCCCAGCGTGAAGAGCTCCGGTGCATCCCACTGACTGGAATTGTGCTCACAGATCAGCTCGCAGAACTTTCCGCGAATACAGGAGGTGCGCACCAGTTCGTTGGGTTTATCGGCCGCCAGACGGGACATGGCGACCAGGGAGATGAAGCGGCGGATCTCCTTTTCGCCCAGAAAGACTAGGCCCTGTTTGACCGACGCAACCTTGTTGGCGCGACCGAAAAAGGGTGAGTTGATGTACCGCATCAATTTGTAGGAGAGTCCCACATCCTGTGCGACCAGATTCTCAAGCTGATCGAATTGAAAGTCCTTCTGGTTGAGCGCGCTCATGAGCTGGATCAGATTGAGCTGGGAACCGGGGATCTCGCGACCCTTGATGATCTCCGGCTTGCAGAAGAAATAGCCCTGGAAGAGTTCGAAGCCCATCTCCTTTGCCGTCTCGAACTCTGCGTGGGTTTCCACCTTTTCGGCCAACAGACGCCGTTTCCCATCCGGGAGCTGCTTCAGATAAGCCGCGATCTCGTCCAGGGGCGTCAGGCGGAAGTCGAACTTAATGATGTGGGCCATCTCGATGAGGGGCATCAGTTCTGGCGAGAACTCGAAATCGTCCAGCGCCAGCAGGTAACCCTGCGTTGCCATCTCGGCGCAGGCCGCCAGCAAATCGGCTTCAGGCGTGACGTCCTCCAAAATTTCCACGACCGTGGTCTCTTTCGGGAGCAGCAGCGGCGCTTTGTTAACCAGCAGGTTTTGGGTGAAATTGATAAAGGCCCGCTTGTCGCCGAGGATGCTTTCAATCCCGATGGTCAACACGCTGTTGGACATGACGGTGGCGGTGGCGATGTCACCATCGATATCGGGTACGAAGTTGGCCGTTCCATCCCGAAACAGCAGCTCATAGGCATAGATCGTTTTGTTCCTGGAGAAGATCGGCTGGCGGGCGACGTAGGCATCCATATTCGTGATCGTTGCGCTTTCCTAGTTGTTGATGTCGTTCGTAGGGCTGTTGGGCGGGCGGATTGGCTCGCTGAGATCAGCGGCTATCATCCCCCCATGCGTTTCAGGGCAAGATGGCAGTTCCATCAAGGATACGTTCCTTGTATCGCCAGACGCGCCTTCTGACTTTAGGTGGCTGACACCAAATGGACACCCTCCTCTGACGGGGTGATTTGACATTGGCGGCCGCCATTTGTTAGGTCAAAGCTATTTAGATCATTAGAGATCACTCAGAGGCACAGCCGGACCACAGCCATTACCAGCGAACCGCCACGGAGCGGTTCCGGCAACCGTTACCATAACCAAGGGAGGGTGATGATGACGATCAAAATCGGGGCACTGATATCCGGCGGCGGGACCAACCTGCAGGCCATCATCGACGCTTGTGAACAGAACGCCATCGATGCCGAGGTCAGTGTCGTGGGCAGCGACAACCCCGACGCCAAAGGGCTGGGACGGGCCGAGAAGCATGGCATTCCCCAATTTGTAGTGGATTATCGACGCATTATCAAAGCGGTCAAGGAGGCGCCCGCCACGGTGGAGCTGCCGGCGGACATCGATTTGGAAGACCTGGGCCAACGTCAGAGTCTGCTGCCCGCCAATGGCGATCCGGGCCGCTTGAAGCGCTTTTTACACTCGCGCGTGGCGGCCGAGGTCGCATTGATCGCGGAACTCGCTGCCTATCGGGTGGATCTGGTTATCCTGGCCGGATTCATGCGCAACTTGACCCCCTATTTCATCGACCATTTCAACAAGGATCCCTCGCTGCCACGCATCATGAACATTCATCCCGCGCTGCTGCCGGCGTTTCCCGGTGTGGATGGCTATGGCGATACGTTTCGCTATGGCTGCAAGGTGGGGGGCTGCACGGTGCACTTCATCGACTACGGCGAGGATACCGGCCCCATTATCGGCCAGCGCGCCTTCCCCATTGCGGAGAGTGACACCCTGGCCGATATCCAGAAAAAGGGGTTGGCGCTCGAATGGGAACTCTATCCGCAGTGTATTCAGTGGTTTGCCGAGGACCGGCTGCGCACGGTAACCTTGACCCAGGAGATCCCGGGCGGTGGGGTCGGGCAGCGCACCGTGGTCAAGATTGCCCAGCCGGGGTAATAGCGGTCAATTCGTACACGCGATGATGGCGTGCCTCGGGAAGGCGGGTGCCGCGCCGTTACGGATCCGGCCTTACAGCAGCTTGACCATCATGGGAATGGCCACAAAGGTCCCCACTGCGCTGCCGAGGTTGGTGAAGACCACCACGAGCAGAATGCGGGTCACCTTATTGCGCCAGAATCCCCGGACGCTCACGATGTCGTCGGACAGACGCTCGAAATCCCGCACGCGTGGCTTTCGTGAAAAGGCTTCCACCAGACCTGAGACCCAGCCGGCGGCGATCATGGGGTTGAGGGAGGTCAGGGGCGCCGCCAAGATGGAGGAGATCACGGTCAGTGGATGGGCCAGGGCAAAGGTGGCCCCGATGCCGGCCAGAATGCCGTTGGCCAGGACCCACAGGGTAACCATGTCGGTACCGGCGTCCACCCCTCCCCGTGTGAAGCCGTAGCCGAGCAGCGCGATGATGGCCAGCGGCAGAATCCATTTGACCATCCCGGCCCCTTTGCCCTTCGGGGGCAGGATCTCGAGGGCCGCAATATCGATGGGCGCTTCCCAGTTTTTGAGGATACCGGGCACATGGCCGGCTCCCACCACGGCGACGATTTTACTGCCCGGTGCCGTGCGGATCTTTTCAGCCAGATAGAGGTCTCGCTCATCGATGAGGGCGTGCCGGATAGCGGGCATCGATTCGCCCACCTCACTGAGGATGGCATCAAGGGCGTCGCGCTCCTTCAGCCGCTCAACATCTTCTGCACTGATCTCATCCACCTCGCCCATGGACAAGATGAGCTGGAAGAGAAGCTTGATCTTGTTCCAGAAACTCATGATACGCCAGGCGCGCGCCAGTGTGGTGCGAATATCGCGGTCGGCCACCTCAATGCGGGCGCCGATTGCCTCGGCCGAGGCGATGGCCTGGATCATCTCCTGACCGGGCCGGATATCGAGCTTCTGGGCGATACGTTTCTGGAAGGAGGCCAGCATCAGATTGGAGAGCAAGAGGAAGGCCTTCTTCTCCTTGATCACCTTGACGATGTCGGTGTTCTGCCAGCGGTCCTTCTGCTTCAGGGACTGGTAGCGTGAGGGACACAGCTCCACGCAGACGGTGTCTGGCGCTTCAGCGGCAATGGTTTCCTCTACCAGGGCCACACTCTCTTTTGACACATGGGCTGTCCCGATGAGGATAATCTCTTTGTCGTCGTAGGTGAGACGCTGGATCATTACGCGGTTGTCTTTCGCCTATATCGATACTATAAACGGCGCTTCGGTGAATATTCCGTATGCTGTTGATCGGAGGCGGTGGGCCAAACTTGAGTCGGAGCCGCCGAAGTCGGGTAACTATAAACCTTTCCCGTTCTGTGTCAACAAAGGAGTCCCCATGGCATCGGCCGATGCAGACGCCCCCGTCAGCCACCGTATCACGGACGAGCCCTACTATCTCTCCATCGGTAACGAAGTCTCATTGTTCGAGGCGGCGGCCCGCTCAGCGCTGCCGGTGATGCTCAAAGGACCCACCGGCTGTGGGAAGACCCGCTTTGTGGAATACATGGCCTGGCGGCTGGGACGGCCCCTCATCACGGTGGCCTGTCATGAGGACCTCTTCGCCTCAGACCTGATCGGCCGCTACCTTCTTAAAAATGATGAGACACTCTGGCTGGACGGTCCCCTGACCCAGGCGGTGCGAATGGGCGCCATCTGCTATCTGGACGAAGTGGTCGAGGCCCGCAAGGACACCACCGTTGTGATCCATCCCCTCACCGACAACCGCCGAACGCTCTTCATCGACAAACGTCGCGAGGTGATACCGGCCACCGCGGGATTCCAACTGGTCATATCCTATAACCCCGGCTATCAATCCCTCCTCAAGGACCTCAAGCAAAGCACTCGCCAGCGCTTCGTGGCGCTCAACTTCGATTATCCGGCGGCCCATCAGGAAGCGGAGATCGTCGCACGCGAGAGTGGGGTCGAGCCCAACACCGCCCAGGCGCTGGTTCGACTCGGAGGGCAGATCCGCAATATTCGCGAGCACGGCCTCACCGAGGGCGCCAGTACCCGCCTGCTCATCTACGCCGGCCAGATGATGACCCAGGGGATCTCCCCAGCGGACGCCTGTCGCGTGGCCATCTGTCTACCCCTCAGCGATGACGAGCGGCTGCAGGAGACCCTCTCCGAACTGGTGGACGACCTCTTCTAAGATGAGACCCCGAGGGCCCTCAGCCACGGACGCGTCATGCACTGACACGTCATTCCATGACGCCGCATCCCGTGAGACCTCGTCATCTGATGCAAGCAGACGGTGGACGCTGACACCACACGTGCTGAAACCACTGCGATTGGCAGACCCCCAATTGGCGGATGAGGTCTGCAAGAGGCTGGCGGCGATGCGGGTGCCCATACACGAATGGGAGGTGGACCTGCTGGTCTCTCAAACCATCGCGGCGCTCACCATGGCAACTAGCTTCGGAGAGGCCGTGGCCCACGGATTCCTGCGCCTGTTGGGGCAGGTGTCGCCGGAGCAGCTTCATGGATATGCCCGACGTCTCGACGAAGTCCGCCGCGAAGGCGCCGGCCTCGGTCAGCTCCTGGCGGCCTACCTGCCGGCGGTGCTGCTGCGTCATGACGACGCGCTGCTGGAGGCCTTCGAGGCCACCTTGGCAACCCTTCTTTCCAAGGGCGTCTACACCGTCAAAGGGCCGCTGGGGTTGTTTGTCCAGCTTCTCGACCGGGGAGAGGCCGATGCCGGTGTGGCCCTGCTCGACCTTCTCGAGGCCTGCTTTGCCCTCCCCCTGAGCTACAACCGCAGCATCTACATGACCCAATTCATCCCGCAGGCGGTGGCGGGATTCGATCCGCTGCGGCGATCGTTCCAGATCGGACAGCTCAAACGCGTTATCCAGGTGGACCACCACCTCGCAGAACCATTTGTGGAGGGATTGGCGGCCGGCACCACCCTGCTCTCCGCCGCCGCATTGACGGCCTTTGTCTCCCGGGCGCTCAATCGTGCAGCGACTAGCGCCGAGGGGGCGGGGCGCTATCTCTCCCTTGCCGCCCATCGCGCGAGGGCCTTTTGTCGTGAGCTACAGACCACCGTCCCTCTGACGGAGGTGCGCGGGCAACTGGGCCGCTATCTGCAGGCGCGACTCGGCTACTCGGTGGCCATTCATGACATGGCGGATTTGGGGGGCGCCGATGACCATATGGACCGCCCAAGGACCCTCGTCGCCTGCGACGGTCGCTACCTTTTTCTGCCCAAGGAGCTCGGCCTCTACGAACAGCCTCACCGCAACCGGGAGGTGTACACGCTGCTGGTGAAACTCGAGGCCGCCTGTTTCGAGTTTGGCAGTTTTGACTTTGACCGGCAGCGGATGCATCAATTGTCGGGATCCCCTCTGGATAGAGGCGCCGCCCGGGACGGTGCGGTGGGATCTGACCTGGAGCGCTTTCTGAACGGATTCCCGCAGCCGGACCTTGCCGCTGGGCTCTTCACCGTATTCGAGCATTGTCGCCTGCGCCTGGCGGTGGCCGCACGCTACCCCGGGCTGGCCCGGGAGACGGCATCGTTTATGGAGCAGGCGGTTGCGGAGGAGTTGGCCCTTGATTCAAAGAGCGAGATTCTAAAGCTGCTCTATATCACCGTGGCCCTGGGGATGGTGGATGAACGGATCCACCGTATCGCCGGGGATAACTGGCCGCTGCTCCTGCAATGGATGCAGACCGCGGTCGATCGATTAGTGCCCGGGAGCAGGGTTGAAGCGAGCGCGGCCCTGGTCCGTTCCGCTTATCCCAGTGTCGAAGCCCGCCGGGGCCGGCCGGCGGCGCCGCGGCGCCCGTTCTGGACCCCTTTCGGGCGACGCCTGCGGCCCGATCTGATTTACCGCGCCACCGCCATTCCTGATCGAATGGCGCGACGCGTACGACAACTTCTGGCGAGTCGGGGCCTGCGGGTATTTCAGTCCGATCTGCGCAAGTGCTTTCTGCGCCGGCAGGGGACGCCGGAAAACGCCGACCTGCGGGCACTGATTTTGGCGGCCCACACGGAATTGAATCTGGCGGCCTCAGCGTCGAAGATTCGTCTCGAATTGGCCGAACTGGATCTGGACGCTCTGCTGGACCGCACCAGCGCCGCCGCGCTGCCCAGCCGGTCGATGAGTGGCACGCATCATCGCTATCCCGAATGGGACGCGCATCTGGGTGACTATCTCATGGGTCACACCCTGGTGCGTGAACGGCGGCTGCCGGAGGTGAGCGACCCCCTCTATCGTCGAACAGTGGACCGTCACACCGGTCTGGTGGCCCGCATTCGGCACGCTTTCGAACTCCTCAAACCGCAGGGGTTGAAACTGCTCAGACCCTGGCGAGAGGGGGACAGTTTCGATTACCGGGCGATGCTGGCGTTCGCCGTCGATCGAAAAGCGGGCTGTATGCCCTCCGATCGACTCTATGTGAAACGCATCAAACACCAGCGAGACGTGGCCGTTTTACTGCTGGTGGATCTGTCGCGCTCTACCGCCAATCAGGTCCAGGGCGCATCCATGAGTGTCCTTCACGTCACCCAGACCGCCATCATATTGTTCTGCGAGGCCCTGAAGATTGTCGGCGACCGCTTCGCCATTGCCGGGTTCTCCAGCAGCGGTCGCCTCGATGTGGACTACCTGCGCATCAAGGATTTCGACGATCCCTTGGATCACCAAACCAAGAGACGCATTGCCGCTATGACCCCCATGCGGGCTACCCGCATGGGGGCCGCCATCCGCCACGCCACCCGACGTCTGGCGGAGATTCCGGCCGGCGTTCGCCTGCTTTTGATTTTGGGCGACGGCTTCCCCAATGATACCGGGTACAAAGGTATGCGGGCCATCGCAGACACCCGTCGCGCCATTCAGGAAGCCCATGCACGGCGGATTTACACCAGAGGCATCACGGTCAACATCGGCTCGGATGCCCGCCTGGACGAGCTCTACGGCCGGGCCCACCATACGGTGATCCAGGATGTCCGCGATCTGCCCGACCGCCTTTTCGAGATTTATGGTCGTCTGACGCGCACCTGAGCGTCCGCGGCGCCCTTCCGATGCATTCACGCCGCATCCGCGATCTTAGGTGGCGCGCATCCGGCCGTCGGTGGACCCCAGGGCCCAGGCCGCATCGATCGGCTTTAGAGCTGGTTTGCGAGGGCACCATCCATTGGCGGCGGCTTTCTTTTTCGAATATTGACCCTATTTTATATTGATACCGCGGTAGAAGCGGCTACAATAGTGTCCAGAGGAGGGCAGGCAGTGCAGGCGGCACGCGTGGTATTCAATGACATATTTGCGTGGGACGGGTGGGGTGGCAGATTCAACCTGGCCGCCGGCAAATGTCGGCTGTGCCTGTTTGATCTGAGTGGAACCGACGACAGCTCGCTGACACTCCTGAAACCCTTCATCGCCATCGCCACCGATCTGCGCGCCGACGGCTCCAATCTTAAAAAGGTAACTGTGCGCGCCTGCTGCACCCACATCGCCACAACCCTCGCCCGGCGCTTCGCCATCGAACCTGCACGAATGCTGTTCGTTGAATACTACCCGCGCACCCACTACGGCCGCCAACAGGAGCACACCATTCCCGAGCGCTATGACATCGTCGATATGGTGTGGCAGGATGAAAAAGCACTGCACCCCAAGTGGCGCCCCCTTGAGGGCCCCCTGCTGGAAACCGTCCGCAGCTTGCTGGGGATTGCCCGTAAAACTGCGCCCTTCTGAGACACCCCATCTACAAGCTGCATTCCCCGCCTGGTCAGCCGCCCTGATCTAAATGGTACGGGATCATGGCGTCGCCGGAGTGGCATCGCGCACCTCACTTTAGGCCCCATAGCTGGGCCCAATCAATCCGGTGCTGCGCTCATCGGAGTGTCAGGGGCAGATATCGGCGTCCTGCTCGCCGTCGATCCAGCGGTTTATGAAGAAAAGGGTTAGGTCGGCGTTGACCGCCTCAGGGTGTTCGACCGCGAGCGCCTGAAGGGTCTCCAGAAGCGCACGGGTCTTGTCGGTGTGGTCCAGCAGCGCGAAGATCTTCGCGCTGCGCTGGAAGTAAAAAGCGGCCACATCCCACTCCTCCAGCCGGCGGGCGCACTCACCCAACGCCTCCAGATCATCGGCCAAGCCATGGGTATGTCCCAATTCACGATCCAGCGCCAAGGCGCGCTGAAATGAAGGCCGCGCGAGACGCGGTTGGCCCTGGGTCAGATGAAGCTTGCCAATGGCGTAATGGGTGGCGGCCTCCTCCAGCACGGAAGCGGCCGCGACGGTTTCCAAGGCCTCTTGCAGATAGCGCTCGGCCTGGGTGAGATCCCCGCTGCGGGTGGCGAGGATGCCCCGCGTGCGGGCCAAGGCGTGGCCAAGCCGAGGAAGGTCGGCACTCAGGGGTTCGGCCTGCCGCAAATCGGCAGCCGCCCGTTCCAGCTGTTGGATATCCAAGTGGGCGGCAGCGCGGTTGATCAATGTTTGTGCTTGGTCGGGGGCGTTCGCCAGGCGGCGATCGATGGCCAGCGCCTCGTTGTAAAAGGTCAGCGCCGCCGCTGGATCCCCGAGGCGGCGGTAAAGATTACCGATGCTGGTGAGCGCCCGTGCTGACGGCGCCAGCCGATCGCCTGCGCTGAAGTATTCATATGCGCCGAAGTAGTAGCGCAGGGCTTCCTGATAGCAGCCCTGCAGGTACCACCGATTACCGGCCTGATAGAGTTTCTCACCAGTGGCAGCGGCGGCCGGCTCCGTTTTGGGAGCGGGTCGGGTAGCGCAGCCACTCAACAGCACCAGGCTGGCGGCAACCACCGCCGCCAGTGTGAACCGTATTCCGCCAAGCCGCGCATGGGGGCGACGCAGCGCTCCCGAGTGGCTTTGCAACGCGAGAAGTGTCCCCATTATCACGTCTCCTCTCCGACAAGGTTGGCGGATCCCATCGGTCTCCGGGAAGTCCCTTCGTCCGGTGCACTCGCCATCGTCGATTTGGATTGTCCCAAGGCAAGGCTTGACCTATACTACCCCTCAGTTCGGGCGGTCAATTGCGAGCCGCAAATCGTTGTTGCTGCTGTACCGTCCTTTGGACAACCAGGAGGCGCCATGCAGATCGACGGCCTTGACTTCGGCCGCATCACCATTGACGGGCGGACCTACACCACCGATGTGCTGATCTTTCCCAACGGCACCGTTCGGGATCATTGGTGGCGGGACCGGGGGCACTTGCTCCGCCGCGAGGACCTGATACAGCTTCTGGACACTGGTCCCGATCAGATCGTCGTGGGTACCGGCATTCATGGACGCATGCAGCCAGCGGCCGGATTGGCCGCCACCCTGGCAGCAGAAGGCGTTCGGCTCACCTTGCTCGCCAACGCCGAGGCACGCCGGCACTACAACCGACTTGCGCAGCGCGGGGGGGCGGCGCGTCGTTTGGCCGCCGGTTTCCATCTGACCTGTTAACTGCCTCCCAGCAGAGGATGAAAGGAGCTGCCATGAGTCTTACAAGCGTCAGCACGGAGAGTGCACCTGCCGCCATTGGTCCCTATTCCCAGGCGATCTGGGCCGGCCCCTTCCTCTACCTCAGCGGGCAATTGGGCATCGATCCCAAGAGCGGTGAACTGGCCGGCCCCGATCTGCGGGCACAGGCTCCCCAGGCCATGGAGAATCTGGTGAACATTCTTGCGGCCGCCGGCTTGGCAACGACCGATGTGGTATCGGTGGACGTCTATATGACCAACATGGGGCAGTTCAGCGAATTCAACGAGATCTACAGCTCTTATTTCGACACCCACAAACCGGCGCGAGCGGCTATCGGGGTCGCCTCCCTGCCGCTGGGTGCCAGCGTCGAGGTGCGCTGTGTGGCCTGCCGTACAGAGGCGGCGTAGGCAAGCGCTTACGCGTCTGGCGACTGCGATGCTCCCGATTCTGGCAGGTAGTCCTCACGTACCGGGGTGAACACCTCCAGGGCGACCACATCGGTAAGGGCCACGGCGCTGTGACGAACATCCCCGGGGATGCACCAGGTGTCACCGGGGGAAAACTGGTGGCGGACGCCATCGATGGTGAGCTCCAGCCGACCGCTGACCAGGTAACCGGTTTGTTCATGGGGGTGGCTGTGGTCGGGCAGCTCTCGACCTTCCCGGATATGAAATTCCCCCATGAGGGTCTTCTCCCCCCAGCAGCGGGTGTTGAGAGTCACACCATCCAGCAGCTCGCGCTGGAAACCTTCCCCCTGTAAACTCGTCATGGCCATCATCCGCTCTCCTTTCCCCGTCAAACACAAAAATGGATAAAAGGGGTTTCGCAAGGTACAAATCTGTCTTTTTGAAATCAGCATGAAAATGGATAGAATTGTAAAAATTGTTTATTAATAGCAAGTTAGCACGTTGGCCAACGAATTGCAAAGACAACCACCGGCTTTCTTTTATCTGTTGATAATGCTCTCGCTTCAGCGATAAATCCGATTCAATTCACGGAGCTTCATGTACTTAAAAAATGGGGTTGACACTCTGAGGGGTGCCGTATTAAATGGTCTGACCATTTTAGGTGCCATTCGGTGCAATCCGGACAGCCCGCAACTGAGTTTCAACCCGCGTGACGGCAGCGATACCCAACTCTCTTCGGAAGCGATAACGCCTTTGTTCAGGGAAGCCAAACAGAGCCGGATCTTCCAGGATGTGGTCGAGCAGATCGAAGATGCCATTTTAGATGGGGATCTTAAGGCGGGAGACCGTCTGCCGCCGGAGCGGGAACTCAAGGAGACCCTCAAGACCAGTCGTTCCACCCTGAGGGAAGCGCTGCGGGTGCTGGAGGAGAAAGGCCTCATTGAGATGCGCCTGGGCATGGGGGGTGGGGCCATCGTCAAAGCGGTATCCGCCAAACCGATGTCCCAGAGCCTGGGGCTGCTGATTCGCTCCCAGAAGGTTTCCCTTGAGCAGCTGGCCGAGTTCCGCGAGCGCTTCGAGGGCGATATCGCCGCACTGGCGGCCAGTCGCCACCAACATTGCGACACGGCCCCCTTGCGCACGCTGCTCGAGGAGGCCAAACAATATGCTGAGGGCGGCGACGACCAGCTCGACAATTTCCTGCGCATCGATATCGAGTTTCATCTCGGTATCGCCCGCCTAACGGCCAATCCTATCTACATCTCCATCCTTGAGACCATTCACCAGAATATCATGCGCTACTTCAAGAAGTATCTCATAATGGCCACGCGCGGGATGAAACGCAATCTCGCCGACCTGCACGCCGTGGTGGAGGCCATCGAGGAAGGCGATCAAGAGGTTGCCCGCAGTGTGGTTCAGGCTCACGTCAGACGCTTCAACGCCATCATGGAACGCCATCGCTATGAGATCGGAGAATCGGGCGGAACTGCAAATGGATGAGGAACCACCGACATCGAAGAGGTGAACGCGGAGCCCGGTTCGGTGCCGGAGGATATCGAAGACCTACTGACAACCGCTGAGAGATTATGGCACACTTAGAACTGCGAGACATCACGGTCCAATTTGGCGGCTTGCTGGCCCTGTCGGACTTGAGCTTCGAGATCAACGCCGGCGAGATCGTCGGCCTCATCGGTCCCAACGGTGCAGGCAAAACCACGGTGTTCAATGTCCTTACCGGGGTCTATCACCCCACCAAGGGGGACGTGCGCTTCAACGGGGAGAGTATTCGCGGCAAGCGGCCCCACGAGATTTTCTCCCGCGGGGTGGCGCGCACCTTCCAGAACATTCGCCTCTTTTCCAAGATGACGGCCATCGAAAATGCCATGGTGGCCCGCCATTGTCGATCCAAAAAAGGGGTCGTGGGGGCCATTTTCCGAACGATTTCCCAACGCGAAGAGGAGCGCCGCATCACCGACCGGGCCCATGAGGCCCTCGCTTTCATGGGCGTGGACGAATTCGCCGACACGGCTGCCGAAAACCTGCCCTACGGACACCAGCGGCGCCTCGAGATCGCCCGCGCCCTGGCCTCGGAGCCCAAGGTGCTGCTACTGGACGAGCCCGCTGCGGGGATGAATCCCTCGGAAAGCTCGGCCCTAATGAAGGACATCGCGCGCATATCGGATCTGGGCATCGATGTGCTGCTGGTGGAACATGACATGAAGGTCGTCATGGGAGTGTGCAATCGTATCGTCTGTGTTGACCACGGCGTCAAGATCGCCGAAGGCGCGCCGGAGGAGATCCAGCGTGATCCAAAAGTGATCGAGGCCTATCTGGGTCAGCCGGCCAATCACTAATGTCCGTCCGAACCGGCAGCATGTGTCCGATTTCGGAACGCACATTTCTTAACGAAGGAGGAAAATGAAGATGAAGCGCAAACTTTCTACGATTCTGGTATTGAGTCTGGTTCTGGTACCCCTGATGATGGGCGGCGCTGTGGCGAAGACGCTCAAGATCGGCTCCATGAGTCCCCTTACGGGACCCTATGCGTCGGACGGCACTGACATTAAAAACGGTGTGCTCACCGCCATCGAGGTGTTCGAGGAGCAGGGCGGCATCCCGGGATACGACAAGATCGAACTTTTCGCCCAGGACACCGCCTGCGATCCCAAGCAGGCCGTGGCCGCCGCCAACAAGCTGATCAACCTGGAGGTCGCCGGTGTTGTGGGCGCCTACTGCTCCTCCTCCACCATCCCCTCCTCAGAGGCCCTTTCAGAGGAAGACATCCCCATGCTGACCCCGGCCTCCACCCACCAGGATGTCACCGATCGCGGCCTTCCCTACATGTTCCGCCTGTGCGGCCGTGACGACGATCAGGCCCCGGCCGCCGCCAAGTTCATCAAGGAGGCCTTGGGTGCCAAGACGATGTTCGTCGTGGATGACAAGACCACCTATTCCCAAGGTCTGGCTGATGGTGTTGTCAAGGCCGCCAAAGAGCTGGGTATCCAAGTGCTGGATCACGAGCATGTCAACCAGGGCGACAAGGACTTTGCCGCCGTGCTGACCAAGGCCAAGGCCACCAACGCCGACGTGTTCTACATGTCCCTGCAAGGCTACTCCCCAGCCGCCTTGATGACGCTCCAGGCCAGCCGCATCGGGATGAAATCCCAGATTGTCACGCAGGATGCGGTCTTTCAGCCCAAGTACATGGAAGTGGCCAAGGACGCCTCCGAGGGCGTTTTCCTGACATACGGGTATACCGATCCCAATACGCCCGAGTACAAGGCTTTTGAGGAGCGCTACGTGCCCAAATATGGTGCCATCGCCGCTTACGCCACCTACGCCTACGACGCCGCCACCGTTCTGCTCAACGCCATCAAAGCGGCCGGCTCCACCGATCCCGCCAAGATCAAGGCCGAGTTGATGAAAATGGATGTCCAGGGTGTGGCCAAGCAGATCAAGTTCAACGAGAAGGGGGATTCGGGCTCCGCTTACATCGCCTTTAAGGTCGAGGGCGGCAAGTTCGTGCCCTATTGGGATCCTGAGAAAGGAATGCTCAAATAATTGTTGAGCACCATGAATCGCCGAATCACAGCCCTGCTCCCCGGAGCAGGGCTGACGGTGGACCGCTCCTACCGGCAAAAAGAAGGTTAGAAGAAGCGAATTTATGGACTATTTTATTCAGCAGTTCATCAACGGCATTACTCTGGGGGGCCTCTACGCCCTCATCGCCCTGGGCTACACCATGGTCTACGGCGTGATCCAGCTGATCAACTTCGCCCATGGTGAATTTTTCGCTGCCGGCGGCTATGTCGGGGTCATCGTTCTGAGCTACCTTACCGGTCTGGGGCTGCTCGAAACCCATCCGGTCCTGTGCCTCACGGCGTCCTTCGCCCTCACCATGGCCTACTGCGCTTTTCTGGCCGTCGGCGTGGAGAAAGTGGCCTACAAACCCCTGCGCAAGCAGTCTCGGCTGGCCGCCCTTCTCTCGGCATTGGGGATGTCGATCTTCCTCTCCAATGGCCTCATGCTCACCCAGGGCGTCTACGACAAGGCCTATCCAAGTGAGCTGTTTCAGGGAATGATCCAAGTGGGCGGCATCACCATCAGCTACCTGCAGATCATGATCCTCTGCATGACCGGGGTACTGCTGGTTTGCCTCAATACGCTGGTCTTCAAGACCAAAATCGGCATGGCCATGCGGGCGACGGCCCAGGACAAGATCATGAGCTCGCTGGTCTCCATCAGCAGCAACCGCATCATTTCGCTGACCTTCGCCATCGGCGCCGGTCTCGCGGCTGCGGCGGGGATCATGGTGGGGCTCTACTATGGCTCTGTGCGCTACGACATGGGCTTTCTACCCGGCATCAAGGCGTTCGCCGCGGCCGTGCTGGGCGGCATCGGCAACATCACGGGGGCCATGTTAGGGGGCCTCATCATCGGCATGGTGGAGGTGTTCGGGGCAGGATATATCTCGGGCGAGTACAAGGACGTCTTCGCCTTCATTATCCTGATCGCCGTGCTGTACTTCAAGCCAACTGGAATCATGGGCGAGAATATCGATGATACAAGAGTTTAAAAAGATCTGGAAACCCTACCTCATCGGGCTGCTGTGGCTCCTGGGGCTGCTCTGGCCCCTTCTGGGCATTCACCCCGACGGCACCCTCTCCTTTGCCAGGACCTTCACTGTCTGGCTCTACATCGCCACGGGGATATCCATCTGCGCCGTGATCTATCTGCTCAACAAGAGCGATGCCCTGGGGCCGGTGACCGCGCCCATCGGAAACGCGCGCAAAGCGCTGGGCGCCTTCGGAAAGACGGTGCCCACCTGGGTCTGGCTGCTGGCCCTACTCGTGGTGGCCCTCATCTACCCCCAGGTTACCAATCGGTATGCCCAGGATGTGGCCGTCAACGTCCTCATCTACATCTGCCTGGGCTTGGGGCTCAACATTGTGGTGGGACTGGCCGGCATGCTGGATCTGGGCTACATCGCCTTCTATGGCGTGGGCGCTTACAGCTACGCCCTGCTCAACACCCACTTCGGCATCTCCTTCTGGGCGACCCTGCCCATCGCCGCCCTGCTGGCCTGTATCGCTGGCTGCATCATCGGTTACCCTACCCTGCGGATGCGGGGCGACTACCTGGCCATCGTCACCCTGGGCTTTGGCGAAATTGTGCGCATCATCCTCAACAACTGGATGTCGGTCACCAACGGCCCCAATGGCATCCTGGGGGTGAAAGCGCCCAGCATCTTTTGGCCCAGCTTTGCGGAGGGCTTCAGCTTCGAGCTGCTCTACCTTAAAAAGCTTCATTACCTCTACTATATTGCGCTGGGCCTGGCCATTATCACCATCATTTCGGTACGAAATCTGAACTATTCGCGCATTGGCCGCGCCTGGGAGTCGATCCGCGAAGACGAGACCGCCGCAGAGCTGATGGGGGTCAACACCTTCCTGCTCAAACTCTTGGCCTATGCCATGGGTGCCCTTTTCGCCGGTTTGGCAGGTGCCTTCTTCTGCGCCCGCATGCGCTTCGTCAGCCCGGAAAGCTTCACCTTTCTCGAATCCGCCATGGTGCTCAGCATGGTGGTGCTGGGAGGGATGGGGTCGATCCCCGGCATCATGCTGGGGGCCGCGGCCCTCATCGTCCTGCCCGAGGTATTCCGTGAATTCGAGACCTACCGCATGTTGGCCTTCGGTCTGGCCATGATCGTGATGATGCTCTTTCGTCCGGCGGGGCTGATCCCGGCCAAACGGGTAGGCACGCGATCTGAAGAGAAGGAGGGCTGACGGGCATGGAGCCGATACTGGAACTGAAGGACGTCTATTCGAGCTATGGCAGTATCAAGGCCCTCAAGGGAATTTCGCTAAAGGTCTTCCCCGGCGAGATCGTCGCCATCATCGGGGCCAACGGGGCCGGCAAAAGCACCACTCTCATGGCGACCTGCGGCATCGTCCCCATCGACAAGGGCGATATTCTCTATCAGGGCAAATCCATCAGCGGCCTCATGGCCGAAAAGCTGCCCATCATGGGGCTCTGCCAAGTGCCCGAGGGACGGCGCATCTTTCCGCGCCTGACGGTTCATGAAAATCTCGAACTGGGGGCCTTTTATCGGAAGGACAGGGCCGGTATTGAAAAGGATATGGAACGGGTCTACGATTTGTTCCCTGTTCTGCGGGATCGCACCAAACAGCAGGGAGGTACCCTCAGCGGGGGAGAGCAGCAGATGCTGGCCATCGCCCGCGCTCTGATGACACGCCCCAAGGTGCTCCTCATGGACGAGCCCTCCCTGGGGCTGGCACCCCTCATCGTCCAGAGGATCTTCGACATCATCCATGACGTTAACGAAAGCGAGGGGATGACCATCCTTCTGGTGGAGCAGAACGCCAACCTGGCCCTGCAGGCCGCTCAGCGGGGATATGTCCTCGAAACCGGCACAGTGACCATGGAGGATGACGCCGACAAGCTGCTGCATAACGAGGAGATCCGCAAGGCCTATCTGGGTGAGTAACCGCCAAGAATCACCCTATATATTAATTGCGAGCCAACGCCGCAGGGGCTGCTCCTGCGGCGTTGGCGTTGACAGATCGACTTGACCTTGCGGTTGCCAAGCTTAGGTTGGGGGTATGGACAGCGGGTCTAAACGGCTCGAAGGAGGTGCCCATGCCCATTCCCAAAACCGTTACATCGCTCTTTGTTTCCGCCTGTATGTTGGCAGTGTTCGCGCCACCTTCAGTGGCCGACATCTACACCTGGGTGGATGATGACGGCGTTCACCACTTCAGCAGCGATCCGCCTCCGGAAGAGGTCTTGAACGCACGGATTTTTGTCGAAGCAGCGCCCTACCAACGGCCGGAGGCTGCCCCGGAGGCGGCCCCGGAGGCGGCCACAGAAAGCGCCGCCCTTCCGCCGGCAGCGACCGAGACGAACCCGCCGCAGGAACCAGCGGCTGCACAAGCCGTGACCATCGTCATACCGCCCGCTCCCATCATCGAACCGTATCCGGAATATCCAGCGGCGCATTCAGCACCCCCGGAAATCGAGACCGGCTACGATTCGACTGAATCCTCTCGGGTGATTGTCAAATACCGCCATTACTACCATACCCCAGCACCCACCTACCGAAATCACCATCAGCGCCTGCGCCATCGCTTCCATTACACGCCTCCCAAACAGCATGGATTCACGTCGCATTCCCACGGGCACCACCGTTTCGGGAAAGGCAAGCATCATTCATATGGCAAGGACCATCGCTCTGGGTATCGCAGCGGACATCGCCATCGCCACCCCAGCCACAGCAAGTTTGGCCACTCTTCGCACCCGCGGGCAACCCAGCCTCGCATCCAACATCGGATTCTGCCCATGCTGCCCCCCGATGGACAGCGCCTGGGCCGGCCAACCCACGGCGGACGCAGCCATCGTCACACGCCACCTGTTCGAGGGAACAGGCGCGGGTAGCTGCCGGATAGGTGCGTGTCCCACCATTCCATCGGCCTATGACGCGCGTCGGGGGCGTTTGACTTTTACCCCCCTGGGGTTTAGGCTTTCTCATTCCCAAATCCACTGCGCAATGCTGGCTCCAGCCACCCCAGAGGTCAGCCGAGGACAATTCGGTTAAAGCGTCAGAATCCGGAAGACCGATGGCACCATCGAAACTACCGCAACTCCCGGCCGCCTTCTGCGGCCACTTTCTCTCCATTGGATCGACGGGCATGGCCGGGACGATCCTGGGTCATCTGTTTGGCGCCGTGGCGCTCAACCGTGCCCAGAGCCAGATAATTCGCGAACTGCCACCGGATGCCGTCGTCGTCTACGTATCAAAGATCAGCAGTAACCTGGAGTGGTTCGGGGCAGCCTACGCCCACGGCCGGGCTGGAATCCCGGCACCGCTGTGGGCCCTCAATCAGACCAGCATTCTGCTCCAGACGTGGCGCGTCCGCGGCCACATGCTGCGCCATGGGCTGGCGCGATTCTGGCGGTGGGTGTCGCGACGCCCCCCAGCGATCGACCGGGATCTGACCAATTGGCTGCCCAAGGACGTGGGCGCATTGTTCTGCAGCCTTCTGGACAAGAACGAATTCTATCGTCTGAGGGTGAAGGAGCAGCCCGACCCCCTGCGGCAGTTGCTCTCCTGGCAGAAACGTACCCGTCGCAGCGTCTATCTGGTGCCCCAGCTGCTGCTCTTCTCCAAGCGCCCCTCCAGCGAGGCTCCCCGATTCCTGGACCTGATCTTTGGACCGCCCCATCGCCCAGGGCGGCTGCGTCGACTTTATGCTCTCCTGTTCCGCTCCCGCAGTGTCACCATGGAATTCTCCGATCCCATCGATTTGGAGCGAATTCAGCGCAAGGCTGCGGCAGCGGCCTGGTCCAAGGATCGCTGCGCCCTGGAGCTGCGCCGACGCTTGTTTGCCACCCTAAATCGCCACCGCGCCAGCATAACCGGTCCGGTCCTTAAGACCCACGAGGAGTTGCAGCAGCGACTGCTCTCCTCCTCCCGCATGCAGCGCTTTCTCAAACGATGGGCCAGACGACGCAACCTGCCCATGGGAAAAGTGTACCAGGAGGCAATGGGGTATGTTGACGAGATCGCCGCCCGCATCGATCCCAAGGTGATCGGCGTGGGCCGCATCCTGGCACCGTTGCTACTGGAACGGATCTTTGACGGGCTCAGCGTTCAGCCCGAGGGCTTGCGGCCCGTAAAGCAGGCCGCCCAGAAAGGGCCCTTGATCTTCGTTCCCTGCCATCGCAGCAATCTGGACTCCCTGGTGCTGGCCTATGCACTGGTGCAGCAACACCTGCCCAGTCCCCATTTCTTTGCCGGTCGCAACTTGGCCTTCTGGCCCATCGGCGGGCTGTTGCGACGTTTCGGGGCCTTTTTCGTGAGACGCTCCTTTAAAGGCGCCGTATTCTACGCCACGGTATTCGCCGAGTACATCCATACCCTTCTGGCCAGCGGGTTTAACATCGGCGTGTTCATTGAGGGCGGCCGCAGCCGGACCGGGCGTCTCCTGGCACCCAAGCTGGGGATGCTGACCATTCTGATCAACGCCCTGCGCAACGGGGCCTGCGAAGATTTGGCCTTTGTGCCGGTGTACTTGGGGTACGACCGGGTGCCCGAAGAGGGGGCCTACCTCCACGAAACCCGTGGGGGCGAGAAGTCACCGGAGAACTTTCAACAATTGATCAGGGCCCGCAAATTGTTGCGGTCTCGCTACGGGCGAATTTACGTGCGCTTCGGTCAGCCAATACAGTTCAGCGATCTCCGCCAAGCGGCTGGCCTGGAGGGCACCAGACTCACGGGTAAAGCGGCCGGCGCACTCTGCCGCCGTATCGCCGAGCACACCCTCTGCCGGATCAACCGTCTGACCGTCGTCTCCGCCCAGGGGCTGGTGGCTGCCGCACTCCTGAACGCACCGGCCAAGGGGCTCACTTTGGATGCGCTCCATGAGCAGGTGGATGTCTATCTGAACTATCTCTTCAGTCAGGGCGTAGAGTTGGCCGATACGCTCATGCTCGATCGCCGCCACGCCATCGGTTTTGTCCTCGACGACTTTTTGCGCCAGAAATGGGTTCGCCGGCGCTACCGCGGGGAGGCCGACGCCCGCACCATGACCGAAGCCCGTTACCGGGTCCGCTCAGGCCGGCGCCAAATGTTGGAGTATTACAAAAACGGCTGTTTGCCCGTGCTCCTGCCGGCCGCTGTGACGGCGCTCGCGGTCCTCGTCCGGGATACATTTCAGTTTACGGCCGAGGATCTGCCACCGGTCATGACGGATATCGAGGTGCGGCTCAGTGATGAATTTCCACCAGATGTGGATCGCTCCCCCAACTGGCGCCTGCGCAAAACACTCAAGGCCTTCATGGACGAGGCCATCATGATGCCCCATGCCCACCTGCCCGACACCTACCGGCTCACCGCCGAGGGCCGCCGTCGCCTGGTCTTGCTGGCCGGCCTGTTGAAACCCCTGCTGGAAAGTTATTGGATTACGGTCTCCGCACATCTCCAGGCGGTTTCCAAGAATGGGCACCGCAACCTCAATGTGACCGCCAAGCAGATCCATCAGACCGGAAAACGGCTCTTTAAATTGGGTCGTATCGATGGCATCGAAGCGCTCTCACGGCCCATCTTCCAGTCCGCCGCAGGCCACTATCAGGACCGCCTCAAAGATCAGGCCGATCCCGTCGCCTTCCTGCAGGCGGAGGCCAGAGGATTGGAGCGCCTGCTTTCCCATATCTCCTGAAACCACCCCACCGGCGCCTGGATACCCACATCCCCACAGGCCCCATCCATCGATCCAGCGTCACTTGCGCCCAATCCAGCCCGCCTTTTTCGGACGGCGGCCCCTGGTTCCAAAAAGGTAACCCAACCGGCAAAATCCGTAATTATGGTCGCGAGGGTCCCCGAAGACGATCACCGAGATGGTTTGTAAATGGTTAGCGCAGCCGTTCTGATCGGTATCTGATTGGGCTGGTACGATGGTTGCAGAGTTTATTGCCCTCACCTGCAGACGCACTATCCCAGGTGCGCAGTGCCACCCTCTCCCGCCATCCCCGGCCGGATCGACAGGCACTGAACTCGACGTCGCGGCAACTCGAGGCCGCGCATTGAACCCGGATATGCGGCGACCTGTTGCTGCAACTGGAGATACCCTGAACGAACGCGGCGAACAGAGGCCGCTACCGCCAATTGACAACTTGACCTACTGAGGAGGAAACGATGAAGAGGTGTTTTCTTGCGGCCCTGCTTGTTTGCGGGCTGCTCTTGATCCATACGCCGGCGTGGTCCACTGATGGCACTGACACCCCCCAATCGTCCCCAGCGGACGATGAGACCACGGCGGCCCCACTGGCCCTGCAAGGCCCGGAAACGGCCACAGCGCTTTCGTTCCAGGAGGTCGCCGCTGGTAAGCTGGTGGTCTCCGCCCGCGATCAGACCGACGCACCCATCCTGGGGCTGGGGTTGGCCGATTTTCGGCTCAGCCAGGGCAATCGCCAGGCGAAGATCCTCAGCGTGGAACCGCTCGAGACCGATCTGGATATCCCCCTGAATATCGTCCTGGTGGTGGACAACTCCTTCTCCATGAAGCAGCGGGGAGCGGTGGCGCCCTTGATGGAAGCCCTGGAGGCCTTTTACCAGACGGTGCGTCCCATCGATAATATCCATGCAGTTGTCTTCGACGAAAAGCAGACCATGTCGGTGGGGGGACAGGATCTGCGGTTGAACAGCTTCAACTCTGCCGACATCGGCGCACTGCGGGGCTTCTTCGAAACCAGCTTTCAAAAAGGGCTCACCACCGGGACCTATCTCTATGACGGAGTGGCCGCCGGGTTGGAGATCATCCGCAGCATGCCGGCCAAGGAGAACAAATTCCTGGTGGTGTTCAGCGACGGCAAAGACCTCAACAGCGAGGTGAAAACCGATCGTCTGCTGGATGCCGCCGGCCCCATTGACAACTTCACGGCCTATGCGGTGGATTTTACGCCCGCCGCCACCACGGACCCCTTTTTGGAGCAATTCGCCGGGGTCGCCGGTGGCAGAACCTGGAAGGCCGCTTCCGCCAGTGAACTGGTGCCCATCTTCGAAGCGTTCGCCACCACCATCCTGCACCGTTACGTGGTGACCTATCGGTTCCTGCACGCGCCGGAGGGACTCCTCGGCTTGGCACCCAGCCAGGTGACCATTGAAGAGATCACCACCCTGGACAGTGCCCCCCTGCTCAATCACATCTACTTTGCCGAGGGCCAGTCCGAATTGCCACCGAAGTACCAGCTGCTGCCCGATCTGGCCGCCACCAAGACCTTTGATGACAAAGAGTTGCGCGGTGTGATGGAAAAATACGCCCACGTTCTCAACATCATCGGCAAGCGCTTGCGGGAACATGCGGACGCCAAGGTGACCCTTGTGGGCTGCAACGCCAACGTGGGCGTGGAAAAGGGGCGCCAGGATCTCTCCAACAGTCGTGCCGAAGCAGTGCGCGCCTATCTGCGCTACATCTGGTCCATTCCGGCCGAGCGCATTCAGATCGTCGCCCAGAACCTGCCATCGGCTCCCAGCACCAGCCGCAATCCCGAAGGTCAGGCCGAAAACCGCAGGGTGGAGATTCTGAGCGACCATCCCGCCATTCTGGATACCGTTCAGAGCACCTATTTCCAGGCCGTCACCGATACGGAGAAGATTCTGCTCCGGCCCGAGGTGAGCGCCGAAGCGGGCGTCGCCACCTGGCGGGTAGACCTGTATGGCAACGACACCCCGCTTGCCGTCCGCGAAGGGCAGGGAGATCCGCCCAGCGAGATCGATTTTGCGGTGGAGGCGTTCGGCCTGGACCGACTGGCCGGCTTTGAGACCCTCGCCGCCCGGCTGACCATTACCGACAAAGAGGGCAAAGTACTGGAGAAGGAGAGCGATGATCTGGTGGAGGTGCGCTACGTTCAGCGCAAGCAGCAGTTGGCGGAGCGCCAAGGATACCGTGTCCGCGAGAAGTATGCTCTGATCCTCTTCGACTACGACAGTGACGAGGTCAAGGATCGCAACCAGATCATCATGAACCGCATCATTCAGCGGTTGCAGAAGTTTCCCGAAGCCCAGGTGACCATCACCGGGCACACCGACAACATTGGCAAGGATGACTACAACCTGGCGCTGTCAGACCGGCGAGCTATCGTGGTGAACGACCAGATCGCCCTGGCGGGGATTTCAGCTCCGGGTAAGCTGTCCTACTCGGGGGCGGGTCCCTTTGCGCCGCTGTACGACAATGCCCTGCCCGAAGGCCGTGCCCTCAACCGCACGGTGACAGTGGCGCTGGAGTACGCCGCTCCCGAGTAGTCCTCCCCCGCCTCCCTCAGGCATCACCGCGGCGGGCGTCCGGTTTCGCCGGACGCCCGCCGTCCGTTTTGTCATTGGATAGCGCGCCACCCGTCGCTACCTGCCGCACCGCCACTCCCGCAACCGCCCCGGTTGAGGCCCATTCGCGCTGTTCAGGGTGCTTGCCTGCTCCGACGCCATCTGGTAGGACAGCCGACGACCCATGCCGTCTCACCAGCGGCGGGGGATGGGGTGGCGGCCAGCCAGGTGGGGTCTATCTGGCCCATTGGCCGGTGACGGGTCTCAGGATCATTCGTACCAGGGGGATAGGGGGGTGCCATGGCAATCGCGGACGGCTGGCGGCGCCATCTGAAATGGTTGGGCCGTCACAGCGTGTGGCCCTACCTCTTTCTGGTCGGGGTGGCATTGCTGGGGGGTGGCGTCGTGCGCACCGGACACATCCTTTCGAGTCCTGGCTGGCCGTCTGTCGCCGGGGAAGTGATCTCCAGTCATCTCTCCCGCGGCCCTCTGCGCGAAGGGGTGGCCAGGGCCAGCCTCGAATTGACCTACACCTACACGGTGAACGGCGCCGCCTATGCCGGTCACCGCATCCGCTACGCAGGCGCCGCCACCAATGATGAATCGATCCGCGCCATGCGCAACACCTATCGCAAGGGAGCGGCGGTGACGGTCTACTACCACCCCGACGACCCTGCCCATGCCCTCCTCGATCCCAGCTTCAGCTGGCGTGGGCTTGCGCCGCTCTATCACGGGATGTGGGTGGTGGGCTTGGCCATTTTGGGCTTTGTGCGGCGTTGGCGACTCACCGCTACGGATTGGTTCGATGCACCGGCCGGGCATACCGCGAACGATCGCAAGATGACGTTTGAGGACTTTCTGCTGGGATTGATGGGGCTCCTCACCCTGCTTGGGATTCCCTTCTTGTGGTGGGCGCTGATGAAGATGTATGCAGGGCGTTGAGCCAACACCATTATTTTTTGCCGTCCCACCCGCCTTGTGATAATTTAGGGACGCCGTGATTCGGGGGCCCCTGCGCTCCCTTAGTGTTTCAGCCGGTACCTGAAATGGACCGCTTGGGCATCCGGGGCCGATCGAGAGCGGATTGAGCGCTGTGGGTCGCTGTCGATACCGGATCGTGGAAGATGGTGCCTGATGGTCTGGCCAACTCAAAGACGCCCATAACCCCAGAGGCTGCATGCATTTCACAACCATTCACAAGCCGTCGGCGCCGGAGATGGTGGCCGAACAGATTCTGGCCAAAATTCGTTCTGGCGATCTTACGCCCGGCAGCCGGCTGCCGGCCCAGCGCGAGTTGGCGATCCTGCTTGGCGTTGGACGCTCCTCAGTGCGCGAGGCGATCAACGCGCTGGTCGTTACCGGGGTTCTGGAAGCCGTTCATGGCAAGGGGACCTTCGTCACCCTGGACGCTGCGAGCGACGCCGGTCTATTGACGCTCAAGGCGGCCCTCGGCGCCGGATCGCTTATCGAGCTGATGGAGGCCCGTGAGCTGCTGGAATGCAAGACGGCCGCCCTGGCTGCGGAGCGGGCGGACAGCACCCAGATCGCGGCGCTGCATCGGATACTCCGCCGGCTCGCCGGCGACCATGCCGACTACCGCCATTTCCTCAGAGTTGACCTTCAATTTCATTTCCAACTGGCGGAGGCCACCGGCAACCGGGTCATCTGCGAGCTGACCAAGCTTGTCCTGGATAAGGTCGTGGCCCAGCACGGCGGTCTGGACACCGCTCGTCTTACCGAGGCCTATCGGACGCAGTCGATCACCTCTGCCCGGCAGGTGGTGGCGGCCGTAGAAAAGGGGGATAGTGCCGATGCGGCCCATTGGATGGCCCAGCATCTGTATGCCATTCGAAGTGAATTGATGGACATACTGCCCCCACCAGCAGGTACCGATAACGGCAAGCGTGACTCAGCCTAAGGAGAAACCATGCAATTGCGCATCCTAACTGCGGCCGATATCCGTGCTGCCCTCCCCATGCGGGAAGCGATCGACGCCATGGCCACGGCTTTCGGGCAATTCTCTGCCGGGACCGCCAATGTCCCCTTACGGACCCGATTGCATACTGAAAAAGGCGTCACGCTGCTCATGCCGGCCTATTTGCGTGACAGCCGCGATTTGGCCATTAAGACGGTATCCGTATACGCGGACAATCCTGGCCAAGGCCTTCCCACCGTGGCGGCCCTGGTTCAGGTCCTCGATCCAAACACCGGCATGCCCAAAGCCCTGCTCGAGGGCGATACCCTCACAGCGCTGCGGACCGGTGCGGCCGGAGGGCTAGCGACCGAACTGCTGGCACGGGCCGATGCCGATCGGGTAGCGCTTTTCGGTGCCGGGATTCAAAGCCGCAGCCAGTTGCAGGCTGTTATGGCCGTGCGGAGGATAACCCATGTGGATGTGGTGGATATCAACCTGGCCGCTGCGGAGCACCTGGCCGAGGAGGTGGCCGACTGGCCCGATGCCCCGACGCTGAATATCGTCATCGATGGCGCATCGGCCGTGAAGCGGGCCGATATTGTCGTGGCCGCCACCACCAGCCGCAGTCCCCTATTCGATGGCCGCGATCTGCGCCCCGGTACCCATGTGACCGGCATTGGCGCCTTCACCCCGGAGATGCAGGAGATCGATCCGCGCACCATCGCGCGGGCCCGTGTGATTGTCGATTCGCGCGAGGCCTGTATGGCGGAAGCCGGCGATCTCATAGCGGCCGCCTCTGATATGACGCCTGAGGCCCTCATCTCGGCCGAAATCGGCGAAATCGTCAACGGCAGCCAGCCCGGACGCCAGGACGCAGAGGAGATCACCTTCTTCAAATCGGTGGGCATCGCAGCTCAGGACGCTGCGGCGGCCGGTGCTGTTCTGGCGGCGGCGGCGGCCCAGGATCTGGGCCAAGTGGTGAAGCTGGCCTGATCACCATAGCGAGGCAATGATGAGGATCCCGACGTGCTGAAACCGATGCGAGACTGGCGGGCGCCGGCCGAGTGGCAGAAGATTACCAGCATTGATCTCCACACGGCTGGCGAGCCTTTTCGGGTTATCACCGGCGGGTGGCCGATGCCTAGCGGCGATACCATTCTCGCCCGACGCCAGGAGATGATGGACCATTGGGACCACCTGCGCACCGCTCTCATGTGGGAGCCTCGTGGGCATGCCGACATGTACGGCGGGGTCCTCACGCCAGCGGTCACGTCGGAGGCCGACTTTGGTGTGCTCTTTTTGCACAACGACGGGTACAGCAGCATGTGCGGCCACGGCATCATCGCCGTCGCCACGGTGGCCCTTGAAACCGGTTTGGTACCCCTTCAGCACCCTGAAACCACCTTGAAGATCGATACGCCCGCCGGATTGATCACGGCCCATGCCAGGACAGTGGACGGACGCGTGGTGGCGGTGCGTTTCGAAAACGTGCCCAGCTTCGTTGTAGAATTGGACGCCACCGTCGCGGTCCCCGGGTACGGCACCGTCACCTACGACCTGGCCTACGGCGGCGCTTTCTATGCCTATGTGGATGCTGCCGCGGTGGGTCTCTCCACCGCGCCGAGCGACGTGGACGGCCTCATATCGGCGGGCAAAGCGATCAAAGCGGCCGTCATCGCCGCCCGCGAGATCCACCACCCCTTCGAGGAGGCGCTAAGCTTTCTCTACGGCACCATCTTTGTCGGTCCGCCCCACGATAGCACAGACGGACGCCCAGCGGCCCATAGTTCCAATGTCTGCATCTTCGCCGAGGGAGAGGTGGACCGTAGCCCCACCGGTACCGGCGTTTCCGGCCGTTTGGCCATCCACCACCGGCGCGGTGAGCTGGATGCGAACGCGCCCATCGTGATCGACAGCATTCTGGGGACGCGCTTTACGGGCCGCGTCTTGGGCGAGACCACCTACGGTCCCTATTCGGCCATCCTTCCCGAAGTGACCGGTCAGGCCTTTATCACCGGCCGCCACGAGTTTCTCATCGATCCCGCGGATCCCCTCAAAAGGGGATTTATCTTCAGATAGATCCGCCCGCCAAGGCGTGGTATGCCCGTCGGCGGACGCATTGGTGGTCCCGCAGCGCTAGCTGCGGCGTCATCGGGCCGGCTTGCGCGCCACACCAAGACGGTCCTGTCGTCCACGCCGAAGCGGGCTGGGCCTGGCGCCCTTCCCAAATACAACGGGGGCGCTGATTTACAGCGCCCCCGATCCACTTTTCAGCGGGGTCTGGGTCAGATGACCTTGACCGTATACGCTTTGTTGCGATCCTTGTCGATGACGTGCACACCGCAGGCGACGCAAGGGTCGAAGCTGTGGATAACGCGCAGGACCTCGACAGGGTTTTCCGGATCCACCACCGGCACCCCCACCAGCGCTTTCTCCATGGGGCCGGCAATGCGGTTGGCGCAGCGCGGTCCGAGGTTCCAGGTGGTTGGCACCACCATCTGGTAGCGCTGGGTGGTTTTGTCTTGCATGTCGATCCAATGGCCCAATGCGCCGCGGGGTGCCTCGAGCAGACCTCGGCCATAACCGGTTCCCAGTTCGTAGCCCGTGTAAATCTCCTTGTCGCCCGATTCTAAATTGCCGTTCAGTTCATCCAACCAGTCGAACATGGCGTTACCGATAAGGGCCGTTTCAATGGCCCTCGCAGCGGTGCGTCCCACGGTCGAGAGCAGGTCCGCTTCGGTGAGGTTGGTATCGGTCAAAAACGCCTGCACGGCATCCACGAATTCGGGCTTCCCCATGCCGTAGCCCACGAGAACCCGGGCCAGACACCCCACCTCCATGGCGGCGCCATCGTAGCGCGGCGCTTTGAACCAGGAGTAGCGATTGTCGACATCCAGTCCCGTAAAGGCGGGCTCGGTATGGCCCGACAGCGGATGGAGCTCGCCGTCGCCCGCATACCAGGAGTGGGCCACGTGCTCCGAGATGTGAGCCTCATCCAATGGCTGTACGTTGAAAAGATCTCCGTTGAGGATAACGCCCCTCGGCATGAAGAGGTCCAACTCGTCGACGCTCTGGGGGAACTCACCGCAGGCCAGAAAATTGCTGAAGCCGCCGACGGCGGTCCAATCCATGTACTTGGCGGCCACCGCCTTCAGATCGGGCAGGTAGACGGTTTCGATAAACCGCTGGGTTTGGGCGAGATAGTCCCTGAAGGTGGCCAGCCGCTGGGGCGTCAATTCGCCACCGCAGGTAACCCCTCCCACGATGACCGATTGGGGGTGTGGATTCTTGCCGCCCAGGATGGCCATCATCTTGGCTGCGGTGACCTGAATTTCCAGGGCGCTCAGGTAGTGGGCCGTGACCAGCAGATTCTCCTCCGGTGTCAGACGATAGTCGGCGTGACCCCAGTAGGCGTTCGCGAAGGGGCCCAGATTGCCCGTATTCACCAGCTGCTGCAGCCGGTGCTGGACTGCGGCGAAATCGATGGGATCGGCCTGGGGCGAGATGGTCGCCGCCAACTGGGCAGTGGCGGCAGGATCGGCTGCCAAGGCCTTGGTGATGTCGGCCCAATCGAGACCGTGGAGATGATAAAAGTGGACGATGTGGTCGTGCATGAACTGGGCGCCCAGGATGAGATTGCGCACAACCCGGGCGTTCTCCGGAATGACGATGCCGGCGGCATCTTCGATGGCCCGCACCGAACACAATTGATGGACATAGGTGCAGACGCCGCACAGCCGCTGGGTGATCAAAGGGGCGTCATGGGGATCGCGGCCCTGAAGGATTCGTTCGATTCCTCGGAAGAGGGTGGCGCTCGACCAGGCTTTCTCCACGGCGCCATTGCTGACCGAGACCTCCACCCGCAGGTGGCCTTCGATGCGCGACACGGGGTCGATGACCACCCGACCCGACGCGCCACCGCCGGCGTCGACCTCAACGGCGGTGACCTGAACGGTCTCGGCCCCATCAACCGCGAGGGCAAAACGGGCCGTCCCGTTGTCACCGTCGGGATCCTCGGCCGCCGCCAGGGTTACCGGTTGATAGCTGTCCCAGTTGGTGCTGTTGAAATAGATGGTACCGCCGGCGCTCACGGCGATGTCGGCATCACCGCCGGCGTGGCCCACGGTGAGACGCACGGTGTTCCGCGGATCGGCGCTGAGGCGCACGCGAAACGAGGCCGTACCCCCCTCGACGACCGTGAGGCGGCTGACATCGGTCTGAATCTGATAGACGGGCGGCTCCTCGTCATTGTCGATCTCGGTGGCAACCACGTCCAGGGCCGCCAGATGGTCGCCCGCCAGCCGGAAGAGGGCCTGGCCGTTGGTGGTATCCCCATCTTCGGCCGCCTTCAGGGTCACCGTCTGCCACTGGTTGTAGGCACTGGCGCTAAAGGTGAGCGTTCCCGCCGAGGCCAGGGCGATGTCGGCATCTCCCGAGATCCGCGTGATCCCAATCGTCGCCGTATCCTCAAGCGGGCGGGCGGAGAGTTTGACGTTGAAGCTGGCCGAACCACCCTCGGGCACCTGGACGCTGCTGGTGCTGGTGACGATGAGGGGCGGTTCGGGAACAGGAAAGTCGTTCTCCACCTCCACCGCCGTGATCTCGGTGGCCTGAACATCCTCGCCGCTGAGCCGAAATAGCGCCTCGCCCGGTGCCGTGTCACCGTCTTGGGCGGCTTGCAGGGTGACGGTTTGCCAGCGGCGATAGTTGCGTCGCGTGAAGCGCAAGCGGGATTTGGAAGCCAGGCTGACGTCGCCGTCGCCGTTGATCCGCCGGATGCGCACGATGGTGCGGCGCTCAGCCGGTCGTGCGGATAGTCTGACGTTGAAGGTGGCCTTGCCGCCCTCGGGAACCTCTACGCGGGAGGTGCTGGTGAGAATATTGGGTTCCGCCATGAATGTGCTCCTTAATTGTCTAGTGGACATCGCCGCGGCGATGCAGTTCATCCTGGTGGGTCTTAATCATCGATGATCTGTTCGTAGGTCCCGCCGGGGGCCTCCGGATGGCAGTTGGCGCAGCTGCGGTTGGTCATCAGGCGGATCTCATGTTCACGGTGCATCGCCTGTTGGAACCGGCGCGGATCGCTCTGAACGGCCTCCTCCTCCTCGAAGATGCCGCCCCCGTGGCAGCGGTTGCAGCTCGCCGTTTTCTGATCTTCGTGGGGTATGGCCGTCGGACGGTAGGTGCTGAACATGGGGACCCACATGGGATTGTAAAAGGGTGCATGGGCATCCCAGAAGCCGGGCTCCGAGCAGCCGATGCATTGATGCTCGACCTGGATGCACCACGATTCTTCGTTATACGCCTGCTGATGGCAGTTGTTGTAGGTGCGCGGCCCCTTGCAATTGTATCCTTCCATGCAGCCGTGGGGCGTGGGGCAGCCCGAATGGATGGTGTCGCCGTGGCAGAAATAGGGGCGGCCGTCGGACCGCAGAGCCGGCATCTGGTTGTTGAGCAGGTAGCTGGTGATGGTGGCGACCAGGTTCATGGGATGGGGCGGGCATCCCGTGATATTGATAGTGGAGACGCCGATGGCGTCCTTGACGCCTTTGGCGCCGGTGGGGTTGGGGGCCGCCGCCGGCAGACCACCATACGCGGCGCAGGTGCCCAGGGCGATGGTATGCTTGGCCTGGGGAATGACGGTCTGGGCGATGTCGAGCATGGTGCGGCCGCCGATCATCCCGTAGGCACCGTTGTTGGCGGTGGGAATGGCGCCTTCCACCACACAGATGAACTCGCCGGCATAGTCGGCGACGGTTTGATCGCGGTTGTGCTCCGCTTTTTCGCCACAGGCGACCTGGATGGTTTCATGGTAGGTGACGTTGAGGACATCCAAGAGGATGTCGGCCACGCCAGGATCGGTTGCCCGCAGGAAGGCCTCGCTGCAGCCGGTGCATTCGGCGAAATGGAGCCAAATGACCGGCGGTCGGTTGTCAGTGGTGAGGGCCCGCACGATTTGGGGCACCATCGCCTGGCTGAGACCCAAGGTGGCCGCAATGCCGCCGCAGTATTTAAGAAAAGATCTTCGGTTCATTCGGTGCTGTTCCATGAAACCTCCGTTGGGTAGCTGCGCTGTAGTGGTGGCCGATCCGGTCGAGGCCTGTATCCTTTTTAATACAGCTGTGTCTAGAGCTGGCCGCTTCGCAAGCGGTAAACGGGCGCCCGGATGGACCGGTTCGTTTCGATAACCCTATAGTATTGTTGGGTATTAAACGGAATGTGCTGGACGCCGTATTCTGTTACACTCGATATCTAAACAAAATTTGTACCAGGTATTCCGGTGAAGGGACGTATGGTGTCCAACCGCCTTAAATTCCATCAAGAGTTTTTTAGCGTCAGGGCCAATCGCCCCTGTGTTTGGCGTCAATCCAGGCGTGGCTGACAAAGAATTGCCGCTCCGCGTGTGCAAAAACCGAAGGCGCACGGCCAGACCATTGCCGCGAGCGGCATTTTGGCTTGTGCTGTGGGAGTGGGCTGCGTATAATGAGGGCCAAAAACCGATTCGATACCGGGGGTTATACTGACCCGCCATCCGTTTTTGAACCTGGTAGGAGGATATGCAGACCTATCTGATCAACGCCGTCTCATCCGCAGTCGGGCTGTCCCAGAAGCGATTGCGGGATTATGAGCGTCTGGGCTTCATCAAGCCCAAGCGAGAGGCCAAGACCAATAATCGGCTATACACGGATGCCGACATCCGGCGAATAGGTGCCATCAAAGCCCTCATCCATGAACACGGCTTCACGCTGAAATGCTTCCAATATCTTCTTGCGGCGGCCCCCTGCTGGACCATTTTTCAATGTGAACAACGCTTCACCTGCCCCGCCTATGAATCTGTCTCCCGCCCCTGCTATATCGTCAAAGCTGAAGGTGAACCCTCCGCATCAGAAGCCTGCAGCGATTGCCCCGTCTACCTGAATCGTCACACCGAAACCCCGGCCCTTCTCAACCATCCCTAAACTGGCAGGTCTCGGATCGCGGTTTTGGGATGATCTACCGTTGGCCGCGACCCCCCCACTGATTCGAGATACAATTTGGGGCGGTTCTATTTGGGGGTTATATAATATACTTGACATATATCTTGAATATATGTTGCTCTATGCATCGGTGACCGCTTCCCCCGATCAATGGAGTCTCAATGGCATCCAACCCGAGCCGCTCCGGCAAACTATCCATGGCCCAGACCGCCTACGCCACTTTGCGCCGTAAGATCACGTCCCTCTCCTTTGAACCGGGCGAACCGCTTGCCGAAGGGCCTCTGGTGGAGATGTTGGGCATCGGTCGCACACCGGTTCGGGAGGCCCTGCTGCAGCTGGCCGCCGATCTTCTAGTGGAGGCGCAACCGGGCAAAGGATTCGTGGTAAGACCCATTACCCTGCAGAACACCAAGGCGGCCTTTGCCGCTCTGGAGATTCTGGAGCTCGGGGTGGCCCGTCTCGCCGTGCGGCGCGATATCGGCGCTTCGGCGGATGACCTGCGGCAGGCCAATGCCGAAGTGGCCCGAGCTGTCGCGGATCGGGATGTATTGTCCCTGGTGGAAGCCAATGCCCGTTTCCACAGCGCCTATGCCGCCTGTTCGGGAAACCTCTACCTCATCAATGGGCTCCAAAGGGTTCGCTGTGAAACCGATCGTCTGGCTTTTCTCTCCTACGGCAACGAAATCAGCACCCGCGCTTCCCTAAGCGCCCATTACGACTCCGTGTTGGCCCAACACGCGGCGATCATCGCCGCGCTGGAAGCGCGGAAATTAAAGCAGCTGGAGCAGATTGTTGTCAGCCACATCGACATTTTCAAAAAGCGCATGATTGACTATTTGCTCACGAGTTGACCATTGCGGTATCTGCACACGCCTTCGCTGTGCGGTTGCCGCCGATGAATCACCCCATCAAAGGAGGATGGTATGAAGAGAGTCGTTGCTGTTACACTCGCCCTGGTCGTGGTGCTGGTTCTCGTCCCCGGTATCCATGCGAAGATGAAATGGGACATGCACCTCAACTATCCGGCCGGTAATTTTCATAGCCAGGGAGCCGCCCGCTTCGCTGAACGGGTCAATGCCGCCACTGGTGGGGAGCTCTCCATCGTCCTGCATCCGGGATCCGCACTGGGATTCAAAGGGCCGGAGCTGCTGCGCGCCGTTGCCGAGGGGCAGCTGGCCATTGCCGAGGTTCCCACCGGGATGGTGGAGGGAGATGCACCGGTGCTGGCCCTTACCGCCCAGCCCTTCATCTCCGCGACGGCTTTCGAACAGCGCCTGCTCTATCAGCTGGCCAAACCCACCTACGCCCAGACGCTCAAGCGCTTCAAGCAATTCACGCTCTACACTTCGGTGTGGCCCTTTTCCGGCATCTACTCGCAGCGGCCGGTCGCTTCAGCGGCAGACCTCAAGGGGCTCAAAATGCGGGTATATGACGGCACCGGCCTGGCCTTTGGTAAGGCGACCGGCATCGCCGCCCGTAAAATGCCTTTCAGCGAGGTCTACCCCGCCATGAAGGCCGGTCTGCTGGATTCCATGTACACCAGCTCTGTCTCCGGGGTGGACGCCAAGGCCTGGGAGGTGCTCAAATATTTCACGCCCATCAATATTGTGGGGCCGGTCAACATGGTCAACGTCAACCTGGACGCCTGGAACAAACTACCGGCCGAATTGCAGCAAACGGTCATGGAGATCGCCCGCCAGATGGAGGATGAGATGTGGAACCTGGCTGGCGACATGGACCGCAAGAGCCGTGAAACCCTCTCGGCCAATGGCATGCAGGTGGCAACGGTGGATGGTGGTTTCCGAGCGGAACTGGACACCATCGGCGAGCAGCTGCGGGCCCAATGGGCCACCAAGGCCGGTGCAGACGCCCAGCGTATCTTGGAGGAGTATGCCCGCATCACCGGCCGTTAGCCGCTCGCTACCGCCAATCTAGAAGGGTGCCGGAATGAAAACGATGATTCGCCTTGTCGATGGGCTCAGTGACTGGATGGCCCGTTTTTCCGCGGTGATACTGGGGTTGATGTGCCTCCTGATCCTCGTGGAGATCCTCTTGTGGAACACCTTGCAGAAGACCACCCTCATCGCAGATGAGTATGCCGCCTATGGCCTGGCCGCCATCATCTTCATGGGCGCGGGCTACTGCCTCAAAGAGCGCGGCCACATCCGCATCACCCTGGTGCTGCACTTTCTGCCCGTCAGGCTGGCGGAGTCAATTGCCTGTCTGGCGACCGTGCTAACCACCGCCGCCATGGGCTATCTGTGGTGGTACCTCTTTAAGATGGTCTCGGCCACCTACCGCTACCAGTCCACATCCGGCACCCTTACCAACACCCCCCTTTGGATTCCCCAGCTGCTGATGCTCGTCGGGGCCACCGGCCTCTTGATTCAGCTGGCGGCCACCACCCTTAAAGCGACCGCCGCCATCGGCAGCGGTGAGGAGGTGCTTTAATGGCGGCCGGCATGACGGTAATGAGTTTGGTGGTCTTCGGCGCCCTCTTCATCACCTTGGGCGCGGGGGTCTGGGTGGGCTTCGCCCTTTTCATCGTGGGCTTCGTCGGGATGAGCCTCTTCAGCTCACTGCCGGCGGGCAGCAACATGGCCTCGTCGGTGTGGGCCACTGTGGAGAAGTGGGAGTATGTGGCCCTGCCCATGTTCATCCTCATGGGGGAGATCCTCTACCGGTCGGGGATATCGGAGCGCCTCTTCCGATCCTTGGTGCCCTGGCTGTATCGGTTGCCAGGGGGGTTACTCCTGATGAACATCATCTCCTGCACCCTCTTCGCGGCGGTCTCCGGTTCGAGCGCTGCCACCACGGCCACGGTGGGTCGCATCACCTTGGCGGAGTTGGACAAGCTGGGCTACGATCGGAAGATCGCCATGGGTTCCCTGGCCGGCGCCGGCACCTTGGGCTTTCTCATTCCCCCCTCGTTGATCATGATCGTGTACGCCATTTTGGCCGAGGTCTCCATCGGCAAAATGTTCATGGCCGGGATCCTGCCGGGCTTGCTCCTCTCGGGGATCTATTCGCTCTACATCGTGTACCGCGGCATTCGCAATCCCGAGATCGCGCCCCGCCTAAAAGCCAGCTATAGCTGGCGGGAGCGATTCGTGGCCCTCAAGGATTTGGCGCCCACGATCATTCTAATCCTCATGGTCCTGGGCAGTATCTACGCCGGCGTCGCCACCCCCACCGAGGCCGCAGCCCTGGGCGTACTGGGGGCGGCCGTGTTTGCCGGTCTCAACAAGCGGCTGAGCGGCAAGATCCTCTTCGATTGCCTGATCGGGGCGGTCAAGACCAACGCCATGATCATGCTCATCGTCATGGGGGCCGGCTTCCTGTCGCGGGTGATGGGTTTTCTGGGGATTCCGGCGGCCATCACCCAGGCCATCACCGAGATGAACCTGGCCCCCTACACCCTGATGATCCTATTGGGGCTCGTCTACGTTGTGCTGGGCTGTCTGCTCGACGGTTTTTCCATTGTGGTGATGACCCTTCCCATCGCCCTGCCCATGGTGACGGCGGCGGGTTTCGATCCCATTTGGTTCGGCATCTACCTGATCCTTATGGTGGAGGTCAGCCAAATCACGCCCCCGGTGGGATTCAATCTCTTCGTCATCCAGGGGCTGACCCGGGAACCCATTGTCAGCATCGCGCAGTACGCCCTGCCTTTCTTCTTTCTGATGTTGCTGACCACGGCCATCATCACCCTCTTCCCCCAAATCGTCCTGATATTGCCGCAACTCATGACGGCGAAGTAATTCCTAACCCGGGGCCAGGGGCGCGGACCCGGCCCATACGTGCATTGGAAATCCCATGGCTGCAACTCCCCAATTTCGGTTTTCCATCGACAGAGGCGGCACCTTCACCGACATCTACGCCGAGGTGCCGGGTGAACCCGGCTTCAAGGTGATCAAACTGCTCTCCGAAGATCCGGCCAACTATGCCGATGCCCCCCGCGAGGGGATCCGGCGCGTGCTGAGCGACTGCCTCGGGGAGGAGATCTCCCCGGAAGCGGTGCCCGCCGATGCCATCGATTGGATCCGCATGGGTACCACTGTGGCCACCAACGCCCTCCTCGAGCGAAAGGGTGCCCGCAGCGCCCTGGTGATCACCCAGGGGTTTGGGGACCTGCTCCAAATCGGCAATCAGGACCGGCCCCGGATTTTCGATCTGGAGATATCCAAGCCCGATCTGCTCTATGAACGCGTCATCGAGGTGCCCGAACGCCTCCAGAGTCTGGCGGGGAGCGAGGCACCCGAGGAGGTCGAGGTGGTGATCGGGATCTCGGGCGAGCGCCTGGCCGTCCTCGCCAGACCCGATATGGATCGCTTACAGACCCAGTTCGAGGCGCTGCTGAAGGATGGTATCCGCAGTCTGGCGGTGGTCTTCGCCCACGCCTACGCCTGGCCGGACCATGAAGAGATGGTGGGGGCCCTGGCCAGGGAGATGGGGTTCACGCAGGTCTCTCTGAGCTCCCGGGTGATGCCCAAGGTCAAGCTGGTGGCCCGGGGGGACACCACCATGGTGGACGCTTACCTCAACCCCCACATCCGGGACTATCTGGATAGCTTCAAAGGGGGGTTCAGCGACGGGCTGGCCAACGCGAATTTGCTCTTCATGCAGAGCGACGGCGGCCTGGCGCCGGCGGAGGGCTTCTCCGGCAGCCGAGCCATTCTCAGCGGACCTGCCGGCGGCGTCGTGGGGTACGCCATGACCACCTACGATGACGAGCGGAGCAAACCCGTCATCGGCTTTGACATGGGGGGTACCTCCACCGATGTGTCGCGCTTTGGTGGCGACTACGAGCTGGCCTTCGAAACCGAGATCGCCGGCGTGCGCATTCAGGCACCCCAGCTGCAGATTCGCACCGTGGCCGCCGGGGGGGGCAGCCGCCTCTTCTTCGACAACGGCATGTTTCGCGTGGGACCCGAATCCGCCGCTGCCCACCCGGGCCCGGTGTGCTATCGCAAGGGCGGCCACCTGGCCGTCACCGACGCCAATTTGGTGCTGGGACGTCTGCAGCCTGAATTCTTCCCCCACATCTTCGGCCCCGCAGAGGACCAACCGCTTGACTTGGCCGCCAGCCGCGCGGCCCTCGCCGCCCTCACCGACGAGATCAATGCCCGCTACCAGACCGAGGGGCGTCCCGAGATGAGTGTGGAGGCGGTGGCACTTGGCTTTGTAGAGGTGGCCAACGAGGTGATGGTGCGTCCCATCCGCGAGATCTCGGTAATGCGGGGCTTCGACAGCAAGGAGCACATTCTGGCGGTTTTCGGTGGGGCGGGCCCCCAACACGCCTGTGCCATCGCCCGTGCTCTGGGCATTGGCGAGATCTTCGTCCATCGCTTCGCCGGCATCCTCTCGGCCTACGGGATGGGACTGGCCGACGTGATCGTCGAACGCCAACAACCCCACACCGGGGCATACAGGGGAGCCCCCGACGGCCCCCAGCTCGCCGCCGTGGAGGCCGGATTGGCGGACCTGGCGGCTGAGGCCACCGAAGCCCTTATGGAACAGGGCTTCGGCGCGGATCAGATCGAGGTTGATCATTACCTCAACCTCCGCTACCAGGGGACCGACACAGCCCTCATGATTCGGCGGCCGGAACCGGAAGATGGCGATTATGGTGCGGCCTTTCGCCGTCACTACCAGCGGGAGTTCGGCTTCGACCTGACCGGGCGGGAGATCATCATCGACGACCTGCGGGTGCGTGCCAGGGGCAAGACCAGCGGGGTCTCCCCCCAGCCCATCGCGGCGGCCGCGGGGGATCCGGTAGTGCTGAAGCGGGTGCCCTGCTACTTCACCGACGGATGGCAGGCAACAGCGGTGTACGACCTTGAGCGGCTGGGCGCCGGCCACACCATCGCCGGACCGGCCATCATCATCCACGACACCGCCACCATCCTGGTCGAGCCGGGCTGCTTCGCCGAGGTAACGGCCCACGGAGATGTCCGCATCACGGTGGGGGCGGCCACCCAGCGCCAAGTGACCACCGCCGTGGACCCCGTTCAGCTTTCCATCTTCAGCAACCTCTTCATGTCCATCGCCGAGCAGATGGGACGTATGCTCCAAAAGACGGCCATCTCCACCAATATCAAGGAGCGTCTCGATTTTTCCTGTGCGCTGTTCGGCCCCCAAGGCGAGCTGGTGGCCAACGCCCCCCATCTGCCGGTGCACCTGGGCGCCATGAGCGAGGCGGTCAAGTCGCAGATCCGACGCCATGGCAGCCACTGCGGCAGCGGCTTGAAACCTGGAGATGTGCTGGTCTCAAATCACCCTGCCGACGGCGGCAGCCATCTGCCCGACATCACCGTCATCACACCGGTCTTCAGCGGTGACGCCATCATTTTCTGGGTGGCCAGCCGCGGCCACCACGCCGATATCGGCGGCATCTCGCCGGGCAGCATGCCGCCCCACTCGCGACATCTGGAGGAGGAGGGTGCCTGCATCGACAGCTTCAAACTGGTCACCGGCGGCGTCTTTCAGGAGGCCGGGATCACCGCAATCCTGGAAGCACCGGGCCACCTGATGCCGCAGCCAGGCCGCCCCCCCATCAGCGGGACCCGCTCATTGGCAGACAATATCTCCGATCTCAAGGCCCAGGTGGCGGCCAACCAGAAAGGTATCGACCTGGTTTCGGAGATGGTGGACCACTATGGTCTGGAGGTGGTCCAAGCCTACATGCGCCATGTCCAGGCGGCTGCGGAGACCGCCGTACGCAGCGCACTGACCGACCTGAGTCGCGCCAGAGGCCTTGAACCTGTCGGGACCGTCCGTGCCGAAGACTTCCTCGATGACGGCAGTCCCATTCGACTCGCCCTCACCATCGATCGCAGTGACGGAAGTGCCCGCTTCGATTTCAGCGGCACGGGACCTCAGATCTGGGGCAATTGCAACGCGCCCAGGGCGGTAACGATTTCCGCCATTCTTTACAGCTTGCGCTGTCTCATCGAAAAGGAACTGCCCCTCAATCACGGTTGTCTGCTGCCCATCGAGATCCACATCCCATCCGGCAGTCTGCTGGATCCAGGACCGGATGCCGCCGTCGTGGGGGGCAATGTCCTCACCTCCCAGCGAGTGGTCGACGTGGTGCTCAAGGCCTTCGGGGTGGCGGCCGCCTCTCAGGGCTGCATGAACAACTTCACCTTTGGAAACGAGCGTTTCGGATACTACGAGACCATCGGCGGCGGTGCCGGCGCCGGACCCACTTGGGAGGGGCAGAGCGGGGTCCATACCCACATGACCAACACCCGTATCACCGATCCAGAGATCCTCGAACGCCGCTATCCCATACTGCTGCGCAGGTTTGCATTGCGGCGGGGATCGGGTGGCGAGGGGCTTCATCGCGGCGGTGACGGCCTCATCCGGGAGGTGGAGTTTCTCGCCGCGCTGCAGATGGCCATCCTTTCCGAGCGTCGCGTCTACGCTCCTTATGGCTTGGCCGGTGGTGAGGCTGGACAGCGGGGTGAGAATCTATTTATCCGCAAGGATGGACGCCGCCTGAATCTGGGGGCCAAGAATGAGATACGGGCCAAACGGGGCGATCGATTCAGAATTCTCACGCCCGGTGGCGGTGGTTTCGGCACCCGTCACCCCTGACGGACATGCGGGACGCGTGGCGCTAGCGGTGCCGGCGAACCAGCGCTGGTTCTTCTATTGGAACGTGGATGTTCGTAAAAGCGAACATCGTGCAGTTCCCCATTTCAGAAAGCAAAACCCGGATGGGGGGGCATATCCCCCAACCGGGTTTTGCGGTTTCGTCGGTGGACCTGGATCAGGTTATGATGATAATCCCCTCTGTATCGCCGATGCGCTCAACGACCCGTTTCAAAATGATCCGAGCCGGATCGGGGCTCTCACCGCAGGCGTGACATTCGTCGATACAGGCGGCCAGCAGGACATCATTGCCCGACCAGAGCCTGAATTCGTCGATTAGGAAGGGCGCCACACCCTGGTACAGGGATTCGAATTCCTCATCGCTGAGGCTGGACATGGCCTCAATATGATCTGTCAGCAGGTCCTGGATGAGCAGGTCGGCCGCCTGATCGATCGTTTGGGGCAATCCACTTGGATGTGGGAAACCGTACATAGATAAAAACCTCCGTCGATAAAGTCTGCGGCGGGAGACTGCAGAAGGCGTGCCAATGTCCGCCGTCATGGGTGTCGCTGGAAAGCCGCCATCCTCATCGCTGCGCGTCGCGGTCTTGTACAGCGAATTCGGCGCGACATCTGAAACCTGGGCCGCCTCCCTCCACTGCTCTGCCGTAACAACCACCGGACGCCAATAGGATGTACATTTGATAACAATGGATTATCTTATTTTAGGTGGCCAAGTACGCTGAGCGTCCGGGCGGCGTTTCACGCCATCGAGCAGCCGGGTCCGACACGGATTTCAGGTTGCCGCAATTCCACCTCCCATGGGCGGCGCTGTGGCCAAATACCCGACCAGTGGATGGACCGGGATGTTTCGAATTGAGGGGGCTTGACGGCACTCCTATCAAATTGAGGGATGCCGACTAGAGAATAGGGAAGTCGATTTCGCAGAAGTTGGGGTATTATTCACTCATCCCCCGGGAAGGGGGATGCCAGGGAGAGCGGGTGAGGCTGATGAAGACGCACGTTTTGATCATTGTCGATATGCTGAACGATTTCATCGATCCCAATGGCGCCCTCTATTGTGGCGATACAGCGCCGCGGATCGTCCCTTACGTGAAACAGCGCCTCGAGAGCCAACGCTCCAACGGTCAACCGGTGATCTTTCTGCAGGACGCCCATGATCCAGATGATGCGGAATTTGCGAAGTTTCCGCCCCATTGTATCGCCGGGACCTGGGGCTCCGAAATTATCGCGGATCTCTCACCGCATGGCGGTGAGACTATTATTTCGAAAAAGCGCTACAGCGGTTTTTACGGAACGGATCTGGAGGGGCAACTCCAACGAATCGGTGCCACGGCGGCGGAGGTGGTGGGGGTGTGTACCTCCATCTGTGTGATGGATACGGTGGGGGGGTTGGCAAACCGGGATTATCCGGTGGTGGTGCCCGAGGCGGGCGTGGCCGACTTCGATCCCGAGATGCACCATTTCGCCCTCAAGCGAATGGCCCAACTGTATGGAGCCCAAATCCGATGAGTCCAACGGCCTATCCAGGCCCGCTGTTCACCGACCTGTACGAACTCACCATGGCAGCGGCCTTTCATGCCGAAGGCCGCAATCCGGAGGCCACCTTCTCCCTCTTCGTGCGGCCCCACAGGGAGACGGATGCCTGGGGCTACCTGGTCGCGGCTGGTCTTGAGGAGGTACTGGATGCCCTGGAGCACTTCCGCTTTGATGCCGACGGGCTCGCTTACCTGAAAAGCTTGGACCTGTTCGGTGCAGATTTCCTGGATATGCTGGCCGGACTGCGGTTCAGCGGCATGGTTCACGCCATGCCGGAGGGAACGGTTTGCTTTCCCGATGAACCGCTATTGGAGATCACCGCCCCCCTCATTGAGGCCCAACTGCTGGAGACCTACCTGATCAACACCATCGGTCTGGCCACCCTTCTGACCACCAAGGCCTCGCGCTGTGTTCAGGCAGCCGCTGGTCGTTCCCTCGTGGACTTCGCCCTGCGACGTACCCAGGGACTCAGCGCCGGGATGGCCACTGCAAAAGCGGCCTATCTGGCCGGCTTCGACGCCACCAGCAACGTGTTGGCCGGAAAGGCCTATGGTATCCCCGTGGCTGGGACCATGGCGCACAGCTTCGTCCAGGCCTTTTCCGACGAGACCGCCGCCTTTCAGGCCTATGCACGCTGCTTTCCTGAGCGCACCATTTTGTTGATCGACACCTACGATTCCATTGCCGGCGCCCGCCTGGCCCTGGATTTGGCGCGGCAGATGCGCGCTGCGGGGCAACAACTCATCGGCGTTCGGCTGGACAGCGGCGACATGTGTGCCCAGAGCCGGGCCATCCGCACCATTTTCGATGCGGCCGGCTTTCCCCACTTGCAGATTTTCGCCAGCAGCGGGTTTGACGAGTATAAAATCGCGGCGGTTCTGGCGGCGGGGGCGGCCATTGATGCCTTTGGGGTCGGGACCAAGATGGGCGTCAGTTCAGACCGCCCCTTTCTCGATCTTGTCTACAAACTGGTCTCCTTGGACGGCCGCCCCATCCGCAAGTTGTCCAGCGGCAAGGTCACGCTGGCGGGGGCCAAGCAGGTCTTTCGGCGACATGACGGCCAGGGGCACTTTGCGGCGGATTTCCTCGCCTGTCGGGATGACGCCATCGCCCGCTGCGAGCCCCTCTTGGGACTGGTAATGACCAAGGGGCGGCGCTGTGACGCGTCACCGGAACTCAGCACCATTCGCACCTTTCTGGCAAATCAGCTCCAGGCGTTGCCCGCCGAAGTCAAAGCGATTCAGGCACCGGGCCCCTTTGCCGTGCGCATCTCAAAGCGCCTCGCTGCCCTGCAACGGATGGCGGTGTAATAATTAAGGCCGCCCGCGCTGTCAGCGGGCGGCCTCGGGAAGTCTCGGGATTGCCTGTTTCAGATCCCCAGATAGGCTTTCTTCACATCCTCGTTGACCAGCAAGTTTGCTCCAGTGTCCGTCAGGGTGATCTTGCCGTTCTCCATCACATAGCCACGATGGGCCACCTTGAGGGCCAGATTGGCGTTCTGCTCCACCAAAAAGATGGTGGTATTGCTCTCCGCATTTATTTTTCGAATGATCTCGAAGATCCGCTTGACGACGAGGGGCGCCAGTCCCAATGATGGCTCGTCCAGCAGCAGGAGGCGCGGGCGGGACATCAGGGCACGCGAGATGGCCAGCATCTGCTGTTCGCCGCCACTCAGGGTGCCGCCGGCCTGGTTGCGCCGCTCCGCCAAGATGGGGAAGAGCTCGAAGGTGTACTCCATATCCGCTTTGACCTCCGCGGGATCGTCTCGCAGGAACGCCCCCATATCGAGATTCTCCGTGACGGTAAGGTAGGGAAAGATGCGCCTGCCTTCGGGCACCTGGCAAATTCCCAGTGCGACGATGTCGTTGGGCGCTTTGCGGTGAATCGGCTTCTCCTCGAACAACACCTCCCCCGAACGGGGCGGCACGACGCCGCTGATACTCATCAAGGTCGTGGTCTTTCCGGCGCCGTTGGCGCCGATGAGGGTCACGATCTCCCCCTCGGAGATCTCCAGGCTGACCCCTTTGAGGGCCTGGATGTTGCCGTAGTAGGTCTTGATATTGTCGAGTTTAAGCATCGATCTCCTCCCCCAGGTAGGCCTTGATCACCGCCGGGTCGTTCTTGATCTCCGCCGGGCTGCCCTCGGCGATCTTCTTGCCGTAGTCCACCACGTAGATGCGGTCGGAGAGGCTCATCACCAGCTTCATGTCATGTTCGATGAGGAGAATGGAGATCCCTTCCTCTTCGCGGATACGGATGATCAGGTCGTCCAACTCCTGGGTCTCCTGGGCATTCATGCCGGCGGCCGGTTCGTCCAGCAGGAGGATGAATGGCTCGGTGGCCATGGCCCGTGCGATCTCCAGGCGTCGCTGGGCACCATAGGGCAAATTTTTGGCGAATTCGTTGACGTACTGGCTGAGGCCGATCTTCTCGAGCATATGGTAGCTGTCGGCGATGACCTGCTCCTCCTCGGCAATGGTGGCCCGGTTGCGCAGCAGGGCGCCGGGGATGCCGGCCTTGAGGCGGCAGTGGCGCCCGATCATGACGTTCTCCAGGACCGTCATGTTCTGGAACAGGCGGATATTCTGAAAGGTCCGCGCCATGCCGGCTTCGGTCACCTGGTTGGGTTTGAGGCCTTTGATGTTCACTGTTTCCGCGCGCGGGCGCTGAAGAGTGACCTGCCCCCTGGTGGGCGCGTAGATGCCCGTGATGCAATTGAAGAAGGTGGTTTTTCCCGCACCGTTGGGGCCGATGAGGGCCACGATCTCCCCTTCATTGATGTGAAAATCGATGCTGTCCAAGGCCCGCAGGCCGCCGAAATCCATGGTCAATTGGGTGACGTCGAGAATAGGAGCCATAACAATTCCGCTTAATTTTTGCTGGGTTTCAGCCCTTTGAATTCATATGTCTGGCGAACTTCGCTGATGAAACCGCCGGGTCGAAAGACCATCATCATCACCAGGACCACGCCGAAGATGAGCATGCGGTATTCGCTGAAAGCCCGCAGGTATTCGGGCAGGAGGATGAGGATGGCCGCCCCACAGGCCACGCCCACAATGGAGCCCATGCCGCCCAGCACCACCACGCAGAGGATGATGATCGACTCCCAGATGGTGAAGCTGGCCGGGTTGATGAAGGTGGTCTTGGCGGCGAACATCACCCCGCCCATGCCGGCCCAGGTGGCCCCCAGGGCGAAGGCGCTGAGCTTGGTGCGGGTCTTGTCGATGCCCATCGCCTGGCAGGCGATCTCGTCTTCGCGCAGTGCGATCCAGGCCCGGCCGATGCGGGAGTTCTGCAGGCGCTTGACGGCAAAGATGGTGAAGATCGCCATGGCGATCATCAGGTAGTAAATGTAGATATGGCTCTGGTGGAGGCTCAGGTCGAGGCCGAAGAGGCCCGGGCGGGGGATGTTGGCGATGCCGCTGGGCCCTTTTGAAAAGGCGTTCCAGTTTTCCAGCACCAGGCGGATGATCTCACCGAATCCGAGCGTCACGATGGCCAGGTAGTCGCCCCTGAGGCGCAGGACGGGAAAGCCCAGGATGATTCCGCAGATGAAGGCCAACCCAGCGCCGATGGGCAAGACGGTCCAGAAACCCAGGCCGAAGTGGAGGTTGAGCAGGGCGTAGCTATAGGCACCCACCGCGTAGAAGGCCACATACCCCAGGTCGAGGAGGCCGGCCAGACCGACCACGATGTTGAGCCCCAGCCCCACCACCACGTAAATCAGGGCCGTGGTCATGATGTTGGTCTGATACATGCTGAACACAAAGGGAAAGATCAGCAGAAAAAGGGCGAGCAGCGCCACGATGGGGCGAAACAGGCGCGGTTCCTGAAGGAGGCGCTGGGTGAGGAGCACACGGCCTTCGCCCTCCTCAACCTCTTTACGGGTGCCCGCTTCTTTGCGTTTGATCAGGTAGCGCCACACGAATGAGAGCGCGAAGGCGCCCACGCCCACGTAAAGCATGCGCAGCCAGTGCCACTCCACCGTCTGGTTGATGGTGTTGACCTTGATCACCATAATGGGAAAGGTCAGGAACATGAACCATATGGCGGTGAGGACCGATTTTTTTAGCTCTTGTACATTCAACATAGATGAACCGTTCCGTCGCTGTTGTTTTCACCGCCAGCCACCGGCGTGCGGCGTTTGTACCGCGATGAGGGCTGGACGCAACTCAAGCGCCAATCCCGAATTTCCACGCCACCGTGCTACACCTTATCCGTATCCGCTTTTCCGAGGATGCCGGCCGGCCGAAAGATCAGGATCAATACTAGGAAGAGGAAGGCGAAGACATCCTCGTAGTCGCTGCTGATGTAACCGGTGAAGAAACTCTCCGTCCACCCCAGCACGAGGCTTCCCAAAACTGCACCGGGCATGCTGCCAATGCCGCCCAGTACGGCGGCCACGAAGGCTTTGATGCCGGCGATGAAGCCAATGTAGAAATTGATCATGCCGATGTGGGAGGCGATGAGGACCCCCCCCAGGGCGGCCGTGGCCGACCCCAGAACGAAGGTCATGGAGATCACTTTGTTGACGTCCACGCCCACCAGCATGGCCATATCCCGGTCCTGGGCCGTGGCGCGCATCGCCTTGCCCATGCGGGTGAACTTGATCAGAAAGGTCAGCCCCACCATTACAGCGGCGGTGACCACATAGATGATCAGTTCGGAGGAGCGTACGATGTGGGAGATGGGCTCCATGAAGGCGAAGTCGGGGATGAGGCTGGGGAAGGGCAGGAAGTCTGAGGTCTGCGCCAGCAGCACATAGTTTTGCAGGAAGAGGGACATGCCGATGGCGCTGATCAGGGCTGATAGGCGCGGTGCGCCGCGAAGGGGCTTGTAGGCAATCTTCTCCATGGTCCAGCCGTAGGCCGCCGAGTAGATCACGGCCGCCAGGGCGGCGATGGCCAGGATGGCCAGCTGGGGCCAGCCCATGAGGGTCAGTACACCGGAGACGATCAGGGCGGTGAAGGCACCGATCATGTAGATTTCACCATGGGCGAAGTTGATCAGTTGAATGATGCCGTACACCATGGTGTAGCCGAGGGCGATGAGGGCGTAGATGCTGCCGCGGGTGAGGCCGCCCAGAAAGAGCTCAAAAAAATATTCGATATCCATTGACGTTCATGGCTCCTTGCCCGCTCATCCCCCGCACCTGGCAAGGTGTGCCAGCTGTTACGGGACGGGGTCGATCTAGCGTCCATCCGGTGGGAAAGGTTCCGCAACCGACGGCGGGTCCGCTTTCGGTTGTGCAATTTATGGGCCTGGACTCAGCTTTTGTGGAACCTAAAATCGTGAATATGCCCGGGGATTTTTTACCCGCCTGACAAGCGAATTCGCACGATTTTCGGCTGTGCGATTTCACTCGTGAAACCATCGCATAAGGCCTCAAGTGAGGCCTCAAGTGAGGCCTCGTACGGAGGCCCTTAATCGCGGCTTCGCCGCAGTGATACAAAAACAGGGAACAGGCCACTTGAACGGCCCGTTCCCTGTGTAAGGTGCACATCGAGCGATTATTTTACTTCGACATACTGACCATCTTTGACCTGATACATGGCGAAACCGACACCGATGGCGTCACCGCGTTCATCGAAGCGGATCGCGCCCAGGGTGGTCTCCACATCCTTGGTGCGAAGGGTGCTGACCATGGCGTCGTATTCGGTGCCACCAGACTGTTCGATGGCGTTGAGGAGGGCCAGGGTAGCGGCATAGGCGTTGTCGAAGAAGGCACCCGGGTCCTCGCCGTAGGCGGCCTGATGGTCCTTTTTGGCCTGGATGGTCATGGGGTTGGAGGAGACATCTTTGGGACCAGTGGCGTAGACGCCCTCGGCATACTGCTTGGCCACCTTGATGAAGGTGTCGTCTTTGACGCCGTCATCGGAGATGAAGATGGTGTCCATCTTCTTCTTGCGCATCTGGGTGACGATCTTGGCCGCCTCAGGATGGTAGCCGCCAAAAATCACCGCCTCAGCATTGGTGCGCTTGATCTTCTGAACCACGGCGGAGTAGTCCACGGCGCCGGGGGTGATCCCCTCGTACAGCACCACCTCGGCCCGCGGGTCCTCTTCCAGAAAGCCCTTGGCGAACTCGGCCAGCCCCTTGCCGTAGTCGCCCTTGTCGTGCAATACGGCGATCTTCTTCAGCTTGAGCGTATCCAGGGCGAAATCCACCTCCAGCCGCGCCTGGGCGTCATCGGAGGCGATGGTGCGGAAAAAGTTGGGGTAGTCGCCACTCTGGGTCAGGCCGGGGTTGGTGGCCGACGGCGACATGACGACGACCTTGGCGTCTTTGTAGATCCCCAGGGCCGCCTTTGTGGCCCCGCTGCAGATATGGCCCAGGACGGCATGCACCCCGTCGCCGACCAGCTTGGTGGCCGTGTTGGTGGCCACTTCGGGCTTACAGACATCGTCTTCGACGACGAGTTCGACCTGTTTGCCCAGCACGCCGCCTTTGGCGTTGATGTCTTTGACCACCAGCTCAGCCGCCTTGGTGGTGGGGATGCCGTAGGAAGCCAAGTCACCGCTGTGCGGGCCGGCGACACCCAGTTTGATCGTGTCCGCAGCCAATGCCGTGCCGGCGGCGGTCATCATCAGAAACAGTGCCGCGATCGTCGTTACCAAAGCCCAGTGTAGACGAAGTTTCATCATGCTCTCTCCTTGCTCAACGTGTTGATGTAACCTTTTGGCAAGCAAACCGTCGTTTGCCGTAAACTTTGTTCACCGTAAACTTTGTTCACCGTAAACTCCGTTTACCCACAGCCCACAATCGGTTACTTATAGATCAGGTCCCGAAGATGAGTCAAGCTAAACCTCGGTTCTCCGAGGAACGCATACGCATGAAATTCCAGATGGTTTGGGCACACAGAGCTGGCCCATAACGCCTATGAGCATAGACTCATGATCTTGGCAAGATAGTTGTGCTTGAAAAATGGGTGGACGCTCGCTACAGAGGCGGTGGGCGGCCGGTTGGCCAATGGGTGATCCAATGCAACCGCAACCAGAGCGGAGGGTAGCGTGAAGCATGTTGGTCTGGTGGTAAAAGCGGATGAAGAGGCGCTCAGAACGGCCGAGGCCCTGGCTGCCTGGCTGTCGGACAAGGGGATTCGGGTCTCCACGCGACGCGGCTACAAGGAGAAGACCGCCGATCAACAGATGGAGGAGGTCCCCTCGGATCTGTTCTGTGTCTTCGTTCTCGGCGGGGATGGCACCTTTCTCAGCGCGGTCCGTTGGCTGGGCAACCTGTCGGTGCCCATACTGGGTATCAAGTTCGGTGAGGTGGGCTTTCTGGCCGAATCCACCGAGGAGCAGGTGTTCGAAACCGCGGCCCGGATTCTGGCCGGTGAGTTCACCCTGACCTCGCGCATGCGGCTGTCGGTGAAAGTTCTGCGCAGCGGACGCTTACGGGCTCGCGAAACGGTCCTCAACGACGTGGTGGTCCACCGCGGCGTTCTGGCGCGTCTGGCCGACATCGATACCCATGTGGACGGCACCTACCTCACCACCTATCGTGCCGACGGTCTCATCATCGCCACGCCAACGGGGTCCACCGCCTACGCATTGGCCGCCGGTGGGCCTGTTGTGCACCCGGCGGTATCCGCCCTCCTGCTGGCACCCATCTGTCCCTTCACCCTCACCAACCGGCCCCTCATCCTGCCGGATTCGGTCCGCATCACCCTGCGCCTGGCGCACAAAAGCGGCGAAGATATCCAATTGACCCTGGATGGTCAGACCGGCCTGGAGATCGATCGCCGCGACGAGATCGTCGTCGAGCAGGCGCCCGTCCCAGTCCAGATGATCACCCTCCCAGGGCAGGATTACTACGATGTGCTAAAGGCGAAACTGAAGTGGAGCGGCGGAAGAGGATAGAATCCGCTCGGCTAGAAAGATGTCCGTGCGGCCGCCTCACGGCCAGCCAATTCACCACCGTAGGCTGTCGCTACGATATTGATCGCAATAACCCGGCCCCATCAGCCGGCTGCAGGCGCAGCGGCACACCGAATATGCGGGTGCATGGATGACGGACTACTCCCGCAGCCCGGCGTCGGGCACCTCGGGCGTGGGCACCTCAGGCAGGTTGCCGCGGATGAGGATGTTCTTCTGAAGGCTCTGGACCACCTCGTCGATGTCGGCCACGCCGTCGCGGATCTCCTGGATGCCGATACGGAAGGTCCGTGTTATTTCGGGAACGTCATCGCTGCCCGCAGCGATATTGTCCAGGCTGACCTGAAGCGTGGCCACCGCAGCGCGGATCTCCGCAATACCCGAACCAAGCGCTTGGCCGGCGGATGCCAACTGAAGGAGGTTGTCGTTGACCAGGTCCAGCGTGACGGGGGTTTTGGCACTGGCCTGTCGGAGATCGGAGAGGATGCTGCCCAGCTGTGCCAGCTGTGTTTCCACTTTTGCCATGAGCGTCCGGCTGGCCACCAACTCACCCAGGGTACCGCTGCCCCCCTCCACCGCGGCGGTGATGGCGGCCACATTCGCGGTAATGGCGTTGACATTGTTGAGCGTCGAGATAAGGGGTCCCTGCGGATCCTTGAGGAAGATGGCCAGTTCGGAGAGGTCTTGCAGCGCTTCCACCAGCTTGCGGGCGGTCTCCTCCACTTCGAATTCGGCCATGATGTCCGCGAGGCTTTTGCGGGCCTCCGACGGGATTTCGGCGTTCTCCTCCAGAAGTTGGGCCGCGCTGCTGCCGGGGACGATGGAGATATATTCGGAGCCGATGAGGGTGGGGCTCTCAACGACAGCCACCGTGTCCGTTCGGATCCGTGATCGGTAACGGGCGAGGATGGCCAATTTGATGCGTACGCGGTCCTCTGAGACGGTGATCTCCCGCACGCGCCCGATATCGGCCTTGAACAACTTCACAGCGGCATCGACCTTGAGGTTGTAACTCTCGTCGAAGACCGTGTAGTAGATGACATGATCGGCGAACCAGTCCTTGCCGCGACCGATCATGATGATGCTGAACACCAGCAATATGGTGATGCCCACCACAAAGAGGCCCACCAGCTTTTCGATGCGACTGAAGGCGAGTTCCATTGATGAGGATTCCTGCCCTTATCCCTCGGTCACCCGTAAGATGCCCTCTTGCAGGGTCAACCGGCGATTGGTGAATCGTTCGATGAAGGCCTGGTCATAGCTGAACACCAGACCGGCGATGGTATCTCGAGATGCCGCCTCGAGGTGGTCGACAAAGGGTTCGAAGCGCTGGTGATCGATCATCTCCTCAGGGCGATAGAGCAACAGCAGCTCGGGTTCCTTGGCGATTTCACGGATACAGATGGCGATGCGTCGATCCAACTGGCTGAGCTGAGCGGCCCGTATTTCGAGCTTGTCCGCCAGAGCGAAGCTGTCGATGAGAATCCGAATGCGATCGTCCAAGCGGATCTCCAGACTGTTTTCATGGTAGAAGCGACCCAGAAGCAGATTCTCCCGCAGGGTGCGGTTGCTGACGAGGGTCGCATCTGATGAGATGTAGGCGATGCGTCGCTTGATGGGGAGCAGATGGCGGTAGTCACTGAAATCCAAGCGCTGCTCCTTGTAATGATAGTCGCCGGAGGTGGGACGCTCGAGGGTTGCCATGGCCCGCAGAAGCAGACGTGCCTCGGCGGGGCTGGTGGTGTCGATTTGCCAAAACTCGCCTTCGTTTATCGTCAAATCCACGTCGGTCAGCCCCTTTGCTTCCGCCGGAAGCCAAAGGGTGTAGCCGCTGAGGCGAGCAATGGCACGCAGGCGTGAGGTATCCACCTGACGGACGGCTCCTGTTCTCAAAGGTAAAAGGCGACGGAGATGGCAATATTGGCAGCCAGGCAGTAGAGAAAACTTTCCACTGCCGCCTGGGAGGTCGCCCGAGGGATTTCGGTGATCTGCCGCTTTGACGCCAATCCCCGGTAAAGGCTGTTGACGGTGATAATGACGCCGAAGCAGACCGCTTTGAGCAGGCTGGCGACGATGTCCCTGGTGGTGATGGCCTTGCCGATCTGGCTGAGGAAATCGGTCATGGGGATATGGGTCACCGCCCAGACCACGATATAGCCCCCCAAAATCGAGGCAAGGTCGAATACCACGAAGAGGCCCAGCATGGCCGCTGTGATGCCGGCCAGTCGGGGCAGATAGATCGCCCGCAATGGATCGATGCCGGCCATCTCCAAGGCCTCCAGCTCATGCAGCACCTTCATGTAGCTGGTTTCGATGGTAACGGCGGTAGCGGATCGTAAAATCACCAACAAGGCCGTCAAGAAGGGCCCGATTTCACGAACGATGATGATGACCACGGTTCGCCCCAGGTCATACTGACCCGCTACCCTGGCCAATTGGATGATCACCACGCTGCCGACCATCAAGGCCACTGGAATGAGGACCGGCAGCGCTTGAACAGCGGTGAAATAGACCTGTTCTACCACGGCCCTGCGCACCAGCACCCGGCCAGCCCGGCGGCGACGCACCATCCGGATGAGGATACTGCCGGCAAAACCGTGCAGGGCCACGAAATGGTCCACCCCTTGCAGGACGCGGCGGCCGAGATAACCGGCGGTACGGCCGATATGTTCGAAAACAGGACGCATGGCAAGCGGGGAGTCGCCGGAGGCCGGAGCGATGATGGGCCGATGGCTGCGCGCAGGTCATCCTGCGTGTGGGGATGTCGCCCGCAGATCTGGCATCCGGTGGCCGCGGCTGGTCTGTCCTTTCCGTTGGGCAGATTGCGCTCAGGCAGGTCATATTGACTTCGACGGCATCTTACAATATAAAAATTGCCAAGGTCAAACATCCCGCGAATACTACTAGATATCGATGGTTAGCGGTCTCTGGGCGGTTATGGATGGCGGTCGCGGCCCAATGCCCAGCCGGTGGTGGAGGTTGTGACGATGGGGGTCTGGGGAAGGTCAATCTGGGGGGTGCTTTTCCTGGCGTGGGGGCTGTGGCTGAGTGGCTGTGGTCCGGACACGATCTTTCTACGCCCCGGTCTCGACACCCCGGACCAGCATGTGGCCAATGGCAATGTCCTGCTCAGTCAGAAGAAGCTGGATGCCGCATTCCGCGAATTCAGCCGTGCCCAGATGCTGGAGCCCAATTTTGCGCCCGCCCACGTGGGTCTCGGGAAAATTTGGGGCCTTCGCGGGGATATGGAGAAGGGCCGCGCCGCCATGGACAAGGCCGAAGCTGTGGCCCGCGGAGAGATTGAACGTCAAGCCGTGAGCGAGGGCAGGCGCTTCTTGGAATCGTTGAGCGACGCCACCCAGGATGCGGTTTCCGAATAGTCGCCCTATCTGAGGTGTGATCCGCACAAGCGGGCCGCCCGGCATTCCGCCGCGCGGCCCGCTTTCATTTTCAATGGGATCGCTTAGTAGCGATAGTGATCCGGCTTGAAGGGCCCCTCCACCGCCACTCCCAGATAATCGGCTTGGGATTGGGTGAGGGTGGTCAGTTCGACCCCCAATCGGGAGAGATGGAGGCGAGCCACCTCCTCATCCAGGGTCTTGGGAAGGGTGTACACCTGCTTCTTGTGGGGTTTGGTGGCCAGCTCGATCTGTGCCAGGGTCTGGTTGGTGAAGCTATTGCTCATGACAAAGCTCGGGTGGCCGGTGGCACACCCCAGGTTCACCAGGCGACCTTCGGCCAGGACGAGGATGCTGCGACCTGAGGCGAGCGTCCATTTGTCCACCTGAGGCTTAATTTCGGTGCGCTTGCAGACGGAAGAGGTTTCCAGATAACTCATCTGGATCTCGCTGTCGAAGTGACCGATGTTGCTGATGATGGCCTCATCCTTCATCTGTTCCATGTGCTCGCCGGTGATCACATCGCAGCAGCCGGTGGCCGTAACGAAGATGTCGCCCTCGGCGGCCGCCTTCTCCATTGTTGTGACCTCGAATCCTTCCATGGCAGCCTGGAGCGCGCAGATGGGGTCCACTTCGGTCACCAGCACGCGGGCGCCATACCCCCGCATACTTTGCGCGCAGCCCTTGCCCACGTCACCGTACCCGGCCACCACAACCACCTTGCCGGCCACCATCACATCGGTGGCGCGCTTGATGCCGTCGGCGAGGGATTCCCGGCAGCCATAGAGGTTGTCGAATTTGGACTTGGTCACCGAATCGTTGACATTGAAGGCGGGGAAGAGCAACTCTCCGCTGTTGGCCAGGTGGTAGAGGCGGTGAACACCGGTGGTCGTCTCCTCGGACACCCCCCGGACCTTGGCGGCGATGCGGGTCCAGCGCTGGGGATCCGCGGCATAGGAAGCCCGCAGGCGATCCATGAGACACTGCATGTCACGGCTGTCGGTTTCGGCGTCCAGCAGACTTGGATCCTTTTCGACGGCGACCCCCTGGTGGATCATCATGGTGGCGTCGCCACCATCATCCACGATGAGGTCGGGTCCGCTGCCGTCCGGCCATATTAGGGCCTGTTCGGTACACCACCAATACTCCTCCAGGGTCTCCCCTTTCCAGGCAAAGACGGCCGCTGATTCAGCCTGAGCGATGGCGGCGGCGGCGTGGTCCTGGGTGGAGAAGATGTTGCAGGAGGCCCAGCGCAGATCGGCGCCGAGCGCCTGCAGGGTCTCAATCAGCATGGCGGTCTGTATGGTCATATGCAGACTGCCCATCACCTTGAGGCCCGCCAACGGTTTGGCAGGGCCGTATTTCTCGCGCACGGCCATGAGGCCAGGCATCTCCTTCTCAGCGAGTTGCATCTCCTTGCGGCCCAGTTCGGCGAGGGTGATATCCTTGATGCGAAACGGCAGGCTGGTATCCAGGGGCTGAACCGCTGGCGCTGCCGTCGTCGTGTTTGACATTACTTGGGTCATGGGTGTGTCCTTTGCATGATGTGTTCAGCCCCACCTGAATGACGTCGCCCCGGGGGGCGTTGCCATGGGGTTGGCGGGAGCTGGCTGTCGATTAGCTTAGGCCGGCGCGGTCCCGCAACTCTTCCACCTTGTTGGTGTGTTCCCAATTGAATTCGGGCTCGGTGCGGCCGAAATGACCATATGCAGCTGTTTTGCGGTAGATGGGCCGCAGCAGATCCAGATATTCGATGATGGCCGCAGGCCGCAGGTCCCAGGTATCACGGACAATCTTCTCAACCTTTTCCTTCGGTAGCGCACCGCTCCACATAAGGTCCACCATTACCGAGACTGGTTCGGCAACGCCGATGGCGTAGGCGATCTGGACCTCGCATTTCTTGGCCAAGCCGGCGGCCACGAGGTTTTTGGCAATGTGACGCCCCATGTAGGAGGCGCTGCGGTCCACTTTGGAAGGGTCCTTGCCGGAGAAGCAGCCACCGCCGTGGCTGCCCTGACCGCCATAGGTGTCCACGATGATCTTGCGCCCGGTAAGACCGCAGTCACCCATGGGGCCGCCGGTGACGAATCGGCCGGTGGGATTGATGAAATAGCGGGTATCGCCATCGATCATTTCGGCGGGTATCACCTTTTTAATGACCTCTTCGATGACGGCTTCACGCAGATCGTCATAGGTGACGTCGGGCTTGTGCTGGGTGGAAACCACCACCGTGTCGACCCGCCGCGGCATTCCGCCGACATATTCGATCGTCACCTGCGATTTGCCGTCGGGGCGCAGAAAGTCCAACTCGCCGTTCTTACGGACCGCGGCCAGACGGCGCGTTAGCTTATGGGCGTACATGATGGGCATGGGCATGAACTCGGGGGTTTCGTTGGTAGCGAAGCCGAACATGAGGCCTTGGTCGCCGGCCCCCTGATCTTTGAAAAGCCCTTCTCCCTGGTTGACCCCCTGGGCGATGTCAGGGCTCTGGTGATCGATGCTGGTTTGCACGGCGCAGGTGCGCCAGTCAAACCCCATCTGGGAGGAGTTGTAGCCGATGTCACGGATGGTCGAACGCACGATGTGGGGCATATCCACGTAACAATGGGTGCTTATTTCACCGGCGATGAAGGCCATGCCGGTGGTCACCAGGGTCTCGCAGGCCACGCGACAGGAAGTGTCTTCGGCCATGATAGCATCCAGGATGGCATCTGAGATGGCATCGGCGACTTTGTCGGGGTGGCCTTCGGTCACCGACTCGGAGGTGAACAGAAACTTTTCCTGACTCATGCGGTCTCCTTATTCGATTTTTAGCGCGGCTGCCAGCGTTGGCCGAGGGAGCGCTTTGTACCATACCATGGTTCCGCGGGTGGAGGTGTTTTTGATGGTATCGTCAATTCAGGGACGGTCTTTAAGCCGGCCTGAAAATATAAGAGGTGGATGACTGGGCTGTCAATCCTATAGTCGCGATAAGGGGGTTTCGATGCCGCCGGGCTTCGGCAATGTTCTTAGCCAGCGCCTGAATCGGGGGCGCTACAGCGCAGCGACACGAGTTTGAAAAAAGATTAAACTTGGTTTTTAAAAAAAGATTGCATTGAGTTGGGTAATTCTCTAAATACATGGCAATCGGGTTGATGTCCTGTTCACAACACGGTTCCATCGACGTCGTTGCCCACCGGCGACGCGTTCTGGTTACCCCCCACCCATTTTCCCAGCGATGAAGGTGATGCGCCAGTTCCCCAACCGTATTCGGAACATCATTCAGGCCAGCGGCCTCAAGCTGAACACCATCAGCAAAACCTCCGGCGTTTCCCATACCTACCTCACCAAACTGGTAAACGACAGCATTAACCGCCCCGGTAAAGATAAGATCGCTTCGGTAATGCTGGCGCTCAATTTTTCCATCAGCGAGATTAACCAGACACTGGCCGAGTACGACTACCGCCCTCTCAATACCCACGATATTCCCAGCATCCTGAGCAATAACCTGCGCCGCAAGATCGAGGGCAATACCCTCTCTCTATACGACCACCTGCACATGCGTCTGCTGCTCTCACCGCTGGAGCGGCTCGAAGGCGCCCGGGTGCTTGTCAAAGGGTCGCCCAGTGTGCTGTTCATGCCCGAGGAACTCTACCTCGGTCAAGACAAGGCCTACGCGGGCGATGGCGACGCCCAGCAATTCTATCTGGAATTTAATCGTGCCCTCTTCCGGGAACGCAAAGAGAACCAACTGCACACCTTCGAGGCGGGCTACCGCTCCGAGACCTATTGTTGCCGCAAGTGTCTGGAGGCCTATCTGGAAGCCCAACTCCGGGACACAAGTGATGGGCACCGCCATCTGATCGCCACCTATTTCGGCAACATCTTGCGGGCGCTTAAACAGCATCCCGATCAGCAGCTGATGCGGGTCGTGGAGCGCTGCACCTATTTCGATTTTCAACTCCAGGGCGCCGACCAAGCGCATCCCAAGGTGTTTTTTCTTGGGCGCAAACCCCATACCTATGACGCCGTCCAGTCCCAATTGAATCTGCAGGGCTTTTCATCGGATGGACCGGCCATGATCGCCCTTTTTCTGAAGGAAACCGATTCGAGCCGGCGGGCCTCGATACCCCGCCTGGAGAAAAACTATCCGGAGAAATTGATCGACTACTTCGTGGACCTCTTTCAGCGCCATGGTATGGGAGATCACTTGGCGGCGGCCATAGCGGGAGACGGCGCCGCCTGAATCGATCCGCTAGGGCCGCTATGTCCCTTGATATTTTATTCGTGCCGACCTAAGGTCGGGCTTATCCGGGCTCAGACGCAAGTTCTTGCGATGTTGACGACAGAGCCACTTCTCTGGCCACCCCTTTGCCGCGGGGGCGAGTTTTCTAAATTGCGTGAAATTTGGGAGAGAAGTGGACGGATGGTTCGATTCACGAGGACGGGGGATCTCCTATTTATGGTCCCCTTGGAATGGCGGTATGCAGTTTAGTTTCAGGTGGTGAATCCTTTACGCTTGACACCAAACCGAACTTGGTTGTTTAGTTTAAATCAGTGCAAGGGCGCACGCGCGCCATTGGTTGTTGAGGAGGGAGATCTGTGCATCTGATGGGGGCGTTGGATACCGCAACCGCCATAAAGGCTGATGGCGGGGCGGGGTGGCGACGCGCCTTGAGGCAAAGGAATCCCAGCTAGATCCCGAGGTGAAGCCGCAACGGGGCGTTCCGTTGGGGCATTCTGCTTGGGGCGACATTTACTACCTACATATTTGAGGAGGGAAGAAGGGATGAAATACTCAGGAAAGTTGTGGACCTTACTCTGTGCCGTAGCGCTAATCCTCATGTGTGCCCTGCCCGTCAGCGCCAAGACCCTGGTCTATTGTTCGGAGGGCAGCCCCGAAGGCTTCAACCCGGCGTTGTACACCGCCGGCACCACCTTTGATGCTTCCAGCCGGGCCCTTTTCAACAAGCTGGCGGAGTTCGAACGCGGCACCACCAAGATCGTGCCCGCCTTGGCGGAAAGCTGGGAGATCTCTTCCGACGGCCTGGTGTACACCTTCAACCTGCGCAAAGGCGTCAAGTTCCACACGTTGAAGGATTTTACACCGACCCGTGATTTCAACGCCGACGATGTGCTCTTCTCCTTCATGCGGCAGTTGGACAAGAACCATCCCTTCCACAAGGTCACCCCCGGTGCCTACGAATACTTCGAGGGGATGTCTATGCCCGATCTGCTCAAAGAGATCGTCAAGGTGGATGACTACACCGTCAAGTTCGTTTTGACGCGTCCCGAGGCGCCCATGATCGCCAACCTGGCCATGGACTTTGCTTCCATCTTCTCCAAAGAGCAGGCCGACATGCTGATGAAAGCCGGCACTCCCGAGAAGATCGACCTGCATCCTGCCGGTACCGGTCCCTTCCAACTGGTGGCCTATCAGAAGGACGCCGTTATCCGCTACAAGGCCCACCCCGACTACTGGGCCGGCAAGGCGCCCATTGACAACTTGGTCTTCGCCATCACGCCGGACGCCTCGGTGCGCTACCAAAAGCTCAAAGCCGGCGAGTGCCACGTGATGCCCTACCCCAACCCGGCGGACCTCGAAGCCATGAAGACCGACAAGGAGATCAATCTGCTTAGCCAAGAGGGCCTCAACGTGGGCTATTTGGCCTACAACACCATGATGGCCCCGTTCGATAATCCCAAGGTGCGCAAGGCCCTCAACATGGCCATTAACAAACAGGCCATTTTGGATGCCGTCTTCCAGGGTGCCGGCAAGGTGGCCAAAAACCCCATCCCACCAACGATCTGGTCTTACAACGACGACATCGTCGACGACCCTTACGATCCGGAAGGCGCCAAGAAGATGCTGGCCGAGGCCGGCCTGCAGAACCTGTCGATGAAGATCTGGGCCATGCCCGTGCAGCGGCCCTACAACCCCAACGCCCGCCGCATGGCCGAGGTAATCCAGGCCGACTTCGAGAAGATCGGCGTAAAGGCTGAGATCGTCTCTTACGAGTGGGGCGAGTATCTCAAGCGCTCCAAGGACAAGGACCGCGACGGGGCCGTACTCCTTGGTTGGACCGGCGACAACGGCGACCCGGATAACTTCCTGGCCGTTCTCCTGGGCTGCGACGGCGTGGGGGGCTCCAACCGGGCCAACTTCTGCCACGACGAGTTCGAAGCCCTCATTCAGAAGGCCAAACGGGTTTCCGATCCGGCCGAACGGACCAACCTCTACAAGCAGGCTCAGGTGGTCTTCAAGGAGCAGGCGCCCTGGGCCACCATTGCCCACAGTATTGTCTTCGAGCCGGTGCGCAAGGAGGTGGTCGACTACCGCATCGATCCTTTCGGCGGCCATATTTTCTATGGCGTAGACCTAAAATAAAGGACATCCTAACGTAAACCGACAGATCACCGGCGGGGTGATTTCCTCGCCCCGTCGGTGATCCAAGCTCAACTGAGATGCGATTCCCATGATTACCTTTATCTTGCGCAAACTGGGCGTCTTGTTGCCAACCTTCTTCGGGGTTACCCTGATCGCCTTTGTTTTCATCCGCCTGCTGCCCGGCGATCCTGTTTTGCTCATGGCGGGAGAACGCGGCATGACCGAAGAGCGCCACGCTCGTCTGATGAAAGAGTTCGGCTTCGACCGACCCATTCTGGTGCAGTACGGATCCTATTTGAAGCAGATCGCCGGCGGCGACTTGGGCAAGTCCATCATCACCAGACGGCCCGTCATCGAAGAGTTCATGACCCTCTTTCCGGCCACCGCCGAATTGTCGCTGTGCGCCATCTTTCTGGCCGTGCTCTTCGGGCTACCCGCCGGGATTATCGCTGCGGTCCGACGGGGCTCTGTTTTTGATCATACGGTGATGGGCACTGCTCTCACCGGCTACTCCATGCCCATCTTCTGGTGGGGACTGCTGCTGATCATCCTCTTTTCGGGTATTCTGCGCTGGACACCCGTTTCCGGCCGCATCTCATTGCTCTTCTTCTTCGAACCGGTGACGGGTTTCATGCTCATTGACAGTTTGCTTTCCGGCGAGAAGGGGGCCTTTCTTTCCGCCGTTCGGCACATGATTCTCCCCTCCATCGTCCTCTCCACCATTCCCATGGCCGTGATTGCGCGCCAAACCCGCTCCGCCATGCTCGAAGTGCTCGGCGAAGACTACGTGCGCACTGCCAAAGCCAAGGGCCTCGGCCCCGGGCGGGTGATCGGGCTGCACGCCCTGCGCAACGCCCTCATACCGGTGGTCACCGTCATCGGCCTGCAGGTAGGGGTGCTCTTCGCCGGCGCCATTCTGACCGAAACCATCTTCTCCTGGCCCGGCATCGGCAAGTGGATGGTGGATTCCATCTCGCGGCGCGACTACCCCTCGGTCCAGGGGGGGCTGTTGCTCATCGCCGCCATTGTCATGTCGGTGAACCTCTTCGTGGATCTGCTCTACGGCCTTATCAACCCTCAGATCAGACATACGGATTAGCTATGACGGACACAGTCGCAGAAAACACGGAGAAGCTCGATACCCGTCAAGGGGGGCGCATCGCCCTGCTCAAGGAGTTCTGGTCCTATTTCACCGAGAACCGCGGCGCCGTCATGGGGCTGATCTTCTTCATCGCCGTCATCCTTGTGGCCATCTTCGCCGACGTCCTCGCTCCCCATGCGCCCAACCAGCAATATCGGGACGCCTTTCTGCAGCCCCCCTTCTGGGAAGAGGGGGGGTCGACGGCGTTTATACTCGGAACCGATGCAGTGGGGCGCGATATCCTTTCGCGGCTGATTCACGGTTCGCGCTATTCCCTTTTCATCGGCTGCATCGTGGTGTCCATCGCGCTTTCTGTGGGGATCCTTTTGGGTGTGACGGCCGGCTATTTCCGCGGTCGGGTGGATACGATCATCATGCGTCTCATGGACATCTTTTTGGCCTTTCCCAGCCTGCTTCTGGCCCTGGTGCTGGTGGCCATTCTGGGGCCCAGCTTGACCAACGCCATGATCGCGATCGCCATCGTCCAACAGCCCCACTACGTGCGGTTAACCCGGGCGGCGGTGATGAGCGAGATGTCGCGCGACTACGTCACTGCCGCGCGGGTGATCGGCGTCAAGCGTCTGCGGCTGATGTTCGTCACCATACTGCCCAACTGCATGGCGCCCCTCATCGTTCAAGCCGCCCTGAGTTTCTCTTCGGCCATTCTTGACGCCGCCGCCCTTGGATTTCTCGGACTGGGCGCCCAGCCCCCGACACCGGAGTGGGGTACCATGCTGGCCGAGGCGCGTGAATTTATACTGCGGGCCTGGTGGGTGGTGACCTTTCCGGGCTTGGCCATCCTTACCACCGTGGTGGCCATCAACCTCATGGGGGACGGTCTGCGGGACGCCCTCGATCCCAAACTCAAACGATCGTAATTCAGTGGAGTAAAATGGCGCTACTTGAAATCAAAGATCTAACCGTCGCCTTTCAGACTGCCAGCGGAATGTTCACTGCGGTCGATCGCTTCTCTTTGAACGTCAATCCCGAGGACGTGGTCTCCATTGTGGGGGAATCCGGGTCGGGCAAGTCGGTGGCCATGCTGGCCCTCATGGGGCTGCTGCCCTGGACGGCCAAGGTCACCGCCGACACCCTCAGATTCGACGGACGCGACCTGCTCAGCATCTCTATCAAGTCACGCCGGCGGGTGATCGGCAAGGAGATCGCCATGATCTTCCAGGAGCCCATGACCAGCCTCAATCCTTGCTTTACGGTGGGGTTTCAGCTCACCGAAGCCCTCAAGACCCATCTCTCCATGGACCGCCGGGCCCGGCGTGAGCGAGCCGTGGAGCTGCTCGACCAGGTAGGGATCCCTGAGCCCCGGAAACGCTTGTCCGTCTTTCCCCATCAAATGTCCGGCGGCATGAACCAACGGGTCATGATCGCCATGGCCATCGCCTGCAACCCCCGCCTGCTCATCGCCGACGAACCCACCACGGCCCTGGACGTGACCATCCAGGCCCAAATCCTCGAGCTACTGCTCAAACTCCAGGAGAAAACCGGCATGGCCCTCATCCTCATTACCCACGACATGGGGGTGGTGGCCGAAACCGCCCAGCGGGTGGCCGTACAATACGCGGGTCAGCAGGTGGAGAAGCAGACGATCAAGGAGCTGTTTGACAATCCCCACCACCCCTACACGGCCGCTTTGCTGGCGGCCCTGCCGGAACGGGCCACCACGCGCCATCTGCCCTCCATTCCAGGGGTCGTACCGGGCCAGTTCGACAAACCCAAGGGGTGCCTCTTTTCACCGCGGTGTTCCTACGCCACCGACTACTGCCGGACGGTAATTCCCAACGAGGCACCCGAACATCTCGGCCGTGCCCTGTGCCACTACCCCCTGGATGAGGGCCAGAACATCGATTTGACCTCAGCGGGCCGGGAGGTGGTCTCATGACGGACAATCGCTCCATGAATGAAGACAGCCGCGTGAATGCGGATCGCCACACGAATGAATTGGTCTTCCAGGCCGACAAGCTCTCGCGCTTCTACGAGATCCACCGTGGTGGATTCCGCAAACCCGCCATTTTGCGAGCCCTCAGCGAGGCCAGCTTCTCCCTTTACCGGGGGAAAACGCTGGCCGTGGTGGGCGAGTCGGGCTGCGGTAAATCCACGCTGGCACGGCTGGTCACCAAGATCGAAGCCCCCACCTCCGGCCGCTTCTCCTTTCATGGCCATAACGGGAGCGCCGGCAGCCACGACCAGCGCAAGGTGCAGATCGTCTTTCAGGATCCATACGGGTCGCTGAATCCCCGCCAGAAGATCGGCATGGCATTGGAAGAACCCCTGCTGGTGAACACCGATCAGTCCAAGGATGTCCGGCGGCGCGCCGCATATGAGATGCTCGAGCAGGTGGGCCTGCGCCCCGAGCATTACGACCGCTACCCCCACATGTTCTCCGGCGGCCAGCGTCAGCGCATCGCCATTGCCCGGGCGCTCATGCTGCAACCCGAGATCATCGTTTTAGACGAACCGGTCTCCGCCCTGGACGTGTCCATCCAAGCCCAGATTCTCAATCTCCTCGCCGATCTTCAGGCGCGGTACAACCTGGCCTATCTCTTCATCAGCCACGACCTCTCCGTGGTCAAACACATCGCCGACGAGGTGATGGTGATGTATCTGGGGAAAGCGGTGGAATTTGCGGCGCGTGACACGGTCTTCATGCGGCCGCGTCACCCTTATACCAAAGCCCTGCTTTCCGCTACGCCCATCGCCGATCCGTTTCGCGCCAAGGAGCGCATCATGCTAAAGGGGGAACTGCCCTCCCCCATCGCCCCGCCACCAGGCTGCCCGTTTCATCCCCGCTGCCCAGAGGTGATCGGTCGCTGCCCGAAGGAGGTGCCTGAAGTGCGCCGCGTGGGGGACGCCCAGGTGGCCTGCCATGTGGCCCAGCCATAGCGATTCAGCGATTAGGCCGTGTCAACCCCAACGCCAATCGGAGGCGCCATGTTTGCAGCCAAGGTCTATCGCCAGCGCCGCGAGGACCTGCGCCGGCGTATGGACGCCGGCCTGATTCTCTTTTTAGGCAACAGCGAAAGTCCGGTGAACTTTGCCGACAATTGCTACCCCTTCAGACAGGACAGCTGCTTTCTCTATTATTGGGGCCTCGATCGGCCCGACCTGGCGGCCCTCATCGACGTCGACGCCGGGGGGGAAATTCTCTTTGGTGACGACCTCGATTCTGTCGCTCAGGTGTGGACGGGGCCCCAGACCCCGTTAGCGGAGCAGGCCGAGGCCGTCGCGGTGAACACCGTGCAGCCACTGGCGGCGCTGGCCCCCAAACTCGAGCAAGCCCGGGTTGCCGGACGGCCTATCCATGTGCTGCCCCCTTATCGGGACCGCCACCGGTTGATCCTGGCCCGGCTCTTCGATCTTTCGCCCGAAGCGGTTGAGATGCAGGTTTCAGAGCCCCTTCTGGCCATCATTATCGCCCAGCGCTCGACGAAGACAGCGGCAGAGATCGCCGAGATCGAGGCCGCCCTCGCCGTCACGCGCGAGATGCATATCGACGCCATGGCGGCCGTCCGACCGGGGTGTCCCGAGTATAAGATCGCCGCGCGTCTTCGCGGCCGATGCTATGCCGCCGGCGCCGCCGAACTGGCTTTTGCCCCCATCCTCACCAGTTCCGGCGAGGTTCTCCACAATCCCCACCATCACCAAACCCTGCAGAACGGACAGCTGGTCCTCAATGACAGCGGTGCGGTCTCGCGGCGCCATTATGCCAGCGACATTACGCGCACATTTCCCGTTTCCGGCCGTTTCAGCCAGAAACAGGCGGAAATCTACACCATCGTCTTGGATGCGCAGTTGCGGGCCATCGAGTTGCTGCGCCCGGGAATCGCCTTCCGGGAGGTCCATCTGGCGGCGATGGAACGGATCGCCACCGGCATGGTGGGCCTGGGACTGATGCGCGGGGATCCCGTCGAGATCGTTGCCAAAGGCGCCCACGCCCTCTTCATGCCCCATGGGCTCGGACACATGCTGGGACTTGATGTGCATGACATGGAGAATCTGGGCGAGGATCGCGTGGGGTATTCCAACGCAGTGCCGCGCAGCGATCAGTTCGGTCTCAGCGCCCTGCGATTGGGGCGCGAGCTGGCGGAGGGGTTCGTGGTGACCGTGGAACCCGGGCTTTACTTCATCCCGGCCCTTATCGCCCAGTGGCGGAAGGAGGGTCGTTTTTCGGAACACATCCGCTACGATCGTCTCGACGCGTATGTGGACTTCGGCGGGATCCGCATCGAAGACGACCTCCACATCACCGCAACGGCGGCCAGGGTCCTCGGTCCCCCCATCCCGAAAACCATATCGGACGTCGAAGCCGCCTGTGCTCAGTGACCATGGTCATCGATATCCGCCTTTACCAGGCGTCCCAGTGTTGCCATGGCCGCCTCGTGGGTGTCGCTCCATGGCTGGGCGCAGCTGATGCGCAGACAACTGCGGTAGCGTTCGGGATCGGCGGAATTGATCACGCCCGGCAGGAAGGTGATCCGCTTCTGGCGGGCGGCATTGAAGATTCTCAGGCTGTCTGCGCCTTCGGGCAATTCCACCCACAATAGCAGCCCCCCTGCCGGCGATGTCAGACGAGTGTCGGCAGGAAAATGTCGGCCAATGGCCATCGCCGCATTGCTGACCTGGGTCTTCAGGGCCATGCGCAGGCGTCTCAGGTGGCGGTCGTAGGCGCCGGTTTTGAGGAATTCGGACAGCATGAATTGATTCAAGGTGGCGGTGGTGATGCTGGTGTTGATCTTGAGGCGCTGAACGGCCGCGGTATAGCGGCCAGCCAGAGTCCAGCCCACTCGCAGCCCCGGTGAGAGGGTTTTGGAAAAGCTGGCACAATAGAGCACCAGCCCCTTGCGGTCGAACTGCTTCAACGTCGCCGGTCGTTTCTCACCGAAGTACATCTCTCCGTAGATATCATCTTCGATGATGGGGATCTCCGCATCGTTCAGAAGTTGAACGAGGGCTTGTTTCTCAGCCGGCGGCTGAGCGTAGCCCAGCGGGTTCTGAAAGTTGCTGATGAAGATGCAGGCTGCCACCCGATGGCGGGAGATTGCCCTTTCCATCTCCTTCAGGTCGATACCGCTGCGGGGGTCGGCCGGCAGTTCCAGGGCGAACATCCCCAGATCCTCAATGAGCTGCAGGAGACAATGGAAGGTGGGGGATTCCACGATGACCGTGTCGCCGGGTTTGGCCACGGACCGCAGGCAGAGGCTGACGGCTTCCATACAGCCGCTGGTGACGGTCAGCTCATCCAGAACGGACGCCTGACGGCAGCCCAGCATCCGCTGGGCGATCTGGCGGCGCAAGTCCGCCAACCCCTCCACCGGCAGATATTGGGTCAGGGCCGCCGTCAAGTGCCGCGACCCGTTCCCCTTGATGGTCTGCAGCAGTTGACGGTGGGGCAGCAGCTCCGGCGACGGGGCGCCGCCACCGAATTGAACCATGCCCGGATCGTTGAGGGTGGAGAGGATGGTGCGGGTCAGGTCGTTGATGGCCACCCGGGTGGGCGCCACACGCGTTGAGCGCGTTTTCGGGGTCGCCAGTAAGTGATCGCGGCGTACCTTGACAAAGTAGCCGGACTTTACCCGCGGTTCCACCAGACCGCGTTTTTCCAATTCGATATAGCTCTGGTAAACGGTGGAGATGCTCAGGCCGGTGCGGGCGCGCAATTTTCGGATGGAGGGCAGTTTCTCTCCCACCCGATAGACGCCACTGCGGATCTTGCCCTCGAGTTCGTCCGCCAGACGCACGTAGCGGAACGCTCTGGCCAGCGGTCGATCCGGCGGGCTTACGCGGGTCGGCATAGCGACCTCTCTATCTGTTATGGTGCCCACACATCATTTCTGTGACTGTTCTTGTAGCAAGCCCCTCGATAGAGTGCAATCGAGAAGTGAATTGCATCACGCACGCATGGAGGGGTAGATGGAGAAGCAGTGGCTGGCACCGAGAATGGCCGATCTTGGCACCAACGCCATTCGAGAGATTCTCAAAGTGGTCAACCAGCCGGGGATGATCTCTCTGGCCGGCGGCATCCCGGCTCCAGAGAGTTTCCCCCTGGACCTCATCGAGCGGCTGACCCACCAGGCGCTCGCAACCTATGGTGCCGGTGCCTTACAATATGAGGCGACCGAGGGCTTCGGTCCTCTGCGGGAGGCCCTGGTCCCCCACCTGGCTGCCCAGGGGATAGCGGCCGCCGCGGATCACATCCTCATCGCCAGTGGATCCCAGGGAGTGCTCGACGCACTCGGAAAAGTCTGCATCGGCCGCGGTGATGCGGTGGCGGTGGAGGCGCCCACCTATCTGGGGGCGCTCCAGGCGTTCAGTCCCTATGGTCCCCGCTATTGTTCGCTGGCCACGGATGATGACGGCGTCATCCCTGAGGCGCTGGAAGCGCAGCTCTGCCGGGAACCGGTGAAGCTCGTCTATTTGGTGCCCACCTTTCAGAACCCCACCGGTCGGACCCTCTCGCTGGCGCGCCGCAAACGGATCGCGGCGCTCATACAGAGGTACGACGTGCTGCTCATCGAGGACGATCCTTACAGCGGGCTGCGCTACCGCGGGGAGCCGCAGCCCCCGATAAAGTGTTTCGCACCCGACCATGTGGCCTACATCTCTACGCTCAGCAAGCTATTCGCACCGGGCTTGCGCATCGGCTTCGTGGCGGCACCCCGACGCCTCCGGGAGGCCCTCGTGAAGGTCAAGCAGGGCGTTGACCTGCACACTTCCACTCTGGGTCAGGCCCTGGCCGCCATCTACCTCGATGGCGGACACCTCGAAAAGCATCTGCCCCGAATCCTAAACCTCTATCGACCGCGGCAACGGGCGCTGCTCGACGCCTTGGAACGCCACTTCCCAGCCGGCTTCAACTGGTCACGCCCCGAGGGCGGCATGTTCGTCTGGTCCGAGGGACCCGAGGGCCTCGATATGGAAAGGGTTTATCATCGGGCCGTGCAGCACGGTACCGCCTTTGTCCCCGGCAAATTTTTCTACACCGAGCCGTCTCAAGGGCTGGGCACGATGCGGCTAAACTTTACCATGGCCGACCCCCACTCCCTGGAGCGGGCCGTGGCGATTTTGGGGGAGGTGATCCGTGCGGAGATGGTGGCAGTATAGGGCTGTGCCGCTGCTGCGCTTCCGGCGGGCGGCCCCTGCCACTGCAGCACCGGCAGTTGCCGCTCCCATGACCTTCTGCTAAATTGGGGCGGCTGCGGCACGCAACGGGGGCTTCTTCGTTGGGTGCAGGGTCAGCCATTGCGCCTGTGGGGAAGCGACCCGCTCGGGTCGACCCGCCTGCAACCATCACCAGGAGCATCCCCGCCATGCCCACGGAGAGCCTGCCCAAGCGATACAGTTCTGAGGACGTGCACCGTATCATGCGGCATGCCTTTCAGCTGAAAGATACGTCCACGATTGCCTACCGGGAATTACAAGAGATCGGCCGGGCCTTCGATATCGACGAGGCGACCCTCGAGCAGGCGATCGCGGCCGAGCAGGCCGAACGTCGGCAGCGCCGACGGCGCGACCGCAGAAGGCACGCCCTCCGGATCCATTTCAGCGCCTATTTGGGCGTGAATCTGCTGCTGATCGGAATCAACAGCCTCGTTCCAGGCCCCTGGTGGTTTCAATGGTCGCTCATCGGCTGGGGAATCGGGGTCTATTGCCATTACAGAGCGGTCAATGCACCATCGCCGCCTTCTCCTTTTGGATGAGGGGCGATGCGATCAAGTGCGCAGCCATGAATGCGCGATGATTCCCCCCCACCGAAACAGTCGCGACCGCCGCGTTTTCCCCGTTCGACATTCGCTCACCTGCGCTTATGATATGGAGGACTGGATGGCAAATGATCCGATCCACCCGCCACAGGCCTGCCCAAATTGGGGCCGCGACCGATCTTCCCCCTAACCGCAAAGGAGACATCATGAAACTCCAGGAGCGATTGGACAAATACAAAGCCGCATTTGAAAAGAAGGCCCCGCCCGAGGCGCTCGCCGTGATGCACCGGGCCACAGAGGATCTTCGAAGCTCGGGCCTCGTCGAAAAGGCCCTCAAGAGCGGGGATGCGGCCCCTCAATTCACCCTTACCAATCAAACCGGCACCGCCGTGTCCCTCGCGGATACCCTCGCCAAGGGAACACTGGTGCTCGGTTTTTATCGTGGCCGTTGGTGACCGTATTGCAACTTAGAGCTGGAAGCTCTTTCCAAGGCAGCACCCCAATTTGCTGAAGCCGGCGCGACACTGATGCTCATCTCGCCGCAATTGGTCGAACACAACCGCGCATTTGCCGAAGAGAAGAAATTGGTGGTGGAGATCCTCAGCGACCCCGGCAATACGGTGGCGGCCCAATTCGGCCTGCGCCACGCACTGCCCGAAGATCTCAAGGCGCTCTACCAGCAGTTCGGCATCGATGTGCCGGCGCACAATGGCGATGACTCATGGACCCTGCCCATACCGGCCCGCTATGTCATCGATCGCGACGGCATCATCCGCCACGCAGACCTCAACGCCGATTATACCCAGCGGCCCGATCCTACCGAAACCCTGGATATCGTCGCCCAGATGGGCTGAAGCGCGGTTCAGATGTCCTTGATAAGCATATTGGCCGGCGCGGCGGTTTGGGCCGCCAGGTAGGTGTCGAGGGCCGCTTGGCTGCGGCCTTCCTCCGGCCGCAACAGTTGCGCTTGCCCATTGGTGCCGAGATCCACAGCCGCCAACACGTGGGCCAGGGTGAGGGTGGCCGGGTCGCGGGCGGGTAGATAGCCGGCCGCTGCGCCGTCGGTGTCGGCGACGCGGCTCACGATGCGGTTGGCCGCCAGAACATCCAGGAGCGCCTGCACCGCCGCCGGCGAGATCTCCAGACGTGTGGCAAGTTGATTCGCTTCGGGTGCCGGACCGCCCTCGGAGAAGGCGGCCACAACGGCCCGGCAGAGGCGCACAGCGATGAGTTGCCGGTCGCGGTGGGAGAGTTCCACCGCGGGGTTCCATCCGTGATGATGCCCGTGATGCTGGTGGGCGTAGGCCGCTTCGGCCCCCACCAACACGATCAGCCAGCTGAGCTGCAGCCAGACCAGGAAGAGGGGCAGGGCGGCGAAGCTGCCGTAGACGGCATTGTAATTGGAGACCATGAGCTGCAAATCGATATACGCCAGCTGCAGCAGTTGGTAGGTCGTCCCGGCCAGGATACCGGCCACCAACCCGGAAATGAGCGGCACATGGGTGTTGGGCATCACCACGTAGATCAGCGTGAACAGCAGCCACATAAGGAGGTAGGGCCCCAGTTTGATGGCCAGGGCGAGGGCGGGACCCACCATGCGCAGTAGGTCGAAGCGATCGGCCATGGCGGTAACCTGGGCCTGCAGAAAGACGGTCGCACTGCTGGCCGTGATCAGGAGCAGGGGGCCGATCAGCATGACGGCCAGATAGTCTCCCAGGCGTCGCTCCCAAGTGCGCGATGGCACCTTCCAGATGTGGTTCAGGGCGCTCTCGATGTGGCCCAATACCTTGACCACCGCCCAGAATAGGGCCGCAACGCCGATGCCGGCCACCACGCCGCCGCGGGTATTTTCGAGCAGTGAATGCGCGAAGCTGATCACATACTGGAGAACTTCCTCCTGGCCGGCGAAGCGCGCCATCAATACGGTCTGAAGGCGCTGCTCGAAACCGAAGCCCTTGGCGATACCGAAGGCCATGGCAGCCACCGGCACCAGGGAGAGCAGGGTGTAGAGGGTCAACGCCGAAGCCCGCAGCGCGCAGCGGTTGTCACGGGCCCCGCGGGCGGTGAGAACGGCCATGCGCAGGATGGGTCGCCCATAAATCGCTAGCGCACCTGACGACGCCGGCGGTGAATGCCAGATGCCGTCGGTCAGAAAGCGCTTCAATTGAAGCATATGGCCGCTGAAAATACGCATGCCTCGCTCTCATCTGCTCAGCCGCTGAGGCCACCCCAGTTGGGATCGTTCGTCGCCTCAGCGCATCAGCGTGTCAATCGGCGGTACTTGATCCGCCTCGGTATCTCAGCATCCTTGCCCAGCCGATTGCGGCGGTCGGCCGCATAATCAGAGTAGTTGCCCTCGAACCAGACCACCCGGCTCTCTCCCTCAAATGCCAGAATGTGAGTGGCGATGCGGTCCAAAAACCAGCGGTCGTGGCTGATCACCACCGCGCAGCCGGCAAAGTGCTCCAGGGCGGTCTCCAGCGCCCGCAGCGTGTTCACGTCCAGGTCGTTGGTGGGCTCGTCCAGCAGCAGGAGATTGGCCCCGCTCTTGAGCATCAGGGCCAGGTGGACCCGGTTGCGTTCGCCGCCCGACAGCAGGCCCGCCTTTTTTTGCTGATCGCTGCCGGAAAAGTTGAACCGCGCCACGTAGGCCCGCGAGTTGACTTCCCGGTCACCCAGGCGGATGGTATCATGTCCCCCTGAAATGGTTTCCCATATCGTCCGATCCGCCTGGAGTTCGCCGCGGCTCTGGTCTACGTGGGCCATTTGGACCGTCGGGCCGATCTTGAAGCTGCCCGCATCGGGCTGCGCTTCTCCAGTGATCATTCGGAAGAGAGTGGTTTTTCCCGCTCCGTTGGGACCGACGACGCCGACGATGCCACCGGGGGGCAGGTTAAAGGCAAGATCTTCCATCAACAAGCGATCACCAAAGGCTTTGGTGAGCCCGACCGCCTGGATCACCAGATCGCCCAGGCGCGGTCCCGGGGGGATATAGATCTGCAGGTCGCGGTCAAGGCGTTCGCTCTCCTGCCCCAGCAGTGTTTCATACGACCGAATGCGGGCCTTGGACTTGGCCCGGCGCCCTTTGGGCGACATTCGGATCCATTCCAGCTCGCGCTGAAGGGTGCGCTGCCGCTCGCTCTCCTTTTTCTCCGCTTGGGCCAGGCGGATCTGCTTTTGCGCCAACCAGGAGGAGTAGTTCCCCTTCCAGGGAATGCCGTGGCCACGGTCCAGCTCTAAAATCCAGCCGGCCACATTGTCCAGAAAATAGCGATCGTGGGTGACCGCGATGACGGTACCGGCATATTGCTGGAGATGGTGTTCCAACCAGGCCACCGATTCGGCGTCCAGGTGGTTGGTGGGCTCGTCCAGGAGCAGGATGTCGGGTTTCTGCAGGAGCAGGCGACAAAGCGCCACCCGCCGCCGTTCACCACCAGAGAGGACCTGAACGGGCGTATCCCCGGGAGGACAGCGCAGTGCGTCCATGGCCATTTCCAGACGGGCCTCGATATCCCAGGCGTCGTGTTTGTCGAGAAGCTCCTGGACCTCTCCCTGGCGGGTGATGAGTCGGTCCATCTCCTCATCGGACATGGGCTCGGCGAATTTGGCGTTGATCTCGTTGAACTCTTCCACCAGGGCCATCACTGCTCCCACCCCTTCGGCCACCACCGCTCGGACGGTTTTGGTCTCCGCCACCAAGGGCTCCTGCTCCAGCAAGCCCACGGTGAACCCTTTGGAGAGGTTGGCTTCCCCGCTGAAATCTCGATCGACGCCCGCCAGTATGCGCAGTAAACTGCTCTTTCCGGCCCCGTTGAGCCCCAGAACGCCAATCTTGGCGCCATAGAAATAACTCAGGGAGATCTCTTTGAGGATGGGCTTTTGCTGGTGAAACTTGCTGACGCGAATCATCGAGTAGATGACCTTCTGGGTGTCTTCCGACATGGGGCCGTTTCCTTGTTGGTGGCACTTCGGCGGGCGCCATTGTTTGAAGATTCAGGACGATGGCTTAAATCTGACAGCCAACTGAATTTATTTAAAATTTAGAAGCCGCCTTGTCAACGAGATTCCCGGGTTGGGGAGGCTTGGACACATCTTGCAGCGGTTTGGCGAGCTCTCCGGAGACGAGGCGCATGCGGTCCAGATAGGCCGTCCGGGGAGTTTGCAGGGCAACGGTGAAGAGCCCCACCTGCAGGATCTCCTCTATCCTCATGGTCCGTGCTTGCGGCGCGGCGGCGATCTGCGCAATGGGGAGGCGGATGCGGGACCAACCGCTCGGCAGGGTGAGTTGGCGGTTGAAGCGATCATCGTAGCGATATCCCGCCAGGTTGTGGTCCTTGTCGTTGATCCGGCAGACGAGGATCAGGGGGGCGGTATCGGGGTTGTAGAGACGGAACTCCAGGGCCTCATATCCGCGCCAATCCCCAGGAAAATGGTCGAGGGCAACGCCAGAATAGTGGGTGGTCTGAAAGTCGATGCGCAATAGGGGCGTTTCAGGTGCGAAGGGTGGCCGCACAATGTCGAAGCGGGCGCTACCCGACCAGCGGTCACTTTCGAAGGGTCCGTCAAAGGCCGCCAGAACAGGGAAGGCTCGGCGTGCCTGATGCTCATCCACCAGGGCTCGGCCCAGGGGCAGGAGGCTGGTCGCGATCAGGAGACCCACTGCCAGGCGAACGCGTCGGCGGTGATGGGGCGGGCAGGCCTGTAGACCGGAAGTAAAAAACGCCCATCCGGTGAGCGCGCCGATGAGATTGCGGCCCATGTCGAGAAGATCGGGGGGGCCATTGCCGCCCAAGGCCTGAAGGGTTTCGGTGGCCAATCCGAAGATCAGGGCGAAACAGAGCGCGACCGTCAGCTGGTATAGGGGCGACCGCTGGCTCAGCCTCGGGATGTGCCCGATCAACAGAGCGGTCCACAGGGCGAATGCCAGAATGTGGCCCTGATCCCAGGCGGCGTAGAAGCTGCGAGGGGCGTAAGGCCAGCGGTTGCCGGCCAACAGCAGTACCAGCAACACAAGGGCCAGGAACCGCCCCCACCATCCCCAGCGTAGCCCACCGCTCCGGTTGTGGGGCGGTTGCGCCGCCGCTGCCGCGTCTACCAATTTTCGGGGACCTTGACGGCCACCACCCGGCCAGTGGCGCAGGCCTGCCCATCGGCGAAAAGGGTGATGGCCACGACGACCTTTTTCGGGCCGAAGTCGTCCGATCGGCCGATCTCCTCGATATCGCCGCGCAATTCGAGCGGTGTGCCGATGGGCGTCGGACGCTGATATTCCACGTGCAGAGAGGCGGTCACGTAACGCAGCTTGGGGTCGCTGCCCATATCGCGACCCGCCTTGCGGTAAGCGGCAGCGGCGGCGCTGCCGGTACCGTGACAGTCGATGAGAGAGGCGATCAGACCGCCGTACACGTAGCCGGGTATGGCCGTGTGGTAGGGCTTGGGTGTGAAGCGGCAGACCGTCTGCTCCCCCTCCCAGCGGGTCTTGATCTGCAGGCCGTGGGGATTCAGACGGCCGCAGCCGTAACAGTGGCTGTCGTTGTCGGCGTAAGTGTCCTGAACGGCGTTGCTTGCCATCTCTACCTCCTTGTTTTTTGGGTTGCCGGACGCGCAGGGCGTGGGAAGATTATCACCCTTTCAGGTGAGTGGCAATGCGGGTGCGCAGCTGATGCAGGGGCAGGTGCAGCAATGCGCGCAGGCGGGCCAGGATGTCGCCGGCCTCGCAGATGAGAGCCTGGCCGAGGTCGAACACGGCCGGTGCCAAACAGAGGGTGGGCAGCAGGGCCAAACCGGCCCCGAGCCTGGTGCTGGGGACAAGGCCAAGGTGGCACATGGCCGCGCCGCCAACGGCCGTTATCGGCAGGTACCAGCACAAGAGGCGCCACCACCAGGGACGATGGTGATAGAGGTAGCGTGCCAGATGGAGGAACTGGGTTGTCGTGGCGATTACGACGCATACGAGCAGCGTCACCAGTATGGTCGCCACGGGGAGCATCAGGGTGTGCTGATCCAGCACCGTGACAATGGCCTGCGCTTTGGCCGGAAACTTGGCAATGAAGCGTTCGCCCACCTGGGTGGCGGCATAGAGTAGCCACAGGCCGCGGGCAAACCACATGCCCACCACCAAAAGGATAAGGGCGACCAGGGCGTATACGATGGTTCGTCCTGTTTGACTGACGAGGGTCTGGAGATAGGGCGGCGTCGCGCGGTGATCGGCGGCACGGCCCAGTCGGGGATGGTTCTGCAAGCGGGTCATCCAGGTGCACAGGGTGGCGTACAACTGCATCATCCGGGTCAGAGATGTCGCTGCACCCGCTGACGATTTTCGTGTTGTCTCCGCCTCGGCGGGGTCGTCCGTTCGTCGGGATTCAGCCGATGGAATTGCCGTCGCCGGTTCCGTTTGCGGAGCCGGTTTGCCAGGTCGGTATTTGCGGAAGATCAGACCGCAGCGCTGGCACTCCTCCGCCAGGGGCTGACGGTGTTTACAATTGGGACAGACAACCAGACTGTCGCTGAGATGGGTTTCTGGTCCTGCCGCAGGGGGGTGCAGCGGTACCATGCGCAACGGTGCCCCCAGCGCTTTGAAACGCTGGGCATACTTCCTGGCGCGCGATGCGCTGAGGTTGCGCCGGATCACCGTTGGCCGGCCGCAGAAGAGGCGCTGGAGGGCGGCGTCATCCAGTCCGAGCCGATCCCGCATGCGCGCTTTGAGGGCGGGGTGTCGGTTCGGCGAAATCTGGCGACTGTCGAAAATGAGGTGATATATTGGACCCGGCATATTGGCTATATCGACCGCCCGGGCCGGGGCTTGAGACGCGACCCCGGCGGTCTTTGGCCGTATGCCGGGGGCTCAGAATTGGGCGCTTTCGGTGGAATCGGCCATCGCTTTGACCGAAGATTCCCCGAGGCTGACGGCGTTCATCACCCGGTCGAAATAACCCGTCCCCACGAACTTCTGGTGCGTGATGGCCATGTAACCGTCCTCCTTGCCATGGTCAAACTCCCGCTGCTGGAAGCGACTGTAGGCCGCCATCCCCTCTTTTCGGTAGCTGGAGGCGAGGTCGAACATGCCCAGATTGAGGACGTGGAATCCGGCCAGCGTGACGAATTGAAACTTATACCCCATGGTGCCCAGCTCTTTTTGAAAATTGGCGATCACTTCCGGCGCAAGATTGGCCTCCCAGTTGAATGACGGGGAGCAGTTGTAGGCCAACAATTTGCCTGGAAACTGGCTATGAATGCCCTCGGCAAATCGGCGGGCCTCCTCCAGATTGGGACGTGAGGTTTCGCACCAGACCACATCAGCGTAAGGTGCATAGGCCAGACCGCGGGCGATGGCCGTCTCAATGCCGTTCTTTATGTAGTAGAAGCCTTCGGAAGAACGCTCCTGGTCGAGCAGAAAGGGTTTATCGCGGAGATCGATGTCGCTGGTCAGCAGTCGGGCGGCTTCGGCATCGGTGCGCGCGACCAGCAAGGTGGGCACCCCGCAGATGTCGGCGGCCAGTCGGGCGGCGATCAGTTTGGTAATGAACTCCTGGGTGGGCACCAACACCTTGCCCCCCAGGTGGCCGCACTTCTTGGCAGAGGATAGCTGGTCCTCGAAATGGACACCGCCGGCACCGGCATCGATCATCTCGCGCATCAGTTCAAAAGCGTTGAGGGGCCCGCCGAAACCGGCCTCGGCGTCTGCCACAATGGGGGCGTACCAGTAGGGACCGCCCTTGCGGCCGTCGAGAACCTGGATCTGGTCGGCCCGTCGCAACGCCTTGTTGATGCGGCGCACAACGGCGGGAACGCTGTTGGAAGGGTAGAGGCTCTGGTCGGGGTACATTTCGCCAGCCAAGTTGTTATCTGCCGCCACCTGCCAACCGCTCAGGTAGATCGCCTTCAGCCCGGCCTCCACTTGCTGGACCGCTTGGTTGCCGGTGAGGGCGCCCAGGGCGGCCACATATGGTTCTTCGTTGAGCAGCATCCAGAGACGCTTTGCCCCGGCGCGGGCCAAGGTGTAGTCGATCTTGAGGGTACCGCGCAGTTTGAGCACCTCTTCGGCCGAGTAAGGGCGTGTGATCCCCTTCCAACGAGGGTCGTTCTCCCACTCTGTTTTGAGCGCTGCCACCTCGTCGGTGACGATCTCGTGGCAGGAGAGGCGGTCACACAACTCTTTGGCACGTTCGGCGATGGTCTTCATGGTAACCCCATCCTTTCCGGAAAGGCGGCCGGCGGTCGCCCCCCCTCAGTCCAATTGTTCATAAGCTTGCAGGGTGAGGAATTCGGCCAACTCGTCGTCGGCGATGATCTCCTCGAAAAGACGGCCGGCTGCCGGGAAGTTCCCCCGGTCGAAAGCGTCTGGGCCAACAGCGGCTTTGATCTTCGTCAACTCTTCGGCCATCACCTCTCGAACCAATTCCATCGTGATCTCACGGCCGTCCTCCAATGCGCCCTCGGGGTGGTGGACCCACTGCCACACCTGGGTTCGCGAGATCTCCGCCGTGGCGGCGTCCTCCATAAGGTGGTAGAGCGGGACGCAGCCGTTGCCGCTCAACCAGTGGGCCATGTACTGGATGCCGACACTAATATTGGTGCGCAACCCGCCATCGGTGATGGTGCCTTGCGGGCACTCCAAGAGATCGGCGGCGTTGATCACCACGTCATCCCGCAGACGGTCGACCTGGTTGGCCGTCGGCATCACCTTGTCGAACTCATCCCGGGCGATGGCCACCAATCCGGGGTGGGCTACCCACGTGCCGTCGTGACCGTCCCGGGCCTCACGGGTCTTGTCTTCCCTGACCTTGTCCAAGGCGATCCGATTGCGCTCCGGATCCTCCTTGATGGGGATTTGGGCCGCCATGCCGCCGATGGCGTGAGCCCCCCGGCGGTGGCATGTCTGGATCACGCGCAGCGCGTAGGCACGCATACAGGGGCTGGTCATGGTGATCTGGGCACGGTCCGGGAAGATGTAGCCGGGGACGTTGCGAAAGCGCTTGATGAAACTGAAGATATAGTCCCAGCGGCCGCAATTGAGGCCGGCCATGTGCTCACGCAGCTCGAAGAGAATCTCCTCTGTTTCAAAAGCGGCCAGAATCGTCTCGATGAGGACCGTTGCTTTGATGGTGCCTTGGGGCAGGCCCATGAGGTCCTGGGCACGAACGAAGACCTCGTTCCACAGACGGGCCTCGAGGTGGCTTTCCATCTTGGGCAGGTAAAAGTAGGGCCCGCTGCCCTTCGCCATTAGGGAGCGAGCGTTATGGAAAAGGTAGAGGCCGAAGTCGAAGAGGCTGGCCGACACCGGTTCGCCGTCCACCAGGAGATGTTTCTCCACCAAGTGCCAGCCGCGCGGGCGGGCGATGAGGACAGCGGTTTTATCCGCCAGCTGGTAGTGTTTGCCGGCCGCTGTGGTCAGGCTGATGTCGCCCCGGACAGCGTCGCGCAGATTGATCTGACCCTGGACGGTGGCTTCCCATGTGGGAGCGTGGGAATCCTCGAAATCGGCCATGTAGGTTGACGCGCCCGAATTGAGGGCGTTGATCACCATCTTGCGGTCCACCGGGCCCGTAATCTCCACCCGTCGGTCCTGAAGGTCGTCCGGCACCGGGGCTACCCGCCAGTCCCCGCTGCGAATCTCGGCAGTGGCAGGCAGGAAGTCGGGCATCTCGCCGGCGTCGATGCGGGCCTGGACGGCTTGGCGACGCGCCAGAAGCTCCCGGCGACGCCCGTCGAAACGACGCGCCAGATCCGCTAGCAACGCGAGGGCATCCGTCGTGAGAATCTCCTGGAAAGCTGTCGGTAGGGGGGCCGTTATCACAACACCTTCTGGTAGAGCCGTCATTGAGAGCACCTCCTTCATTTTTATTCGGTCGTCGCCTGCCTGACGCGATCCGAATCGGTGAGGCCGCGGCATAGGTGGATCGTAGCGCTGATGCCCGCTGACGGGCGCGTATCGCAAGGGGTGGTTCGCTTGGATCTATGCCCGCGGAGAGGACAATCTGGCATGTGGGAGTAAGCGCGTTCCCTCGCGGGGGGTAAGCGGAACGGGTCGCTTGTGGACAGATGCAAGAGTAATCATCTCCCCTTGGGTTGGCAAGCCAGGCGGTATCGGGCACTGCCGCGACCAAGGGTCATTCGAGGCGGCCATCACTGTTATAGGGCGCAATGTGGATCCACTCGCCGGCGAGAATTCGGTCCTGGGTTTCGCGCCAGAAAGCTGGGGAGAGCAGATCGGCGTGGCGTTCCAGGAAGTGGGCCTTGATCTCCGTTGGCATTCCCAGGAAGAAACGAAACTCTTCCGGAAAGACATCCTGCTCCTCCACCATGAACCACGGCTCGGCGGAGAAGGCCTGCAGATCGTCGTTGGGGGGCGGCAAGCGGCGGAAGCGGCAGTCGGTGAGCGGGCAGAGTTCATCGTAGTCGTAGAAAACGACCCTGCCCAATCGGGTGACGCCGAAGTTTTTCAGCAGCATGTCGCCGGGGAAGACATTGATCCGGGCCAGGTCTTTGATGGCCCGGCCATAATCATCGATGGCGGCTGCGGCCGCATCGGGCTGATGTCGAATGAACAGATCCAGCGGTGTGACGCGTCGCTCCACGTAAACGTGTTTCAGCACGACTTGATCGCCTGCGAAGGCAACCGCGGCCGTGGCTTCCGTCTCAAATTCGGCCAGCAGCGCCGCGCTGAAGCAGCAGGCATCCACCGTGAGACCTTCAAAGGTCTGGACGTCCACCAGGCGACCGGCACGGTCGTGTTTGAAGACGTAGTCGTACTTTCCCATCACCTCGGTGCGGGTGGTGCTCTTGGGGCGGTCGAAGCGGTCGCGGATCACCTTGTAAACCTGATCGTCGCTGGGCATGTTGAACGCGATCATGACCATTCCGCGTTGGCCGGGAGAAAAGTCAAATTGTTCGGCCCCGCAGACCGCCAGGTGGGCGCTGAGTTCACGGTAGATTTCGGTCTTACCATGCTTGTGGTAGCCCAGAGCGATATACAACTCGGCCAATCGCTTGCGGGGCATCAGGGTTCTGATGAAACGCACCAGAGCGCTGGGAGAGTGGGTTTTCACGAAGAAATGGGATCGGGTGTAGCTGAAGAGAATACGGACCTGATTCTCCCGCTGGAGAAGGGCGTCCACGTAGGGAATGCCCTTGCGGCAGCGCAAGGCCAGTATCAGCGGGCGCGCGATTTGACCCGGTTTGCGCATCCGCCCCACGAGATAGGCGCCCAGGTCGCGGAAAAAGGGTTCGGCCATCATCTCGATACGCGCACCGGCCAGCAAATCCGAGGGACCGCCCTTCGTCAGCATCGCCACAATCCGCTCGGCGTCCCGTTGCCGGTCTGCTGGGGTCGCGTGAAGTTGAAAAGCGGCCAGCAGGCTGTCCACCCCAGCCACGGCCCTGGCAGAGAGGACCACCTGATGGATGGGCGCCAAAGGGCCGGCTTCCGTCGGCTCGGAAGTGTCGATGAACTCCATGGTCGGCGCAACGCCCACAATGGGGTAGCGGCGCCGGGTAATGGAATTGAAAAAGGTTTCGGCGATCTCTCGATCGGGGTAGGTCGCGACGGCTGCGGCATAGCGCTCTTTGATCGCCTGCCAATCTGCGCAACCGTTTTTAGCGCTGCCCATCCAACGGTTCAGTACCCCGGCCATCCGTCCGACCATGGTGCCATATAGGTCGAGGCGCTCGAGGTAGTCACGCTTCATCCCCTCGGCGTCCTGGGCGAGGAAATGCCGGCGGGCGCGGGCGGTGAGACGTGCGAAGCGGCAGCTGTAGGCCCTGAAGCCGGCCAGTAGGATGCGGGCTCCCCGTTCGTGGGCGTCGGGGTGGCCGGGTTCGCAGGTGCCGGCATCATCCCCGCGGTGGTGGCGTTCTGTCGCTGATCTATGGCTGACCGCTTTCATGGAACCTCATTGCTGCGCGAAATCGTCGCTCGATTGAGGCCGCACTGGGCTGGGGCCTCTCGCTGCGTTGTAAACCTGTCGCTCGGGATGGCGCTCACCAGGAAACACTCATCATGGCGCAGTTCAGACCGCTGCCGATTCCCAGGAGGGCAACGTGGGCGCCGGGGAAGGTTCGGCCCTCCTCCTCGGCTTGTGCCAAGGTGATGGGCAGGGCCGCCGGCCCAATATTCCCCAGCGTAAAGAAGTTGAGGTGAAATTTTGGCGCCGTGACCGCCAGCCGTTTGTAGAGGGCATCCATATTGCGCTGGCTGACCTGGTGGGGCACGTACAAGTCGATCTCGGTATCGGACCAGTTCGGCAGTGTCCGCCCGGCGACCTGCCACGTCTCGTGGGCGAGCTCGACCCCGTGGAATAGTACTTTGCCGGCGTCGGCCACCATGTAGTCGGGTTGCCCGAGACACAGCCGGCTGTGCTCAGTGGCGGCACGGGTGACCGCTCCGTTGATCAGATGCCCGTCAGGCGCCAGTTCCCGACGGCTGAGGATCATGGCCACCGCTCCGGATCCCAGGGTGAGGGTGGCGAAGTTGTCCCGGAACGCTTCGGCGGTGGTTTCAGGGTTGCCCAGCCGCTGGATAGTGGTTTCCACCGCCGTGCGCGCATCCTCCCCGTCGACGACGATGCCGTGGTCGATCTCTCCGGCGCGGATCATCCGGGCGATGGTGGAGATGCCATTTAAAAACCCCAGGCAGGCGTTGCCGATGTCAAAGTTCATGCAGGTGCTGGGCAAGCCCAGGTTGCCGTGCACCAGGCTGGCCACCGAGGGCTCGATATAGTCTTTGCAGACCGAGGTGGAGATGAGGCAGCCTAGGGTTCCCGGATCGATACCGCTTTTCGCGATCACCCTGCGGGCGGCCTCGGTGGCCACCTCGCTGGGCATGGTGCCGCGCGGCCAGAAGCGTCGCTCGCGGATACCGGTGAGACCTTCCAGTAGTCCGGTGCCGATCTGCAGACGCGCCATGGTGGGGGCCAATTGGGATTCGATCTCGGCGGATGTGATGATCTCCTCAGGAATGGCATAGGCCACGGCATTGATGACTACCTGGGGCATCGTCATAAATCGTTCGATTCCTTTCTCAGAAGAACCCGACCCTGCAATGGTCCGCATGCCGGGCGATGCTGCCTTGGGACGGGCAGGAAAAGTCTCATCTCGGGGCCTCACCATGAGGCGGTCTCAATTAGAGACCCAATCTCGCAGAGACCTCATCTCGGAGAGACCTCATCTCGCAGAGACCTCATCTCGCGGAGACCTCATCTCGCGGAGACCTCATCTCGCAGAGACCTCATCTCGCAGAGACCTCATCTCGCAGAGACCTCATCTCGCAGAGACCTCATCTCGCAGAGACCTCTTCACGTAGTGACGTAACTTTGAAGGGACGTCATCACGGCGGTACCATGCGCCGATCACCTGCGCTGGTTCGGTGAGGCGCAAGACGTGGCCAGGCAGATGTCGGCGGACGGTGCTGCGCGTCGACAAGCCGGCGCCAAGCTTACCACACCTCGGGGTAGCCCACATCCATGAAAGCGGTTTCCATCTTGTGCTTGTGATCCCGCTCCATGGTGGCCAGTTCCTCGAAGAGGGCCGCCTGTTCGGGGTCGCTGCAGGCGGCTGCCAGTTCGCTGTAGTGCTTCATGGCGGCTTCTTCGTTCTTCACCGCCAGGGCCAGGGCGTCGGCCGGTTTCATGTCCACGGAGGGGCTGGGGGATTCGATGGTTTCGGCCACCTTGAAATCGGGCGCATCCTTGAAATGCAGGTGGCCGGCGCCTTTTGTGCGAAAACCCTCCAGGATCTTCTCATGGCGTCTCTCTTCATCCACAAAGCTGGTGAACATCTCCTTGAGGGTGGCATCTTCCACTTTGGCAGCCACGTCGGCATAGAATTTCTGGGCGTCGATTTCACTCTGTATCGCCTGCTGCATAATTCGATCATAGGTACTTGCGTCCATCCGAATCTCCTCTTCCAATTGGGTTGTCCATCGTTGGGTCTCTCTTTTTGGGGCGGCTTAGAAACCCACCGCCGATCCGTCCTTACGCGGATCCGAAGCGGCGCAGTAGCCGTCCTTCAGGCGGAAGATCACTTGGGCACCACCGAAGAGCGGCTCCTCAGTCGCCGGCATGAGCCGGTGACCCCGGTCGGTCAGCGCCGCGCCGAGGCCCGGGTCGAAGCCGGGCTCGAGGGCCACCTGTCCATCCCGCTCCACGTACCAGCGGGGAGCGTCACAGGCGGTCTGGGGGTTTTGGTTATGGCAGAACATGCGCACCGCCAATTGCACCTGTCCTTGGGGCTGCATGTGGGCACCCATGACCCCAAAGCTCATCAGGGGTTGGTCTCCGCAGGTAACGAAGCCCGGGATTATGGTGTGGAAGGGGCGTTTGCGGGGGCCGGCGGCGTTGGGATGATCGGGATCGGTGACGAATCCATTGCCGCGGTTGTGGAGGCTGATACCGGTGCCAGGAACCACCAGACCGGAGCCGAAGCCCAGGTAGTTGGACTGGATCATGGAAACCATCAAGCCGTTGGCGCCGGCGGCGGCCAGATAGACGGTGCCCCGGTCGCCGATCGTGGATGGGGAGGGGCTGGTTGCCCGATAGGGATCGATGGCATCGGCCCGCTCCTGAAGGTAGTGATCCATGAGCAGTCGGTCCAAGGCTGCCGTTGAATGGTCGGGATCGCAGATATGGCGGTGGGCTTCGGCAAACGCCGCCTTGATGGCCTCGATCTGCAGGTGGACGCTGTCCACGCTGTCCACCGGATAGCGATTGATTTCCAAATGTTCGAGAATCCCCAGGGCGATGAGGACCACCAAGCCTTGCCCATTGGGGGGGATCTCGTGGAACTGGCAACCGGCAAAATCCATGGTGAGCGGCGCCACCCATTGGGAGCGGTGCTGTTCCAGGTCTTCCATCGCGAGGCTGCCGCCGGTTTCCCTGGCATATCGGACGATCTTTTCAGCGATGGCGCCATTGTAGAACGCCTCTCCATCGGAGACGGCAATCGCTTCCAGGGTGCGCGCCTGGGCCGGGCAGCGAAAGATCTCGCCGGCGGCTGGGGATCTGCCACCCACCAGGAAGGTGGCGCCAAAATCGGGATAGTCGGCATAACGGGAGATGGCCTCTTGCCAGCGGACGGCCGTAATGGGGCTGACGCAATAGCCATTTTGAGCGTAGTCGATGGCTGGATCGAAGAGCTCCCGGAAGGGCAGTTTTCCGAAACGCTCCGACAGGCGGACCCAGGTGTCCACCGCTCCCGGCACGGTGACCGCGTCCCACCCCAACTCGGGCATGGCGTCCAGATGTTGAAAGTGGTTGGTGGTCCAGGCCGCCGGCGAGCTACCGGAGCCATTGATACCGTGCAGCTGGCTGCCGTCCCACACCAGGGCGAAGGCATCGCCGCCAATGCCGTTGCTGGTCGGTTCCACCACGGTCAACGTGATGGCCGTGGCCACAGCGGCGTCCACCGCATTGCCGCCCTTGAGAAGCATGCGCAATCCGGCCTGCGCCGCCAAAGGATGGGAGGTCGCGACGACGTTGGGCGCGAATACAGGCATGCGTTGGGATGGATAGGGGAAGTTCCAGTCAAAGGCCATCCGTTTTTCCTCCTCTGCTCGAGTGCCGAATTCGGATTAGGGTGGGACGCTCGGGTGCGGCTGCGCTGGCAGGTTCAGCATCCGGACTATTTTAGCATAGGCAAAGATGGCGGTAAATGATTGCGGTTAGCGCAATTGTCCGATCATCAGGGTCAATCGCAGGCCGCCGTGGGATAGGGGGCGCAAGGTGAGGGCACGGCCGAAATGGCGTGCCAGGGCCTTTTCCGGCAGCAGGACAGCCACCCGCCAGCCCTTCCAGTGAGCCCTCAGGTGACGGCCCATGGCGGCGATCTCGCGTTTTGCCGCGGTGCGACTGCCCAAGCGGATCCCATAGGGCGGATTGAGGACGATGATGCCCCTGGATGGGGCGGTTGACCGCAAGGGCAGCCGCTCGGGCGTCAGGGTTGTGAGTTCTTGACAGGTCACCGCGATCGCAGTCGCCAGCCCGTTTCGCTCTAACTCGGATCGCAGGGCCAAACAGACCGTGCGCTTGCGATCCGAAGCGAAGATTTGGGGGTGGTCGGGCCGCGTCTCGGCGGATCCGTTCGTCCGCCGCAGGTAGTCCCAGTGGCCGGGCCGGAAGGCCGGCCAGGTCTCAAAGGCGAAGGTGCGCCGCGTGCCGGGTGGGATACCCAGTGTCATCAGGGCGGCCTCTATAGAGAAGGTGCCGCCGCCGCAGAGGGGGTCCACCAGGGGGCGCCCGGGCTGGAAACCGGCCCACATCAGGACCGCCGCGGCCAGGGTTTCCCGCAGCGGTGCACGGGCGCCCTGGGTTTTGTAGCCACGCTTGTAAAGGGCCTCACCGCTGCTGTCCAGTGAGAGCGTGACCCGATCTTGGTCAAGGCGGACGTGAATGCGCTGTGGTATTGGTGGACCGGGTGTGGACACGCCGTGGACCGCCAGACGTTCTTGCAGGGAATGTTCCACCTGGTCGGCGATCGCCCTCCGATGGTAGAGGCGTGAATGCCGTGTGCGGACATGGATATGGAAAACCTGGTCGCCGTAGAGATAGAGTTCCCATGGAAAGTCTTTGAGCCTGGCGTAGATCTGGTCGAACCGGGTGGCTTTGAATTCGGTCAGGCGCATGAGGATGCGGGTGGCCGTGCGCAGGTGGCGGTTGGCCAGATAAAGGGTGGTTAACCGACTGCGGAAGCGCACCCCACCGGCGATCGGCTCTATGGCGGCGGGTGCCGCCGACAGATGGGCGAGTTCCTGTGCACAGAGACGCTCCACACCAGGTGCCGTCACGGCGAAGAAGGTGTGCTCTCGGGCGGTCACGCGCCGTTTGATCCGTTTTTGGAATGCGGCTGCCTGCGTCATGGTGATGGCTGTACTTTGGTGAATGGGCTTGCTATGGTGTGGGGCGGAATATTAAGCTGAGCCTCCATGGATTGCAACACCAAGCAGCGCATGCCCACAGCCGACCAACCATCACGCCGCGACGCTGGATAATTCTCCATGACCCATGTCTGGATCACCCCGGCCGCCTACGAAGGCCCCCGCCTCAAGGAAATCGCCGCCACCTTTCTAGACCAGCTCCCTGCGGGAAGCATCGGCCCTGGAAAGCGGGTGCTGATCAAGCCCAATCTGCTGCTGCCGGCGGTGCCCGAGCAGGCGGTCACCACACATCCTTTGGTGGTGGGTGCCGTGGCCGAGGTCGCATCCGACCTGGGCGCTGCAGTGACGGTAGCCGACAGTCCAGCTGCAGTCGCCGCCGACCGTGTACTGCGCAAGGGCGGCTATGCGCCGGTTCTCGAAGGGTTGCCGGTTCGCACAAAGAACCTCGAGGCGACGGTGCCCGTCGATATCGGCGATCCCTTCGGCCACGTGCCCATCGCCGAAGCGGTGATGCGGGCCGACGTGGTCCTCAACCTGGCCAAGCTCAAAACCCATACCCAGATGCTGCTCACGCTCGGGGTGAAGAACATGTTTGGCTGCGTGGTGGGGATGGAGAAAGCCCGCTGGCATCTGCGCACCGGGATCGATCGGCAACAATTCGCGCGACTGCTGGTGCGCGTCTGCGACGCCGTCCGGCCCGCCTTTACCATCGTTGACGCCATTTTGGCCCTGGAGGGCCAGGGCCCCGGCCCCCGCGGTGAACCACGTGAGTTCGGCCTCCTCATTGGCGGGCAAAGCCCTTTTGCGGTGGACAAGGCGATCTGCCTTCTGCTGAATCTGGAACCGCATCAGCTGGCCACCTGCCGACAGGCCGAGGCCTTGGGCGTCTTTGACGGTCAGGTGCACATCCACGGGGATGTATCGATCTGCCATGATTTCCGACTACCCCGCCTGGGACCCCTCACCATGGGCCCTCCTCGCCTCCGGCGGTGGATGCGGCGCCACTTGATCCAACGGCCCGTCCCGGACAATCGACTCTGCAAGCTCTGCCGCGCCTGCTGGGAGCTTTGTCCCGCCAAAGTGATCCGGCACGATACCCGCGGAATCCAGATCGATACGGAGGGGTGCATCCGCTGCTATTGCTGTATTGAAGTTTGCCCACACGGGGCCATCACTGCAAAGGAGCCGATCCTGGGGCGCCTACTCAGCCGCTATCTGAAGGGAAAATTGACAAGCCCGGAGGATTGAGATAATCCTGAGCAGGTCAGCTGATCTGCTGCATCACGCAAACCCCACCCAACCCGACATCCGACGGCCGCTTCGGCGCTGTGGCGACGACCCAACTGAACCCGTTTCCCTATGTTGCAACGGGTCTTCCCAACGCCCGGTCCGGTCCCTGATTGAGAAAGGATAGGTTCATGGCAGGCATCAACAAAGTGATCATCATCGGTAACCTCGGCCGCGATCCGGAGGTGCGTTACACCCAGGATGGTACGGCGGTGGCCAATTTCACCGTGGCGACCTCGGAGTCCTGGACGGATCGCAACACCGGAGAGAAAAAAGAGAACACGGAGTGGCACCGCATCGTGGTGTGGCGGCGACTGGCGGAGATCTGTGGTGAATATCTCTCAAAAGGGCGGCAGGTCTACGTGGAGGGCAAGCTTCAAACCCGCTCGTGGGAACAGGATGGCGTGACGCGTTACACCACCGAAATCATCGCCAACACGGTCCAGTTTCTGGGCGGCAGCGGCAGTGGCGGCGCTGCTCGTCAGGGGGGTGCCCCAGGTCAGGGCGGCGGCCGGCCGGTACAGGACCAGGGCTATCCCGATCCGGGCTATGGCGACCCCCAGGATGACGATATCCCCTTCTGACCTGACGTCATCGGGGCGAGATCCCCGGATCTTCCCCTCATCAGCTGCAGGGCCTCAAGCCGCGGCCGGTTTGACTAGTAGGGCCTCCCATCGCCGACGGATGGGAGGCCCTTCCCATATGTATCTCAGGAATACGCAATGCCGGCGCCCATCCATTCCGCTCGAATGCCCGCACCGATCCCCATTGGATCCCTTCCCCGCTGAACCGACTGGAGCGCTATGATCGTCCGCTAATTGTCCGATGCCCCCTCCGCGATCCACAGCCGGATGGTTTCATACTCGGGGTCGCCGATCTCCCAGAAAGACCCGCCAGAGTGGAGACTGCCGGGTAACGATCTTATCAGCAACGGACTCTGGGCCGGCTGGGCCAGGTTGATGGTGTCGGTAATCCCTCTTGAGGAGCCGGGTGCTTTGGCATAGGCCGACAAATCGAGGCCGCCGCTGTAGTCGAACCGTTCGTCGCCATATGTGGTGAAGGGATTGGTCGCCGCCGGCATGTGGCAGGCCTTGCAGCGGTTTTTCAAAATGGGCATGACGTGTGCCGCGAAGCTGATGTTTTGATCGGGATAGGCGGCGAGGGTGTCGAAGGTCCCTGCGGAAACGGTGCCGCGCGTGCCCATGCGCCCATGGTGCATGTTGCAGCTCATCCGCGGGATATAGTGCGCCATGGCGCCCACATAGGCCAGGGTCACCATGGGTCTGACCGACTCCCCGTACTTGACCCATGACTTATAGCGCCAATTGCGCGGTGTATCTGGGTCGCTTCCGGCGGCTGGATCGTGGGCGATGGGGGCATAGGTGAAGAAATTGCCGGCCTCATTGGACGTCAGGCTGATGACCTTGCCCTCGACATCCCTTATGATGACCTCCGCCCCGACGAGGGGTTCAATCCCCAGCTTGTCCTTGAACACCGTCCCAGAAATCGAAAAGACATACGCCCCGGCCTTCCCTCCGGGGGTGTGACAAATGGCGCAGTCTTCGCCTTGAAAATGGTCTGCCAGCGCTCCGCTGTCGCCCGTCAGCACACCATTGTCTTTGCCGATGATGTGGCCCTCGGGCGCCGGTTCCCAGCGCTGGCCCCGTGGGGTGAATGGGGTATCACCGGTGCTGATCCCGATAAAGGACAGAACGACGAGGATCGTGACACAAACAGCTATCTGATAGGGTCTCATTTTTCTTCTCCCCGGGCCATTCAGTGGTTGCCAATTTCGGTACTGCTGCCCGCCCTCAGGTCATAGGCATAGGCCATTCCGCTGTTCTGGTTGGATTGCGGCGCACTTGTGAAGAAATTTCCATCGCTGCAGGCACCGAGCACTTTGCCGAACTCGCCAAATGGGGTCTCCATGGTGTAGACGCCGGCGGCATCCGCAACATCGAGGTTGTCGGCGCTGCCGGCCATCACCGCTTCTGTATGGAAGAGGTAGACTTTTCCGGCAACCGGCATGCTGTCGGACGGACCACCGGACGCCCACGGAGCGCTGACGAGCAAGTCCGGCAAACCGCCGTCGTTGACATCTTTGATCACGGCCAGGGCGGACCCGAACCGATCGCCGGCGGCATCTCCGGTGATCTTGGCCAGGCGATGATTTGGATCGCTCTCGTAGAAAGAGGGGGGAAGATCCGCACTACCCGCGAAGAGATAGACGCTACCGATGTTGTCATAGACGTCCGGCCAAGTGCGATTCGGATTGGCAATCGCCACATCACCAACGCCATCGTTGTTGACATCGCCGATAAAGGCGATGCTGTCGCCGAATCCGGAGCCCGAGTGTCGACCACCGGTCTCCGATGTTCCGTAAATGGTGACATCCGGTGTGGTGTCCGCTCCCAGACGATCGATAAAGTCGGTCCCGCCGTAGTAAATGAAGACGGCATCGTGAGCGCCGACAAAAAGGTCGGCAGTGCCATCTCCATTGATATCCCCCGTTTCCAAGCTGAAACCCAGCCCGTGATTGGGGTGGTCGCCCTTGATCACTGCGCTCGGGGTGGAGGAGAGGTCGGATCCGCCCAAGTAGACGTAAACGATGCCGGATTGAAAGGCATCGCCACTGGCATGCAGGGCGGACACGATGACATCGCTGTAGCCGTCGGCGTTCAGGTCTCCGCCGGCGACGGCGTAGCCGAATCGGCCGTGGGGTTGGGTGCCGTTGAGCCGACCCAACACGGCTGGCGCGCTATCTCCCCCCTGATACACGGTCACGTTCCCGCTGAAAGGAGTTGCGCCCGCCGCATAGAGCGCCCCGGCGGCGAAATCGGCACTCCCGTCACCGTCCACGTCACCCAGGTTGGCAAACGAGAAGCCGAAGTTGTCGCCGCTCTCTTCACCCATTATCTCCCAGGCGGCCGTCGTCGATATGCCGTCGGCGGTGCCCAGGTAGGCCAAAATGGCCCCCTTTTTGGGGGATCCCGACGCTTCCGGCGCACCGATGACGAGGTCCTCGATGCCGTCTCCATCCACATCCACGAATCCGCCGGATGTACCGAATCTGCTCTCGGTCAATACGGGTACAGCCTCCCTGTTGGTCGGTGTCTCCCCATCTCCCGAGCTGCAGCCTGCGCACCACATCGCGACAATGGCCCATGCCACCCCCAGCCGGAGCAGACGGGTCCGTTGCCGTCGTCGTCGCTTGTCCCTCGCGTCATTACCCCTCAGATCCACGGTATCCTCCTTCTCTTCTCAGCAGTAAATGCACCCATCGCTTCCATCACCCCGTCGACGATGCCTGCATGCAGGCGCAATGCACGCTGCTGCGCAGCCCCTCATCAGAGAGCGTCGCCCGCGGCGTCGTAGTGCGCATCGTCGCAGACCACAGATGCACCGGGAAGCAACTGCAGTGGGCCGGTCCATCACAGCGGTATCATCAAACCTACGCATACCCGCAGGCAGGGCCGTCTCGGGGACCCTTGGCGGGTCGTTAATCTGGGTCCCGGTGATCACTGGCGCCCGATCCGGCCGTTGAAACGCGCCCCGATCTTTATGGTTGCGGGGGATACTCGCCTTCGAACACCAGACGTATCCGGCGGCGATCGATTTTAAGCTGTGGAAATGTGGACGTTAAAGCGGGGGATGGTAATGGCACCAGTAAACCACACCATGTCCGAAGCTGTCAAGTTTTGCGGGTGTCGGCGGGGATGTACGCCCAGGCCACCATGGGGGTGGCGGGGGCGGCCTTCATCCCGGATGGCGTTCTGTCAGCGTCGTGCCGGGGTAGCTGATGGGCGTACATTGAAGGGGCGCTTACCGAAAATGCGCTTATTCTGCGGCGGGCGTTGCACCAATATAAAACGGCGACCGCACAGCGGCCGCCGCTGGGGCAAATTGGCGAAACTGATCAGGCGGTGCCTGAGGAGTCATCGGAATCGATCTCGTCCGGTTTCTTGCTCTCGCTATCTTTGGTGGCGTTGCGGAAATTACGGATCGCTTTGCCCATGCCGCCACCGATTTCGGGCAGTTTGCCGGCCCCAAAGATGATCAGGATAATGACCAGAATTATGATCAACTCCGGCATTCCGATTCCAAACATATTCCCCTCCTCCGTGCGTCGTCCTTTATTGTCTGCCGTTGATCGCTGTGGTTTTACTCGCTGGAACGGTCTTGACTGGTGCGCAACTCAGTGAGCAGACGCTCAAATTCCTTGGTTTTCAGGTATTGATCGATCGCCCCCTGGTAGTCGATCCAGGCCCGCCAGATGCGCATCCATGCGTCGTTGTGCCAGTACTGCTCTGCATCGCCTTTGCCCTTGAGCCGTTCGATATAGTCCAGGTATTCGTCGCCGCAGTCTTCACAGAGCTGATAGGGGATGCGCAGTTGTCTGCCTTCATCCACCTCATCGGTGGCGATGCCGGCACCGCATTTCTCGCACTTGGCCGCACATTGGGTACATTGCAATACCCGTCGGACCGCCTGGATTTTGCGTTGCCGCTCCTGGCTAGCCTTTTCCTGGTCAGAGTCTTGGCGCTTTTTGGCCAGCGATATAAGCTCACCCATGGTGACAACTCTCTTTGTTGATGGCAGCAAAATTAGCGATGCCAACCATATCACCGCATCTGACAGCCTGTCAATTTGGTTTCCCGGCCCATCAAAGGCCCTCTGGATCAGCCGCAGCTTGTTTCTTCTTAGGTCCCATGATAATGAGTTTTGCACCTGCGGCCGGGCGGATGGCGGGCATCTGGCGCCCTCCCAGGCCAGCGCACCCAGTGATAAACCTCAGTGCAGTAAGGAGATGAGGGTCCATGACGACATCCTTCTCCCCCGACAGCCGTCCCCTCCTAATTGGCAGTTTGCCGCTTACCGATCATGCGGAGGCGCTCCAGTGGGTCATGCAGCATACCCCCGACCTACCCCTTTGGGTACAGCTGCCCGCCCACCCCCAGGAGGGGATGGTTCCCCAGTTCATTCCAGGGCTGCCCGGGGTGCGTACCTGCGATGACCTGCTTTACGTGGATACCGGCGCGGCTCGGTTCGATGAGGAGCTGCTGGCCTTTTTTGAAAGCTACCTGCTACTCACCGAAGGTGGGGGGGACTTGGCTGCCTCCGAGTTCGCCCTGACACCCGAGATCGCCGGAGGCTTTTTCGCCCTCCAGACCCATCTGCGCAGCCTAGCCAAACCGCCGCTGGCGGTCAAAGGACAGATCACCGGCCCCATCACCTTCTGTACGGGGGTGAAGGACCAGGAAGGGCGTGCGATTTTCTACAACGATCAGCTGTGCGATGCGGCGATCAAGTTTCTGGCCCTCAAGGCGGGCTGGCAGGCACTGGCCTTGGGCGAGCACGGTTGCCCGGTGATCGTTTTCATCGATGAGCCGGCCCTGGCGGGCTATGGCAGCTCGGAGTTGATCAGCATCAGCAAGGAGGCGACCGTCGCCGCACTGGCCGAGGTGGTGGCCGCCATTCACAGCCGGGGAGGGTTGGCCGGGATCCATGTTTGCGCCAACACCGATTGGTCCCTGGTGATTGACGCTGGGGTGGATATCGTCAATTTCGACGCCTATGCCTATTTCGACCGGTTTCTGCTCTACGCCGATCAGGTGCGGACCTTCGTGGAGAAGGGTGGCATTCTCGCTTTGGGGGTTGTGCCCACCCTCAAACCAGAGGAGATCGACGCCGAGACGGTGGACACCCTGCACGCGGGCTGGCAGGACCGCATGGCACAGCTGGCGGATCTGGGACTGAACCCCGAACGATTGTATCAGCAGTCACTGATTACGCCGGCCTGCGGCACCGGTTCGCTGGACCGCGCCCGTGCCCTAAGGGTTCTGGAACTGACCCGCGATCTGTCCAAACAGGTGCGCGAAGCCCACGGCGACGCGTGACGGGGGGCGGGTTTGCCAGTGGAGGGGTCACCCACCCGGGACCTGATCCGTCCTCCAATGCTGGCACCGACGGCCTTGACGAATTGGTTGCGAAGCGCCTGCGCCTTATACCGGCGAATCGGACCCGTCTGATTAGACGCTTTATCACGAACTGATGAGGGGATAATGGTTAACACTGAAATGGATGCGGATTGCGCCACCTTTAACGGGGCCTCCCAATATGTTCTCGACGACGAACTGGCCAAGATCGTCAACATCTCCATGGCGTTGGAGATGCCGTTGCTGCTCAAGGGCGAGCCGGGCACCGGCAAGACCATGCTGGCCTATGCCATCGCCGAAAGCCTGCAAATGCCGCTTATCGTCCTCAACGTCAAGTCGAGCATGAAATTGGTGGAGGCCCTCTATCAATACGACACCCTGACCCGTTTAAACGACAGCCGTTTCGGCGACTCTCAGCGGGATGTGAGCGATATCGAGGCCTACATTCGCATGGGCAAGATCGGCCAGGCCTTCACCGCCGACCGGCGCACCGTGCTCCTCATTGATGAGATCGACAAGGCGGACACCGATTTTCAGGACGACATGCTCGACGTCCTCGATCAGATGACCTTCGACATTATCGAAATCGATAAAACGGTCAAAGCCCGGCAACGACCGGTGGTGATCATCACTTCCAATGCCAAGAAAGATCTCTCGGACCCCTTCCTGGGCCGCTGCAATTTCCACCACATCGCCTTTCCCGATCCGGCCATGATGCGACGCATCATCCGGGTCCACTTCAAGGATCTGGACGAAACCCTCATGGAGAACGCCATCACCGCCTTCTACCAGTTGCGCGACATCGACGCCGTGGAGAAGAAACCGGCCACGCGGGAACTGATCAACTGGATCCGGGCGCTGACGGTCGATCCGGACTTCAAGCCCAAGCGGCTGGTCAAAGGGGAGCTGCCCTACCTGGGGGTTCTCTTCAAGAAGAGCGGCGACTTAGAGCGGGCCAACCAAACGGTGCGTCGTCGACGCCTCTTCTAACCCCTTTATTTGGGGAGCGCACATGTTTGTCCCTTTTTTCTACCAGCTCCGCGATGCCCAAATTCCGGTCAGCCCCACCGCTTTTTTGACCCTCCAGCGAGCGCTCAAGAGGGGGCTGGTCACCTCATTGGCGGATTTCTATACCGCCGCACGCTCCATTCTGATCAAATCGGAACGCTACTTTGATCGCTTCGATCAGATCTTCGCCCACCACTTTGAAGGCGCCGAACTACCCGAAGTGGAGGCCTTCGAGCTGGACGCCATCGCCCGGGCCATGCTGGAGCAATGGCTCCAACATCCCAAGGAACTGGCCGATGCCTTGGGGATGTCGGAAGCCGAGCTACAGCGCCTCAGCCCGGAGGAACTGATCGAGTATTTCAAGGCACGTCTCAAGGATCAGGACGGTCGTCACGATGGGGGCAACCGCTGGATCGGCACGGGGGGCACCTCTCCGGTGGGCCACGCCGGTTACCATCCCGAGGGAATGCGGGTGGGCGGGGTGTCGCGCAACAAAAGCGCCGTCAAGGTTGCCATGGAGCGGCGCTACAAGGATTACTCCCTCTCCGGTCCCCTCACCCAGGCCATGGTGGGCGAGGCGCTCAAGCGACTTCGCAACTTGATCCCGTCGGGACCCAAGGATCAGGTCAACGTGGATGAGAGTATCTACCAGACCATGAAGAACGGCGGCGAGATCGAGATTGTCTTCGATCGCAGTCTCAAAGACCGCCTCAAGGTGATCCTGGCCATCGACAACGGGGGCTGGTCCATGGACCCCTATGTGACCCTCGTTCAGACCCTCTTCGACTACAGCCGGGCCCAGTTCAAGGAGCTCAAGACCTACTTCTTCCACAACACCATCTATGACACCCTCTGGGCCGATCCGGCCCGTTATCGCCAGCCTAAGTCGATAAGAGAGCTGACCCGCCTGGATCCCGAGACCCGGCTGATCGTGGTGGGGGACGCTAGTATGGCACCTTACGAGCTGATGGCTGCAGACGGTTCGATCCACATCGAGGAGCGCAGCGGGCGGCCCAGTTTGGAGATCCTCAAAGGGCTATCAGAGACCTTCCGCCACAGTGCCTGGCTCAACCCCGTCCCCGCCCGTTTGTGGCCCTACACCCAGACCATCAGCGTCATCGGCGAAATCTTCCCCATGTTCGAACTGTCTATCGACGGGCTAGAGAAGGCCGTTAACCACCTCATGTCCAAGAACTAAGGTCGCTTCTTCAGAGATGGTCATGGGTGCGGCGCCAGCGTCGCTTTCATCCATGCGCCGGCTGGTCCGTATCCCGGTCAGATGCAGCAGCCCCGTCCGCAACCCCGTATAGCGCGCAGGTGTTGCGCCAGATCCTGTCGGCCAGTGGTTCGACATCAATCGCCAGCACTTCGGCCAGGCGCACCAGCACCCTGCGCACGAAGGCGGGCTCGTTGCGGCGGTATTTGTTGCGTTCCGGGGTGGGCGTGAGATAGGGGGCGTCGGTTTCAATGAGGAGTCGGTCAATGGGGATCTCCCCGACCAGCTCGCGCAGCTGCTTGCCCCGACCCTTTATGGTGAGGATGCCCGTAATTCCAATGTGAAGACCCATCGCTAAATAGGCCTGCATCTCGGCGCGGGATCCGCTGAAGCAGTGCACCACTCCCCGGCGGTTGCGGGCGGGGGTGGCCTGAAGCAATTCTCGGAAGCGGCCGCCGCTGTCTCGCTCGTGAAAAATCAGGGGCAGATCCAGCTCGTCGGCAATCTCCAGCTGACGTACGAAGCAGCGCTCCTGGTCGTCGCGGGGAGAGAACATGCGGTTGAAGTCTAGGCCGGTTTCCCCCCAGGCGACCACCGCGGGATGATGGCTCAGGCGTATCAGCTCCGCCAACAGCGCGTCATCGCATTGGCTGGCGTCGTGGGGGTGGATGCCCACGCTGGCGAACAGATGGGGGTGGCGCGGGTCGCTGGCCAGCGCAACAGCCCTTTCCGAACTCCCCAGACCAACGCCGACAATCATCATTGCCTTCACTTCGTTGGCGGCTGCTCGATCCATCACCGCTGCCCAATCTCCACGGAAGAGATCGTCATCCAAGTGGCAGTGGCTGTCGAAAATTCGCATCGCTGATCCTTAATTTCAGTCAGCGTCCAAGTGAAAATGGGGTTGACATCCCCTGAATTCGGTGGTGGAACCATCCATTCTCCATCGCGGGGAACTGTCCGCTTTGCGGGGAACTGTCCGCGTCTTTTGAAGATGGCCCGCCAAAATACCATCGTCGGCCGGAGAAGGCAATTCTGGAGAGCCCTTCTTCTATATTGAAATATTATGCATTAAATAGCTCAATATTTGAGCTAATATTCACTTTAAATGCTGATATTTAAAATTCGCTACATAGTTCTGGGTTTTCGCTTGCTTTACCATCAGGGGTATGCTTAGGGGCAACTGTGTCATCATTCGGCACGCACCCCACGATTCGCCGGGAGTGTGCAAAAGGGAGGTAGGGTATGTTCACGATAGTCCGACGGGAGGAGATGGCCGAGGGGACCGTCATCCTCAACGAAATCGAGGCGCCGCTCATCGCGGCCAAGGCCCAACCGGGCCAATTTGTGATACTGAAGGCCAATGAGGATGGCGAACGCATCCCCTTGACCATGGCGGAGACCGATGCCGAGAAGGGGACCATCACCATCATCTACATGGTGGTGGGTCGCTCGACAGCCCTGTTTCGAGACCTGAAGGTCGGCGACGGCTACCAGGATGTCATCGGTCCCTTGGGCAAGCCTACCCACGTGGAGAAGGTGGGCACCGTCGTCTGTGTCGGCGGTGGCACAGGGGTGGCCGTGCTGCACCCCATCACACGGGCCATGAAGGCGGCCGGCAACCATGTGATCTGCATTATCGGGGCGCGCACCAAGGAGCTGCTCATCCTGGAAGAGCAGATGAGGGCGGCATCCCACGATCTGCGCATCTGCACCGATGATGGTTCATATGGCCGAGAGGGCTTTGTCACCGAGGAACTCAAGGATATCCTCGATGGCGGACAAGTCGATCAGGTGGTGGCTATCGGGCCGGTGCCCATGATGAAGTTCGTTTCCAAGCTCACGGCCGAATATGCTGTGCCCACCCTGGTGAGCCTCAATCCCATTATGGTGGACGGTACCGGCATGTGCGGCGGCTGCCGTGTCTCCGTTGGGGGAGAGACGCGATTTGCCTGCGTAGACGGACCGGAATTCGACGGCCATCAAGTGGATTACGATGAGCTGATGCTGCGCCTTCAGGCCTATTGCGAGGATGAAAAGGCCTGCTACGAGGATTACTGCCGATTGCACGATACCAGCACCGCTGAATAAGGTCGTGCCTGCCCAGAAGCCACCCCCATCGCTGGGAGACCTCACCCGATTACGGCGGTGGGCACTGAATCCAAAACCCGCATTGCACTGGGGCGAGATTCACCATTTCTGGACAGACAATGGGTGATACGAAGGACGATCCGCGGGCGTCGCGGTGTGCGGTTTGGCGATGCCGGCGGTCAGGAGGAGAAAATGTCAGTGAAGAAGAAGTCGAAGGCTCCCGGTCGGACCCCGATGCCGGAACAGGATCCTGAAGTTCGCCGGCGCAATTTTCTGGAAGTGCCCACGGGGTATACCCCCGAGATGGCCATGCAGGAGGCCGGCCGATGCCTGCAGTGCAAGAAACCGGCCTGCGTCGCCGGATGCCCGGTCAGCGTCGACATCCCAGGGTTTATCAATCTGTTGGCCGAGGGCGACATCACCGCAGCCACCCGCAATCTGTGGAGCAAAAACGCCCTGCCGGCCGTCTGTGGACGGGTTTGTCCCCAGGAGATCCAGTGCGAAGAGCTTTGTATTTTGGGCAAGAAGGGCGATCCGGTGGCCATTGGCAACCTCGAGCGCTTCTGCGCCGACTACGAGCGCGAATTCGGGACCGGCGAGCTGCCGCCCAAGGCCGCCGATACGGGGAAGCGAGTGGCCGTGGTGGGCTCGGGTCCCTCCAGCCTCACTGTGGCCGGCGATCTGGTGGTCAAAGGCCACCAGGTGACCATCTTGGAGGCCTTCCACAAACCTGGTGGGGTCTTGGTTTACGGCATCCCCGAGTTTCGCTTGCCCAAAGAGATCGTCGCCCAGGAGGTCAACTTCATCGAGCGACTGGGGGCCAAGGTGGCGTGCAACCAGGTAGTGGGTCGCACCGTATCGCTCGACGAGCTCTTCGAGCAGGGCTACGATGCGATCTATCTTGGTGTGGGCGCCGGGCTGCCGCGCTTTTTGAATATCCCCGGTGAGAACTATACCGGCATTCTCTCGGCCAACGAATACCTGACGCGCGCGAACCTGATGAAGGCCTACAAGTTCCCGGAGGTGGACACCCCCATCCCCATCGGCAGGGATGTCGTGGTCTTGGGCGCCGGGAACGTCGCCATGGACGCCGCCCGCACCGCCATGCGGTTGGGCGCCGATCGGGTGCGCATCGTCTATCGTCGCTCACGCGAGGAGATGCCGGCCCGGTTGGCCGAGATTCATCACGCCGAAGAGGAGGGGATCGAGTTCCATCTGCTGACGGCCCCCACCCGCTACATGGGGGACGCGAGAGGGCGCCTCACCGGCATGACCTGTCAGCAGATGGCCTTGGGCGAGCCGGACGACTCCGGGCGCCGGCGTCCGGTGGTGATCGAGGGGTCGGAGTTCGACATCGACTGCGACTTGGCCATCGTTGCGGTGGGATCGGGCGCCAATCCGCTGCTCACCGCGGACACACCCAAGCTGCGCCTCAACAAGTGGGGTTACATTGACGCCGATCCGGAAAGCGGCAAGACATCCATGCGGGGCGTCTGGGCGGGGGGTGACATCGTCACCGGTGCTGCCACAGTGATCCTGGCAATGGGGGCCGGCCGACAGGCGGCCGATTCGATCCACAATTTTTTGACCTGGGGATGGTAACCCCCCTATTGAAATCTTCCGACATCACCGCCGGCCCGCTGCGTCTCGCAGGCCGGCGGTTCTCGTTTCATCCCGAGTAGGCCCCGAGGGTTAGGCTTTCGAGCGCGCCGAACTGCGTGCCAGCAGGACACCCTTGATGAAGGGGTCAAGATCGCCGTCCAGGACGGCGTTGACATTGCCAACGTCCATGCCGATGCGGTGGTCCTTGACCATCTGGTAGGGGTGCAGCACATAAGAGCGGATCTGGCTGCCCCAGGCGATCTCCTCTTTGGCGTCATGGATCGCCTGCATCTTCTCCTCCTGTTTTTGGACCTCCACCTGGTAGAGCCGGGCCTTGAGCACCTTCATGGCCAGATCGCGGTTGCGGTGCTGAGACTTCTCCTGCTGGCACTGGACCACAATGCCGGTGGGCAGGTGGGTGATGCGCACGGCACTGCTGGTCTTGTTGACGTGCTGGCCGCCGGCCCCGCTGGCCCGATAGACATCCACGCGCAGGTCTTTTTCATCCACCTCCACCTCGATTTCATGGTCCAGTTCGGGATAGACGAAGACCGACGCAAAGGAGGTGTGGCGCTTGCCGCTGGCGTTGAAGGGTGAGATTCGCACCAGACGGTGAACCCCTGATTCCGCCTTCAGGTAGCCGAAGGCGTAGTCCCCGCCGGCAGTGAAAGTGACGCTCTTGATGCCCGCCTCATCGCCCGGTTGGTAGTCGATCACCTCGATCTTGTACCCGCGGCGCTCCACCCATCGCTGGTACATGCGAAAAAGCATCTCGGCCCAATCCTGAGCTTCCGTGCCGCCGGCGCCGGCATTAATGGAGATGATGGCGTTGTTGGGATCGGTCTCTCCGTCGAGCATTAAGCCCAGTGAAAAGGTCTCCAACCGCTCGTCCAAATGGCTCACCTGATCGACCACTTCGGTCAGCGTCGCTTCATCCCCCTCCTCCTCGGCCATCTCCAAGAGCAGGGTATTCTCCTCCAGGTCACCCGCCAGGGATTGGAAGGTCTCGATCTGTTCGGAGAGCAGGGCGCGTTCCCGCAGGACGCCCTTGGTCGCCTCAGGATTGTCCCAGAATCCATCCCTGGCAATCGTATGCTCCAACTCCTTCAGACGATTTACGGCTTCATCCAGGTCAAAGACAGTCCTTGACTTGTTCCAGTCGTTCCTGCAGAGACTTGAGCTGGGTCTTGAGTTCGGTCGTCATTGGTTGCCTCCTGTTCCGGCTGTGAGCCGGCGTTTCTTGGTTATTGACGGGAACCGGCCGGCTGCGCGCCCCTTGCTGTGGTGCCAGAATCTCGCCGACGCTGCTCCCAAAGGCGCCATACCAGACCTGACCCCACCAGGGCCAGACATATCTGTGCGAAAAGATCGCCGATGCGGGAATATGGCGCGCTGACGTCCAGCAGGCTCACCGGGTAGGTGCGGGCCGCATTCGTGAACAATTCCGTCTGGTCCCGAATTGCACCAGTGGGGTCAATGTGGCCGCTGATACCGGTATTGGCGGCCCGCACCAGGCTGCGCCGATTCTCGATCGCCCGAAAGACGCCCATGGAGAAGTGCTGATGGGCCGCGCTGGTGCGGCCGAACCAGGCGTCGTTGGTCTGGCTTACCAGCAAGTTGGCACCGCCCACCGCCATGGCCCGCGCCAGGTGGGGAAAGATAATCTCATAGCAGATCAATGGGCCAAGTTTGTGGTCCCCCCAATTCAGCGTCGTCCCCTTGCGCCCGGGTTTGAAATCGCCTACCTCGGCCACCAGTTTGCCAAGAAATGGCAGCCAACGCTTGAGAGGAACATATTCGCCAAACGGCACCAGGTGGACTTTGGCGTAGGTGCCCTTCAGACGCGCGTTCTTATCGATCAAGTAGACGCTGTTGTGCAACCGCGTCCTTCCATTTTCGTGGGCATAGGCCGGACTGCCGATCAGAAAGTCGGCGTCCGCCATGCGAATTCCGGTCAAAATTTGATGGGTCAGCGCTTTGTCGCGGAACAGGTAGAAGGGCGCCGCCGTTTCAGGCCAAATGACCAGCTCGGCCCCATCGGCGACCGCCTGCGCCGAGAGCCGCTGGTAGGTTTCGATGGTCGCCTGCTGGTAGGCGGGGTCCCATTTCTGAGCCTGATCGATATTGCCTTGGATGACGGCGATCCCGGCACGGGGGCTTTGCGCAGCTGCCGCTGATATGGCCGCCAGTCGGACATGGCCATACCCCCATGTGAGCACCATCGCCAGACCCGCAAGGCCGATCCCCTGCCAGGCCGCGGTGGCGGTCACACTTGCGTTTCGCCAGGTCTGGCGCATCAGCTTCAAGAGCCCGAAGGCGATGGCGCCGTTGATCAAGAAAACCAGCGCCGAGACGCCATAGACACCAAGACTATCGGCAATCTGGATGAGGTGCAGGTGGCGGAATTGGGAGTAGCCCTGGAACTCCCAGGGGAATCCCGTCAGAATATAGGCCCGTGCATATTCCAAGGCCACGCCGGCTGCCGGAAATAGAAGTATCGTGGTCACGTTGCCCGGTTGCGCGCTTAGCCAAAGGGTCAGTAAGCCAGTATAGAGCGCGAGGTAGGCGGCCATCAACCCAAGGATCGGCACACACTGCCATAGTGGCAGATGGCCGTAGTGGTGCATGGTGTGAACCAACCAATACAGCAGGCTCAAATAGTGAACCATCCCGCAGCCGAAACCCAAGCGGAAGCTTTCCCAGCCAGGGCTGTTGCGGATGGCCATGAGCAGGGGCACCCAAGCGACCCACGCGAGAAGATCCCATTCCAGACGCGGAAAGCAGGCCGTCATCATCAAACCGGCCAGAATCGCCAAGCCCCACTTTCCACCCAGCTGTGTTCTTGAGATATACATGGTTGCTTCTCGGTTGCTCCCTTCAAGTGGCAGGGCGGAACGGATGGCACCCATTTGGAACGCTTCGGTTTTTTACCATCGTCGCCTGTGGAATGAAATCGATTTTCTCCGCGCTTGTGATCGACGCTGACCGCCCTGTTGGCGGGTGTCTCATGCGTGCGGAATGTTCCACTTGGAGGTGTGAGACAACCAGAGACAGTTAAAACCATTGCCCAATGCGGCTTGCCACCACGATGAACCACGGCAGAGTGGAATGCGGGTGTATCGCACTCCTCATCCTTCGTTACGCAGGATCTTCACCGTGAGTTTTGCAACTAATTGGAAATACAGCCAGATAAACGATTGACAGCGGCGAATCATGGTTGGCATACTTGTTGATGACAATTGTGGTTGTTTTTCCCTTGTGTTGCCACCGCTTACCATCACCCATCCAACCGATAATGTTAACGAAACAAGAAGGAGGATCAATTGAGTAAGACCGACAAGAACTTGATGGATGCATTCGCCGGAGAGTCCCAAGCCAATCGCAAATATCTCGCTTTCGCCGAAAAAGCCGATGCAGAAGGCTATGCTCAGGCCGCCCGACTGTTCCGCGCCGCCGCTGCAGCGGAGACCGTGCACGCCCACAGCCACCTGAAAGTCGCCGGCGGCATCAACGGCACCGCTGAAAATCTCAAAGCCGCCATCAGCGGGGAGACGTTTGAGTTCACCGACATGTATCCGGACATGATCACGGCTGCCGAGGAAGAGGGTAATAAGGCCGCCGTGCGATCCTTCACCTATGCCAACGAGGTGGAGAAAGTTCACGCCGATCTCTATCAGAAAGCCTTCGAAAATTTAGATCAGCAGGCCGATGTGACCTATTATGTGTGCTCGGTATGCGGATACACCTGTGAGGATGATGTGCCGGATATCTGCCCAGTGTGCAAAGCCAAAGCGAAGGCGTTTTTCAAGGTCGACTAGATTGGCAAACCCACATCGTGAGCTGTGGCCCTGCCGCTTCCACTGAGGCGGCAGGCCCACCGCTGCGTCCTAGCCACGCGCCATCAACAAGGAGAATCCATGTCCTGTCCCATTTGTGGATGCGAACGCTTTTACGTCAAGAATCCGGAAGACGCCTTCGATATCGTGGAGTTTGAATGCAGGGATGGTGAGGTCTCCTTTGAGCCCGACCTGGATCCCGCCGATCTGCCCGACATGAGCCGCGATCCCGAAAGTTATTGTGATAAGTGCGCTTGGCACGGGAAGCTCAGCGAGATTAAAAAATAACCGTTGCCAACGACCACCGCACCCGGATCCATCTGCCGTGAATCCCCCTTTTTGCGTCCCGTCAGCGACCCACGTCCGCCACCTGCGCGGATCAGCGAAGCCCGTTATTTCTTTTGGACATTTGGTGCGGTATCCTCTATGCTGCCCACTTGCATTGCGCTTCATCCCCGCCCAACCACATGCGTCAACATATCCCAAGGTCGCCGGAGACGCCTTCTGCGAGGACCCTCTCCCGCAAGGGCTGCTTCCTCTGATCGCTGTTGCGCTCATCGCTCTGAGTATTAAGGAAAACCGATGCACATGACGAAATGTCGGAGTTGCTTTTCCCCTGCATTCTGGATTCCCTGGTGCTTTATCTGGGCCCTTCTCATGCCACCGGACCATCTTCATGCCGCCTCGCAAAGCGTCGGGATGGATTCTCCGTCTGCCCAGTTGGTCGACACGGAGAATGTGCAAAGCCGCTTCATGATCGACACCGGGTATCGCCGGGACCGTTTGGATTGGAGTATCGCCGGAAAGCTGTTCGATTACACGCGACAGGAGGACGTGATCGTCAACGTGCTTTCGGAACTGACCTGGCGAGATCTGGATATATTCTTATGGCGCTTCTCCAACGAAACGATCTTTGCCGACCATTACCTTATTCGATTTTCCTATCAGACCGGCACCATCTACGACGGCGACAATCAAGACTCTGACTACAAAGGGCCCGACCGAACGGAAGAGTGGTCACGGTCAAACAACAGCGCGGATGATGGTGATGTCAGCGACTTCTCCATTGCTGCGGGATATCGATTTAAATTGTGGAAAAACCGAATCGCCCTCACCCCGTTACTGGGCTACTCCTATCATGAACAGAATCTGGTGATGACGGATGGCAACCAGACCGTTTCCGAGCCCGATCCGGCCCTCCGTCTCAACCCGCCGGACGTCGGTCCTTTCGATGGCCTCAACAGCACCTACGAAACTCGGTGGCGAGGCCCTTGGCTGGGGCTGGATGCCGACTACACGGTGGTTTTGAATCGGCCCGTAATGACCATGATGTTTGGTCTGGGGATAGAGTATCACTGGGCGTATTACTCTGCCTCAGCGGATTGGAACTTGCGGTCCGATCTGGCCCACCCGGAGAGTTTCGAACATGAAACCGCCGGTACAGGTATCGTTATGGCTGCCAAATGGCGTTGCCAGTTTGCCAACCAGTGGGGGGTGAACCTGACCGTTGGTTACCAGGACTGGACCACAGACGCGGGAACCGATCGGGTTTACCTGTCAAATGGAGAGGTGGACGAAACCCGCCTCAATAGCGTTAATTGGACCTCTGAAAGCGTTTTGTTCGGTATCGATTATACCTTTTAACACAACCTCTCGTTCCCCCATTACCCCCCCTCTACCCTCACGCCAATGTGCTGCAAACCTGTGAGAAACCCCTATCCCAACTGGGGCATTCTCCCGGATTGCCCGAAATCGCCTAAAGAATTCTCCTCTTAAACCGATCATTTGAACACTGCAAAGCGCTTACGCCGTTGTCTTGCCGCAGGTGGTGAATAACCACATCATTCGTCGTTCAGATTAATTGCTAAGTGAGCTGCCGTAGAAAGCTGCCGTCATGCTGTTCAAGTAAGCGGCAGTGACCTCTGTGCCGTAACCATGCGGGCCGTTTGGTCAAGCGGCCGTCTGACCGAAGGACAGACAACCATATGGGTAAACGTCTCAAGTTCTTGAATAGAACGCCAATATCAGGACAAAGGCTCTCTGCCCATCGACCTGATTTCGACGACATCTCAATCTGAGTACATCTGGGAGCAGTGAACATGATCCTATTTTGTGAAGAGTGCGGTGAACAGCACCAACTGGATACCCTTCCGGATCAGTCCGCAAAAGCCTTCCGTTGTCATAAATGCAGCGAAATTCTGCTGATTCCCAGTGGGGATGATAAACCTTGCCGCTGCATGCCGGCCCACATGGCGCCTTCCACCGATGACGGCCAGAAAAGGCCGCTGAAGATACTGATCGTGGATGATTCGGGTTTCATCCGTAAAGCGATCCGGCGCATGTTTGAAGCGGACTCGGAACTGCAGGTCGTCGGAGAGGCCAAAAACGGCATTGAGGCGATCGCGGCGATCCCCAAACTACGGCCGGACGTTGTCACGCTGGACATCAACATGCCGCAGATGGACGGTTTGACCACGCTCAAGCACATCATGATCCAGTGCCCCTGCCCGGTGGTCATGTTCAGCACCCTCACGAAAGAGGGGGCCAAAGAGTCCTTCGACGCCCTTCGATACGGGGCGGTCGATTTTCTGCAGAAACCGTCCAATCGCGATCCGCGGCAAATCGAAACTCAGGAAAAATCCATCATTGAAAAGATAAAAGCGGCTGCCGCCACCGAAATGGACGCCGTGCGGTATCTGCGCCGGCCGGCCAGCTCAGCGGCCTGCCATGGTCATGATGCGGGGCACTGCGAAGGGGTCATTGGATTGGGAGCATCCGAAGGCGGATACAGCGCATTTCTCAAGATCATCCCCCAGTTGCAACCGGAATTGCCGGTGGCCTATCTGGGGTTGTTGCACGCCGAGGACGCCCACATCGACGCCTTTGTCGATTATCTCGACGAATACTGTGCCATGCCGATTCTCCGTGCCGCCGACGGGGGACGGGTCATGGGCGGCGTCTTCTATCTGGCCAACGGCAATCAATATGTAAACCTGACTGCCGAGGACAACGGCTATCGTTTCGAGGTGTCACCGGCGCCTTTCCCGGAACGCCAAGCGGCCATCGACCAAGCCTTTATTTCCATTGCCGAACGAATGGGATCGCAGACCGTCGGAGTGCTGCTAACGGGCATGGGTCAAGACGGGATCGAAGGCATCGGCGAAATCATGCGGGTTGGCGGCAGCGTTATCGTCCAAACACCGCAGACCTGTCTCTACAAAGAGCGGTCATTGAGTGCGATCGAACGTTTTGAAAATATCCATTTGGCCCCTGTCCAATTGCTCGGCGAGGCCATTAACCATTTTATCTCACCACAGATCAAGCAATGTGCCTGAAATCAAGATTTTTGCGCATATCCTGGAAAACGTAAACCTAACTTAATGAGGTACCACGTCAATTCGTCGATTGGAGGAAATCACCATGTTTAAGGCTTTAAAACTCAAACCCAAACTTCTCACGATTGGTATTCTCCTGACAGTTGCGCCGCTGCTTTTGTTTGGGATCTTTGTTCTGAGCCAGAACAAATCGACCCTGAATGTGTCCATTCAGGAGAGCACCAAGCTTGCCAGAACCGACCTCGACCATATCGCCGAGGGCGTCTATCGGATGATTGAAACGCAGAACGACCTGCTGGTCGAGTCGCTTCAGAACTATCTGAACGTGGTTCGAGAAGACGTGATCAACAATGGTGGGATCTCAATTGCCGACGGTCAGGTCACCTGGAGCGCGGTGAACCAGTACACGAAAAAGGTCACCCCGTACAGACTCCCCAAAATGCAGGTTGGGAATAACTGGTTCGGCCAAGTCTCAGACATGCGCAGCGAAGTTCCCATCGTTGACAATATCAAGCGGATGGCCGGTAAGGTTACCTGCACCGTCTTTCAACGCATGAACGAAGCCGGTGATATCCTCCGTATTGCCACCAATGTGGAAAAATTGGACGGCACACGTGCCATCGGCACTTATATTCCCAGCATCAACCCCGACGGCAGCGCCAATCCCGTTGTGTCCACGATCATGAAAGGCCAGACCTTCCTCGGCCGCGCCTACGTGGTGAATGCATGGTACCTTACTGCCTATGAGCCGATCTACGATTTGTCCAATAATATCATCGGTGTGCTGTACGTGGGGATTCCCCAGGAGAGTGTTACCAGTCTCCGACAAGCGATCATGAACGTGAAGGTCGGGAAGACCGGCTACGTTTACGTATTGGATAGCCAGGGCCATTACGTCATCTCCCAAAACGGGAAGCGCGATGGTGAGAACATCATGGGCGCCAAAGACGCCGACGGCCGTCTCTTCATTCAGGAGATTGTTAAAAAGGCCAAGGTGTTGAAGCCGGGCGAATTCACCGAGGTGACCTACCCATGGCAAAACCCCGGTGACCCGGTCGCCCGGGAGAAAATCGCGCGCATCCTCTATTTTGCGCCGTGGGACTGGATCATCGGTGCCGGTTCCTACACGGAAGAGTTCCTGGAGGGGGCCGCCCATATCGAAAAGATGGGCGGTCGCAGTAACATGGTGCTGATGGGTGCCATTACCGTCGCCCTCCTCCTGGCGACCTTGATTTGGTTATTCGTGGCCAGGGGCATTGCGGACCCCATCGTCAATATCGCCAACGTCATCAACCAGGTGGCCTCTAACCGCGATCTGACCTTGAAGGTTCCCGTGGCCAGTAAGGACGAACTGGGCACCATGGCCGGGGCCTTCAACCATATGATGGGTCAGCTGCGTGATACGTTCACCTTGGTGGCCAGCGCGGCGACCAATGTGAATGAACACGCCGGAGAAGTGTCCCAGCGCGCCATGGCCAACAGGGATCGCGCCGAACACCAGGAAAAACAGATGCGCCTCATGCAGAAAACGGTGGAAGAGATGGGGGGCACCGCCAGCGAGGTGGCGAACTCAGCAGCTTCCCAGAAGAGCGCTGCCGAGACTTCCGGCAAGAGTGTCACTGTACTGACCAACGGTATGGAGTCGGTGGCCGACTCATCAACCGCTCAGATCGAGGAGGCCCGCGAGGCCGCCGGCCGTGTGCAGCGCATGGGTGAAACCGGCGCCAAGGTGGTGCAGACCGCTGCCAAACAGGGCGAGATGGTGGACTCGGTTACCGAGGCGATGGACCGGATGGCCACCGCCGTGGCCGAAATGACCCAGGTTGCCGGACAATCAATCACATATGGTCAGCAGGTGCTTGAAGCCGCCGAGGAGGGCGCCACCTCCGTGGATGCAACGGTGCAAGGTATGCGCGCCATTGCCGATTCTTCAGACCAGATCTCGGAGATTATCACGGTGATCACCGACATCGCCGAACAGACCAACTTGCTTTCCCTAAACGCCGCCATCGAGGCTGCCCGCGCCGGTGCCCATGGTAAGGGTTTCGCTGTGGTCGCCGACGAAGTCGGTAAGTTGGCGCAGCGATCTTCTGAAGCCGCCAAGGAGATTACCCAGCTGATTAAAGACTCAGCCGTCCGGGTATCTGAAGGTACGCAGCTGACCGATCAGTCCCAACACGCCCTCCAAAAGATTGCCGAGGGCGGTAAGGTCAACATGAAGGCCATTGAGGACATCTCTAGCGCCAGTGCACTGCTGGCGGAGAACACCGAAAACGTCAACCAGATGATTACCGAGCTGAACACCCTGGCCCAGGAGATTGGTACCATGGCCGGACAGCAGGGTGAACGGCGCGAGGCTGCTCAGAATGCGCTGGCAACTCTCGTGGAGAAAGCCAACGAGATTTCCGATCAGGTGGTCAAGGCGAACAAGAGTGCCACTCAGATCAATGCCGAAATGATGGGCATCGTCGATAGAACCGACCAGATGAAAGAGATGACCGACACCCAGGCTGGGCGTTCCAAGCGCCTCATTGATATCACCACCAAATCGGCCGAGTCCGCCAAACAGACGGTGGAAGGCGCTGGCACCGTTGTGGGTATTACCGATGAATTGCGGCAGCTGTCTGAATCCCTCAACCAACAGGTGGCCCAGTTCAAGTTGCAGTAAGCGTTTAACCTAGCGCGCCGTATCCGGAAACTGCAGCGTTAGAGGAGAGTTATCAGTATGGAACAACAGGTCTATATCAACTCGAACGAAGCCTTGGATGGTGAGGGGGCGTCCCTCAACCAGCTGGTCGGATTTAGGATCGGAGAAGCGCTCTTCGGCGTCGACATTCTAATGGTCCAGGAGATCATCCGGGAAGCGCCCATCACGCCAATCCCGGATTCTCCGGATTTTATCGAGGGTGTCATCAATCTACGCGGCAATATCATCCCCATCATCGACCTGCGCAAGCGTCTGAATTTGACTAATCTGAAAGCGGCCGAGGAGGATATCTGGATCATCATCCTGAATATAGACGGTCGCATTACGGGGTTCATCGTGGACCGGGTCACCAAGGTGCTCAAAGTGTCCATGGATTGGATCAAACCGGCCCCGGATATTGTCGTGGCCGGTTTGAAAAGCCAGTATCTGCGGGGGGTCTGCAAGATTGAAGATCGTCTTCTGGTGCTGCTGGATTTCAACCGCATCCTGATGGTTGACGAGATCAAGAAACTCAATGAGTTGAAGATCGCCTGACCCAAACCGGGCTAGGCATTCATCAAATTAGTCGTTGACTTTGAAAGACGTGAATAGGGGAACCCGATGGGGAAACGCATTTTGATCGTAGATGACTCTTCCATCATGCGAAAAATGATCAAACAGACGCTGGCTGACGGCGGGCATACGATCATCGGCGAGGCCAAGAATGGTGCCGATGCCGTCAGCCTCTACAAGGAGCTTCGGCCGGACGTGGTGACGATGGACATCACCATGCGCGGTATGGATGGGTTTGCAGCGGCCGACGAGATTCGGCGGTATGACGGTCAGGCCCAGATCGTTTTTCTATCCAATTTGGATGAAGAGAAATACAGCCAGGATGTGGCCCGAATCGGTGCCCTTGGCTATGTCAATAAGCACGAGGCCAAGCAGATCCTATCTATAATTGCCAAGCTCTGAGGACGGGCGGATTTATTGGATTGCCGCATTCGCATCAATCAAAGGTCAGCCCGGCTCGGCTGTGCGGGGACGCGTGAACTCTCCTCAGAATCGATCACGTCAATCTGCTAGACAAGTGGTCCCAAAGCATGGGCAAACGCATATGGTTGCAGAACGATGAAACGACCGCTAAAGAATAAATTGCGGGTGGGTTTGGGAGCCCTTACGATGCTGGCTGCCATACTGGTTCTGCTGCTGAGCGCTTCTCTCCAGAGCCCTGGCAAAGCGGAGAGATCTTCAGCGGCTTACGCCGCCGCTTCGGTTGACGGCGAAAATCATCTACCGCAGCCGTTGGCCATTTGTTTAGGGGGGCTCCTGTTTGTCGGTAGCATTGGCCTTTGGTGGTACGTAGAACGGCGCCTCCTGACACCCCTGGAGGACATGGCCGGCGTCGTGGCGGCCATGTCCGAGGGGCATTTGGACCAGACCCTGGACGCCGAAACAGGGACCGAACTCGACTGCCTAGCCGATGAAATCAATAGTTTTTCCGTAAACCAGCAAGAGGGCCTTCTAATGGTCTGGAATCAGGCCGGCGCTAGCTTGCAAGGACTGCAAAGCACATCGGAACACCTGGCACAATTGCGCAGCCTGGACACTGCTTCCCAAAAGCAGGCCCATGCAGCCATCGAGGCTGAGATCGGGAACGCTTCTGCGCAATTGAAAGAGATCCAGGAGCTGGTGCGAAGTTATTATTTATACGATGTTTGTCTTGAGGAGCAGAAAGCGTTTGCCGCCAATGATGCTGAATAGCGGGTATCGCTTTGGTTCAGCAACGCCGCCTTTTGATGAAATTCAAAGCGCTTGCGGTCGCTGATGCGTTTTTTCGAGACAAACGTTTATGCCCTGAGTTGAATGGTCATTAAGGAGACGGTTATGACCGACCTGTCACTGCTTCAAGATTTCTTGGCGGAGACCAGCGAGCATCTGGAAGAGATGGAGCGTAATCTGCTCCTCTTGGAGGATGACTCTGAGAATAAGGAGCTGCTGGACGAGATCTTCCGCTCGATTCACACCATCAAAGGCTCTTCGGACTACCTTGGGATGGGGCGAATTGCGGAGCTATCCCATCGGCTGGAGAACCTGCTCGATCTGATGCGCCAGGACAAATGCGTGGTGGATCAGCATGTCGTGGACCTGCTTATCGAGGGTCGTGATCGCATCGTCTCCCTGGTAGCCGATGTAGAAGAGGACCAGACCGAGAATACCGAGATCGACGACCTTGTGGCGCGTCTCGATGCTGCGGTCAACCAGGGGGTGGCCGACGGTGTTTCACAGCCGTCGGCATTGGATGGCGCCGCCACGCATGAGGCGGACGCCTCCGAGAGTCTTTGTGATACAGTGTCCGAGCAGGCGGAAATTGAAAATGAGACCGATGAAGAGTTACTGGCCATCTTCCTCGATCAGCTCGAGGAGGGGCTTAAGGGTCTCCGCGAGGGACCGTGTCGCCACCAGACCCTCTCTCAGGAACTGATTGAGGCCGCTCTCACCCAGCTGGACAGTCTGAAAGCATCCGCCAACTACATGGGGTACACCCCGCTATGCCAACGCTATGACGCCTGGGCTGATGATTTGGGGGAACTCAAAGCGGGCATCGCCCAAGAGGACGCAGATGCGATCAGCATCCGGGCGTATTGGCAGACCTATCTAAAGCCTCAGCTGGTCACCGTTCTGGATCTGATCCCGAATCAGGCAAGAGATCTCAGCCAATATCTTGAAACGCCAACCTTCGAAACACCGCCGGAAGAAGTCGCCGCGGAAGATGTCGATCCTGACGACGCCGAAGCCCAGCTATTCTCAGATGGTTCGCTCAACGAACTGCTCGATGATCCCGGGGCGTCGGATTCCACAACGGACGGGCAACTGGCCACCGAAGCGGACGGCGAGGAGCCGGAGCTCTCCCTTGACTTGGATGCCGATCTGCTCGTGGACGATACGGCCGCTGGTTCGGCTGAAGAAGCCGCCAATCAAGATAGTATGGATGAAGCTATCCTGGCCGATTTTTTCGAAGAAGCCCAAGAGCATCTGGAAGAGATGGAGGCGTGTATCCTGGCATTGGCACAGTCAGACGAGCATGCCGATCTGCTCAATGATATTTTCCGGTGTGTGCATACGATCAAAGGCTCGGCCGATTACATCGGTCTAACCGGGATTACAGAGCTCTCCCACAAGTTGGAAAGTTTTCTCGATCACCTGCGCCAGGGACATCGTCCGGTGGACGATGGGATCAGCGAGGTGCTCATGACGGCCGGGGATCAAATTCGCGCCATGATTTCCGCGATGGCCAAAGACGGGCGCAGCATTCACACGAGTGAAGAATTGCTCTCACGATTGGCGGTGGGTAATGAGGCCTCCGCAGCGATCGAACCCCAAGACGAGGAAGACAATCCGGAACATCATTTCTCGGATGCAAGCGGCTCGAGCGAATCATCAGCGGCGTCGGCCCATTATATCGAAGAAAATGACACTGAGCTCCTCAATATCTTTCTCCAGCAGTTGCAGGATCAACTGCAACTACTCGTCGATCTGACCCAAGCGGCGGAGGAACTCAGCGAATCGGTCCTCAGACAATGTCAGGATCAATTGGATGGATTGAACTCCTCCGCCAATTACATGGGCTATACGGAGCTGCAACAGGTGTACACAGATTGGGAGATCCACCTGAACGCCCAAGTGGCCGCTGTCAACGGCGGTGCCTCGCTCCTGTGCAGTACCTGGCTGGTAGAAAAAGTGGTGCCCTTCATCAAGTCTGTTGCCAGCTACTTCCCCCAAGCCACTGAACTGGCCAGCTTGTGGGAGGGCCTTGAATCCGCCGGGCAGATGGCGAGCGAGGATTCTAACACAACCCCTCCCCGTGAGAATGAGCTCTTGGAGCAGCTTGGCTCTGCCTTCGACGCCATGCTGCCGGTCCAAGCCGCCTCAGGAGATCACTTTCCTGATGCCATTGAAGGGGAGCTGTTTTCCGCGTTGGAAGCGGCTGGGCCAACAGAAGAGACCGAACCTCCCGTCGCGGTGGCGGAAGCGGCCGCACTCGAGGAGACGCTTGTTTCCGAACAGCCGGATGGGATTCCGGCACCCGTTGACGCCCCCGCGGCAGAAAAAGATGCCCAACCACCGGAATCCGATGCGGAGGAGGATGCGCCAGTTGTCAGCGATCCGCCGCACTCCACTGACATCGATACCGAGAAGAAAAATTCAGCACCGTCAGATGACATGGGTGCAGCCGATAACCTATCGCCCACACCTACCCCCAGGCCTGCCAAAAAGGAGGCCGCATCAAAACGTGTGTTGCGCCAGAGTATCCGTGTTGACGCCGGCAAGATAGACGCCCTAATGAACCAGGTGGGTGAGCTCGTGGTCAACCGGGCATTTTTCTCCCAGCTGTGCAACGAGATGCGTGAGCTGCAGCACTATCTCAAACAATCTAAGCGATTGGACAAACGCGATTACAAACAGGTCAGCGGGCTGACCTTCCGGATTAGCGAGGCGACCGTCGCCCTCGGACGCGTGGCCAACGAACTGCAGGAGGGGGTCATGCGGGTTCGTATGCTGCCCATCGCACAACTCTTCAACCGCTACCCCCGTCTGGTTCACGACTTGACCCGCAGTTGCGGTAAAAAAGTGGAGCTGCAGATACGGGGCGAGGACACTGAACTCGACAAGATGGTCATCGAACGCATCGCCGACCCACTGGTGCATATCATTCGCAACGCCGTCGACCATGGTCTGGAAACCACCGCCGAGCGCCGTCGTATGGGCAAACCTGAAAAGGGCACGCTGACGCTCAATGCGTACCATGAGAGCAACCATGTGGTCATCGAAATCGAAGATGACGGCCGGGGCGTGGATCTCGAGCGGATCCGGAACAAGGCGATCGAAAAGGGCCTAATTGGCGAGAGTGCTGCATCCCAGTTGAGCCAACGGGAAATTATCAATCTTATTCTGGTCCCCGGCTTCTCCACAGCCGATACTGTCACCCACACCTCTGGCCGGGGTGTCGGCATGGATGTGGTCAAGAAGAATATCGAGAAGCTCAACGGCACCCTGGAAGTGGATACCATGCCGGGGCAGTCCACCAGCATCCGCATCAAGATCCCGTTGACCCTGGCCATCATTCCGGCCCTACTGGTACGGGTAACCAATGAGCTGTTCACCATCCCCTTGTCGGTGGTCGACGAAACCTTGCGGGTCTTTAAGGAAGAGGTCTCGGTTATCGAGGGTGTCGACGTGATGTATCTGCGCGAAGAAACCATTCCGCTGATCCGCCTGCGGGATGTCTTCAGCATGGATACCTGTACCGAAATGGCGGAAAAGTTTTTCGTGGTGATCGTCAACACTGGCCAGAAGCGGGTCGGCCTCATTGTAGACCATATGCTGGGTCAGGAGGAAGTCGTCATCAAACCCCTTGAAGATTACTTGCAGGAGAATAGTGGCTTTTCTGGGGCGACCATCCTCGGCGACGGCCAAATCTCCCTGATACTAGATGTATACGAACTGATCAAACTGAGCACCCACAAGCAGGCCCGATGTCAGTTCAAACAGACACCCCAATAGAGGTCCGTACTCCCGGGAAGTCTTCCCAACTAGGCGCCCTCTGCGACCGACTTCAATAGTGTCTGAAAGCGAAAGTAGAACGAAATTGACCACCGCCCAGAACGGGACAAAGCAAGGCGTCGGTTTTGCTGGCACCTTGAAAAACATTCAACTCGCGGATCTGATCCAGATTTGCTGCCTGTCCGCCGTGAGCCTGGGAATCCAGGTGACGCAGGATGATCAGCAAGGCATGATCTACATCGACGCGGGGGCCATCGTTCACGCCGAAACACAGTCCCTCAAAGGGGAAGACGCCTTCTACGCCATTATGGGCTGGCAAAGCGGCAGCTTCGAGACCGTTGCGGAAGACACCACCATCGACCGTACGATTGAGCAAGGCTATCAGTACCTGTTGATGGAGGCTGCCCACCAAGCGGATGAGCGTGACAGCCAGAGTGGTGAGGAGATCGCCGCGCGCCTAATCCAGGACGAATCTCACGATCAACTGCGGGTACTGGTGGTGGAGGACTCGTCCATCATGTGCAAAATTCTCGTCAGCATGCTCAATGCGGATGAGAACATCGAGGTGGTGGGGACCGCGAAAAACGGGGAGGAGGCGTTGGCCCAGCTAGAATCCCTGAAACCCGACATCATCTCCCTGGATATCAACATGCCGGTGATGAACGGTAGCACGGCCTTGAAACACATCATGATTAAAAACCCCTGCCCGGTGGTGATCATGAGCAATCTGGGCAACGCCGCTCACCAGACCATCATCCATTTTTTGAACCTGGGCGCCGTGGATTTCATGAGCAAGCCCACAAAGAGCGGCAATATCCTCGTTCAGCAGCAGAAAATTGTTGAGCGCATACACCGTTCGGCGGCTGCCCGTATCGAGCGTTTTCGCCGGATGCGGACACCGTCCTTGTTGGGCGAGAGATCCGCGCTCGTCAATCACGGTCCGGCGTGCGATCGTCTGCACCTTGTCAACGTTGGGCCGGGCGGCTTCGGCGACCTGACCGCCTGCCTGGCGCAGCTAAAAGCGGATTGCACCGCAGCTGTGGTGGTCCTCCAATCTTTGCCACCGGCGTTGACGGATACCCTCGCCGCCTACTTTAACGCCCGCTGTCCACTCCCTGTGCTACCTCTGGAGACCCAAACACCGCTGATGAGCGGTCACTGCTATTTGAGCACCAACGGCCGCGCCATGTCCTTTACCGAAGCGGACCACCAGCCTGTTTTGGTGCAAGAGACGGACGAAGTAAATGGCGGCCTCATGGATACAAACCCCATCGATAAGATCCTGAGTTCGGCAGCCGCTGCATTTGGCGAACGTCTCAGCGTTGCCTTCTTATCCGGTGCCGAGATCGGGACCCTGGATGGGGTGCGGACGGTGCGTGACAATGGCGGTCAGATCGTTGTGGCGGATCCGCAATTGGCCGTCGTCGCGGACACGTTGGAAACGCTCCGCGACAGCGCCTTGGCCCATAATGTGGCGTCACCAACCGACATCAGCAACCATCTTCTACAATAGTGCTACCAACCCCCAGTACGACGGATATGACACAACAAGACACGACGAAAACCAAAATAAGAGCTCTCGTGGTGGATGATGCGGCCTTCATGCGCCGGGCGGTCGCTGACATTCTCTCCTCAGATGACGACATCGAAGTGGTCGAAACGGCGCGAGACGGCCTGGAAGGCCTGGCCAAGGTGGAGTCGCTTCGACCCGATGTGATCACTCTGGATATCGACATGCCGCGCATGGACGGTTTGACCACCATCCGTCATTTAATGATTGAGACACCGGTGCCCATCGTCGTCTTGAGTTCCCTGGCCGGCGACGGTGCAATCACCTTTGAAGCCTTACGTTTGGGAGTGGTCGACTTCGTCCCCAAACCATCGGGTGCCGTGTCCGCCGATATCGACCAGGCCCGGCAGAAACTCCTTGATCGTGTCAAGATGGCCAGCGCGGTCAACATGCACAATATTCGTCGGGTACAATTGCCATCAATGCCGGTAGCACAGCCGAAAAAGCCGGCAGACGACCTGCCATTAGACTACTTGGTAACACTGGGGACGACCCTGGGCGGACCCAACACCGTCATCCGCCTCATCTCTCAGTTGCCGCCCGAACTGCCGACGGCGGTGGTCGTCGTCCAGGAGATCGCCCCCAAGGTGATCGATGCCTTCGTTCAGAAGTTTGACGAACAAGTGCCCTGGCATGTGGCGGTGGGTCGTGACGGAGATGTCCTCCAGGCGGGCACCTGCTACATAAGCCCGCTTGGGGCTGGCCTGGAAATCGGCACCAACCAGGAGGGCCTGCCCTGTCTGGTCGCCAAGAGCCCTGCAGTTGAACCGCTCAACGCCCTGTTTACGTCAGCGGCCAATGTCTTTCACCAAAATACAGTGGGGGTTCTGCTTACCGGTACAGGGAATGACGGTGCCAGTGGTCTTGCTCAGATCCAGCACGCCTCAGGCGTCTCCATGGCACAGGCAGTAGATACCTGTGTCTACCCCAACCTGACGGATAACGCCATTGGCTTGGGCGTGGCCGACGTGGTTCTTGAAGAGCCGCAGCTGCCCGATGCGATCACTGCGCTGATGGTCTGACACGTTTTGCACAGCCGCCGGCTGTGTCTTTCAACTACCGGCTGGATGCGGTCGGTCCGGTGAACAAGGAGTCCGGAATGATTGTCGTCTGTCAACATTGTGAAACCCGCTACAGCGTCGCCGATGAAAAGGTCAAAGGCAACCGTTTCTTGGCCCGCTGTACCCGCTGCGGCAACATCTTCTCCGCCTACCGGCCCGTCTCGGTGCAACAGATTGAATTCCTGGATTTTGCTGGCGCAAAGGCCGCCAAACGTGCCAACATCATCGCCGTCAGCAATCAGAAAGGGGGGGTTGCCAAAACCTCCACCACCTTGAATTTAGGTGCCGCACTGGCGGCCACCGGCCATAAAGTACTGCTGGTGGATTTCGACATTCAGGCCAATTTGAGCTTGAGTCTCGGCGTTCGCGAGGGGCGCTCTTTTTACGATGTGGTCCAGGACAGAGAACCCTCCCTTGACGCGTCGGTGCGTCCCACGAGGGTCCCCCGCCTGGCACTGCTGCCTTCCAACAAGGGAATGATTCTGCTCAATAAAAAATATTTTCATGCCGAAAATTTTGAGTACATGCTGATTGATCGACTGCAATCAATTACCGACCAATATGACCACATCCTTATCGACACACCGCCATCCGTGGACCTGTTTACCCTCAACGCTCTCACCGCCGCCGGCCATGTAATCATCCCCTGTCAGTGCGACTTCCTATCCACCCACGGGGTGGACCAGATTTTGCGATTGATTAAGATGATCCGTGGCAAGACCAATCCCTGGATCCAAGCCCAGGTACTCATCACCATGTTTGATGATGCCAGCGATGCGTCCAACATGATTTCCCAGAAGATCCAGGGCATGTACCCAACGCAGACCTTCGTCGGCCGGATCCCCTACGACAACAAGGTCAAAGAGGCCCAGATCATGGGCAAACCGGTGATGCACTACGATCCCGACAGTAAAGCTGGCCAGGCCTACACCCAACTGGCCCAGGAAGTGCGCAAAAGGATGCCTCTCGCCGCCGTCATCTGACGCCTCCTGCGCCCGTTGCCCCGGCCGCCACCCTAAGCCAGAGTGACCGGTACCGATGACCGCCAATTCAAAATACTCGCTTCAGCGCTCGATGATCACCTACTTTCTGCTGATCGGGTTCGCTGCGCTTCTCGTTGGGCTCGAATTTGTCGCTGAAACCGGGAGTGGCCGCCTCAGTGGCGATCTCCACGCAAATTTGGCCGCTTATGCAGGGGGACAGCTCTCCGCCGAAGACGCCTTAGCCCCTATTCAGCACCTGCGCAGTAAGGCGCTCTTAATGGTAGCGATCATCCTTTTTGTGATCATCATTGTGCTGACCATGTTCATCAAACATATTACCGAACCATTGCAGCACATGATCGGGGTATCACAGGCTATCTCACGAGGGGACCTTCGACGCACTATCCAGATACATTCCCATAATGAATTGTCCCAACTGGGCGATGTTATAAATGAAATGTCCAGCAATCTCCAAGAGATCACGCTGATGTCACGCAATTTGTGCGCCTCTGTCCAAAGCCACCTCGATTCGGCCTCGGCCGAAGTGTCCAGTGCTGTCTCGACCGGGGAGACGCATCGTCGATTGCAGGCGACCTTCACGGCGCTGCAGAGTGAGATCGACACCATGGCTGAAATGGTCGAATACTTTAATTTTTATACCGTGGATAGCGGTCCAAGTGAGTGAAGCTTGGTTGGCATTTCCAGTGGGTATCCTCATCGCCACGGCGGCCTCTTCGGTGGGGATAGGCGGTGGCATCTTGTGGATGCCCTTTTTGTTGATCGTGATGAAGCTTCGGCCCGATGCGGCAGTCTACACCTCCTTGCTAATCCAGAGCGTCGGGATGGCGTCCGGCACCGTGGCCTATGCTCGCAAAAGGCAAATCGATATGCGCCTGGCGCTCTTTTTGTTGATGGTGGCGGTTCCCGGTCTTGCCGCAGGCGGGTGGGCGACCACTCGCTTGACGGCCGATCACCTGGAGTTATTTCTTGGGATGCTGACGCTGACGACAGCCTTTCTGTTCGTATCCGCCCATCAGGAATATGCGGCCGCCGGGCTGCCGCGCATCCCTATCCAACAGGCCAAATCCTATGCCGTCGTGGTATCGGCCATGGCCGTGGCCAGCGGTATGCTCAGCGTCAGCATTGGGGAGTGGCTCATTCCCCTTTTGCGCAGCCGCCTTAACCTGCGCATGCATACAGCGGTGGCTACCAGTATCACCACCATATTTGGGACTTGCCTACTGGGGGCGTTGATTCACTGGATATTAGGGGCCAAATCCCATCCGGGCGTATTGTTGTGGGCCCTACCGGGTGTCCTTGTAGGAGGGCAATTGGGCCCCCGGCTGATGGAGCGCATTCAAGAACGACGCCTCAAGGAGGTCTTTGTGTTCCTGCTGACCCTCATTGGCATCCACCTCATCTACAATTCCTATTGACCCCAGCGCAGGGAATGGATGGCATGACATTCTCGCAAATCCAAGCACCGAATTCATACCGGCGACGCCTCCTGTTCCCGCTCCTGGGATTTGCCGGCCTGGTCTTGGTGTGGGATCTGTCGGCTCGCTTTAGCGGCTGGGATCATCAGGTTTTTCCAGGTCCCCTGCGGGTGATGGCCGTATTGGGAGAACTGATGGCGGGCGGCGTTCTGCTGCAACATGCCGTCGCAAGTCTTTACCGCGTCACGGCCGGGTTTTATTTGGCCATCTTTTTCGGCATTCCCTTAGGCATCCTGCTCGGGCGCCTTCAAAGTGCCAACCTGTTTATCAATCCCTTGATTCAGTTTCTGCGTCCCATATCACCCCTGGCGTGGATCCCCCTCTCAATGCTTTGGTTTGGTATTGGAGATAAGCCTGCGATATTTCTTATTTTCTTGTCGAGTTTTTTCCCCATCGTGGTGTCCACCACAATTGCCGTCAACGCCATCAATCCGATCTACTTCCAGGTTGCCGCCAATTTCAATTTCAATCGCGGCGAGATTTTGCGCAAGATCATCTTTCCCGCCATTGTTCCCGACATCGTCACTGCGCTGAGGCTCTCGGTGACCATTGCATGGCTGGTAGTGGTCGCTGCGGAGATGATTGCCGTGCAGTCCGGCCTGGGCTACCTCATTCTGGACAGTCGCAATGCCCTGCGGATGGACTACGTTATGGGGGGGATGATTGTCATCGGCCTCATTGGTCTGTCATTGGACACCATCATGCGGATCCTCGGGCACCTGGGAGCCGCGAGTTGGAACCGGATGGATACCTGATTCCCATGGGCAACATCGAAATCCGACATCTCTATAAATCCTATCCCAACCGACGCCACCAGCCGCGATCCAGCGATGAGGCAGGTATCGGGTACGGTGACCAGATACCCGTACTCGACGATATTAACCTATCCGTCAGTGATGGCGAGATGGTCTGTCTTTTGGGACCTTCCGGTTGCGGAAAGTCGACCTTGCTGCGAATTACGGCCGGATTCGATGGTCCCACCGATGGCAGTGTTGAGATCAATGGCCGCCTCGTGGACGGCCCCCAGGCAGACCATATCTTCGTTTTTCAACACAGCGGTCTATTGCCATGGTTGACCGTACGGGAGAACGTGGAGCTGGGTATCCGACACCTCAAGGATCCCCGGGCGCGTCGGGCCCGCGTCCAAGAGCAGATCGAAATGGTCGAGTTGGAGGGCTTCGAGGATCACTATCCCCGTCAATTATCCGGCGGAATGCAGCGTCGGGCCGAGTTGGCCCGCGCTCTGGCGGTCAATCCGGATACGCTCTTCATGGATGAACCCTTCAGCGGGCTGGACTTTCTCACCCATATGAAGATGCGTGAAGAGGTCGTCAACATGCACGAGTTCATTCGCAAGACGACAATTCTTGTTACCCACGACATCGATGATGCCCTGATCATGGGCGACCGGATCGTCATTCTGAGCGGACGTCCGGCCAAGGTAGAGATGGATCGGACGCTCGGCTTCGACCGTCCACGGGATTTCGAACGCCAGCCAGCGTTGAACCAACTGCGCAGCGAGATCTATCTGATGCTGGGGGTCCCTTATGCCGTTTAGGATGCTGTGGAGCCGATTGCCGCTGCTCTGGCGGCTGTTCGGATTTGCCTTGGCGTGGCTCCTGCTGATCAGTGCCTTGCATTGGCGACTCAACACCGAACGACCGCAGCGTCAGGTGATACGCTTGGGGTACATGCCGGTGGTCACCAACTTGGCCGCACCGCTACTCGATCATGTGACCCGCGAGGGCGATGGAATTCAATTCAAGGCGATCAAGTTTGCCTCTTTTGCCGAGATGGCCGAGGCGTTGCGGAACGATGACATTCAAGCCGCCTTCATGATCGCGCCTCTGGCCGTGGTGCTACGTCAACAGGGTGTGGATGTCAGGGTGGTTTATATCGGCAACCGACATGAGAGTACCCTGGTTGCCCAAAAAGGGCTGGCGGTGAATGGCCTCGCAGATCTCGTCGGTAAGACAGTGGCAGTGCCCATGCGGTTCTCGGGCCACAACCTGTGCCTGCTGAGAGAGATGGCCGAGGCGGGCTTGGAGAATCAGATCAACATCGTCGAGATGAATCCGCCCGACATGGCCGCCGCGCTCAGCTCGGGTGCGCTGGATGCCTACTATGTGGGCGAGCCCTTCGCCGCCCAGACCCTCATGAGTGGTGATGCCAGGCTGGTGCACTATGTGGAGTCGGTCTGGCCAGGGTTCATTTGCAACCTCATGCTGGTCAAGGGTCGTCTCATCGATGAACATCCCCAGCAGGTGCAGCAATTGGTCAGCGGTGCTGTCCGATCGGGCCTGTGGGCAAAGCGACACCCCCAAACGGTATCCCGAGTGTTGTCTCGATATTGGCATCAAGACCCGGAGCTGATCCGATATGCCATGAACACCCCTGAAAATCGAATCGTTTTCAACCAATACACCCCAATTGAGGAAGAACTTCAATATATTGGCAATCTCATGCATCGCTTTGGTTTGACCGCCGCCGCCGATATTGAGGGTCTTGTGGCCGATCGATTCGCGCTTCAGGTCCCCTTGGGGGAGGTCGCCAGTCTGGATGCCATCCTACCCTGAGGCATTTTGCGCCGCCCCCTCCGAATTGCCTCCATCGGACCTGCGGTTTATATTATTCAAAGACAGCGTACCACCGGCAACGCATGCGGACAGTTGCACCCATGGTAGAAACGCCCAGATGAGGTAAGCGAGATGCGGCCCTATCTAGTTACATTGTCATTGATCGCCCTAATTATCGGCTGCGCACCAGCGATATCCCAGCAGGCGAGGGACCAGGTAACCTTGGAGATTCCGTTCAGCGAGCTGCTCCGAGACCCGGCGCGTCTGGCTGGCGAGGTGGTCCTGATCGGCGGAAAAATTATCGCCACAAGGCCGCTCGACCGTGGCACGGAACTCGTCCTCCTGCAGCTGCCGCTGGAGATTGGCCAACGCCCCAATGCCAGAAAAACCTCCGAGGGGCGCTACTTGGTCCAGGCAGACGAGTTTTTGGATCCGGCAGTCTACGCTGCGGAGCGGCTCGTCACCATAGTGGCCAAGATCCGTGGCGTTGCTGCGCGCCCTTTGGGCAAAACCGTATACCGATACCCCGAACTGGACCTAATCGAGCTGAAACTATGGCCCGCGGAACCGGTTTATCGTGAACCACGTTTTCAATTCGGTATCGGTGTCGGCACCCACTTCTAAAATGACGCTGCCCAAAAAGGTAAGGGATGGCCCTGGGCTGTGGGGCCATCCCTTAGAGAGAGAAGGAGGAAGTATGAAGGAGCACAGTATGAATTACTGTCTCTTACTCCTGATATCGGTCGAAGCGCGGCGACGCTTTAGAATTTTGTTGAGCGGGGTGGACGAAGTCC
>JASJCL010000089.1 GCA_030066015.1 Desulfosarcinaceae bacterium | reverse complement strand
CGAAGAAAATGCGCGACAAGGTGGTCCAGATCCCCTCTGCGGTCCTGCAGGCGCGGAATGTGGATATAGACGACGGCCAGCCGATAAAACAGATCCGCCCTAAGGTCGCCCGCATCGATGGCGTTGTGGGGCGGTACGTTGGTGGAACTGATCACTTTGACGTCCAGGTCGATTTCGCGCGTCGCGCCGACGCGGCGCACTCTGCGCTCCTGCAGAAAGCGCAGCAGTTTGGCCTGCAGGCTGGGCGACATGGCGTTGACCTCGTCGAGGAAAAGGGTACCGCCGTGGGCTTTCTCCAAGAGTCCGGCCTTGTGAATGGCGCCGGTAAAGGCCCCTTTGGCGGTGCCGAAAAGCATCCCTTCGAGAAGATTTTCGGGGATGGCCGTGCAGTTGATGGCCACGTAGGGCTTGGCCGTGCGGGGACTGTGGTTGTGGATCGCCTGGGCAAACAGCTCCTTGCCCGTACCGGTCTCGCCGAAAAGCAGGATGGGCGAGGGGGAGGCGGCCGCCATGCGGGCGGCCTTCACCGCCGCCATCAGGTCGGGATCGGCACCGATGATATCGTCGAAACTGTAGCGAGTGCCGTTTTTGCGCAACTGCGGTTCGAAACTGTCCGGCGAGACCCCGTAAGTGGGCAGCGCTTTGGAGGTGCGCTGTTTGCCGATGGTCGCGTAACTCTGCTCCACGCTTTTGTAGTTGCTGATGAAGCAGATGGTGCCGATGAGCCGCTCTCCTGCAAAAAGGGGATAGATGTTGTGGATGGAGTTGACCACCTTGCCCAGGTGGGTGCGGTAGTAGCAGGCCAGATTGCGGACCGCTTTGCCCGAATGGATGCAGGACATGGCGGGGCTGGTGCCCTCGTCGACCCGGTAGAGATCGGTGACCCGCCTGCCGATGGTTTCAGCGGCGATGAAATCGTCCATCTTGGCCTGGGCGGCGTTCATGTAGAGAATGACGCCCTGGGCATCGGTGACCATGACGCCTTCGTGGAAGTGTTCCAATACCGGCAGTAGAGCGATGCTGGCCGGGTCGACCTCGGGGAAGAGGCGCTGGATGACGTTTGGCGGCATGGGGTTGTCTCACTGATGGATAGATCGTGACCGGACGTTCCAACCTGCGCCATCTTAGCGCAAGCCCCCTCAATGTCAACGCACCGCCGCGGCCCCCATCCGACACGATTGGCCCAGCGGGGCAAACATGCTAATCTGAGCTTTCAGCCGTCAATGGTCCCCAACCCGACGAGGTGACGCCCATGTCCCAGCCCATCTATCTGGATTACAACGGCACCACGCCCCACGCCCCCGAGGTGATTGCGGCGATGCGGCCCTTTCTGGAGACCCATTTCGGCAATCCCTCCAGCAGCCACTGGTACGGTACCGGTCCGCGGAAGGGCGTGCAGACCGCCCGTGGTCAAGTGGCCGGCATCCTCGGCTGCCGGGCGGACGAGGTGCTCTTCACCAGCGGCGGCACCGAGTCCAACAACCAGGCCCTCAAGGCCATCGCCGGTGCCCGCTACGCCCAAGGGTCCCACCTGATCACCTCCAGCATCGAACATCCGGCCATTCTGGCAGTGTGCCGCTTCATGGAGGACCACGGCTTTGCAGTGACGATACTGCCCGTCGACGAGGACGGACTGGTGAACCCGGCGGACGCGGCCGCCGCCATCCGTCCCGACACCATCATGATCTCCATCATGCACGCCAACAACGAGGTGGGCACCATCCAGCCCATCGCCGAGATCGCCGCCCTGGCCAGGGAAAAGGGGATCCTCATGCACACCGATGCGGCCCAGTCGGTGGGCAAGATCCCCACCAGGGTGACCGATTTGGGGGTGGATCTATTGTCCGTGGCCGGCCACAAGCTCTACGCCCCCAAAGGGATCGGAGCGCTCTTCATTCGAGAAGGGGTGGCGCCGGAGGTCTATTGTCATGGGGCCGGCCAGGAGAACGGCCGGCGCGCCGGGACGGAGAACGTGCTGGAGATCGTCGGGCTGGGCAAGGCCTGCGAGATCGCCGCGGCCCAACTGGATCACAATGCCCGTCATATGCGGGAGATGCGCGATCGGCTGGAGACAGGCCTGGAGAGCGCTCTCCAGGAGGTCCGCATCAATGGGCACCGCGCCAAACGACTGCCCAACACCTGCAGCATCTCCTTCCGAGGCCTGGCGGCCGACCGCCTGCTGGATGCGATCGGCGGCGAGGTGGCCGCTTCGGCCGGTGCGGCCTGCCATGCCGACCAGGTGGAGGTCTCCCACGTGCTCCAGGCGATGCAGGTGCCGGCGGCGTGGGCCAAAGGCACCCTGCGCTTCACCACCGGCCGCGCCACCACCGCGGCCGAGATCGACCGCGCCCTCGAGGTGATCGTGGCCGCCGTGAAGCGAATGCGGGGTTAACGGCGGTGCTTCCCCTCAACGTCCCCTTTTTGCCGGACACGGCCTATATCGCCTATCTCGCCGATCTCGGTCCGCGGATCGGGGCCGTCCATTTCAGCCTCTACGACGGCGGCTTGAGCGATGCGCGGGTGCGGCTGCGGGAGATCGCCGTCGACACCCTGGTCGAACTGCTTCGGCGGCTGCCCGAACCCAAGAAATACCTGCTGGCCAATGGCCGATTCCACCCCGGCGAAACCTACCGGGTCGGCAAGCGCCTCCACCGGCTGATCGGCCGGCTGACGCGACTTCGCGATGCCGGCGTTCTGGATGGGCTGATCTTCGCCGACAGCTATCTGCTCACCGCTCTGGGAGATGCCGCACCGAAGTTGGCCGCCGAACTCGAGGCCGTACCCAGCGTGAATTTTCACATCGACGCCGCCGACAAGGTCGATACGCTGCTGGATCTGGTGGCCGCCTGCGGTTTTCGGCCGCCGGGGAAACTCCCGCTGGACCGCAGCCTCAATCGCCGCCCAAGACAGCTGGCGGCCCTCAGCAATGCGATTCGCAGAGGGTGGCCCAACCTGCGGATCGAGCTGCTGGCCAACGAAGGCTGCCTCGACCACTGCCCCTATCGGTCCACCCATGAAGCCCTCATCGCCGCCGCCAACGGCGGGCTGCCCATGGACACCCACCGCCTCAACCGCGATCTGGCCTGCCAGCGGATCCTCAACCGAAGCCCGCACCGCATTCTGGCGGCGCCCGTTATCCGTCCGGAAGATATGGGCCGCTACACTGCTTGGGCCGATCTCATCAAGCTCTGCGGTCGCACCCTGGGCCCCGCCTTTGCGACGCGTACGGTGTCGGCCTATGTCGAGGGCCGTTTCGATGGCAATCTCCTGGAACTGCTCGATGCCAGCCATTGGATGGCCGAGTGCTGGGACCTGCCCAACCGCTCCCTGCCCGAGGATCTGCTGGATCGCCTGCTCGCCTGTGACCGACACTGTAGCGCCTGCACCGAATGCGCGGCCCTTTTTGAGCAGCATGCCCGGCCGAAGCCGCTCACGCTCCGACCGATGGGGGAATGGCATTGCGCCCCTCGCTGACATCGGGTTGGCGGATTCCGCCAGCGCTGCAGGGGCCGTCGCACCGAATCGGTGGGCGCCCCTCGCCGTCGTCAGGTCTTCTAAGGTAGTGATGGCATCCCCGACAAGTGGCTCTCGCCGTCACTGGAGGACGTTATGCCGCTGATTCGGGAGGCAATGGCCCGGGACGTGACGGCGGACCATGACCCCCACTCGCCGGATCAGGGCAGTTCACCCCACTAGCATCTGCTTGACAATCCGGTCGGCCTCCATTAGGGGAGAGCCAGCCTTTCACGTCGGGGATGGATCCCCCGCAGCCCGCGCCGCACCGACGGACACCACCTGCAAGCCCCCTTTGCAATGTTCCGCCCCATCCGTGGGCGATCCCGCAGCGGTGCGCAATGACCGACGACGGTGTCGATGCAACCCAACCAATGGAAAGAGCCTACAGCCATGGCAGACTATCATCGCGATCCGGACTGGTGGAAACGGGCCGTCATCTACCAGATCTACCCCCGTAGCTTCTACGACGCCAACAACGACGGCATCGGCGATTTGGCCGGCATCACGGCCAAGCTGGACTATCTCAACGACGGCCGCGGCGGCGGGCTGGGCGTCGACGCCATCTGGATTTCGCCCTTCTTCACCAGCCCGATGGCCGATTTCGGCTACGATGTGGCCGACTACACCGGTATCGATCCTATTTTCGGCACTATGGATGACTTCGACGCCCTGATCACCGCCGCGCATCAGCGCGGGATTGGGGTGATCATCGACATGGTGTTCAACCACTCCTCCGACCAACACCCCTGGTTTGTCCAGTCGCGCAGGGACCGAACCAACCCCAAGGCCGACTGGTACATCTGGGCGGATCCCAAACCGGACGGATCGGTGCCCAACAACTGGCTCTCCTTCTTCGGCGGCCCGGCCTGGACCTGGGACGAGCGGCGGGGGCAATATTACTACCACACCTTCCTCAAGGAGCAGCCCGACCTGAACTGGTACCAGCCCGCGATGCGGGCGGCCCTGGCCGACATCCTCCGCTTCTGGATGAAAAAGGGGGTCGACGGATTCCGCTTCGACGTGGTTAACTTCCTCGCCTACGACCGTCAACTGCGGGACAATCCCGAAGTGTGCGACGATGACGGCTCGGTGCACGGCGACTTCAACCCCTATGATCGTTTCGACGCCATTTACTCCAAAGGCGTGCCGGAGCAATGGGAGTGCGTTGAGTTTCTGCGGACGGTGATGGACGAAGGTGATGCGATTGCCTCGGTGGGAGAAGTGGGTGGCATCCGCCAGCCGGAGCGCCTCATCGCGCACGCCGCCGAACACGTTCAACACGGCCGACGCCTGCACATGGCCTACACCTTCGCCATGCTCACCGAAAACGCCGATTTGGGGTATTGGCTGCGCATCGTTGAAGCCACCGAGCGCGTCATCGGCGACGGCTGGCCCTGCTGGTCGATGGGGAATCACGACAGCGCCCGTCTTTTGAGCCGATTCGACTGCCGCGGCCCGCGGCAAGGGCTGCAGCAGGCCGCGCTGCTCTTCCTGCTCACCATTCGGGGGACGCCCATTCTCTACTATGGGGAAGAGATCGACATGGCGGAGGTGGCGCTCCCGCGCGAACAGGTGCAGGACCCCTTCGGGATCCGGTTTTGGCCCGATTACAAGGGCCGCGATGGCTGTCGGAGTCCCTTTCCCTGGACCGCCGATCTTCCCAATTGCGGCTTCAACAGCGGTGCCGACCCCTGGCTGCCGTTGGGGGCGAGTCCGCCCCTCGATCAGGCGGCGGAAGATCCCCACGGAACCCTGGCAGTGGTGCGCGAGATGCTGCGGCTGCGCCGATCCCACCCCGCACTGATGGCGGGCAGCTACAAGACATTGATGAAAAACGGGCAAGCGGTCATTTTCGAACGCCGCCTTGGCAACGCGCGCTTGTGGGTGGCCGTGAATGTGGGCGGCGAGGCGAAACCGCTGCGGCTTCGAGCCGTGGGGTTCGATGCTGAGCGGGACGCGACCGCTGAGGTGGTTCCGCTGACCGCCTTGGCGCGCAACGGCCGTCTGGCGGGCGACATCCTGGAGCTGCCCGGCTACGGGTTCGCCCTGATTCGGTTTCCTGCGGCGTCATGAGCACCCCTGCCACCGACGGTTGCGCGCTTCGTTTTCGCATCGACTGCCCCACCCGCTGGGGCCAACAGGTGGCGGTCGGCGGAGATTGCGACGAGCTGGGGCGGTGGCGGCCGGAAAAGGCCCGTCCCATGTTCTGCATTGGCCCGGGGCGCTGGGATCTCCAGCTGACCTTGCCCCGCCAGGCCTTCACCCACGGATTTCACTACAAGTACCTGCTCTTGGAGGGGGGCGATCCCATCTGGGAGGGCGGTGCGGTGCGGGTCTTCGCCCCCTTAGAGACGGGATTGGTGAGAGCGGGGATCGAACTGCGCGACGACTGGCATGCCCCGGGAGATCCCCAAGATCTCCTGAACGCCCACCTCTTCACCCAGGTGCTCTTCCCGCCCGACCGCGACGGGAGCCCGGGACCGCCGCCATCTCCACCAGTGGGGGGCGATCCCGGGCTCCGCTGGGTGCACTTTCGCATCGCCGCGAGCTGTGTGCCGGCCCAGCACCGCCTGTGTCTGGTCGGTTCGTCCGCCCATCTGGGCGGCTGGCGGGAAGATCGCGCCCTCGTAATGCAGCGCGGACCGGCGCCGTGGTGGACACTGTGGGTGGCGCTGCCCGCCGACCGCAACGAAGTGGCGTACAAATACGGCCTCTGGCAGGTCGCCGCCAAGCGACTTGTCGACTGGGAGAGCGGGGACAACCGCCGGCTCAGCTTCGAACCGCAGGGGGAGGGGTTCCCCACCAAGATCCGCACGGATGAGGCGTTCCGCAGCCCACGGGGGCACTATCGCGGTGCCGGTGTCGCTGTGCCGCTCTTCTCTCTGCGCAGCCGGGAGGGGCTGGGGGTTGGCGAGTTTCCCGACCTCAAGCTGCTGGTGGAGTGGGCGGTCCGGACGGGGCTGGCGATGATCCAACTCCTCCCCATTAACGATACCAGCATGACCGGCACCTGGGCCGACGCCTACCCCTATCGGGCCCTCTCGGTATTCGCCCTGCACCCCATCTATCTGAGAATCGCCACCATGGCCGAGCGGCTGCCGGCAGGGGTGAGCGCCGCCCTGGCGGCGCAGGGCGCGCGCCTCAACGCCCGGACGGCGGTGGATTACGAAGCGGTTATGGCCCTCAAGCGGCGCTTGATCCGCGAACTCTATGCGCATGAAAAGGAGCGCCTGTCGACGGAGGCGGCCTTCCATGAATTTTGCCAGCGCAACAGCTTCTGGTTGAGACCCTACGCCGCCTTCTGCCTGCTGCGGGATCGTTTCGGAAGCGCCGACTGGCGGACCTGGCCGAGGCCCTATCAAGATGCAGCAACCCAGATCGAGACCCTCACCGGGGCCCACACCGCCCAGGCGGACGCCGTCGGTGAGGTCTACTGGGTCCAGTACCACCTTCACCGCCAACTCTCCGAGGCTGTCGCCTACGCCCACCGGCGGGGTGTGGCGCTCAAAGGCGACATCCCCATCGGGGTGAGTCCCCACAGTGCCGATACCTGGCAGGCACCGGCGCTGTTCCACCTGGACCGCCAGGCGGGGGCGCCGCCGGACGATTTCTCCGAAAGCGGTCAGAACTGGTCCATGCCCACCTACAACTGGCCCCGCATGGCGTCCGACGGGTACCGGTGGTGGCGGGCCCGCATTCGCCACATGGCCAACTATTTCGCCGCCCTGCGCATCGACCATATTCTGGGATTCTTCCGCATCTGGGAGATCCCCGCCGATATGGTTCAAGGCCTCATGGGACGCTTCAACCCGGCCCTGCCCCTCAGCGAGGCGCATCTGGCGGCACGGGGGATTCCCCTGCAGGCCGATTCGGCCCGTTTCTGTCGTCCCTTCCTGCGCCGCCCATATCTCGAATCGCGTTTCGGCCGTCATGCCGACGCCGTCATCGCCGCCTGCTGCCGGGAGATCGCCCCCCATACCTACACCCTGCGGCGGCTGGCCGACACCCAACGAAAGCTGCAAACACTCCGCTTGCCCGCGTCCATTCGCAGCGCCGGACAAACGGCCGAGGCGGCGCTTCGGCGGGAACTGCTGCGCCTACGTAGTGAGGTCCTCTTTCTGCCCGACCCCGAACTGCCGGGCCACTACCACCCGCGCATCGCTATGCACAGAAGCGATTCCTATCGTGCCCTGGACCCTGCGCTTCAGAACCGTCTTTGGGAGGTCTACCTGGACTTTTTCTACCGGCGGCACGAACGCCACTGGCACCGCCACGCCCTTGAGCGTCTGCCGGCGATCTGCGAAGCCGCCCCCCTGCTGATCTGCGGAGAGGATCTGGGAATGGTGCCGGCGTGCGTGCCGGCCGTCATGGCGCAACTGGGCATCCTCAGCCTGAAAGTGCAGCGCATGCCGGCCCGCCGGGGCGTCCGCTTCGACATCCCGGAACACTATCCCTACGCCAGCGTGTGCACCACCGGTACCCATGACATGGCGTCGCTGCGCGAATGGTGGGAAACCCTGTCCGATCCCGACGGGCGCCAGGCGTTCTACACCGAGGTCCTCGGCGCCGCCGGACCGGCGCCCGTTTCGGCGACCGCCGATCTTTGCACCGCCGTTGTCCGGCAGCACCTGGCCGCGCCCAGCATGTGGGCCATCTTTCCCCTCCAGGACCTGCTGGCCATGGACGATGAACTGCGTTGTCCGGACCCGTTCGCCGAACGGATCAACATCCCCAGCGATCCCGATCACCACTGGCGCTACCGCCTCCATCTGCACCTGGAATCCCTGCTGGCGGCGGACGACTTCAACGCCCGTCTCAGGGCGATGGTCCACCAGGCGGGGAGAGTCGGCGCCGGACAGCCGCGGGCACCGTCGCCCACCACTTCCCAATCCCATGCAGGGCCTTGACCCAAGCGGTTGACCATACTATCCTAAGTGAACGTTGTCCTGCCTTTGACCCATGTCTTTGCGCCGATGCCGGCAGTCGCTTCGGCATCGGGTGCTTCCGACGTCTGATTCTGTTCACCGCAAGCCCTTTGGAGTGCCAACCCGGGGGTTGCCGCCGAAGTCCATCGGGGGACTTTCGGCGCTGTTGACCCGCCATGAACCCAAGCAGATGAGGAGGAGATGATGAGCGAGAGCGTCTACAAAGTGATCGAGCTGGTTGGAACGAGCCCTACATCATGGGAAGATGCGGCCCGCAACGCCGTCGAGACGGCGGGCCAATCGTTGAAGAATCTACGCATCGCCGAGGTCGGCAAGCTGGATATGCGCGTGGAGGACGGTAAGGTGACGGCTTACCGTGCGCGGGTGAACCTCTCCTTCAAGTACACCTCTGAATGATATGGATCCATCTCCAGACCCTATTCGAACCGGTCACCGGTGAGCGGTGGCCGGTTACACCCACCTGATCCCCGTTTCCATCGCCGTCGATCTCAACCCCCAGTGTGCTCGGCGCGTGCCTGTCGATATCGCCTGGCGATATAGCGGGCGGGGAAGTTCGCGTGACCATAGTATTGCGGCGCCATGGCGAGGAGATTGGCCTGCAGCCGCTCCAGGAGCGCCGCTTTCTCGCCGGCGTCCACGAAGGTACGGCTGTCGCGGTACTCAAAGCGCACCGATTCGCCCAGCGCGGCGGTCAACTCGGCCACCTGGGCCGGTGGTTCTGTATCGTCGAACCAGCGCTCTGAAATCGGTATCTCGATTTGCAGGACGAGTTCCACGCGCCAACGATCGGCGGCCATCTGGCGGGATTCATCGAACAGATTCAGGGTCAATTGGTTGTCCAGGGTCAGTGTTGCGAGTGGTTGTTGGGTCATGCCGCCGGTATCCTTGGTGGTCAAAATGGCAGTTTTAGTTGCGGCGACGCCGATCACGACATCGGCGCGCCATCGATCCCCTCTTTCCCCCTGGGCCCCCTTAAACCATGACTCCGGCGAGGTCAAGCATCCACTGCACGACTTGACCCCTCTGTCGGGGCGATTTACTTTCCTTCTGGTCGAACGCCCCTTCCGGGCAAGCAAAGAGAGGAGGCGGTTGTGATGCGGACCGATGCGGAAAAATCGCGGCAGGAGCTCCTCCAGGAGCTGAACCGCCTACGAGATACCCATGAAACGCTGCGGCAGACCATGGCCACGCAATCAGCTTCTTACGCGGACGCCTGTCAGGCGCAGAGCGATACCGAGGAGGCGCTGGCGCTGGCCAACGTGATCATCGACCGTAGCCCCGTGGTTCTCTTTCGGCGCGAAGCGGGTGAAGGAGGGCGACTGGTCTACATCTCGGACAATTTTCGCCACCTGGGATACGATCCCGAAGACTTCATCAGCGGCAAGGCCCACTTCAAGGATATCGTTCATCCCGATGACATCGAACGGGTCCGTGACGAGATCATGGCCTACGCCGAAAAGGACGTGGAGGAGTACACCCAGGTGTACCGCGTGGTGGGCCCGGATGGCACGGTTCACTGGGTGGAGGATCAGACCTCCGTCGTGCGGGACGATGACGGCAACAAACGCTACAACCAGGGGATCCTCATCGACTTCACCCAGCGCAAGGCGGTAGAGGACGCCCTGCGCAAAAGCGAAGAGAAATTCCGCCGCATCGTGGAGACCGCTGGAGAGGGATTTCTCCTCATGGACGAGGCGCTGACCATCATCGAGGTCAACGACGCCTACTGCCGGTTGCTGGGTTACCCGCGCGAGGAGATCATCGGCAAACGTCCCCTCGATTTCGCCAGCCCCGCCTTCCGCCGCTTCATCTTGGCCAATCGGGACGCCATCCTGGCCAAGGAGTATCGCAGCTTCGAGGGCACTGTTGTAAACAAGGCGGGCCGCGAGGTCCCCATCCTGGTCCACGGGAATACCCTGCGCAACGACAACGGCGAGGTCATCGGCAACATGGCCTTTGTCACCGACCTGAGTGAACAGAAAAAAGCCCTGGCCCTCGCCGGCGAGGTGCAAAAAAGCCTGCTGCCCCAACACCAGCCCCTGGTGCAGGGATTCGACGTCGCCGGACGTAACCGCTCCAGCGACGAAATTGGCGGGGACTACTACGATTTCTTCTGGCGTCGGGAGCGCCCCGAGGCGCCCTTTGGCATCGTGGTGGGAGATGTGACCGGCCACGGTGTGGATGCCGCCCTGCTGATGACCTCTGCCCGCGCCTTTCTGCGCATGCGGGCTTCCCAACCCGGGACGCTCTCCGATATCGTCACCGAAATGAACCGCCACCTGGCGCGCGACGTCCTCGACCTGGGGCGCTTCATGACCCTCTTCTACATCCTCTTCGATCCGAAAGAACAGCATCTCGAATGGGTCCGCGCCGGCCACGATCCGGCCCTGCTCTACGATCCAACCGAAGATCGGTTCGAGGAGCTCAAAGGCAGCGGCCTCGCCTTGGGGGTGGACCCCGAGATGTGTTACGGCCAGTACCACCGGGAGGGATTGACCAAGGGGCAGATCATCGCCATCGGCACCGACGGCATCTGGGAAGCCTTCAACCAGTCCGGCGAGATGTTCGGAAAGGCGCGTTTCCGCGACGTGATCCGTCGCAACGCCCAAGGGTCGGCCGCCCAGATCCTGAGCGCCGTGTTCGATGCCCTCGATCAATTTACCCTCGGCCAGAAAACGGCCGACGACATCACCCTGGTGGTGGTCAAAGCGGACCAGTAGCCGGCCATCATCGGTGCCGTCGGCCCCAATGGCCGTCTGCTTCCGCTGGCCCCAGTAGGGTCATATCCCGGACGCTCACCCTGCGGTCTGGCCGCCCGGGGTCACATCCACGATCGCATCCCCGGCGATCGCGGCGATCGCATCCCCAGGCTGCGGCCGCAGTATATATCTGCCGGTAGTATTGCCGAATGCGGGCAGCAGGGCGCGCCGCCGACCGAAGCAGAAGCAGGCCAGGGTTTCGCGCTGGCGGCCGGGACCGCGGAGCGAAACCGCCGGATGGAGATGGCCGGCGATGCCGTAGCGGTCGTCCTCGGCGGCAACCGGTTGATGGGTAAAGCGGAAGGGGCCCTGGATGTGGACCTGGGTTTGACCGTCAAGTTCGAAGTGCTGCAGTTGGGCCGCGGCGGCGCGGTCGTGGTTGCCGCTGACCAGCATCAGACGGGTCCTCGCATGTCGCCGGCGCCACCGCCGGATCTGTTTCGCAAATCGCTCCCCGCTGCCCATCGGACCATGGAGAAGGTCGCCGAGGAAGAGCAATGTCTGTGGGTCCCACCGCCGTATCAGGGCCGACAGACGCGCCAGGTCGCCCGCCGTGGTGCCGGTGGGCATGGGGACGCCCTGCCGACGCAGCACCTGCGCCTTGCCCAGGTGAGCGTCGGCCACCACCAGCAGCCGTGCCTCCTGCCACAACAGCGCCCTCTGGGCAAAAAGCGCCAGGGTCTGCCCGGCGATCGTTTTAGTCAGATGTGTGGCCATTTGCTACCGGTTGGTCGGGGGGGCTTGCGACGTCGGCCTTTTTCTCCAGGCGCACCTGCATGCGCTTCACGCGATCGACCAATTTCTCCGAGCTCACCCGCGTCCGCAGGCGGTTGACCAGGATCGGAAAGGCCAACGGCGTCGCCTGACCCGTTTCCATGATGCGCACACGGGCGGTCGCCATCCGCCGAAGACAGTCGGCCAGACGGTCTACCGCCAGCTGTCCCGCCAGCACCTCTCGCTTCGCCTGTTCGAGCAGTAAATTATCCGGTTCATAGCGTTGAAAGACATTGTACAGAAGACTGCTGGAAGCGTGCACCTGGGCATGGCTTTTGGGGCGTCCCGGATAGCCTGGAAACACCAGCCCCGCCACGCGAGCAATCTCGCGGAATTGCCGCCGTCCCATTTCGGCCGCATTAAGGCTGGCCAGAATGTCGTCCACCAGATTCGCTTCTCCAAAGATCGTACCGTCTGCGAAGGGTGCCGTGGGGATCGCCTGATCCGACAATAGCTCCAGGCCATAATCGTTGACGGCGATGGAGAGCGTCAGCGGGGTCGGCCGCGAGAGCCGATAGGCCAGCAGCGCACCCAGACCTTCATGCACGAGGTGGCCCTCGAAGGGGAAGATGAACAGATGGTGCCCCTCCCGCGATCGCCACACCTCGATCAGCAGTTCCCCCTCTCCCGGAAGGATCGACCAGCGGGCCTGCAGATCCAGTATCGGTTGCAGCGCCTTACTTTCGGCCGTATCGTGGTTACCACGTTTTAATGCGTCGAATTGGGTTCTCAGCGCGGCGGACAGGTGGGTGGAGAGCGGCATCCGCCCGCCCAGCCACTGGGGAATCGGCCCCTTTTGGCGGGACGCCCGCTTGACGAACAGGGTCATCTCCTTGAGACGTACATATTGGAGCAGGCGTCCGCCGAAGACGAAGACGTCGCCCGGCTTGAGACGCGCCACAAAGCGCTCCTCGACGGTGCCCAGCCGCCGGCCGTTGCGGAACTTCACCAGGACGGCGGCATCGCTGGTGATCGTGCCGATCTGCATACGATGGCGCTGGGCGACCCGCCGATTTGCGGCGGTGTAGATCCCGCCGCGACGGGTGAGCTTGTGAAAATCGGGATATGCCTTGAGCGAGGCGCCGCCGCTGGAGACGAAGGCCAGAACCCAAGCGTACATGTCGTCGCTGAGCGTTTGGAAAGCATATGTCCGACGTACCTCTGTCAAGAGCTGCGGCGCGCGGAAGCCGTCCCCCAGGGCGAGGGTCACCAGATACTGGGCCAGCACGTCCAGCGGCAGCACGACGGGACGGCGCGGTTCGATCTGGCCTGCCTGAACGGCCCACCGGGCGGCGGCGACCTCCAGCAGTTCGAGGAGGTTGGTGGGCGCGCAGATCAACCGGCTGATGGCACCGGGTTGGTGTCCGCTTCGGCCGGCGCGCTGCAGGAGCCGGGCGATGCCTTTGGGACTGCCGATCTGCACGACCTGATCCACCGGAGCGAAATCGACCCCGAGATCCAGGCTGGAGGTGCATACCACGGCCCGGTAGCGTCCCGTGCCCAGGCCCGCCTCCACCGTCTGCCGCTCCTTGCGGGCCAGGGACCCATGGTGCAGGGCGAGGGCCCCGGCCCAATGGGGGCGGGCTTCCAACAGGGCCTGGAACCAGATCTCGGTCTGCGAGCGGGTATTGGTGAAAACCAGGGTGGTGGCGGCCTTTTCGATCGTTTCGATCACTTGGGGCAGCAGCCGCAGACCCAGATGACCGGACCAGGGGAAGCGCTCCACCGCATCGGGAAAGAGGGCCTCGATACGCACATCGCGGGGTGCCTGCCCCGCTATCAGGCGTCCGCGCTCGGCATCCGCTCCCAGCAGCACCGCCATTGCCAGCGCGGTGTTGCCGAGGGTGGCCGAGAGTCCCCAGATCCGTACCGTGGTCTGCCAGGTTCGCAGGCGCGCCAGGGCCAGCTCCACCTGGACGCCGCGCTTGGAGCCCAGCAGCTCGTGCCATTCATCCACCACAATCAACTGGAGGGCCTCGAAGCGTTGCCGGGCCCCAGGGTAGGAGAGCAGCAGGTGGAGGCTTTCCGGGGTGGTGATCAACACCGTGGGAAGCCGCTCGCGCTGCTGTCGCTTGACCCTCGCGGAGCTATCGCCGGTGCGGCTCGCCAGGGTCCAGGGAAGCCTGAAGGCGGTGACGGTCTCGGAGAGGGCCGCCAGGATGTCGGCGGCCAGTGCGCGCAGCGGGGTGATCCACAGCACGTGCAAGGGGGGCGCTGGATCGGTGGGGGATCCTGGACGCTCTTGCGGCGCCCGGCAGAGCGCTTGCGCCACCGCACCGAACCATGCCGCATAGGTTTTTCCAATCCCGGTGGGGGCGTGGATCAAGCCGCTCTCCCCCTGTAAGTGGGCGTCCCAGGCCTGTCGCTGAAAAGCGAACGGCTGCCATTGCCGGCGATGAAACCAGTCTTCCACCTGGAGAAGGGCTTTTTGTTGGACCGCTTTCGCATGCATGACGCTGGATCGATACACCGCGGCTGGTCGATATGGGCCAGGGGCGCCCTTGCCGGCACGACCGCGCGGCATCTCCTTTCGTTGGCGTATCGCCTCTAATAATGGGGCTGTCTGCTAGCGAATCAAGCGCCGCTTCATCATTGCGAGGGCCAGCAGGCCGAACAGGAGGAGAAAGAGGGGCAGGTAGAGCAGGCTGATCCAGGTGGGCGTTTCATTGGCCCCCACACAATAGGTGCGGAAGAGCTCCACCAGGTGGTGCAGGGGAAAGGCCAGGGCGAAGGGTTGGGCCCAGGCGGGCAGGTTGGAGACCGGGAAGAAGGTTCCGCTGAAGAGAAACATGGGCGTGATGAAGAGAAAGATGGGCAGATTGAACATGTCGATGGTGGGGATGATGCCGGTGAAGAACATACCCGCCGCACCGAAGGCCAGGCCGCCCAGGAAGGCCAGCGGCAGAATCAGCAGTCCCTGTGGGAGGGTGACGAATCCGAAACTGCCCAGCACCAGCAGCATGATGGTGGCCGCCGCCGTCGCCTTGGAAGCGGCCCAGACGATCTCCGCGATGATCACCTCCTCGGTGGAGATGGGGGTGGCCAGAATACCGTCGAAGGTCTTTTGGTAGTACATGCGCACGAAAGAGGCGTAAGTGGTTTCGAAGAAGGCGTTGTTCATGACGGCGCTGGCGATGAGGGCCGGAGCGATGTACTCGGTGTAGGTCAACTGGACGCCGCCGTAGGCCACCGCGCCGATCATCCCGCTGAAGCCGAGACCGAAGGCGGTGATGAAGAAGAGCGGCTCCAGCAGCGGCGTGATGAAGCTCACCTTCCAGATTCGGCGGTAGGTGATGAGGTTGCGTCGCCACACGCGCAGAAAGCGCCAGGAGATGGCATCGAAGCGGATCATTCGCGCAGCTCCCGACCCGTGAGGCGCAGAAACACATCCTCCAGGGTGCCGCTGCGGAAGGTGCAGCGATCCATGCAGAATTCGCTGCGAATGCGCTCCTCGATCTCCTGCTCGGCGGTGAGGTAGATGAGGAGCCGCTCCCCCAGGTCGTCGTAGGGAATCTGGCTTGCCGCGAGGAAGTCCAGCAGTGCGGCACCCGGGCCCGCCACTTCGACGATGCGGTCGCCGGCGTGGCGCTGCTTGAGGGCCTGGGGGCTGCCCTCCACCAGAATCTTGCCGTGGTCGATGATCACCAGCCGGTCGCAGAGCCGTTCGGCCTCCTCCATGTAGTGGGTGGTCAGCAGGACGGTGAGGCCCGAGGCTTTGAGGGTCTCCAGCCGTTCCCAGAGCTGATGGCGCGACTGGGGATCCAAACCGGTGGTAGGCTCGTCGAGAATGAGAAGATCGGGATCGTTGATCAGGGCCCGCGCCAGGATAACCCGCCGGGCCATGCCGCCGGAGAGCTCCATCACCTTGGCGTCGCCGCGGTGGGAGAGGGCAAAAAAGTCGAGCAGTTCCTCCGCCCGGCGGCGGGCGACCGCCTTCGGGACGGCGAAGTAGCCGGCATAGACCAGCAGGTTCTGACGCACGGTCAGATCAGGATCCAGGGTGTTCTCCTGGTGACAGACACCGATTTTGGCCTTGATCCAGCGCCAATCGGAGGTGATCTCGCGACGGAAAACGCGCAGCTCGCCGCTGCTGGGCGGGGTGAAACCGTAGAGCATCCGGATGGTGGTCGTCTTGCCGGCCCCGTTGGGCCCCAAGAGTCCGAAAAACGCCCCTTTCGCCACGCTGAAGGAGATGCCGTCCACGGCGCTCACGCCGTTGAAGGTCTTGATAAGATTGTGAATCTCGATGATGGGGTCCATGGGGGTCGCTTCTGCGTCACCGCGGCGCAATCGCACGGCAGTCTGTCGAGGGGTGCGCCGGCATCGATTCGGGGCCCCACGCCGCCGCGATGGCGCTGATTCGCGTGCGGCCGCTCGTCGCGCAGGACGGGTCACTATGTCACGAACACCCGGCATGCGTCCATGAAAATCATCGCCAGGGCCGGATCGCAACGAGCGCCCCTGATCGGTCGCCGCACCGCTGCCGGTGAAAGCGACCGCCTACCGATGGCGGCGATCCATGACCGGTATTTTCAGCGGGGCCCGCGGGGGCTGCGGGGTGAACAGGCGCCCCCATGCGTCGAGATAGGCGCCGATGGAACTGCTGTGGGACCAGACCGCCGCCAGGTACTGGTGGGCGATCAGGGCGTGCAGTTCGGCGTTGGAGATCAGGCTCGCGTACTGCTCCGGTCGGTCGGCCATGGGATTGAGCAAACCGCCGATCCGCCTGGGAATCTCATGGGTAATGAGGGTCGCCAGGTGCTGCCGAAAGGCGGCATCCATATCGAAGTCGGGCCACAGATCCATCAGCACGCCCTCCAACGCGAAGACCGCCTTGCCGAAGAGCATGAGATCAGCGGGAAAGACGAATCCCTCCAGGGAGAGGTGCTCCAACAGCCTGAACAACCGCGCGATCAGCGGTCGCTGCGCGAAATCGGCCGTGCGCAGGAGGGTCAGCGCCCGTTGGCGGAATCGCTGTCGCTGCGCCGCCGTTTCAAGGGTGTCGTCACATGCCAGGGCGCTCACGGCGCGACGGATGCCGGTCAGATCCTGCTTGATGAGGGCTTGAATGAGTTGGGCGCAGCGCACCCGCTGGCCCTTGTCCAGGCGGCCGGCCAGGCTCCAGTCCAACAGGGCGATCTGCACTTCACCGGTGGCGCTGTTTCGCACGGCAAGGATGTTGCCCGCGTGCGGATCCCCGTGAAAGAGGCTTTGTTCGCTGCGGTGGAAGAGCGGTTTGCAGATGAGGGCTTCGAAGAGGCGGCGCGCGCACCACCGCCGCTCGACGCTGGTGAGCGTCGCGTCGGTGATCTTGGCGCCGTCGATGTAGGTCATGGCCGTCATACCGGCAGTGCTGAGGGGCGATACGGCCGGGATCTGGATGGCGGGCATATCCCGATAGACGTTGGCCGCTTCCGTGAGGAAGGCCTGTTCCGAGATCAGATCGATCTCTTTGACCAGCCGCTGGCGCACCTCCTGGAAAATGTCGTTGAATTTCAAGTCGCCCAGGGGATAGTCGTCCCGGTGTGTCTCGAAGAAGCGGGCCGTTTTCTCCAGGATCACCAACTCTTCGGCGATCTGTTCCTGGATACCGGGCTTGAGGACCTTGAAGACCCCTGAGCGCCCATTGACAGGCGCCGTTTGAGAGGCGGGCGGGTTCCAATGGAAGGGTACCACGGCACCGACGCTGGCCTCCGACAACAGGGTTGCCTCCACCTGCACCGACGCCGTTGGTGCGTGCACCTCGAGCTGGGTGGCGATGGTCGCCTGGATCTCGGCGAGGGGGGTGCCGTAGCGGCCATTTTCGAGATGGATCAACCAGCGCTTGACCAGGGGATCGATAGCGGGGTTGCGGGCGATGGTCTGCCCCAGCTTGTGGAGGGTCGGAAAGCGTTTGGCCAGTTCAAGGAGCCGTTCTTTCGCATCCGCTTCCGGGTTCAGCCGGCGCTGGGCCACGATCAATGCCACCAGACGGGGCCGACCCACCTGGGAGAGGAAGAAGCGAATGCCGTCGCGCACGAAGGGGCGGTAATGGGCGTAGACCTCCGGGACGGCCTGCTGCGGCTGGGTGTGGTTTACGATCTCCTCGGCCACGCGCCGGCAGAAGGTCGTATCCCCCATGGCGGCGGCCATGGCGTTCAATTTTGCCGCCAGCGCTTCGGGGGTGGCATTCTGGGCGAAATGGGCCAGCAGTTGGTTGGCGCTGTTGCGCATGAGACCTTCCATCGATTCGGGTGCCATCGCCACGCGGGCCATCGCTGCGGCCCTGGACGGTTGAGGATTGTGCAGCGCACAAAGGCTGAAACTAATGGTTTTGTGGCGAAATGCAATCAAAAAGTGAACCATAGTCCGGCGCTTTCATCCATATCGGCACCTTCAGGGGCGCGAATGAGGGATTGGGACGCATCGTCGACAGCGAGGTGGCCAGGTCATTCTCCCCGATCACTGAGTCATCAGACGGCCGTCGTCGACACCCGCGCCGGCGACATCGAAATCTAACATTGGGTCGCTATACGGATAGGCGCTTTACGGACAATTTTGACACCACGACACCACGGATACGGCGCCGGCCGCGATCGCTGCGCAACGGGTGCGGGATGAACGAATTCGAATTCGACATCGAAACCGACATCGATATCGTCGTGAGAGCGGCAAGGCGCTCCGACGCGTCGGCGGTGACCGCCCTGATGCGAGCGCTGGGCTACGATGTCGCCCCCGACCTCATGCGCGCCAAGATAAGGGCCTTCAACGCGAACGCCGCCGATCAGGTGCTGATTGCCGAACGCCATGGCGCCCAACGGCGCGGCGCCGAGCGCGACAGCATCGTGGTCGGCTGCATCACGGGCCATATCATCAGCCTGTTTCATCAGGCGGGTGCCTGCGGGCGCGTAACCAGTCTGGTCGTGGCGGAAAACAGCAGGGGGGTGGGGGTTGGCAAACGTCTCCTCCAGGAGATGGAGAAATTCTTCCGCCGCAAGGGCTGCATCAAATTTGAAGTGACCAGCGGCGACCACCGCCACCGTGCCCATCGCTTTTACGCCGCCCGGGGGTATGCGCCCGATGAGCGCAGATTCTTAAAGTGCGCCGAATGACGATCTCCTCGGCCGGATACCTTCGGCCGGCAGATTGGATCGGCCCCCGCCGCGTCACCGCAACCCATATCGCGCACCCGGCCGGAGCAGAAGATGGGGGCGCCGCACCCTACCCCCCTAACGCATGAAGGGTCGCCAACGATGCGCCATATTCGGACATTCGATATCCAGGACTACGACGCCGTCTTCTCCGTATGGAGAGCAGATCCACCAGGTCCCGGTCGATGAGGCCGCTGACGAGGTTCATGCTGATTGGCGAGTGCACGTCACAGCGAACATGCATCCGGTGGTGGACAGAGGCCCACCCGCCCTGGCCGAAGGCGTTGATCCTGGCGACCAGGTCCGCCGCGGCCTGGGAGGAGCGCAAGCCGATCTCATGATCCGAGAAACTGATGGCGTGACAGAAGGTCGTGATGCCGCAGGTGGCCAGACGATGATCCAGGTGCGAGATGGCGAAATCGGCATCGAAGAACACCTTGGGACGGATTTCGACGCATTTTTCGATGGCATCACAGTGCAGGTCCACCAGTCCGGGTGTTATCAGGCACCCCTGCACATCGATTTGCCGGCCCCGTGGCAGCGCCACGCCAGCGGCGAGAACGTCACGGATGCCCTCCCCGTCACTAAAGTAAAGATTTACTAGCCACGTGTGAGGGCCGCGGCCGGATGGTGCGTTTTCAAAGACGGCGAAGCGATGACGCGCGGCGGCGCTAACCAAGGCTTAACCGAATGCTCATGCAATCCACATCTTCGGCGGATAGGTCATTTTTATAGCTGCCATCCGGCCGACAGCGTGTGGGCCGAACGGCAGCTGAGAGATGAGGGAACTGAGATGGCGTCCCACCCCCGCGATCGCCTGCGGCTGCTGACCATAAACACCTGGAAATGCGATGGTGCCTATCACCAACGGATGGCGCACCTCGCGCGGGGTCTGCGTGATTTGCGTCCCGACGTCATCTGCTGCCAGGAAGTGTTTCAGGGTCGGGCTGGCGACCCCCACACCGGCCGGTACCTGGCTGACCGACTCGGTCTACAAGTGCACAGCCTTGCCCTGCGCCGCAAATCGCGTCGTCTGGAAGATGCCTGGATCGACAGCTATTCGGGCCTGGGGATTTTGACTGCCTGGACCATGGTCAAGCACAGCGCCGTTCGCCTGCCGACCCTGCCGGAGGATGGTGACCGCTACGCTTTGTTCGCGGTTTTGCGGTCGGCGAGGCAGACTGTTCTGGTGATCAATACCCACCTGTCCCACCTCTCCGACGCGGTGAATCTGCGCATCGCCCAGCTGGAAACCATCTTGTCCCAGCCGGAGATGCGCGCCGGCTATGTGGCGGTCTTCCTCTGCGGCGATTTCAATGCCGAACCGCACAGCCCCGAAATTCAGTATCTCCTCCAGCATCCCGATGTGACGGCCACCGACATGCTGTCACACCTGCCCGAGGCCGGATCCCTGGTGACCTTCCCCACACCCGTCCGCCCCGCACGAGATAGACCGTCGCCAGAAGGCAGACGGATCGACCATGTCTTCCGTATCCGCGCTTCCCGCCAAACCCCCCGCGTCACGGGGGGGCGTCCGGCGGCGGTCCGTACACGGGCAGTCCGTACACCGGAGGTCCGTACACCGGAGATCCATATTCCGGAGGCCCGCATTGTATTGGAGCAGCCGTCCGCTTCTGGCATCTATGCCAGCGACCACTTTGGCGTGCTGATCGAAACCACCCTCACCGTCGGAGACCGTTAACCGTATGCGCAAAAAGAAGCTGGGCCCCCTACCGACCATCGCTCCCTCCGCCCGCGTCAAGGAGAGCCACCTCGGCGACTGGACGGAGGTGGGCGCCAACACCACCATCATCGAGAGCCGCATGGAGGATTACTCTTACGCCGTCAACGACTGCCACATCGTCTATGCCGCCATCGGCCGGTTTTGCTCCATTGCCGCACATGTTCGCCTCAATCCAGGCAATCATCCCCTCGAACGCGCCGCGCTGCACCACTTCACCTACCGCAGCGATCAGTTCGACATGGGCCCGGATGACGCGCATTTTTTCGACTGGCGGCGATCGTTTCCGGTGGTGCTGGGGCATGACGTGTGGGTCGGACATGGCGCCACCGTGCTGCCAGGTGTCCGGATCGGCAGCGGGGCGGCCATCGGGGCGGGAAGTGTGGTGACCAAGGATGTCGCCGATTTTACGGTCGTGGCGGGCGTGCCGGCCAAACCCCTGCGGCAGCGCTTTGCGCCGGCGATCCAGGCGGCGCTGCTGGAGATCGCTTGGTGGGATTGGCCCCACGCCCGCCTCAAAGAACGACTGCCCGATCTGCGACAGCTCTCCATCGAGGCCTTCGTGGAGAAGTATGCCGCTGTCTCTGATTAATCGGCGGCCGGCAGATGGGAGACGATGAAGCCGCACAACTGGCCGGCGGCGGCGGCCAGCTCGCCGCTGTTGTCGATGACGATGTCGGCTTCGGCCAAACCGGGTTGCTCCTCGGCGCGGCGGATGCGGTCCGCATAGGCGGCGGAGTCCCGATCTTCCCGGCCGCGCTGCTGGATACGCTGCATACTGACCGCAAGGGGAACCTGCACATACGCCACAAGGACCCTGGGAAGATGTTCACGGGCGTGTGGGATCACGGAGCGACTGACGTTGACCAAGACCGGCTTGCCGAGAGCGAGGTCGCATAGGACCTCTTTGGGCACGCCGTAGGCCAGGCCGTAGCTGCTCCAAGAGAGACAGAAACGGTTCTCAGACCGCAGCCGTTCAAACTCGGCTGGGGAGAGTGACACGAAGGGCTCCGAATCGTGGGGCGGTCGGGTGATAAATCGTTGTGCGGTTACCAGCGGCGGCAGCTGCGCCGGCCACTGTCGGGCCGTCTCCCGGATAAGCGTGTCCTTTCCCGATCCAGAGTTGCCCACGATCAACACCATGGGCGCTGTGCCGGTTGAAGGTGGTTGGGTGGGGGGCATTTGCTTCCTCTCCCGCTTGGACCGCTTCTTAGCGGCCGAAGCTAACCTTACGCTACCCGTTATCGGCCCGCAAGGCAAAGCGGTGCTGGCATCGAAAGAGGCTGCCCTGGCGCTCCTGCACAAATAGGCAGAGCGACGACATCGCCACGCCGCTTAGATCGATCTCGCTGAGGCGTTCGGTCAGGGTGCCGATCAGGCTTGCCATTACCGCGTCTTCGGCCACCGGCCCGGCGAGGGTTAGGTGAAACCGAAACGCCGCCATCACGTATGGGTAGCCCCACCGCAGCAGGTAGGCGTCCTCTTGTGGGCTGAGCCCCGCGGCGCGACGGCGGACCAACTCCGCCGCCGAGGCGGGCCGGCGGTATGGGTCGAAGGTGCGCACGCAGGCCTCGGCCAGGGCATCGAGGTCGGACGAATCCTCGGTCGGTACCAGCGCCAGGTAGCGCTTCATGCGCCGCAGCCGCAGCGGGGGCAGCCGAAGTGGCCGCTGGTGGTCGGCAAACGCCTGCAGGTCTGCATACAGGGCCGGCAACTGGGACGGAGACCGCAGGTGAAAGGGCGCCTTGAGCGTTCCATGAAAGCCGTAGTGCGCGGGGCTTGCGAGCAGATCGGCCATTTGCGCTGCGGTGAGACCCGGCACCGCCGGCGGGGCGTGCGCCGCTTCGCACCGCCCATCCATCCGGGCGCTGCGCCCCAGCCACCGGCAACCAAAGCGTTCCAGGGGTGAATCCACCTCCGGCGCGTAGTAGATGGCAAAGCGGGCGTCGCTGCCCGCCGGGGGGGTCGTTGCGCTGAAAGGCGCCCGCGGTCCGGCACTCATGACACCGCTTCCTCAGCCCCTTACTTTGCCGAAATTGATCATATGGGTGCGGATCTCTTTGGACAGGGTGTCGATGATGCCGACCGTCCCCAGGATCAGGAGAATGATAAAGGCGGCCTCATCCCAGTTGTTGACCCGGATGCGGTCGGAAAGC
>JASJCL010000154.1 GCA_030066015.1 Desulfosarcinaceae bacterium | reverse complement strand
CGCTCAAGGCGCCGGCAGAGCACGAACCGGTGATCCCCGACAGCTGCCGCCAGGTGATTTTTGTGGCCGGACTGGATGGCCTCGGTCGACCGCTGACGGAGCAGAACGTGCACCGCGCGACGCGATTCAGCGAACTGAGCGGTGTGACCATGGGCGCCGCCATAACGGCCGACGGATTGGCCCGGCTCGTGAATCATCCCGCTGGTGGGCGTAAGGCGGTGCCGGCAGGTGCGGGGCTATCGCTCTTTCTCAACAAGGCGGACACGTTCGCGTGGCAGGCGGTCGCCGCGGGCGTCTGCCGCAGCCTGAACCGGGAAGGGGGCGGCGACATCGCCGTTATCGTGGGATCCGCCCGACAGGGCAGGGCGATGCAGGTTTCCGAGTTGTAGGTCAGGTTGTGAGCGCAGCGAACTACCTGACAATGACATGGGTCCCTACTCGCCATTACATGCAAACCAGACGAAATGACCAACATCCGACGCTACGATCCCGGCAATCGGCCGGTATTCATCACGGCCGTCACCTACCTTCGCAAACCCTTCCTGCGAGAAGATGGGCATAAAGAACTGCTGCTTGCGGTCATGCGGGAGGTAAAGGCTTCCGTTGGATTTAAAATGCACGCCTACGTTATCCTGAATGACCATTTCCATTGGATCATCACGCCGGGTAATGGATCGTTCTCCAAGACGATGCAATCCGTCAAACTACGATTCGTGCACCGCTACAAAAAGGCTGTAAAGGCGTCAAGCTCGACCACCATATGGCAGCGGCGCTTCTGGGATCATGTTATTCGGGATACAGATGATTTGCACCGACACATGGACTACATCCACTACAATGCGGTGAAGCATGGCTATGTCGTAATGCCCAAGGACTACGCTTGGTCCTCGTTCAGAACCCATGTCGCGCGCAGTCATTACGTTTTGGATTGGGGTGCGGCTTCAGTTCCTGAGGCGGTCAAAGAGATGGCGTTGGAGTGATCTGCTTTTTTGCTGCTTATGGCTGTCAGGTAACCGGCGGACGCCGGCAACCTGACCTACGAGTGCGGCGTTTTTGTGGGTCATTAGTAGTAGGTCAGGTTGTGAGCGCAGCGAACTACCTGACAAGCGAACTCAGCGCGGCGGTGTGTATGTCGCCAAGCCGCAGTGGACCTCCAGCGGCTTGAAATCACGGTCGTTATGAAGCAGGGAGATGCCTTCTATTATGCAGAAGGTAGCGATAAATACGTCGATGGTCTTCCTGACGGTGATACCGCTCTTTCTGAGGCGTCGGTAGTTCAGTGCGCTTTGAAGGGCGACTTGGTAGCCACCCATGGCGCGGAAGGGTAGGGAAGAGAGGAGCTGATTCGCCGTTTCAAAGTCTTTCTTACGCCTGAAACCCTGAAGAACTTCGGCGAGAATTAGATCGCCCATGAGGAGCGTCGTGGTGGAGAGAAGGTGATCCAAGGCGTCTGTCTGCCACCGGTTTACGCCATTGAAATAGTCGATCCAAACAGATGAATCGACCAGAATCATGTGTCCTGTCTCATTTTGTCAAGATTGCCCTCCCATTTCAGCCTGCCGCGATATTCCCGAATACGCTCCTGCTTTTTCATCTGAACCAACAGCCTGAGACCGGTCTCAACGACGGCACGTTTGGTCTTCAGCTGCGTGAGGGCCAGCGCTTCGGCCATAAGACGATCGTCTATGACGATGTTGGTTCGCATCGGTGAACCTCCACTCATCTTATAATGTGTAAGATTCGATAAATATATACACATTTATACAGGACGGGTCAACAGATTGGATGCGCTTGCACTGGGATTTATCAGGTAACCGGCCTACGCCGGCAACCTGACCGACAAAAGATTCGAAGTAGTAGTTGGTCAGGTTGTGCGCGCAGCGAACGACCTGACAATGATCTACTCCGCAAGTCCGCCAAAGGTGCCGGCGGCCTTGAGGTGATCCGTCATTTCGGTCACGGAAATCTTGGCGGGGTCATAGGTGACGGTGTTGATTTCGCGCAGGTTGCGCCAGCCGCGGGTGACCTTTACCACGCCGGGCAGCCCCTCCAGGGCCGCTTTGCCGACATCGTATCAGTGGACGTAGAAGATCGCTTCACTGAGATCCCCCTGGGCGGCGGGGGCGGGGCTTGAGAGCAGGGCGGCGAATGCCAGGATACCAAGGACGCCGAGGTGGAAACGGGGTGGTTGCATGGCCGGTCTCCTTTGGGTGCGTGGTTGCGTAAGTGGGTTTCACCACCAAGGTAAGACCGCTCGGCCAGCGGTGTGTAAAGCTCCGGTAAAGATTGGCACAAAGAAGGCCCCCAACCGTGTGATGGCTGGGGGCCTTTTGGGTTTCATCAAGCCTGTTGTCCGGTAACGCTGCTGGCGCAACCCGACCGACATTGCCTCACCCCGCCATGATCTTGCGCAGCACATAGGGCAGGATCCCGCCGTGGTGGAAGTAATCCACGTCCACCTCGGTATCCAGCCGGGCGGTGACATCGAACTGCACCTGGTCGCCGTCGGCCTTGGTGGCCGTCACCTGGAGGGTCTTGCGCGGCGTCATGCCGTCGATGCCGCTGATGGTGTAGGTTTCGCTGCCGTCCAGTCCGAGGGAGTCGGCGCTGTCCCCCTCCTTGAACATCAAAGGCAGGACGCCCATGCCCACCAGGTTGTTGCGGTGGATGCGCTCGTAGCTCCTGGTGATGACGGTCCGGATGCCCAAGAGGTTGGTGCCCTTGGCGGCCCAGTCGCGGCTGGAGCCGGTGCCGTATTCGCTGCCGCCCAGCACCACCAGCGGGATGCCGGCCGATTTATACTGCATGGCGGCCTCGTAGTTGAACAGCTCCTCGTCCTCGGGGAATTTGCGCGTGAAGGCGCCCTCCTTACCCCCCACCAGCTGATTCTTGATGCGGATATTGCCGAAGGTGCCCCGCATCATCACCTCGTGGTTGCCGCGACGGGATCCGTAGGAGTTGAAATCGGAGGGGTCCACGCCGCTGTCGATCAGATATTGGCCGGCCGGGTAGTCGGCCGGGATGGCACCGGCAGGGGAGATGTGATCGGTGGTCACGCTGTCACCCAGAAGGAGAAAGGCGCGGGCGTCTTCGATCTTGCCCGCGGCTTGGGGCTCGCGGGAGAAGTTTTCGAAGTAGGGCGGATTCTTGATGTAGGTGGAGGCCGCGTCCCAGGCGTAGGTGGTGCTTTCGGCCACGTCGAGATCTCGCCAGAACGCATCGCCGTCGTAGATGCGGCCGTACTCTTGCGTATAGAACTCGGCCTTGACATGGGTGTCCACCAGGGCCTGGATCTCGGCATCGGCGGGCCAGATGTCGTCCAGATAGACTGGTTCGCCGTTAGGCGTGATGCCCACAGGCTCGATGGTCAGGTCGGTGTCCACCCGCCCGGCCAGGGCAAATGCCACCACCAGCATGGGAGAAGCCAGGAAGTTGCTCTTGATCTGCTGGTGGATGCGGGCCTCGAAGTTGCGGTTGCCGCTGAGCACGGATGCCACATTGAGGTCATTGGCTTTGATGAGATCTTCGATCTCAGGGTGCAGGGGGCCGCTGTTGCCGATGCAGGTGGTGCAGCCGAAGGCGGCCAGGTGAAAGCCCAGGGCGTCCAGGTAGGGGGTCAGGCCGGCGTCGGCCAGGTAGTCCACCACCACCTTGGAGCCGGGGGCCAGGGAGGTCTTGACGTAGCCGGGGACCCGCAAGCCCCGCTCAACGGCCTTCTTGGCCATCAGGCCAGCGCCCAGCAGCACCGAGGGGTTGGAGGTGTTGGTGCAGCTGGTGATGGCGGCCACCACCACGCTGCCGTCGCTGATCTTCTCGGTGTGGCCGTTGAGGTCGATCTCGAAGTCGCGTTTGGCCACTGGTTTGCACCGTGGCGCCCGCACGGTCTTGCAGCCGGATTCGTTGACGAACTCGGAGAGGCCCTCGATCTCGGCGTCGCGGTCGTAGGCGCAGCCGAGGATCTCGGCGAAGGCGCCTTTGAGGGCGCTCAAGCCGATGCGGTCCTGGGGGCGCGCCGGGCCGGCCAGGGAGGGTTCCACAGTGGCCATGTCCAGCTCGAGAACATCGGTGTACTCGGGGGATTCGCTGCCGGTGAAGAAGAGACCGTTGGCCTTGGTGTAGGCCTCGACGATCTCGGCACGACCGGCGCGGTCGGTCTGGCGCAGGTAATCGATGGCCTTCTCGTCCACGGGGAAAAACCCCATGGTGGCGCCGTACTCGGGGCTCATGTTGGCGATGGTGGCCCGGTCGGGCACCGAGAGATTGCCCAGGCCAGGTCCGAAGAACTCCACGAACTTCTCCACAACGCCTCGTTTGCGCAGCATTTCGGTGATCGTGAGGACCAGGTCGGTGGCGGTGACGCCGGCTTTTAACTCACCGCTGAGGCGCACCCCGATCACCTCGGGGATGGACATATAGTACGGCTGGCCCAGCATGACGGCCTCGGCCTCGATGCCGCCCACGCCCCAGCCCATGACGCCGATGGCGTTGATCATGGTGGTGTGGGAGTCGGTGCCCACCAGGCTGTCGGGGTAGGCGATCTCGGGCGCTTCGCTCTCGCCGGTGATCACCACCCGGCCGAGGTTCTCCAGGTTGACCTGGTGGCAGATGCCCGAGTTGGGCGGCACCACCTTGAAGTTGGCGAAGCTTTTCTGGGCCCACTTGAGCAGCTTGTACCGTTCGCCGTTGCGCTCGAACTCCTTGGCCACGTTCTGGGTGAGGCTGTCGCTGGTGCCGTAGTAGTCCACCTGAATGCTGTGGTCCACGATGAGCTCCACCGGTACGAGGGGATTGACGGCTTTGGGGTCGCCGCCCTGAGCGTTGACGGCGTCGCGCATGGCGGCCAGGTCCACCACTGCCGGCACCCCGGTGAAGTCCTGCATCAGAACCCGGGCCGGGTGGTGGGGAATCTCCACCGGCGTCGCATAGGTTTTCTCCCAGCGGGCCACGGCCAGCAGGTCTTCCTCTTTGACGACGCGCCCATCAAGCTTGCGCAGCAGGTTCTCCACCAAAATGCGGATGGAGAAGGGCAGGCGGTTTATATCGGCAAGACCTTCGGCCTGGAGCTGTTGGATATCGTAGCGTGTATAAGTGGTCCCGGCGACGGTGAAGGATTTGGCGTAGTCGGTTTTTTTCATTGATTCCCCCCTGGATATATTTGGCCTGGTGGTCGGCAATAAAACGGATGGGTGTCGTTTGAATGGGTTCTCTTAGTCTACCGCGCGGACTACAGATGTCAAATGAAAAGTCGATAATTGCTTATCTTTTAGTCAGTTAGCACGAATTCGAAGAGGAGCCAACAGGGTAACTGCAGGCCACCGCCG
>JASJCL010000088.1 GCA_030066015.1 Desulfosarcinaceae bacterium | reverse complement strand
CTCACCAGACCGGCGGCCGACATGCTATTGATGATGGGGATTAGGGCGCTGCGGATGCACTCGCGCCGCAATGGCGCGATGGCCGCCGCAGCGCCATACCCCAGCATCAGACGGCCTTCGACGATCTCCCGCTGGTCCCAGGCCGCTCCGGTGAGACGGTCCAAGCCGATGGAGATGCCGTTCATGGTATTGCCCAGCAACATACCCAGTAAGGGGATGGCGTAACGGGGCGTGTACCAGGGCGTTTCCTGGATGATAAGGGTCAATGCCATGAGGGTGATGCTGAAGGAGGAGACCAGCATGGCAAGGGTACCAATGCCCAGCCCCCACCAGCCGTGAAAGCGGCGTTTCTGGCGCCGCAGCACCTCGTAGCCAGCGGCGGCCAGCATGACAGCGGCAATGAGACTTAGCCAAACCGGATCGGCGCTTCGAAACACCGTTTTGAGCACCAGCCCGATGAGAAGGAGCTGCACCGTGGTGCGCAGAGCCGCGACGAGGAGGGCGGTGGTGAGTTGGAGTCGCATCCACAACGATAGCGCGGCCAAGAGTAGCACCAGGCCGGACGCCATACCCAGGTCGAGGGGGGTCAGGGGGATGATGGTGCTCATTTAGTTGCCTCGGCGGCCATTGAACAACGGGTTCAGGCGGCCGGCAACCAGCCGGTAGCCGCGGGCGCAGAGCCGCTCGAGTTGATCTCGATCGTGGGAGACCCAGAGGGTGGCCGCCATCCGCTGGCGGATATAGGCTGTGATGAGGGCCTCGGCCCGGCGGGTATTGGCCGCGTCTAAATTGGCGGTGGGTTCATCCAGCAGCAGGACCTCTGGTCGCATGGCCAGCAGGCGCAGGAGAGACAGGCGCTGACGCTCACCGCTGGAGAGGCGGCGGATTTCCCAGTCGGCCACCTCGGGGGGAAAGCCCAAGGCCTCGTAGGCCGGGGTGTCAACACGGCGGAAGTGGGGCCCCACGCTGTCGTACCACCAGGCGCTGGTGGCGGGCAGGAGGGCGACCCGTCGGCGCCATTGTGGTGCGGGCATGCTGTGAACCGATTCACCGCCCAGGGAGATCTGCCCTTCAAAGGGATCCATATCGGCCAGCGCCCGTAGCAGAAGACTTTTCCCGCTACCCGATGGCCCGGTGATGCCCACGCATTCGCCTGGCGCCAGGTCAAGGTCGATCGCCCGAAGATGTGGCGTGGTGAGTCGGCGCACCTGCAACCCCCCTGCCGTCATGCCGAGTCCACCTTCAGTGCGCCGGTCGCCTTCAGCGCCACCATCAGCACCGAGATCGCCGCCGGTGTCATGCCGGGAATGCGTGATGCTTGGCCCAGCGTGGTGGGTCGGATCTCCTCGAGCTTCCCGCGCAGCTCGTTGGAGAGACCGTGAATGGGGCCGTAGTCCAATGCGTCGGGAAGGCGGATGCGCTCCAGGTCCTTGAATTTATCGATCTCTGCCAGCTGGCGTTGGATATAGCCCTCGTATTTGACCTCGATCTCCACTTGCCGGGCCGCACGGGAAGTGATGGCGGTCTCACCGGGTGCCAGGGCGGTGACGGCCTCATAGTCCAGTTCGGCGCGTTTGAGGAGCTGGTCCAGATGCACGCCCGTGGTCAAGGGTCGGGTCCCACGATCCTCCAAATAGCGGTTGACCGCAGTGGTCGGTTTGACCACCGTCCGGCGGATCCGTTTCAACTCGGCCTGGATCTGGCGACGGCGTTCGCGCAACGCGGCGATGGCGTCGGCGGCGACCAGACCCAGGCTGTGCCCGATCTCCATGAGGCGCAGGTCGGCGTTATCCTCGCGCAGGGTGAGGCGATACTCCGCGCGGGAGGTGAACATGCGGTAGGGCTCCCGGGTGCCTTGGGTGACCAGATCGTCCACCAGGACGCCCATGTAGGCCTGGGAACGATCCAGAATGAAGGGCGGTCGCTGTTGAATCTGGCAGGCCGCATTGATGCCGGCCCAGAGGCCCTGAGCGGCGGCCTCTTCGTAACCCGAAGTGCCGTTGATCTGGCCTGCCAGAAATAGGCCCGCCACCTTGCGGGTTTCCAGCGTGGGGCGCAGCTGTACTGGGTCCACGTAGTCATATTCGATGGCGTAGGCCGGGCGCATGATCTCTGCCGCCTCCAAGCCGGCGACACTGTGCACGAACTTGAGCTGGATCTCCAAGGGCAGGCTGTTGCCCAAACCGCTGGCATAGACCTCCTGGGTATCGATCCCCTCCGGTTCTAAGATCACCATGTGGCGCTCCTTGTCGGGGAAGCGCACGATCTTGTCCTCGAAGGAGGGGCAGTAGCGTGCCGGGGTGCCTTTGATCTTGCCGCCGTAGAGGGCCGAACGATCGAGATTGGCGCGGACCACCGCATGGGCCGTGAGATTGGTGTAGCCGATATAGCTGGGCTGCTGGGGCAGGGGGCTCCCGCCGCTGAAGAGGCTGAAGCCCTCCTGCGGATCAGCGTTCACCTGCTGCTCGAATTGGCTGAAGTCGATCGTGGCGCGGTGCAAACGCGGCGGGGTGCCGGTCTTCATGCGGCCCAGGCGAAATCCCAGCGCGGCCAAGTTCCTGGCCAGCCCCGGGGCGGCGAACTCGCCCGCGCGGCCGGCCGGCGAGTTGGTATGGCCAATGTGGATCCGGCCGTCGAGAAAGGTGCCCGTCGCCAATACGATCGCTTTGGCGCTGTAGCCAAAACCGGTCTGGTCGACGACGCCCGTGACGCGCCCATGCGACACCACCAGCGATTCCACCAGCATCTGCTTGAGATCCAGGTTGGGTTGAGCCTCGACGACGGCCTTCATGGCGCGGTGGTAGCGCTGCTTATCGTTCTGGGTGCGGGTGGACTGGACCGCAGGCCCCTTTTTCGTATTGAGCGTCTTGTATTGAATGGCGGAAAGGTCGGTGATGCGCGCCATCTGCCCACCGAGGGCGTCCACTTCCTTGACCAGCTGACCCTTGGCCATACCGCCGATGCTGGGACTGCAGGGCATGGCGGCCAGCTTGTCCAGGTCGATCGCCGCCAGCATGACCCGACACCCCATTCGAGCCGCGGCCAGGGCGGCTTCGCAGCCGGCGTGGCCGGCCCCCACCACAATGATGTCGTAGGTTTTTGAATAGGTTGACATCTGATTTGGAAACCGAAACTGAATATGCCATTATGGCCTGGTGATCCCGAACCGGCGGGCTATCACGCGCATATACGCGCCCGTGTTTGCGCCGATTTTCTCCGAAGCAGTGCTATATAACCGGCCCACTGCCAAGGTCAACAGGAACCAGCGGTGACGTCCATGACCCAGAAACGCTATTTCGATCTCAACACGTACTTCCGCAATCGATACGGCGGCCGTGTGCACAAGATCACCGTCGATGCCGGCTTCACCTGCCCCAACCGGGACGGGCGCCTGTCGCAGGCGGGCTGCCTCTATTGCAACGATCGCGGCTCGGGTACCGGCCAGCACCGGATGGGACTCACTGTCCGCCAGCAGCTCGAGCGCAGCCGCGCTCCCGTCATCAAGCGCTTCAAGACGGAGCGCTTCTTGGCCTACTTCCAAGCCTTCACCAACACGTATGCCCCGGTGGATCGCCTCAAGCAGGTGTATGACGAGGCCCTAGAAGTGAAGGGGGTGGTGGGGCTTGCCGTGGGAACCCGACCGGACTGCGTGGATGCGCGGCGGATTGACTTACTGGCCAGCTATACGGATAGGGCCCTGGTTTGGGTCGAGTACGGCCTCCAGAGCGTCCACGATCAGACCCTGAAACGGATCAATCGCGGCCACGATTTCGCTGCATTCGAACAGGCCGTCGCGTTGACCCGGGAGCGGGGAATCAAGATCTGCGCCCACGTCATCTTAGGCCTGCCGGGCGAGACGCCCGCCATGATGCACCAGACCGCTGAAACCCTCGCGCAAATGGGGCTGGACGGAATTAAGCTGCATCTGCTCTACGTGGTCAAGGAGACGTCCCTGGACCACCTGTACCGAGCGGGCAGGTATTCCCCGCTGGAAATGGCGACCTATGCCGAGCTGGTGTGTGACGTCCTGGAGCGTCTGCCCCAAAGCCTCGTGATTCAGCGCCTAACGGGGGACCCCCATCCCGCCGAATTGCGCGCGCCCCTCTGGGCATTGGACAAGAAAGCGTCCCTGGCGGCCATCCATTCGCTTTTGGAACGCCGCGACAGCTGGCAGGGCAAGGCCCTTGGGTTGCCGCTGCCGGATCACTTCGGTCACCCGCAGCATTCGGCCGCCGTCTCTGGTGAGTAAACGCAAGGATCCCTCAATGCCGCAGGTGGGGGTCGAACTTCCCAATGCGGGGCGAGCTGATCGCGCCCCTCCAACGGGGTGGGTGCACGTGACGGCCGGCGCGCCGGCACGCCGCCGATTCGACCGCAGCCAGTATCATTCGGTCGACGAGGAGGCGCGACCGTGGCGTCAACTTTCTGAAGGCCTCTCCGGATAGGCCCACTCCAGCATGGGGGTGGTGTCGAAATAGTAGGTGACCGTGCGGTGTTTGCCGGCACGGCAGGTCCATACGTCGATGGTGCCCTGGCTGAGGCTGTGGTGCGACAGGGGCTCTACCTCGAACAACCTCAGGTACTCGTACTGCTGAGATCTCGTGGTCACCTTGATGGCACTTCTGGGGGTGCGGCCCATGTACGGCACCACGCGGCCCTCCAGGAAGGCTTCACGGGCCGCGATGCGACCCAAGAAATCGCGGGCGTCACGGTTGTGGGGGTCCAGGACGAGGGCCATTTCGAAATAGCCACGGAGTTTGTGGGGCGGCTGACCGCCCAGGAAGCCGACGATGCCGTAGCTGGTGTGCCAGCGGCTGAATTGATCGCCTCCCAATTGTGCGGCACGGTCCAGATGGCCCAGCGCTTCCTCAAGCTGTCCCAAGCGGAGCTTGATGTCGGCCTCAGAGAGGAGGCGATCCACCGTTACCAGACGGGGATCCTGACCCTGATAACGGCGCTGGATCTCCGGAGGGGCCACACCGACGAGGCGCACCACCGCTCGCCGATTGCGCGCCCGGCCGCCGTCCGTATCGTTGGCGGCGATGGGCGCTTCGTTACCCTGACCCACGGTGAGAACCCGCTCGACGGGGGTGTCCAGCCTGTCGACGAGGATCTGTTTGACGGCCCTGGCCCGTTGGCGCGACAGGGCCAGATTGTGCTTGTGATCTCCCTTTTCATCGGCGTGCCCCACCACCAGGACCTTGCCCGAAGTTCCCAGTTGGACGCCATCCATGAAGGTCGCCAAGTGCGATTGTGCCGCTGCGGTCACCTCAGCGCTGTCGCTGTCGAAATACAGCACCAGATCAAAGCCCTTCATCTCTGCGGGCTTCGGCGCCGCGCCAAGCAATAGCGGCCAAATCAACAGGAGGGTTACGAGAAGGGCCAGCGGTCGGCGGCGCGCTGGACCGCTCCCGCTTCCCGCTTGCTGGCGAACATGGCGGTGGGTGTGGTGGCTGGGCTTCACGATCGGTCGGTTCCCCATTTCTTCGGATAGGTGTCGGCATCGGGTGTCATCACCTGTATCGCCACGGTGGCCCCGTAGCTTGAGCGCTGGGTGACGGCCAGCGCCGCCGGTCTCCTCGGAGGGCGGCAGGCACCGCGGCGGTCGGTGGCGCAAATGGGGTGTAGCAGCAGTGTCCAGCCGAAGGCCAGTGGCGGCGATTTACGCCAAGGCGAATCGTTTGGCCAGCGGATAGCGACGTCCCTCGCCAAACGCCTTGGGCGTAATCTTGATCCCCGGCGGCGCCTGGAAGCGTTTGTACTCGTTGCGGTCGATACGGTTGATCACGTCACTGACCACCTGTCGATCGAAGCCCTCCTTGACCAGGGTTTCGAGGCCCTTGGACTCCTCCACGTAGCCTTGAATGATGGGATCGATCACCTCGTAGGGAGGGAGGTCGTCCTGGTCGGTCTGGCCGGGCTTGAGTTCGGCCGAAGGGGGCTTGGTGATGATGCGCTCGGGAATGCGTTCCGTGTCGCTATTGAGGTGACGGGCGATTTCGTAGGCGCGTGTCTTGGGCAGGTCGGCGATGACGGCCAGGCCGCCGCACATGTCGCCGTATAAGGTGCAGTAGCCCACGGCCAGCTCCGACTTGTTGCCCGTAGTAAGGACGAGACTGCCGGAGCGGTTGCTGTGGGCCATCAGGATGGTGCCGCGAATGCGGGCCTGGATGTTCTGCTCGGTGATTCCCGGCTCGCCGTTTCCGAAGTCGGGGGTCAGCTGGCGTAGGAAGCTCTCGAAGATGCCGTCGATGGGGACGATGTCGTAGGCCACCTTTAGGTTGTCCGCCAGTCGGCGGGTGTCCTCGTAGTTGTCTCGGGAGGTGTATGGGGAGGGCATGAAGAGGGTCGACACCTTGTCGGCTCCCAAGGCATCCGCCGCTACGCAGGCCACCAGCGCCGAGTCGATCCCGCCGCTGAGGCCGATGACGGCCCGATCGAAGCCGCATTTGGTCAGATAGTCGCGGGTGCCGGTGACCAGTGCTTTGTAGATCGATGCGTTGGTGTCGGCACTGATGGGGCGGATCTCTCCTGTTCCGCGGGCACTGTCCCAGAGGATCAAATCTTCCTCGAAATCGCATGCCCGCGCCACCTGCCGACCACTGGCGGCATAGACGGCGCTGACCCCATCGTAGAGCACGCTGTCATTGCCTCCCACCTGGTTGGCAAAGAGGATGGGTACCTGGTATTTTTTGGCCAGACTCGCGAACATCTTGGTGCGAAATGTGTTTTTGCCGTAGTGGTAGACGCTGGCGGAGATATTGACGAGCAGGTCGACGCCTTTGGCAGCCAAGTCGGCGGCCGGGTCGACACTGTAGATCTGCTTGCTGAAAATATCCTTGTCGTTCCAGAGATCCTCGCAAATGGTCAGCCCTATCCGCTGCCCCTTGTAGTCGAAGGGCTCACTGGGGGGGCCTGGCTCGAAATGACGGCGTTCGTCAAAGACGTCGTAGGTGGGCAGAAGCTGTTTGAAGATGCGCTGGAGGATGAGGCCATCCTCGAAGAGGACAGCGGCGTTCAACAGGGGTTTGCCCCCCGGAGAGGGATTCTCCATTACGCTGCCGAGAATGACGCCAATCCCCGCTATCTCCGCCACCAGCCGTTCGAGGCAGGCCTGTCCGGCCGCTATGAACTGGGGCTTGTCCAGGAGATCTCGGGGCGGATAGCCGGGGATGGCCAATTCAGAGAAGACCACCAGGTCGCACCCCAACCGGCGGGCGCTCTCGGCCTGGGCGATGATCTTACGGGCGTTGTGCTGAAATGCACCGATGGTCGGATTGATCTGGGCGATGGCGATCTTCATGGGCTGCGAGCGAACCTCCTGCTTCGGCGACTTCCCGCGCCTGCAGTGCAGTAGCGGGGCGTTTCAGGCCTTTGTGCGCAGAAGCCTTTCATACCACAAGCCAGATCAAAATGCAGCGCTTCCGATTTCCGTCTCGCTTTTCGCTTCACCGGTGGTTATCTTCTAAACAGTTAGATCGTCAGCCATCAACCGCCCCGTGCAAGGGCGATCCCCACGAAACCAATTGCCTTGCGACCGCATACACCCATGACCGATACCGTCGATCCCCTTGTCCTGCTGAACATCCTCCAAGCCCGAACCTACCGCTGGAAGTCGGACGCGTTGGCCCGCTGGCTGGGGCAGGCCCCACCCGTTGACGCGCCCCAGGCGGACGGTGATCTGACCCTGACCACTCTGGGGCAGATCGACGCGTTGACGGACACGCACCTGCGTCATGCACTGCGCCACCGCTTCATCGATCTCTACCTCCAGGAGCGACTGCGGGCGCATGAGGCCGAGATGCAGGTCATGACCCAGGGCGCCGCCGCCCACGTGAACGGTCATAAGATTTACCTGCGCGAGGTGATTCCCTGGTGCCAGCAGGCCCATACCTGGGAAGAGCGTCAGCTGCTGCAAAAGGAGACGTCGGCCCTCTGCCGCTTTTTGAAGCCCTATGTGCTCTCCCACTGGGAAGAGAGCCTGGGCTGCCTCGATGCGGAACTCGGATATGCTGACTACCGCGATTATTGCCGCGAGAAGAAAAGGATCGTCTTTGCGGACCTACAGACACAGGTGGTGGAACTGCTGGCGGCCACCCGTACCCTCTACTTCGACGCCATGTCTGCCTGGTGCCGGGACTATTTCGAACGTCCCCTTGCCGATCTGACCCGCTTCGACGCCATTCACCTGCTGGGCTGGGGCGGTTTCCAACCCCCCCCGTCCATCTCCATCGCCTCACCGGCCGCACTGGCCCTCCTCGATATTTGGAAGATGCCCCTCGCCACGCTTTCTGGACTGCGGCTACACACCGGTCTCGGCGCTGCGGGAGCGGCGCAGGCCATGACCCTGCTGCTGAGAGTGCCCGGTGAGGTCCATGTGGTCATGGCCGCCAATGGCGGCTGGATCGATGTGGAGACGCTCTGGCACGAGTTGGGCCATGCGCTCGCGGCGGAATTCACACCGGCGGAGCTACCGCTGCTAGAGCGCGAATTCGCCACCGATCACAGTCTCTCGGAGGGGTATGCCTTCCTGCTCCAGAGCGCCATTCTCGGCCAAGGCGTCCTCACGCAGGTGCTGGGGGTTGCACCGGCTGAGGCCCGTCGCCTGACCTACTACAAGACCTTGCGGGATTTGGCGGTCTTTCGTCGTTACGCCGCAAAGTTTCTATGGGAGCTGGAACTTTTCGACGGTGTGGATCTGGTTGACGGTCAGCCTTACGCGGACCTGATGCGCCACCACACCGGCTTCTACCATCAGCCCGAAAGTCATCTCTTCGACCTGACGCCGGAGTTTTACTGCTGCGATTATCTTCGCGGCATGCTGATGGCCCATCAATTGGCAACCACACTCGAGACGCGCCATGGTGACGATTGGCCGTTGTTCGCCGCCACCGGACACGATCTGCGCCAATGGTGGTCAGCCGGGCATGCCACCGACATCGACGGTTTCTGCACGACCCATCGAATCCCCCCACCCCATGCCCCCGCCCTTGTCTCCCACTGGCAGCGAGCGCTTGCCGCCGGCCCGCCAACTTGACGGTGGCGATTGAATCTCTTAGGCTGATGAAGATGGTGTCATTCGGTGTCATCCTTGCCGACAAACCTCTCCACCGTCCGATGGACACCGCATATATCCTGGCTTCTCCCAGACGAAAGGGTGGCCTATGGATCCCTCCGAGTGGCTGGTGCTCCTCATCGACGACGAAGTCGATATCCGTGAGGTCACTCGCCTCGCGCTCCAGGATGCCGGCTACAGTGTCATCTGCGCGGCAGACGGCCAGGCCGGTGTGGCGCTCTGTGACAGCCACCACCCGCAGTTGATCATCACCGATATCCGCATGCCGGTTATGGATGGGCTCGCCGTGCTCGAACGCGTCAAGCGAACCCATCCCCAGACCGAGGTGGTCGTGGTCACCGCCTTTGCAGAGATCTCCTTGGCGGTACGCGCGCTCCAGTTGGATGCCTCCGATTTCATTACCAAGCCCATTAATGCCAGTGCCCTCCTCGTCGCACTCGAGCGCGCCTGCGAGCGCTATCGTTCCCGCCAGAAACTGCGCGAATACACTGCCTTCCTGGCATCTGGCTGGGCCGGTGCCAGCCAGGCCTTGAAGGTCGCCTACGATTATCAGACACGCCTCATTGAAAACTCCTTGGACGGTATCCTCGGCTGCGACGCCGCCGGACGTCTCGTGATGGTCAACCGCAGCCTGGAGCAGCTCCTGGGACGCACACGGGATCTACTGGTGGGGCACTGTCGATTCCAGGATCTGCTCTCCGCCGAGGAGTATGCGCGCTTTCAACACGCCCTCGGGCAAGTCGACCTCGGCGGTGCCGGACGATTGCCCCTATTCGAGACCCGCCTCGCCGCGACCGCATCCGAAATTCCTGTCCAGCTCAGCGCGGTGCAACTGATCGAGGCGGATCAGCCGGTGGGGCTGGTCTGCTTTGTGCGGGACCTTCGTGCGCTACGCCGCTTGGAGCGGGAAATGGCCGACCATGCCCGCCTGCTGCATCAGGACAAGATGATGGCGTTGGGCAGATTGGCCGCCAGCGTCGCCCATGAGATCAACAACCCCCTGGCCGGCGTGCTCAATTATCTGAAGCTCATGGCCCACATCACCAGTGAGGGCAAAGGTAATTCTGAAACGCTGAAGAGATTCGACAATTACCTGGATCTGGTGATCAATGAAACCCAGCGCTGTTCGAAGATCGTTTCCAACCTGTTGGCCTTCTCGCGCAAGTCGGCGCTGGTCCGTGAGCCCGTCGATCTGAGCGAGATGCTGTCGCGCTGCGTCCTGCTCAGCCAGCACAAGCTGGAATTGCACGCCATTCAATTGCACTGCCGCTGGGACGCTCAGCTGCCCACGGTCGAGGGCGACACCAACCAATTGCAACAATGTGTGGTCAACCTGGTCTTCAACGCCATTGACGCCATGCCCGACGGCGGCGATCTTTTTCTTTCAGCAGCGCACCGGAAGGCCGAGCAGGCAGTGGTTATCGAGGTGCGTGATACAGGGAGGGGGATCGATCCGACCAACCGGCCCCTGATTTTTGAACCCTTCTTCACCACCAAGCAGGAGGGCGCCGGCGTGGGCTTGGGCCTGTCCACCTCCTTCGGTATCATTGAGCGGCACCGGGGGCGCCTCTCCGTCGAAGAGAGCGGGCCTGAGGGTACCACCTTTCGCATTTGGCTGCCGGTGATGCTGACCGCTGCCGACCGGGAGGCCTCGCCATGATTCACGGCGCCATCCGCTCCGACCAATGGCTGGAGGTATTGGACGAACTTAACGTCGGTGCCTTCACGGTGAACACCGATCATCAGATAACGGCCATCAATTACAATGCCCAGGCACTCCTCGGTCTGCGAGGTCCCGAGGTGACCGGACTCGATTGCCGTGAAGTCTTCACCGGTGTACCCTGTTTGGGAAATTGCCAGATCGCCATACAAAATGGAACCGCCACCGAAACCCCCGACGTGGTGGTGACCGACGAAACCGACAGCGACCACCTGATCACCCGCATGGCCACGCCGCTATTTGATAATGAGGGCCAGGTGATGGGCTGTCTGACCATCCTTCAAGACCACACACCGATCACGGAGCTGGTGGATCGTGTCCATTACGAAGCACGCCGCCAAAAAATCATTCTGGACAGCCTCGATCTGGCCGTCTTCACCGTTAACCGCGGCGGCCTGATAACCTTTTTCAACACCACCGCTGAGCGCATCACCGGCTTCAATCGCCAAGGGGTACTGGGGCGCCCGGCGGCCCAGCTCTTTGGCGGTGCCGACCGGCCGGAGATTCAAATCTTGCACGCCACCATGACCTCTGGCCGCTCTCACCGTCAAGCGCGTGGACGCTTGCTGGACAGGGATGGGGTGGGGGTGCCCATCCGGGCCAACTACATGGTTCTGCGCAACGAGAAGGAGACCGTCGTCGGCGGCTTGGTCACCTTCCGCGATCTGGCCCTCGAGGTTCAACTCGATCAGGCGATCCGAGGACGCTATACCTGCAGGGACATGATCGGCAAGAGTCCCGCCATGCAACGCATCTTCGAGATGGTGCCGGTAGTGGCCGATAGCGATGCCTCAGTTCTCATAGAAGGGGCCACGGGGACGGGCAAGGATCTCTTGGCCAAGGTGATTCACGGTGCCTCACCGCGAGCGGGGCGTGCCTTTATCAAGGTCAATTGCGCCTCCCTACCGGAGCAGTTGCTCGAATCGGAACTTTTCGGCTATGTCAAAGGCGCCTTCACCGGTGCGGTGAAAGACAAACCCGGCCGTTTCCAACTGGCGGCTGAGGGGACCATCCTATTGGACGAGATCGGCGACCTGCCCCTCAACCTGCAGGCCAAATTACTTCGGGTATTGGAGGACAAAGAGTTTTATCCGTTGGGCAGCCGCCATACCGTCAAGGTGGACGTTCGCATCCTCTCCGCCACCAATCGGGGGCTAGACGGGCTCGTCCAGCAGCAGCTCTTTCGCGAAGATCTCTTCTACCGCCTCAATGTTCTGCGCTTGGAGCTGCCGCCCTTGGTGGAGCGCCGTGACGATCTCCCCCTCCTGATCCGCCATGTGAGCCGCCGGCTGTGCGCCGCCCGTGGCCGCCAGCTCCCGGCCATCTCGAGGGGCGCCCTCGATCACCTGCTCAACCATCGCTATCCGGGCAATGTCCGTGAGCTTGAGAACATTCTCGAGCACGCCCTCATCCTCTGTCAGGAGGGGTCTATTCGCCGGCGTCATCTACCCACCTATCTTCAGGAAGGCCCTCCTGCCGAGAGGGGTTTCCCCATCGGCACCGCACGCGGTTCCGCCTCAGAAAGAATCGCAAGCGGCGCTCTACGCAACGGACAAGTGAGCAGTACCGTCATTTCGGCAGCATCCCAGGAGGGGGCCTCCAAGGAGGGGGTCTCCAAGGAGGAGGCCGCCAAGGAGGAGGCCGCCAAGACGGCGGCTGAAAAGGCGCGGATTCGGGCGCAACTCCACAGGTGCCATGGCCACCGGGCCAAAACCGCTCGGGCACTGGGGATGGATCGCACCACGCTTTGGCGAAAGATGAAGCGCTATAACATTCAGTAGCGAATGCAGCTTACCTGATTTCGATTTTATTGCGCCTACCGATAGGCGGACCACCGTTCGGAATAAGTGGCCGGTGTCCAGCAAGGACTATAGCGGCACTTCTTGGATCGCCAAATGCCTGCTGTGCTGAGGACCCTTTAATGGCCATCGGTCAGCATCGTCCCCATCAAGCCGGAGCGGTTGCTGGTGGGGCTGTTGCCGCGCATCCTGGCGCTACCGCCTGGTGACGAGGACGCAGGGACGAGGCCTCGGGGACGAGGACGCGGGGACGAGGACGCGGGGACGAGGACGCGGGGTAGATACTTACGCTTGCGCTCGCCGCCCACATGCTGCATAATCTTTTATATCCAAATATTAACCTAACCGCCGGAACTTCTTGTGCATCTCTGATGATAAGTGCACACAGAAACGACATTCTCGCGCGCCGCCCTTGCATGTCATCCCGCGGAGGCGATACCGAATTGCTTAGACTGAGGGCGTTCATTTGAATTTATTTCAGAAGGTTGGGTTCAGACTGGTTATTTTGTCGGGACGCAAGGGGTGGGGCACCTGGGCGATCCTGGCGGCCATCCTCCTCTTCTGGTGCCCTTTGACCGCTCGGGCCGAGGCCCCCCTGCGCATCGCTTACACCGATTTCCCTCCTTTTCACTACCGTTCGTCGGGAGAACCGCTTCAGGGATTTTTCTTCGAGATCATCTCCGAAGCGCTGCAGCAACGCATGGGGATCCCCTTGAAATGGTCGGCATATCCCTGGAAGCGCTGCCAGCAAAATGTGCGCAACGGGATCGATGACGCCCTCCTCACGGTCCCCACAACCGAGCGCCTACACTACACCGCCACCCACCCCAATCCGTTTTACTTGAAGGACCTGCACCTCTTTACGCGGAAGGGCCATCCCCGCTTGACGGAGATGCAGCACCTCCAAACCATCGCCGACATCCGCGATAAGTCGTTCACCGTTGTCACCTATAGCGGGAATTCCTGGCACCAAACCCATGTGGCCAGCTTAGGGATTGTCACCCATGAAACCGACCTAGTGGAAAATGTATGGCGGATGCTGGCGGCGGGGCGGGGGGATCTGGTGATCGAATGGCCCCATGGGGCCTGGCCGGCCATCCGGCGTCTGGATTTGACCGAGGAGATCCTCGACATCCGCGTCTCCCTCGCCGCCATGCCCTTTCATCTGTTGATTCGCAAGAACTCTCCCTTCGCACGCTTGTTGCCCCCCTTCGACGACACCATTCAGGCGATGGCGGCTGACGGCACCATTCGTGCCATAATGGCGCCTTTCGAGGGGAAGTAAAGCGTCAACGGAGGAGCGTACAAGATTCCGATCGCTTGGCGTTGGCAGGTTAACGCCACCCCACGAAACCGCTCGTTGCGGTAAGTAAACCGGTTGCTGGCAAAGGCCGCGGCATGAAAACCAAACCCCTCTTTCTGTTGGTGTTCCTACTCACCATGGTGGGGTTTGTGGCGTTGGTCAGCTACCAGCAAGGTCGCAGTCAGGCCCGCGCCCAGGTGGAGATCGCCAACCACGCCAGCATTATCAGCCGCTCGCTGTGGAACCTCGAACCCTCCAGCCCGACCGCCTATCTGAGCCTGGCCGCATCGGCCAACCATTACGAATCGGTGGTGGTTCGTGATGATATGGGCTACGTCTTCCTGGAACTCACCCACACACCGGCCACCCGCCTGGACACGCTCCTGATCTCCATGAAATTGATGCAGCGTCTGGCGCTTCAGGCGCCCATCTTCTACGAAGGTGCGCCGATCGGAAGCATCGAGGCGACCTGGCTCCAGAAGACCACCTATACCTACATCTATATCTTCATCTGCCTGTTGCTGCTGTTGGCCGTGGTGTGGCTATTTCTTAAACTATTTGACGCCAACCGCACCCTCGAGGACAAGGTTCGCCTGCGAACCCTGGAATTGGAGCAGGAGATCACCGAACGACGCTCGGCGGAGGAGCGGGCTGTCAAGATCTCTCAGCGCCTCACCGCCCACCGACAGCAAACCCTGGTGGGGCTCATCGATTGGGATCTGGATTTTCGGGTGATCGAGTGGAATCCTGCCGCTGAAACCATCTTCGGTTATTCACGGCAAGAGGCATTGGGCAAAGCGGCCCACGAGCTCATCGTCCCGGAACACACCCAGGCGGATGTGGATGCCGCTTGGCAAGCGCTGATGCGTCAAACCGGCAGCAGCAGTCTGATCAGCGACAACATCACCAAGAGCGGTATCGTGCGCACCTGTGAGTGGCGCAATACGGCGCTGGAAGGCGGCGACGGGGCGATTATCGGTGTCGCCTCCATTGTCCAGGACATTACCGAGCGCCGACGCACCGAAAAGGAGATGCGGCGACTGCGCAATTATCTGCGGAATATTATCGACGCCATGCCCTCCCTGCTCGTCGGCGTGGACATCAACTGCCGCGTCACCCTCTGGAATCACTCCGCCCAGGAAGCTACCGGCGTGTCGGTCTACCAGGCCCTAAACCAACCGCTGGTCGAGTTGCTGCCCCGGTTGACCGCCAAGGTGGATCGCATCCATGCGGCCATGACCGAAAACCGCATCCGTCGCGACGCCAAACTTCCGCGGCAGATTGACGGCGAGACGCACTACGAGGATCTCACCATCTTTCCGCTGGAAGTCGACGGCGACAAAGGCGCCGTTATCCGGCTCGACGATGTCACCGATCGGGTGCGCATGGAGGATACCCTCGTGCAGAGCGAAAAGATGCTATCGGTGGGCGGATTGGCCGCCGGTATGGCGCACGAGATCAACAACCCGCTGGCCGGTATGATGCAGTCTGTCAGTGTGGTCAAACAGCGCCTCACGGCCGATCTGCCCGCCAACATCGCGGCGGCCGAGAGTTGCGGCACCACCATTGCGGCCGTAGAGGCCTATATGAACGCCCGGGGGATTCCCGAGATGCTCACCACCATCCATACAGAGGGCCATCGTGCGGCCACCATTGTCCAGAACATGCTCAGTTTCGCCCGAAAACGGGACGATCAATGGTCCTCCCAGAATATGGCCGAACTTCTGGACACCGCGCTCGAACTGGCTTCCACCGACTACGACCTCAAGCGAAAGTACGATTTCCGCCTTATTAGGATCGTCAAGGAATATGAACCCGATCTGCCCTTGATTCCCTGTGAAAAACAGATGATTCAACAGGTCTTTCTCAACATCCTGCGCAACGGGGCTGAGGCGATGCAAAGCAGCGCGTCGGCCCAGAACGCGCGCTTCATCCTGCGGGTACGCTGTCTTGCGGATATGGTGTGTGTCGAGATCGAGGACAACGGCCCCGGCATGGACGACGCCACCCGTCGGCGTGTGTTTGAGCCCTTTTTCACTACCAAGCCGGTGGGCGTCGGCACCGGCCTGGGCCTGAGCGTCTCCTACTTTATCATCACAGAGAACCACAATGGTCATCTCCGGGTCGAGGTACCCTCCGACGGCGGCACCCGCTTCGTCGTCTGCCTGCCGACGGCGGACAACGGCGCCGCTTCCCAAGGCCACGCCATTGCAAATCGTTTGTAAAAACAGGGAGAAGCGACGGCAACGACCCGATCCATTCCCGATGCAACGTTGCATGTTGCGTTGCAACGTTGCATGTTCATAAATTGTTGATTTTCAGCTAATTGGCCACAAGATAACCGCCATGCCCAGTTGCACTCTTGCCTGCAACACCCCTTGCTTCCCCTGAAGCCCATCCCAGAATAAGTATTTATAATAAACAATTACAATATCTTAACTGTTTTATCGTCATTGTGGCATATCCTGTGCTGAAGTGGTCTCTAAAGGGCGCAATGCCATTACAGTAACGCCGTTGCAGCAGTCATCTGCCCAGTGGCGGCCCTCCGCACACCCGCTATCGGACCGGGATCGAGCGGGCGCGCCAAGGGCAAGCGGAAGCAGCTCGGGAGGCCTGAGTGGGACCAGACCCGGCAAAGTCACGCATCCTTGTGGTGGATGCCGACTTGGACATGCGCATCTACCTCTGCAATCTCCTCAACGCGGGTGGCTTTGACGTCATTGAGGCGGGCAGCCGTGAAGAGGGTTTGGCGCAGGCCCGTCGATGGCACCCCGACCTCATCGTCCTCGACGCGTTGCTGCCCGTCGGAAGGGGGCTGCAATTGTTTCATCATCTCAGAACCGACAGACACTTGTACCAGGTGCCCGTTGTCGTGCTATCGCGACTGGATCCCAAAACCCTCAATCATTATCACGTGTTCCGTAAGGATTGCGGCGACCCGCACATCCCGGGTCCCGACGCCTATCTGAACCGGCCGCCGGAGGCGGAAACCTTGCTGGAAACGGTGGGTCGCCTGTGCCCCGGGTTGGACACTCCCGTGTCGAAAGGTCCTGTGAAATAACAGGAGTGAAGCATGTCGGTAAGAATCGGTTGTTACGTGTGTCACTGCGGTATCAATATTGCCGCCAAGGTGCGCGTGGAGGAGGTGGCTGCCTTTGCCCGCACCCTTTCACATGTCACCGTGGCCCGCGACTACAAGTTCATGTGCAGCGATCCCGGGCAGGCAATGATCGAAGCCGACATCGCTGAACTGCGGTTGAACCGTGTCGTCGTGGCCTCCTGCTCGCCCCGCCTGCACGCCAAAACTTTCATGCAGACCTGCGAGCGGGCCGGCCTCAACCCCTATTACTTCCAGATGGCCTCGGTGCGGGAGCAAGTCTCTTGGGTCACGGTCGATGCGGATGCCGCCACCGCGAAGGCCAAATCCCTGGTGGCGGCGGCCCTCAGCCGTGTGATCTACCACGAGCCGCTGACCACCCGCGAGGCCAGTGTTAACCCCAACGTCATGGTAGTGGGCGGCGGCATCGCCGGCATGCAGGCGGCCTTGGATATCGGCGCCGCTGGACACCACGTCTATCTGGTCGAAAGGGACACCACCATCGGTGGCCACATGCTCCAGTTCGACAAAACCTTCCCCACCCTGGACTGCGCGGCCTGCATCGGCACGCCTAAAATGGTGGAGGTGGCGCAGTCGCCCAACATCGAGCTCTTCTCCCTCAGCGAGGTGACCGATGTCAGCGGCTTCATCGGCAATTACACGGTCACCGTTCGCAAGCAGCCCCGCTACGTGGATGCCGCCAAGTGCACCGGCTGCGGCGAATGCGCCGGGGCGTGCCCGGTCAGCCTGCCCAATTCCTGGGATGAGGGTATGGGAACCCGCAAGGCGATCGGGCGGGCGTTTCCCCAGTCGATTCCCATCACCTTCAATATCGAGAAGCGGGACCGTGCGCCCTGCGTAGGGACCTGCCCTGCGGGGGTCAATGTTCAGGGCTATGTTCAGCTCATACGCAAAGAACGTTATGAACAAGCCCTCCAGCTCATTCGTCAGCGTTTACCCCTGCCCGGGGTGCTGGGCCGGGTCTGTCCCCACCCCTGCGAAAATAGCTGTCGCCGCAGCGAGGTGGACGCACCACTGGCCATCCGGGCCCTCAAGCGCTTCGCTGCCGATCAGGCCGGAGAAGTTCCCTGGCCAAGGCCGACGAAGCCGGAAAATGCAAAACCCGTCGCCGTCATCGGCAGCGGTCCGTCAGGTCTATCCGTGGCTGCTTACCTGCGCCTCAAGGGCTATCCGGTGACGATCTTCGAGGCCTTGAACCGCCTCGGCGGTATGCTGCGGGTGGGCATTCCCGACTACCGCCTGCCGCCAGATCTGCTTGACGCTGAGATCCAGGCCATTCTCGACCTGGGCATTACGGTTCGCACAGGCCTGCGCTTCGGCGAGAATATCGATTTGGAGACGCTTGCGGCCGACGGCTTCGAAGCTGTTTTCCTGGGTCTCGGTGCCCACGATGCCATGCGCCTCGGATTGCCCGGGGAGAATACCCTCGTCGGTTTAGTGGATGCGGTGACCTTTCTGAGAGATGCCAACATCGGAGGCCTAGCGTTTCGAAAAAACGCCTACGCCGCCCGAAGGGTGGCCGTCATCGGCGGTGGCAATGTGGCCGTGGATGCCGCCCGCATGCTGATCCGACTCGGTGCCCGAAGCGTTCAGATCGTCTACCGACGCTCAGTTGGTGAGATGCCGGCGTACCCAGAGGAGATTCAGGCCGCCCGGGAGGAGGGCATCGTGTTTCGCTGCCTGACGGTGCCCGTGGGGCTGGTTAGCTCGGCGGGGCGGGTTGTGGGTCTCGAATGCTTGCGTACCGAGCTGGGGCATCCCGACGCCAGCGGGCGCCACCGCCCCGTGCCGGTGGATGGGAGCCAATTCATTCTGGAGTGTGATCTGGTGGTCCCCGCCATCGGCCAGATGGTGGCCGGGCAGGAGATCCTCGCCAAACAGGGACTGGCGTTGACGCCGCAGGGCAGTCTGCGGGTCGCGCCCGATACTGGCCAGTCCAATCTGCCCCATGTCTTTGCCGCCGGTGACGCCGTCACAGGACCCGCCACGGTCATTGAGGCCGTCGGCGCCGCCCATCGTGTAGTGGCGGCCATGGATGCCTTTCTTCAGGATCGGGCCCTGCCGACGCCCCAAGACCAGCGCACTGACGCATCTCACACCCCTGACTGGGACCCTGTTGATACCGGTCTGCCCGCCATCGACCGGGCCGTCGAGGCCCGTCTGCCGGTTGCCGAACGGTGCACCAGTTTTGCCGAGGTGGAGAAGGGGCTGGCACCCGACCAGGCCAAGGCGGAGGCCGAGCGCTGCCTCAACTGCGGGGCCTGCTGCGAATGCATGGCCTGTACAGACATTTGCGAGGTCCAGGCAATCGACCACACCATGTCGGTCCAGACGGAGACGGTACAAGTGGGCAGCATTATCCTGGCCACCGGGTACGGCCTCCTCGACCCGACGCCCTTAACGCCATACGGCTACGGCATTTTCCCCAATGTCTTCACCGCCCTGGAGTTTGAGCGGCTCAGCAACGCCACCGGTCCCACCGGTGGCCAAATCCTCCTCCGGGACGCCAAGGGCGATTTCACCCGTCCGCCGGACAGCGTGGCCCTGCTGCACTGCATCGGTAGCCGCGACCGAAACCACCACCCGTATTGTTCTCGGGTCTGCTGTATGTACGCCCTCAAGTACACCCACCTCATCAAGGAGAAGGTGGGCCACGCCACCCGGGTCTACGACTTTTACATCGACATGCGTTGTTTCGGCGAGGGTTACGAGGAATTCTACCAGCGCTGCCAGGAGGAGGGGACGCTCTTCATTCGTGGCAAGGTGGCCGAAGTCAGCGCCCATGCCCGAACCAAGGCGGAGGAGGGACACCTCGTCTGTATCGCCGAGGACACGCTCCTCGGAAGAGCCATTCGCGTCCCGGTGGAGATGGTCATCCTCTGCACCGCTATGGAGGCCAGAAGCGACGCCGCTCAGGTGGGACGCATTTTTGGGGTGAACCAGGGGGCCGACGGCTTCTTCCTCGAGGAGCACCCCAAACTGGGACCCCTCAATACCGCCACGGATGGGGTCTTCCTGGCCGGTTGCTGCCAGAAACCCATGGATATTCCCGACACCGTCGCCCAGGCGTCGGGGGCTGCGGCCAAGGCCCTCAGCCTGGCCACCCGCGGTAAAGTGGCCGTGCCGCCCACCGTCTCCTGGATCGATCCCGATGTGTGCAGCGGCTGCCAAGTCTGCATCGACCTGTGTGCGTACGGGGCAATCACCTACAACCCACGCCGGATGGTCTCCGAGGTCAACCCGGCGCTCTGCAAGGGCTGCGGCAGCTGTTCAGGTTTCTGTCCCAACGGGGCCGCCGCCAGCCGCCACTTCACGAACCGACAGATGTACGCCGAAATCGATGGGCTGATGGACGCCCTTGTTTCACAGAAGCGAGACCTCCCCGCCAAGGATCGGGAAGCCGCTGCCCATTTTCCCAGTAGCGGTGCCGAAAATGCACCCCTCCAGCCAGAGGAGCGTCGCCATGCCTGACAGCGTAACGGATTTCGATCCCACCCTCATTGCCTTCGTGTGCAATTGGTGCACCTATACCGCCGCCGACTTGGCGGGTACCGCACGCCTCGCCTACCCCCAAAACGTGCGCCTCATCCGCGTCATGTGCACTGGCATGGTGGACCCCCAGTTCGTTCTAAAGGCCTTTCTGGAAGGTGCTGACGGGGTCCTCATCAGCGGCTGCCACCCGGGGGACTGTCACTACATCAATGGTAACTACAAGGCCCGCCGGCGGGTCAAGCTTCTGCGCGAACTGCTGACCCATTTCAGCATCGCCCCCCAGCGCCTGCGACTCACCTGGATCGGCGCCAGCGACGGGATCCAGTTCGCCGAGGTGATGCAGCGGCTGGTGAACGACCTGAAGGCCCTGGGGCCGCAGGGAGTGGCTTCGGAGCACGCTTCATGGAGACCTCAGAACCGGCGCTTGCAACGGGATGCCATCGGTTCGGGCAGCGAGGTTATTGGACGGAAACCATAACGCAGACTGCAGATGGATACCCGGTCGAAGGGTTGAACGGGATGGAGGGTCATAAATGAAGACAACGGCCTATTTCAGCGTAGAGGATAACGACTATCTGAGCGCCTTCGATTCACTGGGGCGTCGGCTCCTCGAATTGGCGCTGGTGGACGCCCTTTTGGCGCCTTGCTACCAGGCCGAGTGTGACTGGGTCATGCCGACCCTCATCTGCGATCCCGAAGCGGTGTGCGGCCTGGACCCCCTCTCGCCCATCTATCCACTCAACGGTGCCCGCCACGCAGCCCGTCTGAGCCGCACACCACCGGGGGGGCGTGTGGCCGCCTTCATGCGGCCCTGCGAGGTGCGTGCCTTCGTAGAATTGGTCAAGCTCAAACAGGGCGATCCAGCGTCTCTTTTTATCATCTCGGCGGATTGTCTGGGGGCTGTGGAAAATCGCACTGCGCGCACCGCAGGGGGCCGCCGCGATCGGTCGTACACCGCCACCTTCATTCAAGAGGCACTGACGTCGGGGGATAGCGGCGAACTGGAAATGCTGGCGCCGGCCTGCAAGGTCTGTGAGCATCCCACCGCCGAAATGGCCGATCTGACAATCGGTCTGCTGGGCGTTGACCTTGATAATCGGCTGCTGGTGGAGGCTCGCTCGGAGAAGGGTGGGGCACTTCTCAATGCCCTGGCGTTGCCTTCCACCGAGGCTCCGAAAGATCGCTCTAAGGCGATCGAAAAACTGATTCGGGCGCGCACCGCCGCCCGCGATGCCATGTTCGCGGCCACCCGGGCAGCTACCGGAGATCTCAGCAGACTGGCCGACTACCTGGCAACCTGCGTTAACTGCTACAACTGCCGAGTGGCGTGTCCCGTCTGCTACTGCCGCACCTGTGTCTTCACCACCGATGTCTTTGATCATCCCTCTGCCCAGTATCTGGGCTGGGCACGACGCAGGGGGGCGATTCGCATGCCCACGGACACTCTTTTCTACCACCTCACGCGGTTGGCCCACGTGAGCACTGCCTGCGTGGGCTGTGGCCAGTGCAGCAACGCCTGCCCCAATGAAATCCCGCTGATGGAACTCTTTCGCACCGTGGCCCTGTGTACCCAAACGGGGTTTGACTACGAGGCGGGCCGTCACCTCGATGAACCGCCGCCCCTGTCGACCTTTGCGGCGGAGGAGTTCGCGGACGTCGTGGGATTGGGCGACTGAGATGGATCATGACGTCAGCGCCCGCACCAAAACCAAGGGGGTGAAGCAGAAGCTGATCAGCAAGGAGGGGATATGGGCAGGCGGCAGCCGGCATTCGAGCACATAATTGGCACAGCATCAGTTATTGGCGCCGCCAATTATCACCATTTCAACGAAGAGTTGCTGACAGCAGTGTGAGGCGCGCAATGCAGCGCAAGATTGGCACAGCGTTGGTTGTTGGCGCCGCCAATCATCACCATTTCAACGAAAAG
>JASJCL010000153.1 GCA_030066015.1 Desulfosarcinaceae bacterium | reverse complement strand
GCCAGAAATCGCTCCGCCAGCGGTGTGTCCAGATGGGCCGTGGGTTCGTCGGCGATCAGAATTTGCGGCTGGTTGATCAGGGCGCGGGCGATGGCCACCCGCTGCAACTCGCCGCCGGAGAGCGCCGCCACGGGCTGATGGGCCTTTTCCGCCACTGCCAGCCGATCAAGCAGCGATAGGGCACGCTCGCGCAGCTGCCCATAGGGGGGGGCCTCGGGAAAGGCGGGGATCATGGTGTTGTGCAGCACCGACAAGCCCCGGATCAGGTTGTAATTCTGGAAAACGAATCCGAAGCTCTTGCGGCGCAGGCGGGCGGCGAAGTGCTCCGGCAGGCTGGTGGTTTCACTGCCCTCAATGAACATGCGCCCGGTGGTGGGGCGGCACATGAGACCGATGATGCTCAGGAGGGTGGTTTTGCCGGAGCCGCTGGGACCCCGCACCACCGTCAACCCGCCCTTGGGCAGGGACAACCGCACCGGGTGCAGGGCCGTCACCTGCCGGCCGCCCTGGCGGTAGGTTTTCCCGATCTCCTGAAGTTCGATCATCTCCGGGAACACGCTTCCCATTCTCGCTTCCCGCCCGTCTGGCGGATCATCGCGGCCGGCGGAAACCGGCCGCCGGTTCAGATCTGGCGCATCACGGCGTCCGGATCGGTGATGGCGACGCGCCACGTGGGTAGCAAGGTCACCAGGGTATAGGGCATCACGGTGCAGCAGAAGAGGACGCTCAGGGTGTTGGCGTTGAAGACCGGACTGAGGCGATAGTGGGGGTAGAGCACCGACCACCCCTTGAGGGCATGCGCGAAGAGGGGCGCGTCGGCCAGATAGACATGCAGGTAGGCCGCCAAGACCCCGATCAGATAGGCGCTCAGAGAGATCGCCAACCCTTCCCAGATTTTCATATGCAGCACGTCGGTCGTCTCCCAGCCCACGCCCTTGAGAATGCCGATTTCGGCGCGCTCCTCGGCGTTCAGACCGGTGGCCTTGTCCCAGGCGAAGATAAAAAAGGCCAGAACCGCCCCGCAGATGGCCACCAGGACATATCCGCTGCGCCAGTCGAAGATGGTGTCGTAGGTGCGTTGGATCTCTTCCCGCAGTATGGGGCGCGTGTCGGGCAGCAGCTCGATCACCTTCGCGGCGATGGTACGGGTTTCCTGACGGTTGCGCACCCGGGCCACCAGGTCGGTGGCATACCCCGTCGGCATGCCGGTGATGCGCCGAAAGGCGCTCTCCGACATGAGGATCAGGTCGGCCGTCATGAGTTCGGTCTCGCCGCAGAAGCTCTCCGCGATGGTCAGGGCCAGGCTGTCGCCGGCGTGGGTCTGAAAATAGAGCTGATTGTCGCGGATCCCCTGCCAGGTGCGCCGCACCCCGTTGCCGATCTTGACCGCCGCCTCGCTCCAGGTGACCTCGGGCGGCACCATCAGAGTGTAGGTGGCCCGCGATGCGGGGTGGTAGTAGTATCCCCAGAGGCGGGGGCGCACCTTCCCCAACCCGCGGATCCCATCGATTTTCTCCATGTAGGCCATGGGGACCAGGTCCTGCCGACCGGCCATCAGGCGTTGAACGATCAGTTCGGGGGAATCTTTCAATAGGACCGCCGCGTCCCGTCGGAGGCTGTCACCGAAGAAGAGGATGGAGGCGATCAGAAATACCATCGCGCTGTAGACCGTCAATAGGGCCAGGTGCTTCCAGCGCCGGCGCCACAAGGCGTGCAGGGTGAAGTCGAGCAGGTAGCGCTGGCGGTTAATCCACTGCATGGGCGGAACTCCATTGAACCAGGGGCGAGCGTAGCAGGGGAGGGGGCTGGACCAGGGCGCCGGAGGGGAAATGCTCCAGGGCCATCGGGTGGTTCTGGAAAGCGGCGTGGTAGTCGGCCTGGCTGGGATGGCGCGTGTAGGCCGCTTCGGTGAAGAGACATAGATCGGTGAGATCCAGGCGGGCCGCCTGCTCTGCCATGGCGGCCAAACGGGCGCGATCTTCGGAAGCGATGCTTCTTGAATGGCCGATCCCAAACGTTAGTCCCGCCGCCGCAAGGGTCAGCAGGAGGGCCAGCCAGAGGGTCGAGGGGCGCAGCATATCAGGGATCCAACTGCCGAATGACGTAGGGCGATACCTGGGGATAGCGCAGGATCTCTCTGCCCTTGTGATCCTGTAGAAAGGCCCGGGCGTCGGCTTCGGAGCTGAACGGAATCAACTCGTGGCCCATGGGACCGTAGACATCGCTGCCGATAACGTACCAGGCCTGGCGGGCGTCGATAAATTCCATACTATAGTACTCGGTGACAAAGATCGCCACGATGGTGTCTTCGCGCTGCTGGGGGCGGTAGCGGGGCAGATCGAAGCGGTATTTGAACATGTCCTTGGCCCCGTCGAAATGGTCGACACTGCCGTCCTGGAACACCACCTGGGCCTTCCAATCGGGATAGCGGGCCACGAACATCCCGCACACCGGGCATTTGTCTGCCTTGGCCGGCTCCGTCGGTGTCACGTCGGCCGCCACTGCAGGGATGCGGATCAGAAAAAGGATGGCGACCAAAAGGCCGCATATCTTCAGATGCATAGACGCCACCAACTCAGATGAGAAAGGCCTCCGCGCACGCGGAGGCCTTTGTGTCAGTTGCACCGCGATCAGGACTTCTGCTTCATCTTCATGCGCTTCATCTTGCGCTTTTCGCGGATCATGCGATTGTCTTCATAAAGGTCGGTATAGGCCGCTTTCATGGCGGTTTCAAAATCCACCAGTTCGCCGCCATTGGCTTTGATGAAGGCCTCCGCGTCCGCCTTCTCGGCAAAGGCCCACTTGGCCCGTTTGGTCATCACCCTCATCTTTTTGCCGCCCAGCACCCAATGGGCGCTCTCGGCGTCGATCAGGGCTTTGGTGTTGAAATCGCCTACCTGGATGACTTTGGGAGCTCGATCAATATTTAGTGACATATCCACCGCTGCGCAACGCATGGAGCAGTAACCCATATCCACGCCGTCATCATAGGTAATCAGCATTCGCGAGTGGGCGAACTTGTGCCGATCCATGCCGCAGTACGGACAGGCCTTGTGGGCAGCAATATCGTCCTGGGCCCACGCTTTTGGTGCATCGATCAAGGGAGACAGCACCAGGGCGGCCGCCAAACACAACAGGGTCATCAACGTCCAGCCATTTCTCCGCATCATCCTCCTCCTTCAGTAACATGCTTGGTTTCAGGATTCGATCCACACTACATCCCTTGCTAGTATAGGGAACTGTTTTCAATTGGCGATGTACTCCAGATAGGCCTCGCTGAGCGCGGTGTCGTAGGTGCGGCGGCACTGCTGCTGGCACACCTGGTCCTTGGCGCAGGCGCGACTGCACTCCGTGTAGGTCCGCAAAAATTCGCGGCGGGCCGTCTGCCACTTCTCCTCCTGGGCCGGTGTGCGCGGCTCCGTGTCCGGCCGCGCCATGCCGATACGCAATCCCTCGGTCTTGATGTCGCCGATGACGATCTGCACCGGGTCGTTTTCCTGGATGATCTTGTTGCGGTTGGCGAAGAGGATCACATAGGTGCGGCCCGGCTTGGGCCCGACGGCCGAAGCGCGCAGAGGGCCCACCTTGGTCATGGGAACGCTGAAGGCGAGGTCCGTCGGCTCGTGGAGCAGATAGGCGTCTTGCTTGCGGTCCAGCATACTGGCCGCCTTGTCGGCATCGAGGACCCGGAACCGGAAATCCACAAAATGATCGCCACCGATCAGACGCAGGCTCTCGAAACGGATACCGTGGACGGCGAGGTGATCGTCCACTGCCGCCATTTGCCGATGTACATTACTACTCTGAGATCCACAGCCGACTAGTGACAAGAACAATATCAGGGATATTACGGCCAACCATGAAAAGGTCAACCTATCATACGTCTTTAGGGGCATGAGCTCTCCTCAAACACGCTTACAGAAACACGCGTAGCAGACGCGTTTCGGCGTTGTCAATTTTGCAGCACTCTGGCCCTCACGGCACTAGACCGGATGGGCCAGGCGGTTTGTTGAAGAAGGCGCGAAATATCAGAAAATCTCTGGTATTCACCAAACCATCGCCGTTGAAGTCGGCATCTGGATCACTGCTACCAAATACGCTCCTAAAGATATCAAAGTCGTCGAAATCGGTCATACCGTCATTGTTCAGATCGGTATCACAGCGGTTGCCGTAGCCATCGCCATTGGTGTCTAGCTGATCGGGATTGGCCACCTCGATGCAATTGTCGTTGGTGTCGGGAACACCGTCACCATCGCTGTCCGGCCCGCCCTGAGTTTGAAACAGTTCTTCAAAGGCGACCACGATGTCCAGCATGCCGTGGCCGGAATCATCGTCCGGGCCCGCCGCACCGAGATCGAGGGCCCCTCTTCTGATGGCGGCCTCCACTTTGTGCACCGGGGCAGTGGGATAGGCGTCGATGAGGAGGGCCATGGCGCCGGCCACGTGGGGGGCGGCGAAACTGGTACCCTCCTGGTAGAGGTAGGTGCCGAATTTGTACGCCGTCTTCACCCCAAAGGTGAGCGGTCCGTTGCTGGTGCCCGGCGCCACCACATCCGGGTACACCTGACCCGAACAGGCCGAAGGCCCGCGGCTGCTGAAGTTAGGTACCACGAGGCTGTCGTCCACCGCCCCCACGCTGAAACTGTCGTTGTAGTTGGCCGGGCTGACGCTAGTGGCGATGCCGGGGCCGTAATTACCGGCCGAGAACACCACGGCGACACCCAAACTCCTGAGAGCCTGGATGTCGGCCTCGAACTCGGTATCGCACTGATCAACACGCTCGATCACCCAGGAGTTGTTGACCATGTCGGGGGCGTCGTGGGTGTCGGGATCGCCATCAGGGTCGAGCAGCCATTGGAATCCCTCGTGCAAGGTGGTGGTGGTGGCCTGACGATTGTCATCAAACACCTTGGCGGCGATCCAGCGGGCGCCGGGCGCCACCCCGATGTAGGTGCCACCAGCATTGCCACCCACGATGAGGCTCATGGTGGCCGTGCCGTGTCCGTCTCCGTCGCGGGGAACAGTGGTGGTGGTGTCGAAAGCGTCGAACCAGGAGTTCGCGCCGCCCCGCCAACTGGCAGTGAGGTCCGGATGGGTCACATCCACCCCCGAATCCATGCTGGCCACCACCACGCCTTCACCGGTGTAGCCCATGGCCCAGAGGGCCGGGGCGCC
>JASJCL010000015.1 GCA_030066015.1 Desulfosarcinaceae bacterium | reverse complement strand
CCAGTCAACGGGTGATCCCGGATCAGTTGACGCAGGCCGGCTTCACGTTCACCCATTCAGAGATGGAGAGCGCACTGCGCAGTATTCTGAATTGATCCCGTTGGATTGAGGGTGGATGCGAAATCGGTCCCCAGCGGCAAGGCTGGCCGATGGGACGCGCTTTGCGTGGGACACATCAGCGGACGGGTGCTGCATCCAGCAGATGGGGTCGCCGTCCGAGCGAGGTCGCCGTCCGAGCGAAGTCGCCGTTCGGGTAACGTCGCCGTCCGGGCATCGATGGCCGTGTGGCGAAGGGCCAGAAAGGGAGCGATCGGGAATTGAATGGGGAACCACCCGCCGCCACTGGATGAGACGACGGCCGAACGATCGGCGGCCGTTTTGGGCTATCACGAGGAGAGCAAGCACCATGTGGGCCGCATGGCGCCCTCCCTGGGCTACATGGACTGGGCCAATCAACCCCAGCCCTTTCGGTGGTACCAAGACTGCGAAACCCTGCCGCTCCCGCTCCTGACAACGGACCCCGATCTCGCCTACGGGGCCCTCTTCAGCCCCCCGCCCCAGCCAGCAGCGCCTGTCACCTTGGCGACGCTCGGCGCCGTGCTGGAACTCTCGCTGGGCCTATCCGCCTGGAAGACCAGCGGCGCCAGCCGCTGGGCCCTCCGAATGGCGCCCTCCAGCGGCAACCTCCACCCCACCGAAGCCTATGTGATCTATTGCCCGACCAATGCCATTCATCCAGAAACGGACCTGCCCCCCGGCGTTTACCACTACGCCCCTCTGGCGCACGCCCTGGAATGCCGCCTGGCGATCGGTCCCGAGACGTCGGGCGCTTTTGAAGCGGCCCTCCCGACGCCGGGGCTCTGGATCGCCTTCACCAGCATCTATTGGCGGGAAGCCTGGAAGTATGGCCTGCGGGCCTACCGCTACTGCCAGCTGGATCTGGGCCATGCACTGGCCGGCCTCTCCCTGGCCGCGCGACTGCAGGCGTGGCATTGCCGCTTGGTGGATGGGGTCCACCAGGCCGATTTGGGCGCTCTGCTGGGGCTCCCCCATGACCAACTGCCAGCGGCGGAGCAGGAGCACGCCGAATGCCTCTGCCACCTGGGGCCGGTCACACGAGCCCTACCGCAGATTGACGCGGCGGCCCTGCGGCGCCTGTTGCCCCGCCTGAACTTGCAGGGAAGGCCCAATCGGCTCAGCCAGGACCACGAGCACTGGCACGGCATCGACCGCATATCCCGGCAGATTGGCACTGTGCCGTGGGTGGGGTCTGCCGCTGAAAGGGAACCGACCTGGCCGGACACACCGAAAGCGCCGACGGGGCAGGCCGCGGCCGTCATTCGTCGGCGACGCAGCGCCGTGTCCTATCAACCGCGTCAGACCATGCCCCTGATCGCCTTTAGGGCCATCCTGCAACGTACCCTTCCCCGGCTGGAGAGCCCGCCCTTCGCCGTCGGCATCGATGCACCCAATCTGCACCTGTTTCTCTTCGTTCATCGGGTGTCCGGCCTTGCCAGCGGGCTTTACGCCCTCTGCCGGCATCCGGCCCACAAGGAGCGGCTTCAGGCCGCCTGCAACCCTGCCTTTCGGTGGCGTGCCGCCGATCCGGCCCTGCCCCTCTTTCGGCTCACGGCGGGTGATTTCGTCAGCGATGCCATGCACATCAGCTGCGATCAGACCATCGCCGGTCACGGCGCCTTTTCGCTGGGAATGCTGGCCCAATTCCAGCCATGCCTGAAGGCATCCCCGCAGCGCTACCGCGCCCTGTTCTGGGAAGCGGGTCTGGTGGGCCAGCTGCTCTACTTGGAGGCCGAAGCCCAGGGCTTTCGGGGCACCGGCATCGGCTGTTTCTTCGACGACGCCATGCACAACCTACTGGGATTGCAAGACCGCGCGTTTCAGAGCCTCTATCATTTCACGGTTGGGAGACCGGTGCGCGACGACCGTCTCAAAACCCTGCCGGCCTACCATCACCGTGAGCGCCTGGATTGAAACTGGGGACAATCTGCAGTACAAATCCCGACGACCCTTGAGAACGCATCAGCCCACCGTATGGACGGAGAGCGGATCGCAGAGCGGAAGGAGAGAGCGGATGCCGGCCGAGAATATCAGCGAGATCAGTGCGGAAGAGCTGCGCAGCTATATGGCGGAGCGCCCGGAGAGCGATTATCTCCTCATCGACGTTCGTCAGCCGGAAGAGTACGTGGAGGGACACATTCCCGGTGCCCGCCTGCTGCCCATCATGGAGCTGGTACCGCGGCTCTACGAGTTACCATCAGATCGGGACATCATCTTCTACTGCCAGAGCGGCGGGCGCTCCGCCGCGGCGGCAGTGCTGACGCTGGAAGAGGAGGTCTGCAATGCCAGCATTTACAATATCCGGGGCGGCATGGTGGCCTGGAACGGTTACCGCATCGAAGGCGCCCCGCGCTGGCATCTTTTCGACGCCGTGGAGGGCACCGGTGAACGGCTGCACCTGGCCATGAACCTGGAGAAGGGCGCCCAACGCTTTTATGAACACGTGACCAAAGCGTTTCCAGCAGCGCCATTCAGCGCGACCTTTGCCCGACTGGCCACGGCGGAGGTGGCCCATGCCCGCACCATCCATGGCTTCTGGCAACGGGAAACAGGTGAGGACACGGCGTTTGGGACGATCTACGCCGACTTGACGGGCGAGATCCTTGAGGGCGGCGCCGAGCTGGCGGAAGTGCTGGATGCGCTTGACCGACTGGCAGCGGACGCCTGCCTGCCATTCATTGAGATGGCCTTGCGGATCGAATACGCCGCCTACGACCTCTATCGCACCATCGCTGACAACGGCCCGGACGCGGCCATCCGCGAGGCCTTCCTCCAACTGGCGCAAGCCGAAAAAGCCCACATGACGGCCCTGACCAAGACCATTGAGCTGTGCGGCGGCCACTGAACCGGCACCGCCGCTGCATCGGTCAGCAAGGCCACACCATCATCTCCCCCATCCGAGGCTACAGCTGCCCCAAGGGCTGATCCCCTGCAGCGGCGGCAACGGTTTCGGCCTTACCGGCGGGTCCCGCCAGGCGCCTCATCCATTTGCAACGGCGACCCCAACCGACGCCAGGGCCTGACCGATGGTTGTTTCGGTAAAGGGCTTGTGGAGGATGCGGTTGACCCCGGCCGCGATGGCGGCCTCATTGTCCTGGGACTCATTCTGGGTGGTCACCATGACGATGGGCATCTGCTCGGCGCTGAACCACTGACGTACCTGGCGGGTGAGCTCGATCCCGCTGATCTCGGGCATGTTGAGATCGGTGAGGATGACGTCGGGCCGCATCTCGCGAACCCTTTCGATCGCCTCCGCGGGAAGTTCAAAGAGTTCGGGTGCCAGCCCGAGCTTGTGCAATACACTTCGGTAGATGTTGAGGATCATGCGCGAGTCGTCCACGGCGAAGACCGTGAGAGCGTCTTTCTGGGAGGCCGCCTCGGCCGCGCCGCTGCCCAACCTGTCGGCGAGCTCCGCTTGACCGTTTTCCCGCAGCAGTACTTCGAAATGATCGCGAATCGCTGCGTGGGCGTCCACCTTGAGCATGTGCAATATGGTTTCCTGAAATGCGGGCGCCTCCACCAGGCCGAGGAAGATACGATCGCACTCGCCCTCGATGACGGCTTGGGCGATCTGGTCCGTCTCCTCGGAGGTTTCCCGCACCATGTTCTTCAATCCGGCCGCCAATACCGGCGCATAATTGTTGTCGATGGCCGTAGCCGCGGCGGTCCGTACATTGGGTACGGCGTCGTGGAGTCCTGCCGCCAGGGTAATGGCGCCTTTTTGCACCGGCAGTCGGCCCAGTACCTCATATGCGGCGAAGCGCACGTTGGCATCTTTGGGCTCATTGAACAGCAGCTTGCGAATGGCGGGAATGGCGGCCTCGTCCCCGATATCGCCAAGGACGTTGAGCGTGTGAATGCACAGATCGGGATCGTCCTGGGTGAGGTTCTCCATGAGAGATGGGACCGCCCGACTGCCCAGCTGGATCAAAATCTGTTTGGCCGCGTTACGGATGTGGGCATGGTGCGAAGAGAGACATCCGTTGAGCTTCTCCAGCGCCTCGGGGCCTGGGGACTGCTGGAAGACGTTGAGGATCATCAAGTCCAGATCGGGATCGTCGTCCAGTTTCTCGCTGAGGCGTTTGAAGGCCGTCGGTGTGCCCAGCTGCCCCAGGGCCTCGATGGCGGCGATGACCAATTCCACATGGTTGGAGTAGAGGTATTCGGAGAGCGCCGTGGTCACGCTGGGGTCGCCGATCTGCCCCAAGGCCACGATGGCCCGTTGGAGAATCTTTTCGTCGTGTTCCTCGTTGAGGATGCCCATGATGGCGGGCAGGGCTTCTTCGAGGCGGATCTCGGCGGCCACCGCCACCAAGACCAGACGCACCTCGCGGTTCATCTCGCGCATCAGCAGATCGATGAAGGTCTGGGGATGGTCCAGGGCCTTGGCATACAGCGTTTCCTTGAGGGCCGGAAAGGCATCGGCCAAGTCCGGCTTGCGCACGAGCACCTCGACGATGAGGGGAATGGCGAACTGATCCTCGGCCCGGCTCAGCTCGAAGAGCGCCATCTTCTGCGTCGCGGTATCCACCTTGTCCAGGTGGGAAAGCACGAGTTTGGCCTTGAGGGCGTCTTTTTCCTTGATGTCGAAGCGGAGTTCCTTGATAAAGTCTTGCGGATCTATCTGAGCCATGAACGTGTTCTCCAGAGTGGCATCCATTATTCTATTGCACCTCACCCCGCGCATGGGTCCGGCGGGGGTCGTCACGCCGGATGCGGGGTGTGCGGAAGTCGCCTTGTCGAGCAGTGAAACAGTGGCATTATCGGCCTGGAGGGAAATTTCTTGAAGCCGGCAACTGAAACGATTCGACACCGGCTGCTGACCTGGTATCGTCGCGAGAAGCGCGATCTGCCATGGCGGCGAACCAGAGATCCGTATCGAATCTGGGTCTCCGAAGTGATGCTGCAGCAGACCCAGGTGGATACCGTCATTCCCTACTACCACCGTTTTCTGTCAGCCTTCCCCGATCCGGCGACTCTGGCCGATGCGCCGCAGGCGGCGGTTCTCAAGCTCTGGGAGGGGCTCGGCTACTATGCCCGTGCGCGCCATCTGCATCGGGCCATGGGGATCGTGATGGCACGGCATGGGGGCCGCATTCCCGATGAATGGGACGCCTTCCGGGCCCTTCCGGGTGTGGGTGACTATATCGCCGCCGCCGTTCTGAGCATCGCATTCGGCCGCCCCTACGCAGTGGTGGACGGCAATGTCAAACGCGTCCTCGCCCGCCTGTTGTGTATTGACCTGCCGGTCAATGTTCCCAAACACCACGCCGACTTCCGGCAACATGCCGACCATCTCCTGGATCACGCCGCCCCATCGGCGTTCAACCAGGCCCTCATGGAGATCGGCGCCCTCATCTGCCGTCCCGCCGGGCCCCGCTGCAACGGTTGCCCTTTGATGGGCCATTGTTGCGCATTCACCAGGCGTCAGGTCGACGCCTATCCCCGCAAACAGGCGCGAGCCAAGGTACCGCGGCATCCCATGGCGATAGCGGTAATGCGGCGTCGGGGCAAACTTCTCCTCACCCAACGCCCTGAGAAGGGGCTTCTGGGGGGGTTGTGGGAATTTCCCAATGCCAGGCGCATCGACGCAGAGACGCCCGAAGCCGCCTGTCGGCGCCTCGCCCGCGAACAACTGGGATTGCAGATCACGCCCCGGATGACCGTCACACGGGTCCGCCACGCCTACACCCACTTCCAGGTCCAGGCCGAGGTCCTGCTCTGCGACGCCCCGCGCGGGCGGGTGCGCCTCGACGGACCCAGCGCCTTTCGCTGGGTGGCCCCACCGGATCTCGACGGCTTCGCCCTGCCCAAGTTGGTCCACAAACTCTTGCCGGCACTTTTCACCGCCCTGAAGTCCACACCCGCTTAACCGTTTTGGTCGACGGCAGTACCAGATCCGGACCGAAGGCGCTTTGGCGGTGGCATTCAAAGGCGCCTTTCCGCCCGGTTGTGACGTCGACACTGGAATTATTCTTCTCAGCTGGAAAAAAATACCACAAAACCAGGTGCACAATCGCCAGCATAAAATAACAATTTCGTATCTATACCGATAACAAAAAGCATTTTTGTAATTTTATGTAGCGTCAAAAAGGTGCCGGTTTCACAACCTGAACGGACATCTGCACCCGCACCGAAGGCATCTCCAAAGAATTAAGCCATTGGGATAACAAACCAAAACCAAAGGCATTCCAACCATCCGTCGCCAGGATTAGCTACCGGCGGTCGACCGCTGCCACCCCTGCCCCTGGGGAACTGGCATATGCCTTGCTGAATTTGATGACAATGGCGCCATTGAGAAACCCAAGGATGCGTCGTTGGCGTCAACATCACCATTGCCAGGAGAGTCAATCATGCCGATAAAAGTCAACACCAATGACAGCGGAAACCTCGAGATCATCTCCAAGCTGATGAACTCTGCCGCGAGAAAATATAACTGCCGGGTCACCTACGATTCTGAGAACGGTGCGATTCAATTCTATGGTGACCGAGATCATACTCGCACCATTGCGGAGGAGACGGCCGGCTGGTTTCAGAAATGAGCGGCCGACACTTCCCAGCAGCCGCCCTTTGCGATACCCCGCCCATTTGGCGGGAGAACTTCTGATCCTTCGCGAGGGCGGCGGCCCGATGCGCCCCACTTGCATTCCTCTGCGGCGTTCCTATCTTGAGTCAGGCAGGTAATCAGGCAAGTCCTGACGCCAATCGAATGCCGCAAGGAGTGCCACCCATGGCCGCTCAGGAAAGTAAAACCATCCGCACACCAGAGGTGCAGATAGACGAAGAAGAAAAGGTCGGTCCACCTCCCCGCTACAAAGTGCTGATTCACAACGACGACTTCACCACGAAAGTCTTCGTCATCGAACTGCTCGTCGCCGTCTTCCACAAATCCCTGGATGCCGCCGCCACCCTCATGTGGCAGATTCACCACCATGGGCAAGGCGTGGCCGGCGTCTACCCCTTCGAAATCGCCGAGACCAAAGCCAAGCACGCCATGGCACTGGCGCAGGCCAACGAATTCCCCCTCAAACTGACTGTCGAAAAAGAGTAACTTGACGCCGCCGGAGTCCGTCAATTGACGGGGCGATGGTAGGGCAATTTGGCGTTCAAATCGTCGATATGGGCCTGTTCGGCCTGGTTGACCTCATCGATGTGATAGTCGAACACCTGCGTCAGCTTGGGGTGCTGGAAGCGATGCCAGCTGTGGTGGGCCACGGCCCGGAATCCCCTGCGAATTTTGTGCGGCGATCCGGCGCCGGGATCGAAACGGCGGATGCCGGCAGCGATGGCCCACTCGATGGGGGCATAGTAGCAAACGTTGAAGTGCAGATCCCGATGGAACCGACGGGCGCCCCAGTACCGTCCGATCAGAGTGGTCCCTTTGGTGATCAGCAGGGCCAGCGCGATGGGCAGGGGATCGACGGCGGAGAGATCTTGCGCGGCAACGAAGAGCAGTCGTTCGCGACAGTGATGGAAGATGCCCTCGAAGAACTCCCGGTTGAGGTAGTGACAGCCCCACGGACCGAACTGGGCATTGGTCTGGCTGTAGAGGGCGTACATCAGGGGAATGAAATCTTGGGGGATCTCCTCCCCCCGGTAGAGGATCAGACGCAGCCCCTGGGCATCCATGCGCCTGCGCTCGCGGCGGATATTGCGTCGGGCGTTGGCCCGCAGGCGGCTGAGGAAATCGTCGAAGTTCCGGTAGCCGATGTTCTCCCAGAGGTAACCGTGGTGCCGCCACGGACGGTAGCCGGCGGTCTCGAGCGCCGGTGCCATGACCGGGTCGACGAAGTGCAGATTGGTGCTGGCCAGCCCCTGCTCCCGGCAGAAGGCCGCACTGGCGTGCAGCATGTGGGCGGCCACATCGCGGGGGGCCTCCGCTGAATCGATGAGGAAGCGATACCCCACCGCCGGGGTCACCGGGCTCATCCCCACCAATTTGGGAAAGTAGGGCTCTCCCAAGCGCGCCGCCACCTGGGCCCAGGCGTGATCGAAGACAAACTCCCCTTCGCTGCGGGTCTTGATGTAGTGGGGCGCGGCGGCCACCAGGCGCGTTCCCCGCCAGAGCGTCAGGTGGGCCGGGGTCCAGCCGGTGGCCGGCGCGATACTCCCCGAAGCTTCCATCTGGTGCAACCAGTCCCACTCCAGGAGCGGCGAGTCCACGGGATTCGACAGGCGATCCCACTGATCTTTGTCAATCCCGGCCATCGCAGGAATCCAGCGCACCCGCAGGGCGGTTTGGCCGTGTGCGCGCTTCTGCGCCGCGGGCGATGTCATGGTCGCACCTCACTTTCGAACAACAAACCGCCAGCCGCAGAGGGTGGCTGGCACGGATTTGCTCTAAGATAAGCACGGTCGGCGCTGTGCAAAGTGCCGACGGCACGCCATGGCGTTTTTCCTTGCGTGCCGGCGCCGTTCCGCCATAGAACGATACCCACCATTACCCGCCCACCCCTCGATGCGAATAAGGCCAGCCAATGGCCTTGGACCCAACACCATCCATAGGAGGCCCCATGTTGAACTTCGAACTCAGCGACGACCAGAAGCAGTGGCGCGACAAGGCGCGCGATTTCGCGCGAACCGCCATCCTGCCGGTTGCCTGGCACTATGACCACAAAGATGAGACCCCGATGCAGATTCTGGATGCGGCCTACCAAGCCGGCCTCGTCAATACCGACATTCCCAAAGCATACGGAGGCCTGGGACTGGGGCTGTTGGAGAGCGTCCTCCTGACGGAGGAACTGGCGGCGGCCTGCGCCGGTCTGGCCACCTCCATCTTTGACAACTCCTTGGGGATGGAACCCCTCATTCTCTGTGACAACGAGGGGCTGAAACAGCGCATTTTTCCTGAAATGCTGGACCAGGGCAAACGCATCTGCTTTGCCACCTCGGAGCCCACCATGGGGTCCGACGTGGCCGGTATGCGCTGCCTGGCGACGCCCGATGGTGAAGACTATCTCCTCAACGGCACCAAGTATTGGATCACCAACGGCGGCATTGCCGACTACGCCTCTGTTTTCGCCACCATCGACCCCAAGTCCCGCCACGAGGGCATCTGTGCTTTCGTGGTCCCTCTCGACCAGCCTGGCGTGACCCGCGGCCGCCCCATTCCCAAACTGGGTCAGCGCTGCTCCAACACGGTGGGGCTCCACTTCAAGGATGTTCGGGTGCCCAAGGAGAACCTGCTGGCCGAACCGGGTAAAGGGTTTGTCTTGGCCATGAAGACCTTCGCCCGCACCCGCCCCACCATCGGTGCCTTCGGCGTCGGGGCGGCGCGCACGGCCATGGAATTGGCGCTGGACTATCTGAACAAGCGCCGTACGTTCGGAATGCCCTTATCGGGGTATCAAGCCCTGCAATTCAAGATCGCCGAGATGTATCAGAAAATCGAGACCTCCAGGCTGCTGTGCTGGAAAGCGGCCTGGGAGGCGGATCGGGGCCAGGACCCCACCATCGATGCCTCCATCTCCAAGTTCTACGCCACCGAAGCCGCTCTCGAGGTGGTCGATGAAGCGCTCCAGATCTGCGGCGGCTATGGCTATACCCAGATGTTCCCGGTGGAAAAACTGTGGCGCGACACCCGTTTGCTGCGCATCTACGAAGGTACCAGCGAAATCCAGCGCATTATCGTGGCCGGCCATCTGTTGAACAACTACACGCCGGTCATGCCCTCTCTGGAGGATCTGCCCGTTCATCTCGAGCGGGATCCCGCCGACCTGGCCCCGGGAGAGCAAGCCTGGCGCTGCCGAATCTGCGGTCACGTTCACTACGGCAGTGAAGCGCCGGATGAATGCCCCTATTGTTTTTTTCCCCAATCGGCCTTCAAGGCAGTAACGGCTTGAACCGGATGGCGCACGCGTATCCCTCCCGCCTTTACGCCGACGTGGCAGCGCTGAACCTCTCTACAGTGGCCGCAGCGCCGGAGGGTCCATGGGGTGCCCGCTTGGGGAGTGCCCCGCACGCCATGGGGAGATCAATGGCGTCGCGGACGTCTGCCTCCCCGGCGCCCGCCGTGCGGGACGCAAGGCGCCGCCTTTGCAAAAGCGGGGTTGGCGTCCTATCTTGATATGCAGTGGAGCCGGTGGTCGCCTGCCGATAGCGGGTCGCTCTCTCTGCATCGACACAGGCCCGGGCGCGCATTCCCCCGGCAGCGACCACCGCGCCCCATCCACTCCAACACCTTCCGGCGAAAGGTTGGCCCATGCGCAGCGACTCCGGGGAGCGCGGTAACTGCATCGCCGTATTGCCGTTTGAAAGCCTGACTGACGCATCCCGAACCCAGGCGGATACAGATGGCCCCACGGCCCTGGCGGATCCGGGCTATTTCGCACGCGGATTTGTGGAGGACGTCATCACCGATTTGGCCCATTTCCACGATCTCCAGGTGATCTCCTCCTATACGGCGGGCAAGATCGGCGCCGCCGGACGCGATCCCATCGACGAAGCCCAGAGCCTCTCCATCGACTTCCTCCTACGGGGCAGTCTCCGGCGGCGGGGATCGGTCTTGCGGATCAACACCCAGCTGATCGAAACCCGCACCGGCGGACTGCTCTGGGCCGAGCGCTACGATGCGCCATTGGCGACCGTCTTCGACATCCAGGACGACATCGTGGCGCGGGTGGTGGGGGCCCTCTCCGTCCAGATCGAAGGCGTCCGCCTGGCGGCGGCCCGCCGCAAGCCACTGACCCGCCTGGAGGCCTACGACTGCTGGCTGCGGGGCATGGATCTTCTGCGCAAGGGAACTCTCGAGGCCGATCAGCAGGCGCGGTCGATCTTCAACCAGGCCCTCCATATCGACCCCACCTATGCCCGCGCTTATGCCGGCCTCTCCCTAAGCTACTTCAACGAGTGGAGCTGCCAGCTCTGGGAGCGCTGGGAGGAGACCGAAAAGCAAGCCTACCACTTCGCCCGCAAGGCGGAGGGGCTGGACGACGCCGACCATGTGGTACAGCTGGTACTGGGGCGGATCCTCCTCTATCGCCGCCAATTCGACCGGGCGCGACACTATTTTGACAAGGCCCTCCGCCTGAACCCGAACGACGCCGACCACCTGGCCCAACTCGCCACCTGCGAAGGTTTCATGGGGGAAGGGGCTGCTGGGGAAGCACTCTTTCAAAAAGCCCTGCGTCTGAATCCCTATCGGAATGTATGGTACAACGCCTACGGCGCCTTCGTGGCCTTCGTGCAACGGGATTATGAGCGCTGCGTCACCAGGGCCCGCAGGGGACCCCTTACCGAGGTGTGGGTGGATCTGCCCGGCTATCTCGCCGCCGCCTGCGCCTATCTGGGCCAGACAGCGGCGGCAGCTGGGTATCTCGACCGGTTCATCACCGCATTCGAGCGGGAGATCACGCCCGGGCACACCCCCACTGCAGAGGAGGTGCTGGCCTGGATGGAGCTGGCCAATCCCTTCCGCCACGACGGGGACAATGACCACCTCGTCGAGGGGATCCGGCTGGCAGGACTGAAGAGCGACGGCCCTGCCGATGTCGCCCCCGCGGAGGACACCGTCGCGCCGCCGTCAGCAGGCCCTGCGCCGGTGTTCCGCAAACAGGATCAGCTATGGGAGCTGGGGTTCGAGGGAGAGACGGTTCGATTGCCCGAAGTCAAGGGCTTCCTGGATCTGGCCCGTCTTTTGGCGGCACCGGGCGAGGCCCTGCACTGCCAGATCCTCATGGGCACGCCGGTGGTCACCGGCATTGAAACCGAAACCATCGATGATAAGGCCCGCAAGGCGTATGGGCAGCGTGTCCTTTCGCTGCGCGCGGAGATCGCCGCCGCGGAGGCCGACAACGACATTCCCCGAGCGGCGGGATTGACCGAAGAGCTTGACCAACTCGTGGAACACCTTTCCAAAGCCATGGGCCTGGGCAAACGCAGCCGCCAACTGAACCCCACCCACGAACGCGCCCGCGCCGCCGTCACCTGGCGTATCCGCGCCGCCATCCGCAAGATCAAAACCGCCCACCCCCCTTTGGGCCGCCACCTCAACAACGCCATCAAGACCGGCACCACCTGCACCTATCTTCCCGAAAAGCCCCTCGATTGGGAGCTGTAAGGCGCGCCAGCCCCCCCGCCACCCGCGCCCGCCTTACATCGTAAGGCCGCGCTTTACGCCATCAGGGGTAACGGCAACGACCCAAGCATCCCGCACGGGGCCCCATGCTGCCCCTCAACGGGACAATCACCCCCGGCATCGCCGCACCGCATTGTCGACGCGGCCCGAGGGGGCGGCAGCCCCGCGCCACTTCCCAAAGGAGGCCAATATGCGCCAGCATCGTCACCATCTGCCCCAACTCGACAGCCATCCCTTCATCACCGATGGCGGTCTGGAAACAACCCTGATTTTTGACCACGGCTACGAGCTACCTGCCTTCGCCGCTTTCGATCTGTTCCGGCGGCCGGAAGGCTACACCGTCCTGCGGGACTACTACCGCGACTACCTCCGGCAGGCCAGAAATTTTGGCACCGGTTTCATCCTCGAGAGTCCCACTTGGCGGGCCAGCCGCGATTGGGGGCGGGTGTTGGGATACGCACCAACCGAGCTGGCCGAGATCAACCGCCAGGCGATCGCCCTGCTCCACGAGCTTCGACAGGAATGGCAGTGTCCATCCACGCCCGTGGTCGTCAGCGGGTGCATCGGTCCGCGTGGAGACGGCTACCAGGTGGACAGCACCATGAGCGCAGGCGAGGCCAAGGCATACCACCAGGAGCAGATCGACACCTTGAGCCGCACCCAGGCGGACCTGGTGAGCGCCTTCACCATCACCTACAGCGAAGAGGCAGTGGGCATCGTCCGCGCCGCCCAGGCGGCGGGAATGCCATCGGCCATCGGCTTCACCGTTGAGACCGACGGACGCCTACCCTCGGGTGAATCGCTCGCCGCAGCCATCATGGCGGTGGACCGGGAAACCCAGGCCGGCCCTGCCTACTATATGATCAACTGCGCCCATCCCACCCACTTCTCAGCGGCGCTCACTCAAGGAGCGGATTGGGTGCGACGTATCCGGGCCGTGAGAGCCAACGCATCGGAAAAGAGCCATGCCGAGCTGGATGAGGCCACCGCCCTGGACAGCGGCGACATGGCGGCGTTGGCTAGCCATTACCAAGCCCTTCGCGCGCGCCTGCCGCTACTGAACATTTTCGGCGGCTGCTGCGGAACCGATCATCGTCACGTGCAGGCGATCTGCGAAGCCCTCTTTCAAACAGCTTAATCCATGCCATAGGAGCGTTGACCATGAACCCAATCCGTCATCCCCCAGCCGCCGCGGTCCGCTTGGCACTTCCCGAGCGACTGGACGCCCTCACAGCAATGGCGGTCTATGACCATTATCGCCAGTTTATCGATAGCGGCGCATGCTGCCTGACCCTGGACGCCGGCGCCATGGCCTATATCTCCAGCAAGGGAATTCGATCCCTGCTGCGGTTGCGCAGGGCGTGCCACGCAGCAGGCGGCAGCCTCTGCCTCGAGAACCTCCAGAGCTTCGCCCGTGAGGTGTTGGCGGCCAGCGGCCTGAATGCCGATCTCGATCGACAGGACGGTGAGCGCGGCCCGGTGTGCCGTCCCTGACGGCCTGGTGCGGGGAGTTCCCAGCCCCCTCAACCGAAGGACGCCATCGATGAACCGACGCGAGACCACCATCAACACCGACAACCATCTCGACAACTAAGGTTATCCCAACCCGTACCGATATCAGGCATACGAACCGAACGCTGTCGCAAAGACCGTGAACGCCCGCAAGACCACGGGTTCCGGATGAGATCCGCATGTCTGAGATCACCCGCATTATTCGAGACATTCAGCAACTCCAGCCGCTGCCCATCGTCATTCAGAAAATCGTTGCCTCCCTGGGCGATCCGGACAGCCCGCTGAGCGACGTCATTTCGCTCATCGAACAAGATCCTGCCATAACGGCCAATCTCCTGAAGATGCTCAATTCGGCCCATTTCGGATTGGTGGGTCAGGTGGACTCGGTGCAGCGTGCGGTCACCCTTTTGGGAACCAGAAGGGTCGCCGAGTTGGCCCTCACCTACGGATTCTCACAGAATCTCCAGACGGCGTTGGGGGGATACCGACTGACGAAAGGGGCGCTGTGGAAACAGAGTCTGGCCAGTGCCATGACGGCCCGGAAACTGGCCGAACAGCGGCAATTGTCCCATCAGCCAGCCATCTATACGGCCGCCTTGCTGCGGGATATCGGCAAGGTGATCCTCAACGAATATGTGGCCGGCGCCATCGGCGACATTCAGCACTTGGTCATCCAGGACGGGCTCAGCTTCTTAGAGGCCGAGAGAGCGTGCGTCGGCGCGGATCACGCGGCCGTGGGCGGTCTCATCGCCCGGCAGTGGCACTTCAGTCCCACCATGATCTTCATGATCGAAAATCACCATCTGACGACACCGGAAGCCCGCAAGGACCCATCCACCACAATCCTCTACCTGGCCGATATGGTGGCCATGTTGGCGGGGGACGGCAGCGGCGTGGATCGCCTGCGCTATCGCGTGCATGCGGATGGTGTTGCGGCCGGCCACCTTTCAAAGGCGGAAATGCGCGTCCTGATGCTCATGTATCAGGGCTATCTGCGGGGAGCATCACGGCTCTTTGATATCCCTTAGGGATCATCAGCCATCCCGTGGTGGCCGGGAAAGCACTTTGCGTCGGCCCCTCAAAGGACGGTTCTGCATCGGTTGGGCCGCGGCGGGTTATGTTACCCGATGGCCAAACCGACGGTGACCGATCCCCAGATGCGCCACCGCCCCCATCTCCTTTATGCGCGGCGTGAAATGGCGAATTCACCTCCGCCGACCTATCGCCGCGTCACTGCGTGGGCCGCTGCGCCAGACGTGCGCCAATCGGTATTGACAATCCCCTTCGGACGGTTAGCTTCTAAACGGTTATTCAACATAACCTTTACAATAATTGATATTAGTTTCTCAAGGAGGTCAACATGAAGACCGTAAAAATGGTAACCCTGCTTCTCGCCGTGATGCTGCTTGCACCTATTGGCGCCCTCGCCAGCCACCACTACCACGGATGCTATGGAAAGGGATACACCTGGGACATGTCCAAATTGGACAGTGACCAGGATCGAACCTTGAGCTTCGAGGAGTACAGTCAGAAGAAGGTGGATCTGATGCGCAGTGGCTTCGACAAGATCGACACCAACGGTGACAATCTCATCGATGAAGCAGAGTGGGACGCTATTCGAGAGGCCCATGGTGTTGAGCGTGTAGAGTAGCGATCACGCAAACAAACGGCAGCCCTTGGCTGCCGTTTGTCATTGCAATTTTTGAACATCCCAATCATTTCCACACAGTATTTGTCGCAACCCTAGCTGATCGCTTGTGTCACCGCCATCTCTTCGAGACGTTGGCGCAACATCATCAGCGACGCAACCTCTTCAACGTGCAGCCCTTCCAGCCTCTTTACCTCTCCGTCTGCGAGCCCGCCCCCCCCCACCAGGATGGGCAGACCTTTGCCCAACAGATGTCGAATCTGTTTTATTTCCAAAACGATGCCACCGTCGGTGAGACAGTGGCCGATGCTCAGAATCAGTGCGCGCGTTTTCATCTTGCGTGCCACGTAGGCGATCTCCTCAGCGGGCAGGTTGGGACCGAAATACAGCGCTCGCCAACCGCACTCCGCGGCGGTCAGGGCGGACGCCAACGCGCCGCATTCGTGCCAGTGACCTGTGGGCGTCGCCACCAGCGCGCGTGGTGCGGAATTGTCCACCTGCGCCGAGCGCAGCAGATCCCAGAGCAGTGCGCGCACGACGGCCGATGCCATGTGCTCGTTGACGATTTTGAGCCTGCCGTCTCGCCATAGGCTACCAATCTGCTCAAACAATGGAACGATCACCTGTTGGAGAAGGGCCTGACGGGGCAGCTCCACTGAAGCCGAAGCGAGCGTGTCCTCAAGGGCGTGTCCATCCAGATGCGATACATGGGCCATCGCAGCGGCGACCACCTCATGGCAACGCATCACCTGAGGATCCGTCGCTGAATCCGTAGTGGCGTCGTGCGGACGGGCCGGCACGGCGTCGTTCGGGGGGAGTGTCGATCGCCCCGCAAGTGCCTCCAAATCGGCGTCCGACAATCCGGCCACGGCCGATATGGTGTGTCCCTCCGTGACGGCACGCCGGAGGAGAATGAGTCGCCGAATCTCGCGATCCGAGTACATGCGCCGGTTGGTGTTGGTGCGTTGCGGCGTCACGGCAGCATAGCGCTCTTCCCAGCTCCTGATGAGGTAAGGCTTCAAGCCGGTTACCTGGGCCACGTATTTGATGGGATGTCGTAGCGGGGTACTCATGATGAAAATCTAAAAAAAAAAATTGAACGTGTCAAGATAATGTTTAAATTTTGTGTAAATTATTTCGGCCAACGACTAGCAAACCAATTTATATAGGTCCAGCGTCCACTACCTACGAGGTGACCCATGAAGACAGATACGGCACATCCGGATACCGATAAAACCGACGCCAACGTGGAAACCTTTGACAGGGTCGATGAAGATGTTCTGCCCATACTACCCGTCCGTGGCCTCGTCGCATATCCACAGATGCGGGTACCCTTCGTCGTGTCCCTGAAAGCGGATTCGGTTGTCGATGACGCCATGCGGACGGATCAGATCGTCGGTCTGCTGACGGTTAGGTCGGAGGATCGAGACGACCCGCAGCCCGAGGATATGCACACCGTCGGCACCATCGCGAAAATTCTGCAGGTCAAGAAGAATGAAGAGGGATTCCTGGTCATCCTGCTCGAAGGACGTCATCGTTTTCGGGTAACCGAATGGGCCTCCCACGACCGATACCTGACGGCAAAGGTGATCCAGGCCCCCGAAGTCGTGGAGGAGGGCCTGGAGCTGGAAGTGCTACAGCGGCATCTGGTCGGCATGGTGACGGAGATCATGAAGATGCGTTCGGACGGCGGTGAGGGGCTGGTGAACGCCATTGCGCAGATAAAGGATCCACTCCAGCTCGCCTACGTGACCGCCTTCAATAGCAGTATGCCGCTGGAAGCACGCCAGGCGCTACTGGAGACGGACAGCACCTCACAGAAGATCAGAGATCTTTTGGCCCATCTCTCCCGGGAGAAGGAGAAGCTCGCCATTGGGAAGAAGATTCAGTCCGATATCAAGGAAAAGATGAACAAGTCCCAACGGGACTATTATCTGCGGCAGCAGCTGGCGGCCATCAAAAAAGAACTGGGTGAGGAGGATGAGGATCACGACGAGGCAGCGGCGTATGCCGAGAAGATCGCCGCGTCAGAGATGCCTGCCGAGGCGCGCCAAGAAGCGCTGCGCGAGCTGGAACGCTTCCGTCAAATGTCGCCGCAATCTGCCGAACACCCCATCATCAAAACCTATTTGGACTGGCTGATAGACCTGCCCTGGGAAACCATGAGCGAAGAGACCGGCGATGTGGTGGCCGCCCGAGCGATCCTCGACGCCGACCACTTCGGACTTGAAGAAGTCAAAGAGCGGTTGACCGAGTTCATCGCCGTGCGCTCCCTGATTCAACGCCGGGGTTCGGATGCCCCACCAGCAGAAAGCAGTCCCCTGGGGGTTATCCTGTGCCTGGCCGGCCCTCCTGGCGTGGGTAAAACCAGCCTCGGTCGGAGTGTCGCCCGCGCCTTGGGACGGGAATTCACGCGCATGAGTTTGGGCGGGGTGCGCGACGAGTCCGAAATCCGCGGTCACCGCCGCACCTACGTGGGTGCTATGCCCGGCCGTATCATCCAGGCCATCAAGCGCGCCGGTACGCGCAATCCGGTCTTCATGTTGGATGAGATTGACAAGATCGGCCAAGATTGGCGCGGCGATCCCAGCAGCGCCTTGCTGGAGGTGCTGGACCCGGCCCAGAATGGAACGTTTCGCGACCATTACCTGGATGTAGACTTTGACCTCAGCGAGGTGATCTTCATCGCGACGGCCAACCAGTTGGAGACCATACCGGGGCCACTGCGCGACCGTATGGAAACTATACCGCTCGATGGATACACGGAGTTGGAAAAGCTGGAGATCGCCCGGCAGCATCTCATCCCCCGTCAACTGCAGGCCCACGGGCTCACGGAAAAAGAGATCACCTTCTTGGATGAAGCGATCCTGAAGCTTATCCAAGGGTATACCCGTGAGGCCGGTGTCCGCAACCTGGAGCGTCACATCGCGGCAGTATGTCGCAAGGGAATCGTACAGCTGAGTGAAAAAGCGTGGACCCATGTCGTGGTTACCGCAAAGCTGGTCCGCGTATACCTGAAAAAAGAGCCCTATGACGCGGAACTGCCGGAGGTCCGGCGGATCCCTGGCATCGCCACGGGCCTGGCCGTAACGTCGGTGGGCGGCGATATACTTCACATCGAAGCGACACGAATGGCGGGCAAGGGCCGTCTGACGCTGACCGGTCAACTCGGCGATGTGATGAAGGAGAGCGCCGAGATCGCCCTGAGCTATGTGCGCTCCCAAACGCTCCGATTGGGCATCGATCCGGCCGCTTTCGACACGTCCGACGTCCATCTGCACGTGCCGGCCGGGGCACTGCCCAAAGATGGTCCCTCTGCCGGTGTGGCAATGGTGATGGCGTTGATCAGTCTCTTTGGCAACCGCCCGCTGCCTGCCGATGTGGGCATCACGGGAGAGATCACCTTGAGAGGTCGGGTCTTGCCGGTGGGGGGGGTGAAGATGAAGGCGCTCGCCGCACACCGTGCGGGTCTGAAGACCGTCTTTCTGCCGTCCAAAAACAGCGCCGATCTCGATGAGCTGCCGCCGGAGGTGGTGGATGCAATGACCTTTGTGCCGGTCGATCATATCGATGCCGTATTGAAACAGCTTCTTCCCGACGACCCGGAAGCATCACAGGGGAAGGCGGGCGGCGGCGCCGGTGAACTGTTCGCCCCACCACCGGATAGCCTTGAACCCTGTATCCAACAACCGGCCACGGCAGTGTGTGGGTAACGCAAGCACATGGTTGGAACGAAGATCGATGGGCGCTGGGGGCTGCCTGCACCACACGGGTGTGGCCCCCAGCGAGGAATAACAGGCGCACCGTCGATTGGTTGACCGCTTTGGCGCCAGTGAAAGGAACTCCCATGAAGAAACAGCATCGCTTTTCCATTTGGTACGCCCTGCTCGGCATCTGGATGGTATTCTTGCTGCACAATATGATCGCATCGGCGATGGCCATCAAGAGCATCCCCTATAGCGAGTTCGTCAAACAGGTCGAAGCGGGCCAAGTGGTGGAGATTGCCGTTTCCGAAAATGTGATTCAAGGCCGCATGGCGTCGCCGGATGACGACGGTAAACCGGGCGAACTATTCCGGACGGTTCGCGTGGATCCGGAAATCTCCAATTTGCTGGCGGCGCACGACATTACCTATTCCGGCCGCATTGAGTCCAATTTTTTGGGCACGCTCCTCTCCTGGATTATTCCCGTGGCGTTGTTCGTCGGCGTCTGGCTCTTTCTCATGCGGCGATTTCAGCAGCAGTCCGGCTTCATGACCCTCGGGAAGAACAAAGCAAAGATCTACATGGACGAAGAGGTTGGCGTCCGCTTCGGCGACGCCGCTGGTGTGGATGAAGCCAAACAGGAGCTGGAGGAGGTGATCGCCTTTCTCAAGGAACCGCAACGCTATACCCGGATGGGCGGTCAGATTCCCAGGGGCATCCTCTTGGTCGGGCCTCCCGGTACCGGTAAAACCCTCTTGGCCAAGGCGGTAGCCGGTGAGAGCGAGGTGCCCTTCTTCAGCTTGAGCGGTTCCGAGTTTGTGGAGATGTTTGTCGGTCTGGGCGCGGCGCGTGTCCGCGATCTTTTCAAGCAAGCCAAGGAGAAGGCGCCCTGCATCATCTTCATTGATGAGTTGGACGCCCTCGGTAAAGCCCGCGGCGTCGCCATCGGCGGCGGACACGACGAACGCGAGCAGACCCTCAACCAGCTCCTGGTGGAGTTGGACGGATTCGACCCCAACGTGGGCGTTATCCTCATGGCCGCCACCAACCGGCCGGAAATTCTCGACCCGGCATTGCTGCGGCCAGGGCGGTTCGATCGACAAGTACTGGTGGACCGTCCCGATAAGGTTGGACGGGCGGACATTCTCAAGATCTACCTGGATAAAATCGAAGCCGAATCGGATGTCGATCCAGAGAGGATCGCCGGCATGACGGCGGGCATGGTGGGTGCCGATCTGGCCAACATCGTCAACGAGGCCGCCTTACTGGCAGTGCGCCGTAAGAAGGCCCGCACCGGTATGGCCGAAATCACCGAGGCAGTGGAGCGCGTGGTCGCCGGACTGGAAAAGCGCAACCGCCTCATCAACCCCATGGAGAAGAAGATTGTCGCCCACCACGAATTGGGCCACGCCATCGTCGCCATGGCGCTTCCCGGTGCGGATCCGGTGCAGAAGATCTCTATCATCCCGCGGGGTATCGCCGCGTTGGGATACACCATGCAGGTTCCCACCGAAGACCGCTTCCTCATGCGCCGTACCGAGCTGAACCACCGAATCGCCACCCTCCTTGGCGGACGGGCGGCGGAGGCGCTGATCTTCAAGGACATCTCCACCGGAGCGCACAACGACCTGTCGCGCGCCACCGACATGGCCCGCAGCATGGTATGTGAATACGGCATGAGTGATCGCCTGGGTCAAGTGTACTTTGCCCCCAAGCGGCAGGCCCGCTTCCTGGGTCAAGAGGCAGGTGCCGTCGGTGAGTACAGCGAGGAAACCGCCCGCACCATCGATGAGGAGGTACGCCGTATCATCGATACGCAGTACGCCGTGGCTTGCCGGATCCTGGAGGAGAACAAAGATCTTCTGCAACGGACGGCGCGGCAGCTCCTGCAGGATGAGGTAATCGAGGGCAAAGCCCTTGAATCGATTGCCGTTGCTGTGCGCTCGCAATCGGCCCAGAGCCCGACATCGGCCACTGCCGAAGCGGCGGCAGAGATGGCGGCGTAAGTGCAGCCAGTCGGGCGCCGATTCGTGACCTGAAGAAGATATTTGCCGTCGCGCCTGCATGGTGACCTCGACGGCAAATCCGGCCGGCGCAGTCAGAGGCGCTCCGCGTCACAGCGTGAGCGGCTGGAGCCCTGAATCGATCCCTGCACCGAGGATCGACACAGCGGATGGGCGGCAGGTCATCTCCTGAGCACCTTTACCACCACCCTCCATCTCCACGCCCCCCACCCCATCTCTTCTCCTTGTGGGCGCCAAAGAGACCGACAGCGGTGAAAGCCGTTTAGACGATTCCCGGACACGCTACCCCACCTTTACCTCCGCTGCCGTTCCCAGCCCTTCCACCGCTCCAGGGGATCTGCGGCAAGGAATTGCCGCAGCAATAGCAACCGCTACGGCACTGCAGACAAGTGTTAGCTGGTCCTGTTGCGGCCCCGCCTCAACGACGCGCGGAGAGATCTGTCCGTACAGGCCCACAAAGGGATAGAACGGCAGATGGGGGGGATGGGAGCAGGCGATCTCCTCTACGCAGTGGCACGATTTCAACTGGGGAAGCGGCGGAACAGGGGATTGCCAAATCTGGAGTGCTCAGACGTTGGCGAGGCCACGTTTAATCGCCCTACCGATGTTTTCGATGCTGTACGGTTTGCGAATGTAGGCGCTGGCCCCCAGCTCCTGGGCTGCCCTCACGCGCTCCGATTCGGAGAATCCGCTGGCCAGAACGACCTTTTGGCGGGGGTGGATCTCAATAATTTTGCGATAGGTGTCCAGGCCGTCCATTCCCGGCGCCATGATCATGTCCAGCACCACCAGGTCGGCTGTGTTGGATCGCAAGTAGTCGACCGCCGCCTCTCCGCTCTCCACCGCCGTCACCGTGTAGTTGAGCCGCTGCAGGACCTTAGTGGCGATCTCCCGCTGCTCCTTGACATCATCCACCACCAGGAGCGACTGGCCCTCCCCGAGGTAGGCCTCGATCGGTCGACCGGCTTCCGGCGTCATAACGGCCTCGGCCGTTGCGGGGAAGTAGAGATAGAAGGTGGTGCCCTCGCCCGGCGTGCTCTCCACGCGGATATAGCCGTTGTGATCCTCGACGGCCCCCCAGACAACGGCCATGCCGAGGCCGGTACCGCTTCGCCCCATTCGCTTCTTCGTGTAAAACGGCTCGAAGATGCGGTGGATATCTTCGGGATCGATCCCCATGCCCCGATCGACAACGCGCAGTTCAACATAGTCGCCGGGAGTGAAGGATTTGGTGTCTGCGACGGGGGACTCCAGATGGCGATTGTCGGTCGATATGAGAATGTCGCCGCCATCCGGTTGGGCCTCTACGGCGTTGGTCACCAGGTTCATGAGGGTTTTGCGCAGGTGGATCGGAGAACCCTCCAAGTTCAGCAGGTTCTCATTCAGGTCGGTCCGAATCGTGATGGCGGTGTTCTCGGAGGCCAGCCGGATGTGCTCGGGTGCCGCCAAATATTCACAGATCACCGTGTTGAGGTTGACGATCTGGGTGGTCGCCACACCGCGTCTGGCCAAGGTGAGCAGATCCTGAACAATCTCGGACGCCTTCTCCCCGGACTTCTGAATGGTGTGGATCGGACCCCGCAGGGGGCTGTCATCACCGAGTTCCATGAGCAGCAGTTCGGGGTAACTGACAATCCCGGACAAGACATTGTTGAGATCGTGGGCCACGCCCCCGGCCAGGGTACCGATGGCCTCCATCTTCTGGGCGCGATGAAGCCGCTGTTCCATCTCCTGACGCTGCATCTCCAGCGCTTTGAGCTGGCTGATATCGGTGGCAATCTGCAGGTGGGCAATGCGGCCGTCGATCCAGTGAATGGCACGGTCGTAGGTGACACACCATTTGCCACTCATGGGATGGCGACCTTCCGATATAATTGGGCCGGCCTGTTGGTCGAGGTCGGCCTTCAAGCGGTGGTTTTTGCAATTGGCGCAGGGCCCCGCCTCCTTGCGCAGGGTCTTCCAGCAGAGCTGCCCGGTCAGATCGGCACCGTGGAGATCTTTGAGGAGCTTGTTCATGAAGAGAATCTCGCAGGTTTCGATATCGGCCACATAGATGGTCGCATCGATGCTGTCCATGATGGTGGTCAGACTGTCTTCGGAGAGACGCAAGGCCTTTTGCGCTTTACGGCGCTCCTCATTCTCGCGCGTCAACTGGCGGTTTTTCACCGTCAGCTCCCGGGTGCGCGCATCGATAATGGTTTCCAGGGAGCGGTTGATCGTTCGCAGCTCCCGGCGGTTCTTCTCACCTGCGGCCTCAAACATATAGGCGAAGCAAGCAACGACGACATAGGCGGCGATAAAGCGAAATTCAAAATTGAGATCGTAGTTCATGAAGGGACCGTCGTCGCCCTGCCGGGCCATCACCAGGAAGACGGGGATCAACATCATGGTCGAAGCGACGACGCCCCGCTTGGAGCCCAGGAGATAGGCCGCAATCAGGGGATAGGTGTAATACCAGGGGAAAGCGGTGCCTTTCGTGCCGCCAGTCGTATAGAGGTAGATGTAGAGGATGGAAACAAACAGGAGCCCGACACCGATGTTGAGTCGGTAGTTTTTGTACCAATGGATGTGGACCAGATTGAACGACAGGATGGCGGCGGTGATGAGATCCAGCCAGAACAGGGGCCTGTTGTTTTGGATAAAGGCGATGAGGCCGAAGAGCAGCAGAAAGACAATCCCGATAAAGGAAAGCCCCACCAGCAGTGACACGCGGCGGCGCTCCTCCAGTGTGGCGTCCTCATTGCAGAAGATGCTGACACAGAGGTTGTTGAGCTTTCCAATAGGTGTCATGGCCTGTCCATCATCATAAAAGCGACCCAGAGGGATATCAGCGAAAATCTGAGCGCAGTTCCATTGCAATTTTGGACCGGCCGGCGCCATGGTCAGGTGAAACATCGCCCGGCGGCACCGGCCAAACCGTTGGCGTTGGCGACGCTGCAGCACCGACGCCAACGGCGATGGCCCAAGGATGGACTGATGAAAGTATGCGTCAGGCGCGGCAACATGGCAATCGATTTTTGGCGGAGCCGATGAGGTCCCTCACGGATCGCCCAGGTCCAGGCGGGCCTGCTGCAGGGGTGCGATATTGGCGGCGTCGTTGTGGCGGGCGGCATTCACCCGCCGGTTGACCGGACGGTGGATGAGGTCGGTGAGAATCTGGGACTGGAGCAGTTCGCCGAGCCGATCCGTGTCCTGGCACATGGGATCCAGCCAGGGGGCATAGGCAGTTGGCGCCAAGATCACCGGCATGCGGTGATGAATGGGGCGCACCGATGGACTGGCGGCACGCGTAAGGATGGTGCAGGAGCGATAGCGCGATGGGGATGGCCCCTTGTCGTCCCAGGTTTCCCAGAGACCGGCAAAAGCGAAGGGGGCTTCGTCCGGCAAGGTCAGATAGACCGGCTGCCGCTCCCCCTTGGGTCCCGTCCACTCGTAGAATCCGTCGGCCAGAATCAGGCAGCGCCGGCGTCTGAAAGCACTGCGGAAGCTGGGTTTCTCGGCGGCGGTCTCGCTGCGGGCATTGATCAGTCGATTGCCGATCGAAACATCCTTGGCCCAAAAGGGGACCAGTCCCCAGTGAAGTTTTTCGAGAAGGTTGGCCCCTTCGCGACGAACAATGGCCAGCACCTCCTGCAAGGGCGCCACGTTGTAGTTCGCCGTCGCCTCGCAGGTGGCATTGTCGATGGGAAAATGGGACGCCAATTCCGCAACGCTTCGAAACCCGACGAATCTACCACACATACTGCCCTCCCTGAGAGGTCACCCCGCATCGATTCGGCCGCCGCTGATTCCAATTTGATACCGATGCTCTACAATAACCACCCTGGCTGGCGATGAAAAGAGCCATCCCCCTGTCAACGCCCCCACAGTGCAGATGCGACCGGAATCGGATCTGCCCCTTGCGTCCCATCGGGTGAGCGCCTATGCTGAATAGCAGGCGATCGCACCCAAGCCGTGATCTGACGCCCAAGGAGGCCCCATGTACTGCCCCCAGTGCCAGGCCGAATATCGGCCCCAGTACACCCGTTGCGCCACCTGTGCGGTGGACCTGGTGGACGCACTCCCCGCGTCTGCCGAGCCGACGCCGACCTACGTGGCGTACGAACAGATTCTGGGGACCCACAATCCCGCGGACATCGCCCTTATCAAAAGTCTGCTGGAAGCCGAGGGACTGACCTACTACTTCCACGGCGAGCACTTTATCTACATGCGTCCCATGGCCGACCCGGCCCGCCTGATGGTGCGAGCCGATCAAGCCGAGACGGCGCGCGAGCTGCTCAGCGGGTTGGATCTCTCCTACACCGCTATCAATCTGGGATCCCCCGATGAGGGGGCCTAACGCCGTGAACGGTCAAGCCCCTTCCGCCAGCCCGACCCATTGGCATCCCTTTACAGACATGGTAAGTTGCGTTCTTCCAATATCGCGATGACGGGAGATGGAGACGATGGCACATCGATTGGACCGTATCTGCGTCTTCTGCGGTTCCAGCCCGGGTCGTGATCCGGCCTATGTCGCGGCGGCCCGCCAACTGGGGCGAACCCTCGCGAGGGAGGGGATCGGCCTGGTATATGGGGGCGGCAACGTGGGAATGATGGGCGAAGTTGCCAACGCCGCAGTGGCCGCGGGTGGCAGGGTGACCGGCGTGATCCCCAAAGCGCTCATGGAGCGCGAAGTGGCCCTCACCAACTTGGAAGACCTGCGAGTGGTGGACTCCATGCACAGCCGCAAGGCGCTGATGGCCGATCTATCGGACGGTTTCATCGCCCTGCCCGGCGGCATCGGCACGCTGGAGGAGATTATCGAAGTTCTCACCTGGGCGCAGCTGGGTCTCCACGAAAAACCCTGCGCGCTGCTCAACACGGCAGGCTATTTTGAAACCCTGTTGAAATTCCTGGACGAGATCGCCGCGGCCCGATTCATGGCCGCGGAGCATCGCCATTTAGTGCTGACGGAGAGAGAGCCGGCGGCCCTTCTGGCGGCCATGCGTGCCTTCACCCCGCCCGTTTTTGACAAGGCCACTTGGGCCAAGCATCTCAATGGCCGCTGAGTCGGAAGGAATACCGACCGCCAACTTGGCGGGGAAGATCCTCATCAGCGCCTGCCTGGTGGGACAGCCGGTCCGCTACAACGGTGGCCACCAGCGGCTGGACGACCCGCAAATACGCATCTGGGAATCCGCCGGCCGTCTCATCCCCTGCTGCCCCGAGGTCATGGGCGGGCTGCCCACCCCCCGACCACCGGCGGAGATTTGCGGCGGAGATGGGGATGCGGTGTGGCGCGGCACCGCCAGCGTCAGAAGCGCGGACGGTCAACATCTCACCAAAGCCTTCACCGATGGCGCCGCGGCCGCCCTGGCGCTGGCCCGGCGCCACGCGATTCGGGTGGCCATTTTCTGCCAGCGCAGCCCCTCATGCGGCAGTCGTCGGATCTATAATGGCCGCTTTGAAAGCGTCCTGATCCCGGGCGTAGGGGTCACCACCGCGCTGCTCCGCGCCAACGGTATTGCCGTATTCGGTCCCGAAGCGATCGCAACCGCCGCTTGGACGACGACGAAGGCGTCAGATCCCCATTGATTGGCCGCGAGATCCTCTGCTGCCCTGAATGGCAGCGTCGCAGCGACGAAGCGGCGATGACCTCCCGCAGCGGCGGGATAGACCTGTCGGAGATTACCCGGCAATGAAAGGAGACGCTGCATGCCGACGCAGCCCGCCGGTGCCGGTAAAAGCAGTTTCGGATACATCGATGGGGCCACGCTCTTCCGCTGCCTGGCGCTGCGTCCCGACCACGTCTTACTGGATCTGGGCTGCGGTGCGGGAAATTACACCTTCGCGGCAGCCGATCACATTCAGGCCGCAGGCGCCATTCATGCCGTAGACCTGTGGGCCGAAGGTGTAGCGGCCCTGCAGACCCGTGCCCGCAGAGAGGGTCTCCACCAAATCCAGACCCACGCCGTCGATGCCAGCAAGGCCCTGCCGCTGAACGACGATGTGGTCGACGTCTGCCTCATGGCCACCGTCCTGCACGACCTGGTGACCGATGGGACCCACAAGGGAGCACTCGGTGAGGTCGCACGGGTCCTGAAACCCGGTGGCCGCTTGGCGGTTGTGGAATTCGAAAAAGAGGGCGGTCCCCCAGGACCGCCACGCCATATCCGCTTGGCCCCTGCCGAGGTCGCGGAACTTCTCGCCGCACATGGCTTCACGCCTGCAGGCCAAACGGGCTTGAGTCCCCACCTCTACCTGGCCCTGTTCGATCTGAAAGCGGATACCGTGGAAAGGAGCGCACCATGAACGCCTGTGTTCCCGGCGACGTCCTCAGAGAGCTGTTGACCCTGCTCAAGCTCGAGAAGATCGAAGAGAACATATTCCGCGGCCAGAGCCAGGACCTGGGCTTTGGCAACGTCTTCGGCGGACAGGTGCTCGGTCAAGCGCTGTCGGCCGCCTCGCAGACGGTCCCCCCGGAACGCAGCGCCCACAGTCTGCACGCCTACTTCATGCGGGGGGGAGACGCCACCCAGCCCATTGTCTATCAGGTGGATGTGATGCGCGACGGCAAGAGCTTCAGCACGCGCCGGACGGTGGCCATCCAAAAAGGGCGGCCGATCTTCTTCATGTCTGTCTCCTTTCAAAAGCATGAAACCGGTTTCAGCCATCAGGATGAGATGCCCGCGGTGCCGGATCCGGAATCGATCGAATCGGAGCTGGCCATGGCCCAGCGCCTCAAGGAGAAAATTCCCGTAACCCTGCGGGAGAAAATTCTCTGCACCAAACCCATCGAGATTCGCCCCATCGATCCCATCAACCCCTTTGATCCGGTGAAGAAGCCGCCCCACCGCTACGCCTGGATCAAGGCCGATGGCGAACTCCCCGCGGAGGTCAGCACCCATCGGTATTTGTTGGCCTACGCCTCAGACTTCGGTCTCGTCTCGACGGCCCTCTATCCCCATGGCCACACCTTCTGGGAGCCCGAAATGCAGGTCGCCAGTCTGGACCACGCCATGTGGTTTCATCGCGACTTTCGCTTTGACGAGTGGCTGCTTTACGAAATGCGCAGTCCCAACGCCTGCGGTGCCCGAGGGCTGATCAACGGACGCGTCTTCACCCGTGATGGCCGCTTGGTGGCCTCTACCGCCCAGGAAGGCCTGATCCGTTTTCACGGCCAATATGAAACCGCCACCTGCCCGCCAGTGGCCGCCAAGGAATAGGGTCCCCGAGCGATGCAACCCCCCCGCAACCGCCACCATGCCCGCCTCTTCACCTCACCGCTCTATCGCGGCCATCACTTTGGCGGCAGACATCCCCTGGGCATCCCGCGCGTCTCGCTGACCGAAGATTTGATCCGGCTCTACGACGCTCTCACGCCCGACCAGCACTGTGAATCCCGCGTGGCCACTTTCGATGAGCTGACCCTGGCCCACACCCCTGAATACATCGAAGCCCTGCAGCGTTCCGAAGCACGGGGCAGCATCACCTGGGGAGACGGCAAGCGCTTCAACCTGGGCAATTTTGAGAATCCCTTCTTTCCCAAGATCTTCACCATACCTGCCACTGCCGCCGGTGCCAGCATTCAGGCAGCCGAGGCAGTCCTGGACGGCGAGGTGGCCTTCAACCCCGCCGGCGGCATGCACCACGCCATGCCGGCCCGGGCGCGCGGCTTCTGCTACCTGAACGACGCCGTCATGGCGCTGCACCGCCTGTGCGAGGCCGGTTGGCGGGTGCTCTACCTGGATTTGGACGCCCACCACGGCGACGGCGTGGAGGCCGCCTTCACGGACAGCGATCAAGTGCTCACCGTCTCGCTGCATATGGACACCAGCTACGCCTACCCCCGCCGGGGCGGTCGCATCACCGATACGGGTGCTGCCGGTCACGCCGTCAACCTGCCGCTGCCCAAAGGGACCCACGACGCCGAATACCGCCTGTGCTTCGCCACCCTCTGGCCGCGCCTCCTGGAGGCCTTCAAACCCGACGCCTTGGTGATGCAAGCTGGTGCCGACACGCTGGCGGCCGATCCCCTGGGCAAGTTCAAGATCTCCACCGACCTTTTCCTGGAAGTGGTGGCCGGCGTTTTTCACAGCGCCCCCCGCCATATCGATCAGACCGAGGCGGGCCGGCCCGCCGGTCGTCGTCTGCTTGTGCTCGGTGGCGGCGGCTACCATCCACTCAGCCTCGCCCGGGCATGGACCGGCGTGTGGGCCCTCCTGTCGCACCAGAAACTGCCCCGCTCCATCCCCCCCATGGCCCGCCAACTGCTCACCGGCGTTCTTGACGAGAGCGAGGCGCAGCGGGCGGAAGATGGCGGTCTTCTTGCAGCACGCAGCGAAAGCCTGCCACCGGCGCCCATTCGTGATGATGTCCGCGAGCGCCTCGATCTGCTGCTCAGCACCCATCCCCTCCTGCGCAACTAAGAGCGGTCTGTCACGGCGACCCAGACAGAAGACCGAATCAGTTTGCCGCAAAAACTGCGCCTGGCATCAGCGCCGGAGGCGCTCGGTCGCGACCTCTAGCGACACCCCTAAAGACGCCGCCACCGGCTGGGGCGTGAGCGATGGGAACGGCCCTGATTGTCGACGGCCATGTGTATCCATTTCGTGATCGAGGCGTATTCCGTCCGAAGCATAGCGGGGAATGCGATTGTGGTACCCGATGCGCCGGTGAAGGCGGGAGCTTAAGTGGCGGGACGCAGTGCACGGGCGATGGCCAGCCAGATGACAACCACTGCGTAGAGCAGCAGCCGCTTGTGCACACCCAACACTGCGAGGTGGCGGCTGAACAGACAAATGGTCAGGCCCAATCGGACGGCGGTCCTGTCAAGGGCACCCATCGTCTCGCGAACTTTTGTGAGATCCAGTAGGCGAAACGCCACATCGTGCAGGAGATCCAGCGAACCGGTCGACAGCACCAGACGGTGGCCATGAGAGCGGAGCCGCATTGGCGCGCCGCCATTCACCCGATCAATTCGAAGATCGGCGGATAGGGTGGGTATTGCAGGTGGGGATGAAGCTAGCGTCTTCATTGTTCTTTTGGTGGCGTACCACCAACCTGTTCGCACCAAGTATACTTCATAGGTGTCAGCTGGATGTAGGGCAAGCCGGCCGTGATGCAGTCCCACGGCCAGGCGGGGACTGCATCGCTGGGGAGGTTAATTCACCGACTCACTGGCCCTGATCTTCAGGGTGCCGTTTAACCGCCAGTGCGCGTAGGGTGCGTCCTTGGCAGTATGGCTCGGAATGGCCACCTCCATGTTTTCAAACTCATACGTAATCTCGGCATTTCTACCTGTCAGACGATCGTACAATCCAATCGCCAGATCGGGCCAGTTGGTTGTCGCTTCAATGGATTCCGGCATCGTATCACTCCTTTTTTCAGTCAAGGGTCCCAAATATTACTTTCGGTAAAAAGCTTACACAAACCGAATTTAGCCAAGATTTCGACGTCGTCAATGAATCAGCGCTAGGGTTAAGTTGGTAGGTGTTTAGTAGTGGTTCGTATCGGTTCGATTCGTTGCAGCTGGGCAGACGACGGAAGCGTTGGGATGATAATGGGATGAGGATGGGATGGGGATGGAAAATGGGCAGTCACGATGGAGAACAAAAATTAGCCAAAGCTTAAACACGCCCCTTGAATTGCCGCTCTCAACCATTAAATTAGAATATGTTTGCCGATATATTAAACAAAACATAAACAAGACCTAAAACAGAAAATCGGTATGAAGCGTACTGACACGGAAAAACCTGAGCAGTTACAGCGGCTTACATGTCCACCGCAACCACAGTCAGCAGTGGCCCGACCGCAAAGCGGCCCGCCACGCTTCGCCGACACGTCAATCTATTCTCCGGCGGTGAGAAAGCGGCGCTCCTGTCTGACGGAACGCCCGACCATTTTCGCCAGTGTGAGCGGCGGCAGCATTCTCGTTCGGCTTCATCCAGCGGATCCATTCCCGGTCGATGCGCCACGCCACCGCCAGGACACTTACCACCAGCGGTTCTGCGGTAGCGCAATTCCGCATCCATCCCAGGGCGTCGGCGGGTGCAGCCACTTGACCGGTGCGAGTCTGGGGCTAGAGGCTCAGATATGAGGGAACCGTCGGAAGCCATATACAACTTCGCCGTCGGATCAAGCGCCCGAGGCGTCAGCAGCTTGGACATCTCCGACGCACCGGCGACATGGCGGCGAGCGAACAGCTATGCGGAGCGGGTGGGAAAGCTCGTCCGGTTTTACGCGAAAGCGCCCGGGAACCTGGGCGCTGCCGCCGCCTATCAGCTTGACGCCGGCGGTGAGCCCATTACGAGCCTGCTTTGTCTGGCCACCGGCGAAGCGCTGAATCTCGCGGTCAACGACGTGCAGCATCTGGCGGCTGCCGTGGCGTTGGTACACCACGCATTCTACCTCCACGATGACCTGCAAGAGAAAGTGGAGGTGCGGCAGGATCGCATGTCCGTGTGGAAACGATTCGGTCCGGAGACGGCCGTCAACCTCGGAGACTTCCTCATCTCGGCTGCCTATTCGGAGCTGACCCGCCTGCAGATCGACAAGAGAATTGTTGCCCGCCTCATTTCGCACTTGGCGGAGAGCACCCGTTGGGTGATCGCCGGCCAATCGGCAAGAATGGAAGCATTTCGACGATTCGACGCCGACACGGAAACCTATCGCAACACCGCTATGCAACATCGGGGCGTTCTAATGGCGTTGCCGGTGGTAGGGGCCCTCCTCATGGTGCGGGCCGACGACATGCTCATCGAAAATGGGGTTCAGGCCATGGTGTGGCAGGGAGTTGCCCTGCAAATTCAAGATGATCTGGTGAACACCTTGGGGATCCCGGAAAGGGGCGGCGCGGCTGTGAATTTGCGTGCCGGCGGGATGAACCTGCCCCTCATCTACTTCCTGGCGCAAACGCAACGGGAGGAGCGGATTGCCTTCGAGAACTTTATGCACCATGGAGAGAAGCGCGATGGGGAGACCGGTCACTGGCTGCGGCGACTGCGCGCTTCCGGGGCAATTCAACGATGCCGGGACGCGATCGTGCAGGCGGACCACGAAGCCGCCCACTACATACGGGCGATGCCACCCGTACTTCAGAAAACTTTGGCATACGGAAAGCGTGTGCTGCTGGATGCCGCTGACGATCCAGACGAAGACGCACCTCTTGGATCTGAGTCACACGAACGTTTCTGACACCAAGCCCGCGTCCAAGATCGGATCGACGGCATAGACGAGAGTGGCCTGGGCGGTTCAACATCGAACGGATGTTGCGCTCCGGACGCCAGGGTCGATTCCAGCACCGGCACACGCCGCTGCGAAAAAAGAAACTGCTTTCGTCCACTCGGGCGACCGGAGGTATGGGCAACACGCCCCGATATAACTGCTTACAAAACCGGTCACCGCCACACGCGAAATAGAGCAACAGGCGGCAACCGTTTAGATATAGGGCACCCAAGATGAATGACCCACTATCCCGCATGCGCAAGCGCAAGCCGCGCGTCAAGCTTACCCCGCGTATTCGCGCGGCCTTTCAGGAGAGGCTCTCGGCGACCACCATCAGCGCACTGGCCCGAGAAACGGGGATTCCTTACATCCGCGTTTACAACATCATGAAAAATCGCGTCGCTTCGGTTTCGGAACGGCATTATCGCCTCCTGATGCGCGACACACCACCCCGGCAAAAACCGGTGAGAATTGACGCCACGGTGTTCCGTCGTCTGGTGCGCTTGTGGCGCTTCCTCAACCCAGAGGTTTCGAAAGCCGACCTCTTCCGGGAACTTCAGGGCCACCGGGCTTATAAGAAGGTGGATTATCGCCTTTTCAACGGTCAGGTGGCAACGGTCGCCCCCCGCTTCGAAGCGATCATGCGCAGCAAGTTCCACGCAGCCGGGATTGATGACGCGACAGTGGCAGAGTGGGTCGATGAGCTGGACGGAAAGGAGGTGGCAGCAGATCGGGTTCCCTATGCGAAGATTCGGCCGCTGCTGCTTTTTCTCAAACACGCGGTTGGGATCCGGCCCACTCCGTTGTTGAACCAGTCGTTTGAACGCTACGAACGGGGTGAACTCATGACGGTGGCGCGGTCGGTGTATGAGCGCGCCCAGGCGCTGCACCGAGAGGCGAAAAGCGCGCTGCGCTCCGGAGACCGCCTGACCCTGCTGCGGATGCGAGAGCGAGTAGTAGGCCCCAGCCCGCGTCACACCATCTTCCTGGAGATTTTGCCGGAACTGCAGTTTCTGCGGCGCCAGGCCAAGCGAGGGGTGAAGCGCTACCTGCAACGCGGTATCCGTCCCTACCTCAAGGGCGACCTTAAGCGGATCGCCACCTGGCGGGCCGATTGGATTCGGAACGACTGCGACGACTTCGTGAAGCGTGCCACCCATCTGCGGATCGGCGACCTGCCGCCCCGTCATCGCCGCCAACAGTTGACGCCGCTCGAGGGGTTGCTGGTGGCCCGGGCGGCACAGTTGCTGAGCCGCAAGGAGGGGCTGGGGGTTGAGAAACGAATCCTGGCGCCGTCTCGCGCCAGCGCCGAATACCGTGATCATATCCACGGCTTTACCCGCTTCGAGCGCGCCTCCAGCGCACTGGGAATGAAGCCCAAGGCCTTCGACCTGATGGTGGCGACCAATTGCGAGATCTTCAGATCCGTGGGGACGTACACGCGCGAGTGGTATCTGTCGAACCTCTACCTGAGAGAACTGACCCAGAAAGCGCTTTTCGGCATGGTGATGGCGAAATATGAAATGATGGCCCGCAACCTGAACAAGGCCAAGCAGATCGAAGCTTGCCGGTGGCAAAGCGGGCCTAGCGGTTGATACCGGCCGCCGCTCTGCACTGGCGTCCCCTATTGTGGTCGGCTGCAGCGGTCCAGCAGATAGAAGATCGATTTGTAGTAGATGCCGCTGTGCTGGGAGAGTCCGATCTCGCAGGTTCGGCTGTTGGAGTAGCCGCTCGTGCAGCCATTGCCCAAGGCCGCGCGGAGGGGCGCCAGGGCCGCGGCCGTGAGCTCGGGGAAATTGAATCCGCGGTCGCCGGCCCAGCCGCAACAGCTGATCTCGTCGGGGAAGACGGCGTCCGCCGCCAAAGCGCCGGCCACCGAGTGGAAAGCGTCCTCCAGCCCCATTTTGCGGCTGCTGCAGGTGATGTGGACGGCGATCCTCTCCGAGCACGGTGTGATCGTGAGATGGTCGAGCAGATAGGTGTGGATGAAGCCTACTGGTTCGTAAATTTGCAGTTCAGGCGACAGCACCTGCCGCAGCCGGTAGACGCAGGGCGACGTGTCACACAGGATGGGATCCCGTCCGCCCCGCGATGCGTCGAGAAGCAGTCTGTTCAGCTCGGCAGCTTTGCGGTCCGCCTGGCGTTGAAAGCCTTTGCTCTCGAAAGGGGTCCCGCAGCAGAAGATCCGTCCTCTGGGTGGCAGGGTTACGGCGTAGCCGGCCCGTCGGAGGACCCGCCCGATCACCGCATGCAGAGGGGTCTGGTCTGGGTCACCCAAAGCGGGCCCCATGACTTGGTTCAAACAGGCGGGAAAATAGACGGCCCGCCGAGGCAGTTTGGCATCGGGCGCGACAGCTGCGGGTGCGGCGATGCCCCGCGGCATGTAGGGGGTCCAGGCCGGCAGGCGGTGGCCGCTCAAGCGTCGGGCAGTATCTGCCAGCACTGCCATGCGACGGGCGCCCACCAGGTGGTGGAGGCCATTGGCCAATCGGAGCCCGGTGCGCAGGAGGGCACAGACATGCTCGTAATGGCTGCCGGCCAGATCGGCCAACAGCTGGGGCATGGGGCCGGCGACGTCGCTGCGGCGAAGCTTTTTGGTATGATCACCGGTATTGATATCCACGGGGCAGCTGATGGCGCATAGGCCGTCAACGGCGCAGGTTTGCTCACCAAGATAGCGGTAGCCGGCCTCCAACTCGGCCAGACGCTGGGGATTCTGGCAGGACCGCCGCAGCCGAGCGATCTCCCGCTGGATGACGATGCGTTGGCGCGGCGTCAGACTGAGGTTCTTGGAGGGACAGACCACCTCGCAAAAGCCGCATTCGATGCATTTGTCCACCAGATCGTCGGCGGACGGCATCGGTTTGAGATTTTCAATGTGGGTCTGGGGGTTGTCGGTGAGAATCACACCGGGATTCAGCAGACCCTGCGGGTCGAAAATCGTTTTGATGCGCGCCATGAGCGCGTAGGCGTCGGCGCCCCATTCCAACTCGACATAGGGCGCCATGTTGCGGCCGGTGCCGTGCTCTGCCTTGAGGGAGCCGTCGAAACGGTCCACGACCATATGGCATACGTCGTCCATGAAGGCGCGGTAGCGCTCCACCTCGGCTGACTGTCCGAAATCCTGGGTAAAAACGAAGTGAAGGTTGCCTGCCAGCGCGTGACCGAAAAGGATCGCCTCCTCGTAGCGATACTTCCGGAATAATTGCTGTAGCTCCAGCGTGGCGGCGGCGAGGTCCTTGAGCGGAAAGGCCACGTCTTCGATGATGACGGTGGTGCCGCTGCGCCGGACGGCGCCCACCGACGGAAAAAGACCCTTTCGAATATTCCACAGAAGCGTGTACTCGGCGGCGACGTCGGTGAATTGAACGGGCAGATGGGTGGCCGCACATTTCATCGGGGCGAAGGAGGAGCGCTCGCTGAAGGTCTCCATCCCCGCCGTCGACGTCAGCGGAACCCCGTCCAGGGCTTGGATGATCATCTCCACGTTGTACTGCAGGTCGTCTTCGTTTTCAGCGCGTGTCTCCACCAGCAGAGCGGTGGCGGTGGCGGGGAGGGTTTTGAGAAAGGCCGGCATACCGGCCTTGTTCTCCACTGACCGCAGGGCAGCGCGGTCCATCAACTCCACGGCGTTGACGTTCACCGTCTGAAGAAAAAAGACGGTACGGCAGGCGTCCTCGATGTTGGCGAAAATCATCAGGGCCGAAGCTTTGTGGGCATGCTCGGGGACCGTGCGGTAGACGACCTCGGAGATGAAGCCCAGAGTGCCTTCGGATCCGATCATCAGGTGGGCGATGATGTCAAAGGGGTCTTCGAAATCCACCAGCGCGTTGAGGCTGTAACCGGTGGTGTTTTTCAATTTATATTTGTGGCGGATCCGCTCTGCGAGATCGGTATTGGCACGCACCTCGGCGGCCAATGTGGCCACGTGATCCACCAACTCGCCATGGCTGGCGGCAAAGGCACGCCGACTGGCAGGGTCGCCGGTATCGAGGACACTGCCGTCCGCAAGCACAATGCGGATGCTGTCCAATGTCTTGTAGCTGTTCTGCGCCGTGCCGCAGCACATGCCGCTGGCGTTGTTGGCGGCGATGCCGCCGATCATGGCGGCGTTGATGGAGGCCGGGTCAGGGCCGATCTTCTTTCCCAGAGGCGCTAGATAGCGGTTGGCCTGTGCACCGATAATGCCCGGCTGCAGACCGATACGCCCGCCTCCGTCCAGGATGCGGTGTCGGGTCCACTGGTCGCCCGCCACCAGCAGGATACTGTCGGTAACGGCCTGACCGCTGAGGCTGGTACCTGCCGCCCGGAAGGTGACCGGCAGGCCGTAATGGTGGGCGGTCTCAAGGAGGGTGACAACCTCCGCCTCGCTCTCCGCCTGGACGACGACTCGGGGAATCAGGCGGTAGAAACTGGCGTCGGTACCGTATGCGAGGGTTCGCAATGGGTCGCTGATGATGCGCTTGGAAGGAATAGAAGCTTGGACTGCCTCAATGAACCGCTGGTAGGATCCCGTCGCTATGGCCAATCTTTCCCCCTGCTCGTTTGAAGGCATCCGTCTCGATATGCAACCCGGAAGCGCATGGGTGAGGTCAACAATTTTGGACTGGATCTTATTACTTACGGTTCAGTAGATCAAGGTTTGCAGCGCTAAAAGCACTAGGGGGGCATCGCCGGTCTCACATCTGGGGGGCGACGTCCGGTTGCGGAAGGCAAGTTCTACGAACATGGGTTGGGAATCGTTCCAGTTCCAACAAGATCCCACCGATGGTGATGCCGCGTGCGAACGCCAGGGGGCCATCTTGAAGATGGCGTGAGAGCTGTGGTCGGATCGGTGCTTTCGCGCAGCGCTCAGTGACGGCCGACATTAGCGGCCAATCATCTACCAAGGCGGCAGATGCAGGCGGTCAAGCTGATCTTTGTGCTGGCGCACGAAGGCGTTCACATAACAGGGGATGTGCTGCTCCGTCAGGTAGCGCTTGAAGTCGGCCTCGATCTCGGCATCGGAAACTGGCCAGGCCTCGGCCGCTTTCTGGAACACTTCGTATTCACTGCGGCCGAACAACCGGGCCGTTTTGAAGAGATAGTCCTCGGGTCGGGCGGGTCGACGATAGAGATAATTGTAGCTGAAGCGGTGAATCATGTGAACCATGACGAACACACCGATGAGCAGGGTGATTTGAGCGATATTCACGGGGAAGAAGGGGAACATTTCGAACGGGTACCTCCGGTTGTGTCCGCACCATGATCGCGGACCTGTTCAACAATGCGCAGCGGCGGCGGCCGGTTGCGTAAGGCGTAGCTGGCCGATACATTTGTCGTTAGGATCGCGCGGGGGGAGGGGCCACTGGGAGTGCAAGGTCACCGCGGCATCCCCTGAAGACGCTTACCTTACCTATCGGCAAGAGCCGCTCTATGCTTGAATCTAAGGCACGGATCAAATCAGTCAATCCGTCGGCGAGCGATGCGGCAATGTCGCCAGCGCGCGCTTCAGGCCACCCGCACGGCGACGAGCTGTCCTTGTACGAAGGGTTGGTCCGCCGCGACAGTGCTCAACCGGCAGGTCACCACGCTCTTGCGGCCACTCTGGCGCTTTATCTCGGACAGCATCAGCAACTCCCTGTCCATCGGTGTCGGTTTCAGATAATCGATGTTCAGGTTGGCGGTCACAAACATTATCGCCGGCAGCGTGCCGGGTAGACGGCCCTCCTTGTCGTAGGCCGCGGCAATGGCTGTCCCGATGCAGTGACAATCGATGATGGCAGCGATCATGCCGCCGTAGAAGACACCTGGGAAGGCGAGCTGATGGGAGCGCGGTGTGAATCGATAGCTTCCCTGACGCCCATCCCAAAAGGTCTTGATCCGATAACCATCGGGATTCTGGGGACCGCAACCCATGCAGTGCGCGTGGTCTCCACGAAAGTAGTCTTGAATCGCCTTTTTGGCCATATGCGTTTCCTTGGGTAGCGGGGCTACCGGCGTTGCGTTGCGATGAAGTATTTTGCCCCTTCGATGCGATTGGATCGGCAGCGCGGGCAGCGTCCCGGGCGGGTGAAACGTGTTCGCTTGGTGAAGGCATGGCCGCACTGACGGCAGTGGGCGGGGACGACCTTGAGCGTGCGTCCCTGGGATCTCAAGGTGCGGGTCACATGCTGCAGGTGTTCGGCGGCCTCCGCCTCCCGGATCCCCAGCGCGGCGGCCAGATCGCAAAGATCCATGGGAGCCTTGCCCAATAGACGAATCAGGTGTTGGCGCAGGGTCCCCATCAGCCATCCTCGGGCGGCAGCTGAGCCACGAACAGATCCCCCTCGCCGGCGGCCGCCGCCAGCGGCCTGAGGGAGGCGATCACTTGGCGATCGGAGGGAAAGGCCATGGGCGCCGGCAGCGCATCAAAGGGGAAGAAAGCCGCCGCAGCGGCATCGCTGCCCGCGCGCAACCGCCCCCCCAGACGACGCCCCCAGAACCAGATCCCGACCGTATGCTGGCCTGGATCGTGGAAGTTGGAGTGCACGGCCGCGACGGCGCCCAGCTCCACCCTGAGCCCCGTCTCCTCGAGCAGTTCGCGGCGGGCGGCATCTCGCACCGCCTCCTCCCATTCCACGTGACCGCAAGGGATGCACCAATGACCGGCGTAGCTGCCGGTACGGCGCACCAGAAGCAGTCGGCCCGCCTCCACCACCACCACGGCGACGCCCACCGTGGGATTCCGATAGAAGGTGCGCCGGCAGAAGTGGCAATGGGGTCGGAACGGATGGTCCGTGGGTTGGGGCTGCAGCGGCCGGCCACAATGGGGACAAAAGCGGAAGTGCACGGTTCGCCCTCCTGGCCTAGCGACGCAGACCAAACAGCCCGCGCTGATTAGACAGCCCGCCTGGCGATCTCCCGGACAACGCCAGGCAGGCAGGTGCGGATGCGCTTGGCCGTCTCCAGATAGGTCTCGAGTGGCTGCCCGTAAGGGTCGTCGATCTCTTCGGGACCGCCGAGCGGATCGTAACTGCCCAGCAGACGCACGGGGGCGCGTTTGAAGAGGAAGGCGCCCCGGACGGTTTTCACATGGTGGCGCTCCATGGCCAGGATGAGGTCGGCCGACAGGGCCATCTCTTTGGTGAGGAGGCGGGCCCGGTGGGACGTAATGTCCGCGCCGAAATGACCCGCTGCGGCCACCGCTTCGGGGGTGGCCGCGTTACCGTGCAGGGCGTAGGTGCCTGCCGATCGAATCTGTACCTGGGATCGAAGATCGGCAGCCAGGGCCTCCCTGAGAAGACCTTCCGCCATGGGGCTGCGGCAGATGTTGCCGGTGCAGACGACGAGCACTGAATACATGGGTTCGCTTTCTAGTGACCGCTTCTCCCCGCCGATGCACATGGTGCGCGGCTGGCGGCCCAACGCATAATGGATTGCATTCGCCAGACAGACCTGTTAATCTGCCTTTTCTCCATCTTATCATTACCCTAAGACCCAAAGCAATCGCTCCAGAGGCAGCCATGCGTATCATTACCCGTCCCGATTTTGATGGGGTGGTCTGCGCCGTTCTCCTGCGGGACGCCCTCGATGCGACGGCTCCGGTGGTATGGACCCAGCCCAACGACATTCAGCAGGGAATGGTGGCGATACGGTCGGAGGATATTCTGGCCAACCTCCCCTTTGATGAACGCTGCGGTCTGTGGTTCGACCACCACGTCTCAAATCAGACCGACCGCAAGTTTGACGGTGCCTTTGCCATCGCCCCCTCCGCCGCCGGCGTCGTTCATCAATACTACCTGGGGCGCTTCAGCCGCAATTACGATGAGCTGGTCGCCGCCACCGACAAGATCGACTCGGCCGACCTCAACCTGGAAGAGATCAAATCGCCCGAACGCTATCCCTACATTCTACTCTCAATGACCTTGGCCGGGCGCACCACCGAAGACCTCATCTATGCCGACCGCCTGGTGGATCTGCTCCAACAGCAGCGCCTGGAAGCGGTGATGGCCGACCAGGAGGTTGGACAGCGGAGCCGCGCGGTGATCTCCCAGAACCGGGCCTATGCGGACTACCTGAAAGATCACACCCGCATGGAGGCCGAGGTCTCCATCACCGATTTCCGCGGCATCGACGAGCCGCCCGATGGCAATCGATTTCTGGTCTACGCCCTCTTTCCCGATGCCGTCGTCAATGTCAAACTCTACCATACCGAAGAGCAACTGGTGGTCAAGGTGGGCCACAGCATTCTCAATCGCAATTGTCGCGTCAACGTGGGCAAACTGCTCGCCCGCTTCAACGGCGGCGGTCACCGCGGCGCCGGCGCCTGCCGTTTTCCCATCGATCAGACCGACCGCCACCTGCCCCAAATAATGGCCGCCCTTCTGGCCAACGAATCCAGTTGAATTGTCGACGATGCGGCCGCCGGTCGCTTCGTTCTCCCGCCAAATCGCCGGCGCCGCCCTGGCTTGCACGGTTTTTGCTGCAACACTTCAGAATCTCTCGCCGGACCCCAGAGAGACCAGTTGCCGTGAACGCGCGCCAAGGAACGTCATGAACGCCGAATCCTCCAACCGAGATATCTCCACCCGCAAGGGCCTCCTGATCATCGCCATTGTCGTCGCGGCCATCGCCCTGATCAGCCTGGTGCGCCACTGGTCACAGGCAGACGCCACCGCCTCCGGCGTCGCCGTCATCGGAGAGGATGGGCATCAGGGCGTCGCCATCTTCACCACCGACACCTGCACCTATTGCGCTGCCGCCAAGCAGTTTCTGGCCGAGAAGCGGGTACCCTTCACCGAGTTCAACCTGGATCAATCGGTGAAAGCGCGTCAGGTTTTTGGCATGTTGAACGGACGGGGGGTGCCCCTCATCATTGTGGGGCAGCAGCGTCTGGTGGGGTTTGACCCGGGGTTGCTGCAACGCGTTCTCAAGGAGCAGGGTATCCTGCGGTAAACGACCTGCGGACCGGTGGATGCGTCGATTCGCTGATTCGTGAGCGTCGGTGGTGGCCGGGCTGTGCCACCGAGTGGGTCCGAACTGCCCGCCGATACGTCGAGAGAACGCGTGCACGCCTTGAGGATTTGGCGAATCTCGGTCAGGCATGCTCCCGCGTCTTATGGAACTCGATCTCCGGCCACTCCTCCATGGCATGCTCCAAGCGCCAGTGGGTGCGTCCCAGGAAGGTCAGGTGACCTTGGGCGTCGCGCCCCAATTCACTTTGTTTGGCCCTTTCAAATGCCTTGAGGCGATTTCGGTCCTCGCAGGTCACCCAGCGCGCCAGGGCGTAATCCACCGCTTCGGTTTCTGCGGTGACACCGTATTCGGCCTTGAGCCGCGCCATGGTGACGTCGAACTGCAGCACGCCCACCGCACCCAAAATATAGCTGTTGTCCAATAGGGGCCGAAAAAACTGCACGGCGCCCTCTTCAGCCAGCTGCGTCAACCCTTTTTGGAGCTGTTTGCTCTTCAGAGGGTCGCGCAGATGCACCCGGCGGAAGTGGTCCGGTGCGAAATTGGGGATGCCCGTGAACTGGAGCTTCTCCTTGGTAGTGAAGGTGTCGCCAATCTTGATGGTGCCGTGATTGTGGATACCGATGATATCGCCGGGATAGGCCTCCTCGACATGGGATCGGTCCTGGGCCATGAAGATGGTGGCCTTGCTGAGGGTCACCTCTTTGCCGATGCGATGGTGGACCACCTTCATACCGCGCTGAAATTTGCCCGAACAGACCCGCACGAAGGCGATGCGGTCCCGGTGGGCGGGGTCCATGTTGGCCTGGATCTTAAATGCGAAACCGCTGAAGCGCGCCTCCTCGGGGAGCACCTGGCGGGTGAGCGTGGGTCGCGGCTGGGGACCGGGGGCCATCTCCACGAAAGCGTCCAGCAGTTCCTGGACACCGAAATTGTTGATGGCACTACCGAAAAAGACGGGGGTCTGACTGCCCCGGAGATAGTCTTCATAGCTGAAGGGGTTGGCGGCTCCCTCCAGAAGCGCGATCTCTTCGCGCAGCTGATCGGCCTGGCTGTCCAGGATCTCGTCCAGGCGGTGATCCGCCAGGTCTTCGATCACAATGCTGTCCGTATGGCGGGTCTTGCCGCCGGCGGTGAAGAGATTGAGCCGCTTGCGATGGAGATTGTAAACGCCGCGGAACCGTTTGCCCATGCCGATGGGCCAGGAGAGGGGTGAGCACTCGATCTGGAGCTTCTCCTCGATATCGCCGAGCACATCCAGGGGATCCAGTCCCTCGCGATCCAGCTTGTTGATGAAGGTGATGATGGGGGTGTTGCGCATGCGACAAACCCCCATGAGTTTTTCGGTCTGGGGCTCCACCCCTTTGGCGCTGTCAATGACCATGAGGGCACTGTCCACGGCGGTGAGCACCCGGTAGGTGTCCTCCGAGAAGTCCTGGTGGCCTGGGGTGTCGAGGAGGTTGACCTCGTAGCCGTCGTAGTGGAATTTCATGACGGAGGTGGTGACCGAAATGCCGCGCTCCTGCTCGATGCGCATCCAGTCGCTGGTGGCGTGGCGCGTCGCCCGGCGGGCTTTGACGGCCCCCGCCATCTGGATGGCGCCGCCGAAAAGCAGGAGCTTCTCCGTCAATGTGGTCTTGCCGGCGTCCGGGTGGCTGATGATGCCGAAGGTCCGCCGACGCGCGATCTCCCTGTGGTGCTGTTTGTTCATCGATCCTTCGTCCTTGCCATGCCTCACCCAGGCAAGCCGCCCGGCCTACCGCATCGGCTCTCGCTGCCATAAAAAAACGGGCCCGAACTCAGCCCGCAGGATAAAGCAAATATAATGCCGCAGACACGGTGTCAACCGCTAAGCGCGCCCGTCAGATCATGGAAGAGTTGCTCCACCTGACGGGTGGTATCCCGCCGGCTGCCGCTGTTGTCGATCACCCGCGTGGCGCGCCGGCATTTGGCATCCAGGTCCATCTGGGCCGCGATGCGGGCGTTGGCGGCGGCCTCACTGAGGCCATCGCGTGCGATGAGGCGCTCGAGTTGAATCGCCCGGGGCGCATAGACGACGACGATCTCACGCAGGCCCCGGTCCATACCGGATTCGAACAGGAGGGGCACATCCCAAATGATGAGCGCCTCCGGCCGCCGGCGGGCGATCGCCGTCCAGCGGCGCTGCGACACCTGGCGAACATAGGGGTGGATCACGGCCTCGAGTTGACGGCGGCGCTGCGCATCGGCAAACACCAGCGTGCCCAATTTTTGGCGATCCAGGCAACCGTCCGGGGCCACGATCTGGGTGCCGAACATTTCCACCACTTCGTCGTAGGCCACGCCTCCCGGCGCCACCGCTTCACGGGCCAACTGGTCGGCGTCGATAATATCGGCCCCCAGATCGCGAAGCTGCTGCGCAACGGTAGACTTGCCGCTGGCGATCCCGCCGGTGAGTCCGACCACCATCACGGGCTGCGCCGCCCTTGCCGGAACCGTTCGCAGCGGTCGTCCAGGGGACACCGCCAACAACAGGAAATATGTGAATTATTGATCACTTAAACCTCATATCGCCGCTTGACACAAACCCATCGGGGCCGATAGTATAGGGGACTCTCTTCTCAGTTGGCAAGTCTAACCCACGCCAGCGCCCGCCTCAAGGATTCGACAAGCGACATTCGGATGCTGCCGAGGCGACGGCGTCAAGGAAAGGGTCATCACGCCCATGATCTGCGCCCAGTGCCAACACGAAAACCTCCGCCATGCCAAATTCTGCGGACAGTGCGGCCAGCGCCTGGGGATGCCCTGTCCCAGCTGCCGAACGCCCAACGTTCCCACCAACAACTACTGCAGCGAATGCGGCGCCCCGCTGACCGGGACCGCGGAAACCGTCACCCCAGCCCAGGGGGCTGCCGCAGCTGAGGGCTCACCGGCTGAGGCCTCAGCTGGTGAGGGTGCGCGCGCCGAAATGCCCGTCGGGGTGAGTGAACGCAAACAGATCACTGCCGTATTCTCCGATCTGACAGGCTACACGGCCCTTCTCGAAAAGGTCGATCCCGAGGATGTCAAGGAGGTGATGACCCAGGTCTTCGCCGGCGTCGTGAAGGTGGTCGATCGCTACGAAGGTACCATCGAGCGCATCCTCGGTGACGGCATCCTGGCCCTTTTCGGAACCCCCATCGCCCATGAAGACGATGCCGTGCGGGCCATCCGGGCCACCCTCGCCATCCATAAGATGGTTCGCGAGAAGGGGCGCGAGTTCAGCCACCGTCTGGACGGCCACCGCCTGAGCATGCATACGGGCATCAACTCGGGCCTGGTGGTCACCGGGCGGGTGGACCTGGAACACGGTCGCCACGGCATCGCCGGTGACACCATCAACACCGCCTCGCGGCTGGCCGATCTGGCCGGTGCGGACGAGATTGTCGTCGGTCCCGGCACCTACCGTCTGGCCATGGGGCACATCGACTTCGAAGCCGGTCCCAGTATGCGCATCAAGGGCAAATCCAGACGGGTGCAAATCTACAAGGTTCGCGGGCCCAAGCTGCGTCCGGATGTCCTGCACGCCCCATCGGGTGTGCGCGCCGCCCTGGTCGGCCGCCAGGCCGAGCTGCTCGCCATGCAGAGCGCCTACCAGAAGATGCTGGGGGGCCAGGGGTGCATAATCACCTTGAGGGGAGATGCCGGCACCGGTAAAAGCCGATTGCTGCGGGAGTTCAAGTCCGCCGTGGACGCCCAGGGCGTCCAATGGGTGGAGGGGCGCGCATACGCCTACACCCAGAGCACGCCCTATTACCCCCTCATCGATATGATCAACCGCCTCTGGGGGATCGAGGAGAGCGACCCTGCCGACCGCCTGCGTGACAAGATCGCGGATGGTGTCCAAGGACTCATGGGGCCGCGTGAAGACATTCTGCCCTATCTGGGAAGCCTCTATGGCGGGGTCTATCCCGAAATCGAAGGGACCAGTCCGGAGGTGTGGCACGAGCGTCTCTACGAGGCCACCTACGAGATCATGCTGGCCCTGGCGCGTCAGGCGCCAACGGTCTTCTGCGTGGAGGATCTGCACTGGGCCGACAGCGGCACCCTGAGCCTGCTCAAGAAATTGTCGGACCACTTCCGGGCGGCCACCGTTCTGATCTGCACCTATCGGACGCCCTTCAACCTGTTCAGTCATCACCAATTGCGCACCCTCGGCAGTCTCCACCACGACCTGCCCCTGCGGGAACTCTCCCCCAGCGAGACCCGCCAAATGCTGGCCTCCATGCTGGAGAGTGACCACCTCCCGCCCCAGCTCCACGAAATGGTGCACCAGCGCGCCGGCGGCAATCCCTTCTTTCTGGAGGAGGTGATCAACTCCCTCCTGGACGCGGGCATCCTCACCCGCCAAGATAATCACTGGCAACTGGCCGAGGACTTCCGGATCACCGATATTCCCGCCTCGGTGCACGGCGTCATCAGCGCCCGCCTGGATCGGCTGGAGAAGCGCAGCAAGCGGATCCTCCAGGAAGCCTCCGTCATCGGACGGGCCTTTCTCTTTGCCATTCTGGAGCGCATCACCGGCTTTGAAGCGGAGCTGGAACGGCGCTTCAACGATCTCGAGCGCATCGACCTGGTCCACGCTCGCACCATCGTGCCCGAACTGGAATTCGCCTTCAAGCACGCCCTCACCCAGGAGGTCAGCTACAAGAGTCTTCTGCGCAGCGAGCGCATGGAGATCCATGAACGCATCGCCAGCGTGATGGAGGTCCTCTTCGAGGAGCGCATCGCTGAATTCTATGAGACCCTGGCGTTCCACTTCCAGCGCGGCCGCTCCCCCTTCAAGGCCGTCCACTACCTGGTCCGGTCCGGCGTCAAGAGTCTTAAGCGCTGCGCCTTGGTGGAGTCCCAAGCCTATTTCGAGGACGCCTTCACCCTGCTCAAGGAGATGGATCCGGAGGACCCGGCGGTCCAGTCCGCCCTGGTGGAGGTGCTCTTCCACTGGTCCTTCGTCTTCTACTATCTGGGCGATTTCAAAAACCTGTTGGCCCTCCTGGAGAGTCACCGTCAGGTGGCCGAATCGAAGGGGGCCAAGGCGCTGCGCGGGCGTTTTTACGCGGTCATGGGCTGCGCTCTGTGGCACCGCGCCCGGTTCCGCAAAGCGGAGACCTACCTCCTCAAGGCCCACCATTGGGGGCACACCAACGACGACCCGCTGGCCATCGGTTACGCCTGTGCCTGGCTCTCATGGGTCCAATCTGAACTGGGCAAGTTCGAGGCGGCCATGCGCCATGCCGAGGAGGGGATGGCCCTCTACGATTCGGGGCGTGTGGAAGAACACTACATCTATTTCAACTCCCTGGGCGGCTCCGCGTGGACCCATCTCCACGCCGGCCACCGCGCGGCCACGGAGAGTGACGGGCGCAAACTACTTCAGTTCGGACGCAAGCACTCCAACGTGCGCAGCATGGTGTTGGGCCACTGTGCCATCGGCTGGAGCCACATGATCGAGGGCGATTACGCTGCGGCCTTGGAGCGCTCCCTCAAAGCCCGGAAAATCTCCGTCGATCCTTGGTACACCCAGTTTCCCACCATGAACTATTGTTACATCAAAGGGGTCATGGGGGAGGTCGCCGACGTGGCCGCCGCCATCGGCGAAATGCAGCGCTTCAGCGACAAGAAAGGGGCCGAGTTCTCCGGCGACAGCGCGCGCTTCCTCAGCGGACTCCTGCAATTGGCCAAGGGAGAGATCGCCGAGGGGGTCGCCGCCCTGGAGGGTCAGCTCACCTATTGGGAAAACCGCGGCAGCCGTCTGCGCCGCTCGACCTTCGGACTCTATACGGCCAAGGCCTATCTGGAGCTATTTCGCCAACGGGACGATCTGCCCATGGCGAGGGCCGCCATCAGCGCCGACGCCCTGGGCAAAAGCTGCCTGCGACACCTCAGGGAAACCATCACGCTGGCCGGCGAGATGGGCTCCCGCAGCATTCTGGGCCAAGCCCATCTCGCCCTGGGCATCCTCTACGGGATCAGCGGCGACGGTGATCGGGCCCAGGCAGCCTTCGTTGCGGCCGAAGAGCATTTTCAGCATTGCGGCGCGCGTTGCTTCCTGGCACAACTCAAAACCTTGAAATCACCCTGATATGAAGGATATCGCCCTCGCCGCCCTGCGTCGCCGGCGCATCAGACCGCCGGCTATGCTACTCCTGGCGGTGGTGCTGGCCGTGGCGAGCGGCGTGCCGGCGGCCAACGCTACCCAACGGGTCCTCCTGCTCAACTCCTATCACCAAGGCTACAAGTGGACCGACGACATCACCAACGGTGTGCGGTCTGTCCTCAAACAGGAGGCGCCCGGTGTTCAGGTGCATATCGAGTATATGGACACAAAACGGGTCCACGATCCCCAGCACTACGACCACCTGGCCACCATGTACGCCCACAAGTTCCAGAACAATCCCTTCGACGTCATCATCGCGTCGGACAACAACGCCTACGATTTCCTGCTCAATTTCCGCGATCTCCTCTTTTCGGACGTGCCCGTGGTGTTTTGCGGTGTCAACTACTTCGAACCGCAGAGTCTCGGGGCGCGCAGCGGCTTTACCGGCGTGAACGAAGAGGCCGATCTGGAGGCGGGGATCGAACTCGCCTTGCGGCTGCACCCCGACACCCGCCGCATCGTGGTGGTCAACGACACGACGCCCAGCGGACGGCAGGTGAAGCGCCACCTTCAGCAGCTGCTTCAAGAGAACCGCTTCGAGGTCGCCTTCCGCCTCTGGGAAGATGTGACCATGGAAACCCTTGAGCACTGGGTGGCCGGACTGGAGCGCAGCGACCTGCTCTTCTACACCTTCTTCATCCGCGACAAAGCCGGCGCTTTTTACGAGTTCGACGAGAGCATCGCCCGCATTGCGGCCAAGTGCCCCGTCCCCATCTACGGCGCCTGGGATTTCAATTTGGGATACGGCATCGTGGGCGGGATGCTGACGAGTGGATTTTTTCAAGGAGAGTCAGCCGGACGCCTGGCGGTGCAGGTGCTGGCGGGCGAGCCGGCCGAACAGCTCCCCGTGGTGATGAAGAGTCCCAATCGCTATATGTTCGACCATGTTCAGCTGCAGCGCTTCAACATCAACACCACCGACCTGCCGCCAGGCAGCATCATCATCAATGAACCGTACAATATCTACACCGAACATCGCACCCTGATTTGGGCCGTCCTGCTCGCCATCATCCTGCTGCACTTCATTATCTTCTCACTGGTCCTGAATATCCTGCGCCGTCGCCGGGCCGAGACGGCGGTGAAGCAAAGCGAAGAAACCCTGCGGGCCACCTTTGAATCCACCGAGGACGGTCTCCTGGTCACCGATGAGAATGGCCGCATTCGTCAGAGCAACCTCCGTCTCCAAGAGATTTGGCAGGCACCTCAGGACCTGCTCGACTCGCAGGAGGATCAGCTGCTGATGGACCATCTCCTCGAGGAGCTTGAATCTCCGGAGCGCTTCCTCATGCGTGCACGCCAGCTGCAGCGTTCCGGCAAGCGGGGGTTGGAAGAGCTGCGCCTCAAGGATGGCCGGGTGCTGGAGTGGTTCTCCTGCCCCCTGGTGATCGATGCCGAACAGGTGGGACGTGTGTGGAGCTTCCGCGATATCACCCGCCGCCGCGAGATGGAGGCCCAGCTGCTGCAGGCCCAGAAGATGGAGGCGGTGGGCACCTTGGCCGGCGGCATCGCCCACGACTTCAACAACCGCCTTCAAACCATCTCCGGCTACACCCAACTGCTGCTCCTGGACAAGGTGCTGAAGTCGGAAGATCGCCACAAGTTGAAGGCCATTGACCGGGCCGCCCAGCGGGCCTGCGCCCTGTCCGAACAGCTGCTCATGTTCTCCCGCAAGATCGACAGCAAGCTGCGCCCCACGGACCTCAACCACGAGATACGGGCGGTGGCCAAACTCCTCGAACGCACCCTGCCGAAAATGATTGCGATCACCCTGCGCTTGGACGAAACGGTGGTCATCGTCAACGCCGACGCCGCCCAGATCGAGCAGGTACTCATGAATCTGGCCATCAATGCCAGCCATGCCATGCCCGACGGCGGCAAGCTCACCATCGTGACCCAGACGGTGGTCCTGGATGCGGCCTATTGCCAGGGCAAAGTGGGGCTGAGCCCTGGCCACTACGCCCGCCTGAGTGTCATTGACGACGGACACGGCATCGATCGTGCCATCATGCCCCATATCTTCGACCCCTTCTTCACCACCAAAGAGCCGGGCACGGGCACGGGGCTCGGCCTGTCCATGGTCCACGGCATCATCCAGAATCACCGCGGTCATATCAGCTGCACCAGCAATCCGCGCCGCGGCACCCATTTCGATTTATTACTGCCCGCCCTGCCCCTGGACGCCGAGGCGGAGAACGGGGACGGGCCCGATGTGGTGGCGCTGCCCAGCGGCAATGAGCACATCCTGCTGGTGGATGATGACAGTGACAATCTGGAGATCGGCCGCAGCATCCTGGAGCGCTTCGGTTACCAGTTGACAACGGCCTCGGGCAGCCGTCGGGCCCTGCACCTCTTCCACCAGAGCGGCCACACCTTCGACCTGGTGATCCTCGACCTGAGCATGCCCCACATGGGGGGGCTGGAGGCCATCAGCGCCCTGATAGCCCACCATCAGGATGTCAAAATCCTCATTTCAAGCGGCTACGGCGCCGACGCCATCGTGCAGGAGGCGATCGAGGCGGGCGCCATGGGCTTTGTGCGCAAGCCATACCAGTTGGCCGACCTGGTCCAGACGGTTCGGCGGATCCTGGATGGCCATCTCAATTAAGGCCGAACAGGCCAATTGGCGCAGCGGTGCGGTCGGCCGCGGCACCCCGCTTTCTCCGGCGCCCCCATCCAAACCTACTTGCCTTTGAAATCCGGCGAACGCTTCTCCATGAATGCGCCCACCGCTTCCATGAGATCTTCGGAGATGAGGGCAGCGGCGTTCTTCTGGGCCACGTAGCGTCGCCCCGCTAAGGTACCGTGGTCGCGTGAAAAATTGGCCACCTCCTTGACCCCCTGAACGGTGAGGGGCGGCAGGGCGGCGATCTCCCTGGCGAGGTCCATGGCGGCACTCTGAAGGCGCTCCCGGTCGGACAAGATCCGCGTGACAAAGCCCATCTGCAGGGCTTCGGCGGCGCCGAAATCACGCCCGGTGAAGGCCAGCTCACGAAACCAGCCCTGGCCGATGATGAGGGGCAGGCGCTGCAGGGTCCCCAAATCGGCGATGATGGCCATCCGCGTCTCGCGGATGCTGAACAGGGCATCCGCCGAGGCCAGGCGTATATCGCAGGCGCAGAGAAGGTCCACCCCACCACCAATGCAGTGGCTGTGGACAGCGGCAATCACCGGTTTTCGGCACTTCTCGATGGTGTCCACGGCGGACTGAAACTGCACGATTTTGCGACGCAGGGCTTCCCGGCCGTCGGCGCCCGTATTGCTGAGGAGGCCGCCGGCGGCCGCCAGATCCATACCGGTGGTAAAACTCTTGCCCGCGGCATTCAACACCACCGCGCGAATCTCGGGATCCGCGTCCAAGGCGTTGAAATGGGCGGCGAGTCGCTCAAAAAAAACCATGTCCATGGCGTTGCGCTGATCGGGACGGTTCAGGACGAGCCGGGCGACCGGCCCCTCTCTCTCCAGGCGAAAATGGGTGTCGGTGGTCATGCGGTCTCCTGATGGGATGCTGGGTCTATTCAAGCTGTTGACGTTTATGCCCCCGAATGTTGTGGCGGCGGATGATGCCGTCGGGTGCGAGGGTGGCTGCCCAACAGAGGTGGCGCATCTGTTGAGGACCGATCAGACAACGCTGGCACCACCGTCCGCCTTGAGGGTCTGACCGGTGATGACGTCGGCGGCCAGCGCCCCGCTGACCAGGTTCATGCCCACATTGTTGACGGGCATAGCCTAGCGGCCGAAGCGATCTGCAACCGCATCGAAAAGGGCATCCACCTGATCCACTTCTCCGATGTGGGCCGGTACGGTGACCAGCCGGTCATGGCTGCCGCCCGTCACCAGGACGTTCTTCGCTTCCAGTCCATGCCGGCGTGTCATAGCCTTCCTCGTTGGCGCGCGGATCTCTGGGGTCGGCTCGCCGCAAACCAGCGGCGGATGGGGGAGATGGCACACATCGCAGGAGAACTTAGCGGAACGACGGGACTATACCAGCAATGCAGCGCCGCTGCCAGCAATGAAGTGCTACCTGGGGGACGAGGCGTGGGGCGTCATTAACCGATGGCGACCACCGGTGGGGGGATGAGGGCGGTGTGATAGGCGTATCCGCACTTCGCTTTCTTAGCCTGATACATGGCGGTGTCGGCACTGCGGATCAGGCTTGTTGTGTCCTCGCCGTCCGTCGGATATTGGGCGATACCAATGCTCGCCCCCACCTTGTCGATGGTGATGTCGTTGATCTTGTAAGGCTTGCCCAACATCTGTTGGATGCGCAGGGCCACCTGGGTGGCGTCGTTGTTCTCCGGGTTGGCCAGGATGATGGTGAACTCATCGCCGCCCAGACGGGCGATGAAATCGGTCTCGCGCAAAGTGTCTGTGAGCCGCTGGCTCACGGACACCAGCAGATGGTCGCCCAGCTCGTGGCCGTGGGTATCGTTGACGCTCTTGAAGCCGTCCAAATCCAGCAGCATTACCACCAAAGCGGTTTTATATCGCTTGGCGTAGGTGGTCTCCTGATCGAGCTTTTCGACGAAGGCTTTTCGATTGGCCAGACCGGTGAGGGCGTCGTGATAGGCCAGGTACACCAGGTTTTGTTCGGCAGCTTTGCGCTTGGTGATATCCCGGGTGATCCCCATGATGCCGGTGGCCACCCCGTCATCGTCCCGAATGAAACTCATGGTGATCTCGGCCCAGAAGGTGGTGCCGTCATGCCGGTACATCTCCACTTCGAGAATTTCGGAGGCGTTGCGGGGATGCTCTCCGGCAGCCTCATTGGCCAGCACTCGACTGAGCAGTTCCATTCCCTTTTCCAGAGACTCCGGGGTGAGAACCTCCGAGAAATGGCCCTGCATGGCCTCCACCGCACTGATGCCCCGCATCTGGGCCACCGACGGGCTGATATAGGTAAAATTGGTGTCCAGATCCATGGTCCAGATGATATCGCTCGTGTTCTCGGCGATGAGGCGATACTGCTCCTCACTCGCCCGCAAGGCGGCTTCGGCCTTTTTCCGCTCCTCCACCTCCTTGGCGAGGACGTAGTTGGCCACCTCTGACTTGGAGGCCATCTCATTGGCCTGGATGACGGCTTTTTCCATGGCCACCTGGGCCTGTTCGAGGTCATCCTTGAGATGGGTGATGCGCTCGTACATGACCGAGTTGGAAAGCGCGACGCTCGCCGTGCGAGCCACCTGCTCGATGAAATGGATCTCGTTGGGACCGAGCCGCCGACCGTCGGACTGTCGCGGGACGACCAGCACCGCCACCAGCTCGCCATGGCTGACCAACGGCTGCAGGAACTCGGCTTCCAGGCGATCCATGAGACTCAGGATGAGGCCCCGGGATTCGGCGTACATCGGATGGGTCTGCACCAAGGGGCGATCCAGCATGCCGGTATGGGTTTGGAGGTAGCGGGCCATATGGCCGAAGTTGTCCCCGTGCGTTGCCGATTCCGACGGTGGATCCCCCTGATAGGGCACCAGCTGCACGCCGACCAGGTGCAGATGGGCCCGCACCTGCTGGACCACCTCTGCCACCACCGCCTCAGACGTTTTCAAAATTTGAAATTGTTCAAAAAGGCGACCCTCGGCTTTCCGCAGGTGATAGTGGGCCCGATTGAAGCGCTGGTCGATCCAGGGCTGAATGTGGATAAAATAGAGATGGTTGAGGACGATCCAGAGCATGAAGAGGGCAAATTGCCCGCCGAAGGGCAGCGCACGCACCCAGCGTTCACAGCCGATCCATAGGAGCAGGTTGGGGACGACGACCAGGGAGGAGGTCAATGCCCAGAGGATGGTCTTGTGGAACATGCTGCGCCAGTCCAGCAGACGATGCTTGAGCAGGCCGTAGCCCAGGATGCCCATCGGTATGAAGCTGAAGTTCCCGGCCGGATAGAGATCGATGCCGTTGATGGCCGGTATGTTCATGAGGGTCAGCACTCCGGTGATGCAGAAGGCCAGAAACATGTACTGGTATTTCAGGCGCAAGACCGGGTTGACGGTCTGCTTGAGCGCCTGCCAAAAACACCACAGGCAATAGCCCAGGGTGACAAAGCCGGCCGCCCCGAAAACGAGAAATGCGGGACCGCCTTTGCCGATGTAGCCCCAGCTGTAGCGATGCAGGCCGGTATAGTAAAGGTCTGTTTGGGTCAGGGGGGCCATCACGGCGCCAAAGAGGGCCAGGGCCAGGATCAGATAAGGGCGCCGGATGCCCAGAATTTGGTGAAAAAAGAGAACCTGCAGAAGGGGCAGGAATACATAGAGAAAGTGGATTTTGCGCTCAAGGGAGAGGATGCGGTCGAGATCGGAGATCAGGTGATGACTGATGAAAAGCGGCGCCAACAGCGCGTACCAGGTACACACCAGAGCGAAGAGCAGATTCTCGCGTTGCATCCCCCCCCGCAGCACGGCCAAGCCGGCCAGGCCCAGGGCCACGACCAGAATGAGGATCGGGGGAATGATGGTGATGCTAAAGGCTGACAGCATCGAGATTTGCCGCTTTAATTTGCCGTTACATTAATGATTGTCTTTTGATGAACCTTCTGATCCAATATCGGCGCAGAGATCAGGAAGTTTAGGCATGCCCGATAGTTAGCGGCGTTTGGGGGGAGATTCGATGCGCATCTTGGCGGTGGCGGACCTGCATGGCAAGGCGGAGCGGCTGGACACGCTGGCCCATTGGACGGCGGAATGGACCCCCGACGCGGTGATCGTGGCCGGAGATCTGGCCGCGCCCCGTGACCTGGTCCCAGCCCTGGCGCGGCTCAACACCTTGGCCCTGCCAGTCTACCTGATCGCGGGCAACAGCGACGGCAGGCGATTGGCCGAACGGATGGCCCCGTTTGCTAACCTTACGCGACTGTCCGATGCACCGCTGCGCTGCGGCGAGGCGCACCTAACGGGCCTGGGGGGAACCCTGCCCTTGCCCTTCGCCAGCCGTCTCTGCTGGCGGGAATCCGCCCGACTAGCGCGCCTTGCACCGGCCCCGCGTCCCTTTATCCTCGTCGTGCATCCGCCGCCGCACGGCGTCCTGGATAGGGTGCTGGGGCTTCACACCGGCAGTCGTGGATTGGCCCGGTGGGTGGCCGCACACCAGCCGGATCTGCTGGTGTGCGGTCACGTCCACGAGCGACCTGGAGTGGCATTGTGCGGCGCCACCACCGTTGTCAATTGTAGCGTGGGTCGGCGCGGCGGCGGTGCCGCGATCACCATCGCCAATGGCGCCCACCGGGTCAGGATGCTGCCGCCGTTATGATGGTGGGCTCCGTTAGCCGTGCCGCAGTGAAAAGAAGGTGACGAAGCGGGGATCCAGATCGGCGCCTGCCACGGATGCCAGTTCCTCGGCAAGATCATCAAAGAGGCGATCAAACTCCGGCCCCAGAACCGTATTCAGCTCGTCATCGGTCAGATGGCTGTGGACGACCAGCCAGGCGATGAATTGTCTTCGCGTCGCCGCATCGATCCGCCGGGTGGGATCTTGTGATGACCAGAGGTTGTCGAAAAATGGACGGAAGCGATCGATCTCGACGGGGGCGTAGCGGGGGCGGGCATCCGCATCGTCGGCGTCCAGGGTCCCCAAGGCCCAGGCGGTGAGCAACAGATTGCGATAGGTGAGCGTCTGTTCGGCCAGACGCTCGCCGATTTCGATGGCCAGCAGCGAGAGCAGATTGTCAATGGCGATGAGGGCGTTGAGGGCCGCTTCGGTGGTGCGAATCTCCTGCAAGGTCTGGAACTCCCGGTAGAGCACGCCGCTGCGGTAGTTGTCGAAGAAGAGCGGCCGCTTGATCAGAAGCCCCCCCAGAACGCCCAAACCGGCCTCCTCCCAGAAGCTCAGGGCCAGTCCGTTGTCCCGGTACCAGCTTTCCCGGTGCCAGCGCTCGCAACGCCCTTTGAGGGCCAGGGCGGCACCGATACCCACCCGGAACAGGTCGGCCAGCCGGTACCGTTGGATCAGGTCCACGGCCCGCGCTCCGCGGTCACCAGCTGGCGACTCCTCCAGCACCAGTTCCACAGCGATGTCCAGATACCCGCTGACCTTGGCGACAACGGCGGCCAAGACGCCGCGATCGGATACCGATACCTGATCGGCCACGATCACCTGGTTGCAGAGATGGGCGAATTCGGCCTGAAGCTGCAGAAGCGTGACGGTCGCCTGCACCCCGGCAAGGGCCTGCGCAAAGAGGCCGCCATCTTGTGGCGGCGCCGTTGCGCTGGGCACCGGGAGGCTGGTGGCGAAGGCATCGTCCGGATGGAGGGACTTCGGTTCCCGCCGCAGCAAATCCTCGGGGGTGAGGGGCTGATAGGCCCCAACCGCCTCGTCGAAGGGCACAAAGCCCCTCTCCGCCAAGCGTACCGTGCGCAGGCGGTAGAGCTCCTCTTCGGTTTCGGCCGGGATCAGGCCGGCACTCTCCAGCAGCAACTGCTGGTAGCGCGGATGATCTTCGCTGGAGAGTCCTTTGAGCAACGCTTCGACCAGCATCTCGCGCCGAGCCGGCAGATCGGGGGACGCTTTGCGGACCGCCTCGGGTAGGGGCCGCAGACGCCAGTAATAGGTATCGTCATGGCTGAGGAAGCCCTTGCCCAGCTCCGAGGGCGGTTGATCATATTCGCGGATCACCACCTCGATGTTGCGATTCAGATAGAGCTCGGTCAGGTCGTGCTTCTCCCAAAGACACCAGCGTGCCAGCCGCTTGGGATCGGCCTTGAGAAGGAGGTGCATCCAGCGGGTCAGCTCGGCCAGGTGAAGGCGGTCGCGTCGCCAGCCGACCGCGTCCACCATGTACTCCCATTGGTGATCGGAGGCCAGGGCCAGCAGCGGGAGCGCATCCTCCGGGCCGATCTCCCGAATGAGGAGATGGAGGTCCTCGGCCGGAAAACTGTGCACCAGGGGCGCCGGCTGGGGCGTCTCCAAAATCGCCGTCAGTGCCGCCTGGGGTTCGAGGCGCAGTATCGCTGCACGACGCTGTTTGAGGGCCAAACGCGTTTCGGTAAGGGAATCTCGCTTTTTCTCGATCTGCATCTTGGGCCGCTATCCTTCATTGCGATTGCGATCTGTGGATGGCTTCGGTCGCCGGATAGATCTACCCCCATTTCAACCGATTGGCAACCGCGGGATGCGGACGCGCCGCCGCCGGGTGGGCGACATGGGTCAGGTCGCCGAAAACAGATGGCAGGCGATCCAATGCCCGGGAGCGGCTTCGATCAGCTCGGGTCTCAGGTGATCACAGGGCGCAAAGCGTTGGGGGCAACGGGGATGAAAAGCGCAACCGGGAATGTGGGCGCCGGGCGCGGGCACTTCGCCTTCCAGCAGGGGACGCTTGGCGGCGCGCTGACGCGGATCGGCGATGGGGATGCTGTTGAGCAGGCCCTGGACATAGGGATGCCGGCCCCCTTCGATGAGCCGCCTTCCCGGCAGAATCTCCACCAGGCGCCCGGCGTACATGACACCGATGCGGTCGCAGAATTCGGTCATCAGATGAAGATCGTGGGAGATGAAGAGCAGTGTCAGGGCCAGCTTGCGCTGCATGGTACCGAGGAGGTCGACGATGCGCTGCTGGACGGCAAGGTCCAGGGCCGAGACCGGTTCGTCGGCCACCAGCAGGCGGGGGCGGATGATGAGGGCCCGTGCGATGGCGATGCGCTGCCGCTGGCCGCCGCTGAACTCATGGGGAAACTTGTCCAGGTCGTCGGCCGTGAGCCCCACCTGCTCCAGCATCCGTGTGCAGCGCCGGCGGCGGTCACCATTGGCCAAGCCGTGGATGGTCAGCATCTCCCCCAAGATACGATGAACCCTGAGACGCGGGTTGAGGGAAGCGTATGGATCCTGAAACACCATCTGCACCTGGCGGTAAAAAGCGCGTCGCGGGCGGCGGGCCCACTCACCATAGTCGATGCCCGCCAGGCGCAGGTCGCCGGCCGTGGGCGCCAGCAGGCGCATGACCACCCGCGCCAGGGTGGTCTTGCCGCAGCCGCTTTCGCCGGCCAAACCAAACACCTCCCCCGAGTGAATGGCCAGGTCGACACCGTCGAGGACTTGCAGCCGGCGCTGCTCCCGGCGCAGCACCCCCCCCCGCTCGGCAAAGGATTTTCCCACCCCACGCAGCTGGAGAATCGATTCTCTCATGGGACCACCCTCCCGCCCCCCCGACCGGGGATCAGGGTCAGGAGCTGCCGGGTGTAGGCGTGCTGGGGTGCGTGAAACAGCGCCTCTATTCCGGCCTCTTCGACGATGCGGCCGGCCTGCATGACCGCGAGGCGGTCGGCGATCTCCGCCATCACCCGCAGATCGTGGGTGATGAAGAGGAGGGCCATGCGGCGTTCCACCTGCAGGCGCTTCAGGAGTCGCAGGATCTGGGCCTGGATGGTGACGTCCAGGGCGGTGGTGGGTTCGTCGGCGATGAGGATCTGAGGGCTGCAGGAGAGCGCCATGGCGATCATCACCCGCTGGCGCTGACCGCCGCTGAGCTCGTGGGGGTAGTTGTTCAGGCGTCGTCGGGGATCGGGCAGCCCCACCTCGGCGAACAGGTCCGCTGCGCGGTTCAGGGCGCTCCGGCGGCCCAGCCCTTCATGGAGGACCACCATTTCGGCGATCTGCTCGCCCACGGTGAAGACGGGGTTGAGGGCACTCATGGGCTCCTGAAAGATGTAGGCGATCCGACGACCGCGCACTTGGCGCAGTTGTCCGGCCGACATGGTCACCAGATCGGATCCTTCGTAGAGGATTTGCCCCGATATCTCCAGCAGCGGCGGACGCTTGAGGAGGCCCAGGATGGCCTGGGCGGTGACACTCTTGCCACTCCCCGAGGCCCCCACCAGCCCCACGGTCTCACCGGCCAGGAGCTTCAGGTCAACGCCCTGCAGAATATTCAGCGGCCCCGCCTCCCCCTGGAAGCGAATTTTGAGATCACGGATCTCCAGCAGAGGTTCGGAGGCCGTCATCCCCGCCTCCCTGACCCGCCGCGGGGGTCCAAGCGGTCGCGCAGCCCATCCCCCACGAAGTTGAAGGCCAGCACCACCAGCATGATGGCCAGACCGGGGAAGATGGAGACATGGGGGGCATCCAGGAGAACCTGCTTGCCCTGGCTGAGCATGGCGCCCCAACTGGGCGTGCCCGGCGGTGCGCCCAGACCGAGAAAGCTCAGGGACGACTCTGAGATGATCACGCCGGCGATACCGAAGGTGGCCTGTACGATGACGGGTGAGAGAACATTGGGCAGAATGTGCACCACCATGATGCGCAGATCGCTCTGACCCGAGGTGCGGGCCGCCAGGACGAATTCACGCTCCCGCACCGAGAGCACCTGACCGCGCACCAGGCGGGCGAAGGAAACCCAGCCCAGCACCGCCAGGGCGATGACCACGTTGCGCATGCTGGGGCCTAGGACGGCCACCAGGGCGATGGCCAGCAGCAGCCCGGGAAAGGCCAGCAGGATGTCCACCAAGCGCATGAGAAGGGTGTCGATCCAGCCCCCGTAATAGCCCGACACCAACCCCAGCAGTACCCCCACCACGGCCGTCAACGCCACCACGCTGAGTCCCACCGCCAATGAGATGCGCGCCCCATAGAGCAGACGGCTGAGGATGTCACTGCCGTTGGCGTCCTGGCCGAGGGGATGGGCCCGGCTGGGGCCGGCCAGCTGCTCGCTGAGGTGGATCTCATAGGGATCGTAGGGGCTCAGCCAGGGTGCCAGGATGGCCCCGATGGCAAAGAGCAGGATGATGCCCGCCCCGATGTATGGCCAGATGCTTCTAAACATAAATCAATCTGCCCGTGTGCCTGAGCGTCAGTGAAGGGACCGGCGCGACAGAACTCCTTTGCCGGCTCACTGGCTTACTTGTTCTGCATGCCGGCCGTAATCACGCCGGCGCCGATCAGCGCCCCCGCTCCGCAGCGGTGAAACCAGCGGTGGACCCCGCTCTGCTGGAGGGTCTCGCGCAGCTGACCGGCAAACAGGGCGTAGAGCGCGGCGTTGACCGTGGCCAGCACCAGGAAGGTGATCCCCAGAACGATCAATTGGGCCAGCACCGGTTCACCAGGAACAATGAACTGAGGCAAAAAGGCCACGAAAAAGGCGATGCTCTTTGGGTTGAGGGCGGTGACGACAAAGGCCCGCCGCCAGAGGGTCCCCGCCGGTGCCGCGGAGATCTCGCCGCCGACCGCGGGAACCGATCCCTGGCGCCGCCACTGCTGGACCCCCAGGTAGATCAGGTAGAGGGCGCCGATCCACTTGAGGATGTTAAATAGCAGCGCCGACGTGGCCATCAGGGCGCCCAGCCCCGCCATGCTGAGGGTCATCGCCAACGCATCGCCGCAGAGGACCCCCGCCACCAGCGGCGCCACCGAGGTCCGCCCGTGGGTGGCCGCTTGACCGATCACCAGAAGGATGGTGGGGCCGGGGATCACCAAAATGATCTCGGCAGCGAGGAGAAAGGCCAGCCAAATTTCGACGTTCATGGGTGTTCCGTGCTCCTATTCAAGTGATACCAGATGCCGCGCTTTGCCGATCTCGAGGCCCTGAACGTCGTCGCTGCGGCCACTGGTCCCCCCCTTCGCGGGCCCGGTGATGAAACCGTTATAGGCGTCAGCGCCCAGGGAAGCCGCCGGCTCACAGCCGCACCCGCGGATCCGCCCAGGCGTAAGCGATGTCGGTGAGGAGGTTGACCAGCACGTAGACCGTGGCGATGACGAGGATACAGCCCTGGACCAGGGGGTAGTTGCGACTATAGATCCCCTCCAGAAGCAAGGATCCCAGACCGGGCCAATCGAAAATCGCCTCCGTGATGATGGCCCCCGACAGCAGCACCCCCACCTGGAGGCCAATGATGGTGATCACCGGGATGAGGGCGTTGCGCAAGGCGTGTTTGAAGATCACCAGGCGCTCGGGCAGCCCCTTTGCGCGAGCATTGGTGATGTACTCCTCGTCCAGCACCTCCAGCAGGGAGGCACGGATCATCCGCGACAGCATGGCGGCCATGGCGGTCCCCAGGGTGATGGCCGGCAGGATGAGGTGCTCAAGCCCACCGCGCTCGTTGACCGGCAGCCAGCCGAGCTGGATGGAAAAGAGGATGATGAGCATGGGGCCCAGCCAGAAATTGGGGATGGAGATCCCCAGGAAAGAGATCAGCATGCTGGCACCATCCAGCCAACCGTAAGGCTTGAGGGCCGAAATGATGCCCAGCGGCAAGGCCATCAGGAGGGCCACCAGCATGGCCCCCAGCATGAGCTCGACGGTGGCCGGAAATCGCTCCCCGATCTCCGTCAGGACCGGCCTGCGGCTGTGAATCGAGAGGCCCAGATCCCCCCGGCAAAGATCTCCCAGATAGGAAAGATACTGATTCCCCAGGGGACGGTGGAGTCCCAAGGCGTGACGCAAGGCGTCTTTGTCGGCGGCGAGGGCTTGATCCCCCAGCATGATATCCACTGGATCGCCGGGTATCAGGTGGATGAGGAAGAAGACCAAGGTGACGACGCCGAAGAGGACCAACAGCAGCAGCAATAATCGTCGGACGAGGTAGGCGAACATGCCGGCGACCTCCAAGGGGTCAATTCTGCGGCCGCAGCGAACGGCCGCAATGCGGGTGGGGCCCTGACGCCACCGGGCTGGCGAATGTCACCGCCGCACCTCGCGCCACAGCCCTACTCGGCGGGGGCCAGGGAAACCATCCTGAATGAACTGTATCCGGCCATGGGGTGCTGCTCATAGCCCTGGACCCGCCGGTGGACTACCGAGATATTGTTGGGATGCCAGAGGCTGATGTAGGGCAGCTCCCTGGCCACCAGATCCTGCACCTCGGCGTAGATCCGCTTGCGCGCGTCGGGGTCGGTGGTCAGTCGACCCTCGGTCACCAGACGGTCCATTTCCGGGTTCGTGTAGCGGCCGCGGTTGCGGCCGGCAGGCGGTATCTGGCTGGAGTGGAAGAGATCGTAGAAGAAGTCCGGTTCGGTGACGCCCACCCACCGCATGCTGGTGAGCTGGAAATTACCGCTCTTGATATCGCCGTAGAAGGTGCCCCATTCGTAGGATTTGAGCTTGAGGTCGATGCCCACCTTGGCCAGCTGGGCCTGGAGGATGCGGGCAATCCCCGTCACCTGGGCGTTGTTGCTGGTTTTGAGTTCCAGGTGAATGCGCGCCTTGGGTCCCTCGCCGTCCGGATCCCTGTAGTTGGCCGCCTCCAGCAGGGCGATCGCCTTGGTCGGATCATGGGAATAGGTTTGGCCGGGGACGCTGTGGTACCAGTTGACGGGAGAGAGCAGCCCCGTCGCCGGCACCGCGTGATTCTCCAGCCGAAAGCGGATGATCTCGTTCACATCGATGGCGTGGGCGATGGCCTGGCGCACGCGCAGGTCCTGGACCTCGGGCGCGGCCAGATTGAAGCCCAGGTAGGAGTAAGCGATTCCCGGGCTTTCGATCACCGCGTAGGTCTCCTTGAGGGGCGCCTCCCGGAGGGCGGCCACGCGATTCGGCGGCAGGGCGTTGATCAGTAGGTCCAGCTCCCCCTTCTGCAGTTTGAGAAAGCGGGTATTGTCATCCTTGATGACCTTGAAGACCACCCGGTCCACCTTGGGTGCCCCCGCCGCGTATGCTTTGTAGGCGGCCACCACGATTTCGGTGGGGGATTGGGAAACGAAGGCAAATGGCCCTGACCCCACCGGTTGGGCGCCGAAATCCCCCTCGGCGGTCAGAACGTGTTTGGGCAGGATGGGGATGATGACCGAGGTGAGGAAGGAGGCCGTGGGCTGGTGAAGGGTGAAGCGGACGGTATGGTCGTCCACGGCCTCGATAGCCTTGATCTTGTTCCGATAGCCGGGGCCGAAGGGTGATTTGGTCTCCTCCGCCATGAGGTGCTCGAAAGTGAAGACGACGTCCGCCGCCGTCAACGGCCGATCGTCGTGAAACCGTGCTTTGGGCATCAGGTGGAAGGTATAGGTCGTGGGGTCGTTGACCTCCCAGCGTTCGGCCAGGGCCGGAGCGATAGTGAGGTCCGGCCCCAGTTGGACCAAGGTCTCGAAGAGCAGGTGCTGGGTAATGCGCATGCCGGCGGCGTCGGTGGCGAAGCGCGGATCCAGGGTTTTGGGAGCGTTCTCCAGGCCCACCTGGAGTGTGGGCGGCGCTGCGGGTTCACCGCCCCCGCAGGCCAGGAGAAGAAGCAGACATCCCCCCAGCAGGAGTCGGCGGGTCCAACGGCTTGTCACTGTCTGATCCACACGTTATCCCTTCTCTGGTGATCCCTGCAATTGGTCCGGCGCCACGACGGCGCCGAAGGTCCCCTTCAGGGCCATGAGGTCCGCTTTCTGGTTCTCGAGGATTTCGAAGAGGGTCTCGGGAATCTCCGCATCCTTGCCATAGGCGGCGAGCTGCAGGTCCACGCGCGCCAGGATGTTGTCCACGTAAAGCGAGAACTGCTTTTCGTAAAGTTCGCGGGGATAGGTTTTGGCGATCTTCTCCTGAAAAAGGCGCACCAGATCCTCGTAGCGCGGCAGCAGACCGATGGGGCTCTCGATGGTTTCTACTTCGCCATGGACCAATCGCTCCAGCCAGGCCATCCAGACTTTGACGTCACGCTTCTCCCCGAGGAGTGTTTTGCGCTCCCCGCCACGAGCCTCGTCGGTGAGGAAGTAGTTCAGACCGGCCATGATGGGTCTTTTGGCGTCGGCCAGTTTGGGGCTGTTGAAGAAGGCGAACTGGGCGCGCATATAATCTCCCAGCGAGCCCGGGATGAACGGGGCGTTGGCCCAGGGAGCACGCTTGACGCCCGATGCGCCCACCTCGGTGGCCGTGGCGGCGGAAACGATGCAGGCCCCGATGACCACGCCTTCGGAGGGGGTTTTGGCCACCCAAACAGGCGGCATGGTGTTGCTGTCGCGGCCGCTGTACGTGAAGATACGGGTCTCCACCCCGGCAGGGTCCTCGGTGCGATCGGAGTAATTCCCCAGGGCGCTGGCAGATACGGTACAGCGCGCGTTGGGATGGGAGAGGGGCACTGGTTTGCCCTCCTTATCTTCCAGTCCCGCCTTCCAGGCACCCTGAAAGTTGCGGCCCTCGGCGGGGTGTTCTTCGCCATTGCCCACCCAGTGCGGCACCCCCTCGTCGTCCACCAGCACGTTGGACCAGATCACCTCGGTACCGGGTTCCCGCAGGCACTGCATCAACATGGGATCCCCTTCCCGGTTGACATCCTCCACGATGCCGAAGATGCCGCACTCGGGATTGATCGATCGGATCCCGCCGTCCTCGGCCAGCCACATTTGCGCCAGATCGTCGCCGACGAAGTGGTCGCCGGCCATGGCGGTGGTGGTTTTACCGCATCCGCTGGGGGCAGCACCCGTCATCCAGGTGATGCGCCCCCCGGGGCCTTCGATGCCGGTGATAAACATGTGCTCGGCCAGCTGCTGGCCGAAGAGTTCGTGGCAGGCGCGGTCCACGCTGAAGCGGTGGTTGCCTTTCTTGAGCAGCAGCGTGTTGCCGGCGTAGGTGCAGTTGAAGGAGTAGGTGGTCTGATAGCTGCGGTCCATGAAGACCCGTGCGTTGGGAAGATCTTCGGCCCGGTTGGCGCCCTCGCTGTGGATATTGGTGTAGAAATACCCGCGCGCCGACACCTGATTGTCAAAGCTGGCGTAGCAGTTGCGGTAGAGAATCTCGGCACTATGGGAGACGTACGCCGAGCTAGTGATCTCAATGGCCGGATCGGCCGCTGCCGAGCCCACTGGTCCACGGGAGTAGAAGCCGACGATCATGGTCATGCCCTGCATGAGGCCCGCCAGGTGGGATTTGATCGTCTCCAGGGCGTCGCCGCGGCTGATGCGCTGGGCCAGACTGCTGATCTGCTCCTCCTCGTTGGCGATGTAGAAGGTGCGATCGATGATGCGGCCCTGCTCCTCCTTGAGATCGAAGTGCAGGGTGTGGCCCGCCATGGCCAAGGGCGCCTCTTCCCCCTTCGCGAGGGCCATTTTGCGGATCAATTGGATGTCCGCGTCGCTGCCGGTGTTGATGAAAACCGTCTCGGGGGCACACATGACGATGGCATTGGCAATCTTGATGAGCGCATCGGCACAGGTGATCTGGCGAATTCGGGCGAGCTGTTCCGGCGTCAGGCGCTCCGCAAAAATGCGCTGGGCGTCATCGTGCGACGCGATGCCGCCCAGCTCCAAAGCGATATCGATCCCGTGATTCCGTTTCAACATCTGGCTTTTCTCCTCATTGGTGTCGGGAACCGCGAAGGCGGTCCCCACTGCAACTGCACCGGCCATCGGCCGGCGGCCGGGTCACTCTCCGGCGGCCGATCCAGAAGCGCAGTTTACGCGCTCCGGCGGGGGCAAATGAATGTCCAACCAGGTCAATATCTTGTCAAACTCGGCACAGACCTCGCGCAAGGCTTTGCCGCGGTGGCTGACCGTTCCCTTCTCCTGCCGGCTGAGCTGCGCGAAACTCTTCTTCAAAGGTGGGAAGAAGAATACGGGGTCGTAGCCGAAACCGTTCTCCCCCACCGGGGCTTCCAGAATCTCCCCTTCGCAGCGACCGTCGTAGGTGAGGGCCGGCCCAGTGGGCACCGCGATGGAGATGACGCACTCGAAGGCCGCCCGGCGGTTCGCCTCGCCCCGGAGCGCAGCGAGCAGCTTTTGACAGCGGTCGGCATCGCTGGCGCCTTCGCCGCCGTAGCGAGCGGAATGAACACCCGGTGCGCCGTCCAAGGCCTCCACGACCAATCCAGAATCGTCCGCCAGCGCCGGCAGTCCCAACACGCGGGCGGTGACGCTCGCCTTTTTGTATGCATTGTCGTCAAAGGTGTCACCATCCTCCACCACCGGCGGGATGGGACCGAAATCGGAGAGATTCTTGATGGTGATGGGATAGCCTTTCAACAGATCTCGGATCTCTGCAGTCTTGCCGGTGTTCGTGGTGGCGATGACCAACGTGCGGTTGGGATCCATGCATACCTCGGGATGGTGGTGGGATGGTTCTACTGGCTGAATTTTTCACGAATATCACAATCACTACTGAAATGCTACCCGTCCGCTAGGCGTCGTTCCCCGCTGTCGATGGGATCGACGGAAACCGCTGCCGATCGGTGTGGGGCAGGAACTTGGCGGCGGAAAAGCGGTTCATGAAGTCCTGGTTCACATTGAGCTCAAGATAGGTGATATTGGCCTGGATCTGGCGGATCTCCGCCTGTGCGCCGGTATCGCTCAGGAGACGCACGGCGCCGCCCAGGGCGCTGTTGCCCAGGGCGTGATAGCGCTCCCGGGGTAGATCGGGAAGCATTCCAATGGTCACCGCCGATTCTGGATCGATAAAGCAGCCGAAGGTGCCGGCCACATAGAAGGTCGTCAGCTGCTCGGGCGTGAGGCCCACCTGGCCGGTGAGGGTTTCCAGGATGGTGTACATGGCCGCTTTGGAGCGCATCAGGCTGTCCAGATCGGCCTGGCCGATGGAGAGGGTCTCCCCGTTGGCGGCGTCGGCAGCCGCCACCAGATCGAGGTGCAGCTGGCCGTCGACCTCGCGGCAGCGGCCGTGACAGCGCTCTGGCAGGAGGCGTCCGCGGATGTCGACCCAGCCGTTGCGGAACAACTGGGCGGCCAGATCAATCACCCCTGAGCCGCAAATGCCGCGGGGCGCTTCGTTTCCGATGGTGCCCAGCCGTAGATCGCCCGCCGGCCCGATCCGCACCCGGTCGATCACGCCCGGCCCGGCCAACATGCCCATGCGGCTCATCCCCCCTTCCAGTGCCGGCCCGGCGGCGCCGGCGCAGGCGATCATCCAGTCGCGGTTCCCCAGGACCACCTCCGCATTGGTGCCCACATCCACGAGAATGGCGGTATCGGACCGCCGATGGAGACCGGCGTAAAGGATGCCGGCGATGAGGTCGCCGCCGAAGTAGCTGCCCACATTGGGAAACACCAGGATGCGGGCCCGATTGTGAATCGCGATCCCGAGATCGCGGGCGCGGATCATGCCGGGTTGGTTGGCGGCCGGTATGTAGGGCTCCCGGATCAGCCAGCGGGCGTCGAGTCCCAGCAGGAGGTGGGTCATGGCCGTGTTGCCGGCCACGACCATGAGAGCGATCGCATCGGGCGTCAGTGCGGTTTGCGCGCACAGGTCGGTGACCGCCCGGTTGATGCCTTCGGCCGCCTGACGCTGAAGCGCCGCCCGGCCCTGCGGCGATTGGCTGTGGTGAATGCGCACCAGGACATCGGGACCGACGGTCAGCTGGGGATTGTCCACGGCTGCTTCGGCCAAGCTTTGACCGTTTCGGAGGTCCACCAACTGGGCGGCGATGCGGGTGGTGCCCAGGTCGACCGCCAATCCGGCAAGCGGCGCATCGGCCGCCGCCGCCGCAACATGGGTGAGGAGATGGTGGCCGCGATCCTCGATGAGGAGGCAGTCCACCCGATAGTCCGCCTGGCGCAGCCGGCCGGGCAGGTCCTGCAGCAGGCTCAGCGGGATCTCGATAAAATGCCCACCGGTTTGCGGTTGGAGCGCACGGATGAGGCGGTCGGCATCGGCCGTGTTGTCCGCCAGGGAGGGAGGGACCAGGCGAACCCGCCGCACCCAGCGCGTCGCGTCGTTGCAGGGGGGTGTCGTCACGTCAGTCGTTGCGGTCAAAGTGTCCACCATCCGTTATCGACAAGCCGATCCAGCGCAGCCCACAGGTCATGGCGGCGGCGGAGGGCTGTCCCCCCTTACTCAAGCTGCGTTCGGATTGCAAGGCCATCTTCAGCGGCGGCATATGGCGGCGCCCGCGTTCAGAGGTGGGCGTCGAGGGCGGTCACCAGCCGGGACACAATGGCGCCGGCCGCGCCCATGAGGCTGAAGTCGCTAAGGGTGGTGAGATACGTGGGTTCGGGATTGACCTCGATGACGCTGGCCCCATGCTGCTTGGCGATGCGGGGCAGCGTGGCGGCCGGTTCCACCGTCGCCGACGTCCCCACGACCAGGATGGCGTCACACATGCGGGCGAACTGCGCGCTGCGCTGGAGCGCCGCTGTGGGGATGGCCTCGCCGAAAAAGACGATGTCGGGTCGCAAGACGCCGCCGCAGTCACAGCGCGGCGGCAGATCGGCCAGATCGATGGTTGCCGAGGGGGCCGCCTGATGGCAGTCCATGCAATGGTGGCTCGCCATGCTGCCGTGGAACTCGATCACCTCGCGACTGCCGGCGTCCTGGTGCAGTCCGTCCACATTCTGGGTGATAACGGCCTGCAGACAGCCGCGCCGCTCCATTTCGGCCAGGCCCCTGTGCGCCGCGTTGGGCCGGGCCTTGCCGAGGGTGTCGCTGAGGACTTTGAGCAGCACCGTCCACACCTTTTCGGGATGTCGCCGAAAGGCGTCGATATGGGCGTAGGTCATGGGATCGAACCGCTCCCACAACCCGCCTTTGCCCCGAAAGGGGGGGATACCGCTCTCAACAGAGATGCCGGCGCCGGTGAGGGCCACCGCCATGTTGGCGCGGGCCAGGACGCGCGCCGCTGCGTCGATGGATGTTTGCATGCCGGGTTCCTTGAATGGCATTGGGAGTGAAAGGGGTGAACGAGCGGGCGAAGCAGTCGAACAGCGGGATCGATATGGCGGCGGTGAAGGGCGTTACAATTCGAAGGTCATGTCGCTGCCCACGGCAAAACACGCCATCTGGCTGCCGCGATCATCGATGATGCGTTGGCATTTGCCCACCAACTCGTCCACCTGTTCGTCGGTGCGCTCCTGATTGTGGTGAAAGAGTCCGAAGCGGGCCACGCCGGCCCCCAGGGCCAGTTCAAGGGCGTCAACGTAGGAGGAGTGACCCCACTCGAGCAGCAGGTTGTACTCTTCGGGCGTGTACTCCGAATCGTGGAGCATCAGATCCGCGCCCTCGCAGAATTGCCGGTAGTCCTCAAAGGTGAGACCACCGGGATGAACGAAGCCCAGCTCGTTGTCGGTCAGGAAGATGAAGCTTTTGCCATCTTCGACGAACTTATACCCCTTGCCGGTATTGGGGTGGCTGATGGCGACGGGGTGCACGGTGACCGATCCGATGGAGAAAGGGCCGGCATTGCCCTTCTCGTAGATAATCTGCGCCTTCAGATCGGAGTAGCGCACCGGGAAATTGGGCGGCGCCATCACTTTGGAGAACATGCTCTCCATATATTTTTCGTGAAAAGGGCCCCGGTGCATGTGGATCTGGGGATAATGGAGAAAGAGCGGCTTGAAGAAGGGGAAGCCCATGAGGTGATCCCAATGGGCATGGGTCAGCAGGAAATTGTACTTGTACTGCCCCTCGCGCAGGAGATGGTTCCCCAGGCGGCGAATGCCGGTGCCGGCGTCGACGATGATGATGTCGCCGCTGCGGGCCCGAATCTCCAAGCAGGTCGTGTCGCCCCCGTAGCGGATATACTCTTTACCGGAGACGGGAATCGATCCCCGCGCCCCCCAGCATGTGATCTGCATGCGTCCTTCCCTTGGCTCCTACGGCTGTCCGGCCGGATCGAAGCGTATCGGATGTCGCGGCGGCATCAGTCGGTGGCGCCGTAGAAAGTGCTCCACACCCCATCCTGCTCCCAGGTTTCCAGCAGTCTGGCACCCATGCGTTCAAGCGTCTGCCGGACAACGCGGGCTTCGCTGCGCAATAAACCGGACAGAACAAAGCGTTTTTTCGCACGGAAGCCGCGGGCTGAGAGCAGTCGCCGCATCACATCGTAGTGGATATTGGATACCACAAGATCCGCGCGAGCGTCTATAAATTTATCAGCATCTCCCTGGGTTACCAACACTTGCATCTTCAGCCGGTTGGCGACGACATTCCGCTGAGCGGTCTGAGCGGCGAGGAGATTGCGGTCGACGGCCAACACCCTGCGGCAGCCTCTGGCCGCCAGGGCCAGGGCCAGCAAGCCGGTGCCCGTGCCCAGGTCGAGGGCGGTCTGCATACGGCCGTCGGCAAGGGCCAGATCGATGGCCGCCAGGCAGTCGCGGGTCGTGGGATGGGTGCCGCTGCCGAAGACAACGCCCGGATCCAATATCAGCCGTTGAGGGTGACCGTCCTCGGCGGATGTACCACTATGTGACCCGCCATCCGAAGGCTGGACCTCACCTGTAGGATGGACCTCGTCCCGGGCGTGACCCGTCTCCCAGGGCGGCAGGATGAGGAAGCCGCCGATGCGGCGGGCGACGATCTTCTCCCCTTGCCACTCGTCGTACCGCATCCGGTAATGATCCAGCAGCGTTACCGAATCGCAGGATGCCACGAGGGCCTCCACCTCGGCCAATGCCGGCCGTGCGAAGAAGAGGAAGGTGGTATCGTCCTCTTCCCAGTTGCCGTAGAAATCGGTGAGTCCGCAGGTGGCGGCGGGAGGCAGTCTACCCTCGAGATAGTAGATGTACAGGAGGTCGTATGGATTGGGCATGGCGGGCGTAGTGCGCCGGTAAGCCAGCCGAACGATGGCATATCGTTACGGGCGCATGGGCGTACCGGCACACCGATTCGGATGGGGTTGGCGGTATCTCGGAAGCACGAAGCTCGTCATCCTCCTTCAGGCCTATTCCGACTCTTTCGATGGCAGCTGATCCAGGTACCAATCCATGGGGTCGATGAGGGTAAAGCCCATGCCGGTCAACTTCTTCTTGACGCGGGCGACATGGTTGGTGAGCAGATAGGGAAAGACGGCGCGTTTGTCATCCTCCCAGTAGCGAGCCACGAGGACGCTGCCGAAGGAGATCCCCTCCTCGGTGATGGCGTCGACGATCTGCTTGAGCTGCCCCACTTTCTCTTCCACCAGAATCCCCATCAGAGTGCCCCGCTGGCCGATTCCCAGGACGTTGACGAAGGCGCGCAGGAGGTCTCGTACGCTGAGAATGCCCTTGAGGTTGCCCGCATCGTCCACCACGGGAAAGGCGCCCACCTTGTGCTCCTGCACCAGGAGCAGTGCGTCCTGGATGGTGTGGGCCGGATTCAGGGTGATGGGATCGGGCGACATGATCTCCCCGACCCGCATCTCCGCCAACTTGGCCCGTTCAGCGTCATCGCAGGTATTTTTAATCAGGCTATAGGGCATGGCACTGCGCAGGTCGCGATCGGTGACGATACCGATCAGACGGCCGTCGGCGTCCACCACTGGCAGATGTCGGATGGCGGCCTGCTTCATCCGCTCTTGGGCGGAGAAGATCGATTCGTCTTTGGCTGCGGTAAGCACTTTGCGGGTCATCGATTTACTGACAAACATGGTCCCTCTCCTTCGCTATGGGGTCGCATCTCACTTGGCACTGCATCCGATGCCGGTTTCGATCGCCGCAGGCATCAATCGCGCATCAGTACCTTCAGATGATCTTCGGCCAGTTCTCCCAGGTGATCGATACTATAGCCGCCCTCCAGCACGGATATGAGGCGGCCCTCGGCATATTGGTCGGCCAGAACCTTGAGCTGTTCGGCGATCCAGGTGAAGCAGGCTCTCGACAGGCGCATATCGGCCATCTCATCGGCATCCAGGGCGTCGAAGCCCACCGAAACAAGGATCACCTCCGGCCGGAAGCCCTCGAAGGCAGGCAGCAGATCCTGTTGGATCAGCGCCTTGAACTCTTCGTCGCCCTGCCCGGGCAACATGGGGGAGTTCTTGGTGAAGCCCTTGCCCGCCCCTTTACCGGTGTCAAAGTCTCTGCCGGTGCCGGGAAAGGCGAAGGAGGGGTGCTCGTGGATGGAGTAGTAGAAAACAGTGGGGTCTTCTTCGAAGATGTGCTCGGTGCCGTTCCCGTGGTGCACGTCGAAATCCACGATACCGACCCGTTCTATGCCCCACTCCTTCTGGAGATAGCGGGCGGCGATGGCCACGTTGTTGAAATAGCAAAAGCCCATCGCTTCGGCCACCTCGGCGTGGTGGCCCGGGGGCCGTACGGCGCAGAAGGCGTTGTCGATCTCGCCGGCCATGACCATTCGGACGGCCTCCAGCACCCCGCCCACGGCCAGGATGGCGGTGTCGTAGGTTTCCGTGCACATTTGGTTGTCGCTGTAGTCGAACTGGCGAACGCCGGAGCGGCAGACCTCCTCGAAACGGCGGATGTAGACGGTTGCATGCACCGCTTCAATCCACGCCATATCGGCGGGGACGGCCTTGATCTCGGTCAGCTGGGGCAGCAGGCCGGCGGCCTCGACGCCTTTCTGGATCGCCTGAAGCCGTTCGGCCATTTCGGGGTGATAGGGACCGGTGTCATGGAGCAGGTAACGGATATCGTGCAGGAAACCGGTTCGTTTCATGGGACCTCCACTATAGCGTGTCGGTAGCGGGTCAAGTGCCAAGTTCTCATCGGGCGGGGGTCTTCCGGCGACACCGATGCGACACCGGTAGCGCGTCGAAACACCCGCGGCCGTTGAGAACCGGCCAGCCATGGGTGAAAGGGCGCCGGTTTGGCGACCGGAGAGCCCCGTTCCTGATCACAACCATCAATATGCTTGAGCGGTGGCAGGGTGCGCCCACCGCCGCTTAAGAGCGGCCGGCCGGAATTGCCGAACTTTAGAGGAACCGATCAGGCCGCCAGGATCTTGTCGAAAATTCGGTTGGCCGCCGCGATGGCGGGGTTGTCATCACTCAGCGCGATGGTGGGTTTGCCCTCAAGGTCGAGGCGATACACGTCGTCATCGGCCGGTATGGTGCCGGCCAGCTCCAGACCGGCTTCATCGACAAGCCGCAGCACCTCGGGATGGGGCTCGCTCTTGCTCTGGTTGATCACCAGGCAGGTCCTGTCGACGCCGATGTTGAGATCCTTGACCAACTGCTGAATGCGCAGCCCGGCCTGCAGGCCGCGTCGGGAGGTGTCGGCCACGATGAGCAGCAGATCGACGTCGCTGGTGGTCAGGCGGCTGATGTGCTCCATGCCGGCCTCGTTGTCCATCACCACGTGGTTATAGTTGCCCACCAGACGTTCCAGAAAATTGGTCAACAGGGTATTGGCGGCACAATAGCAGCCGGCGCCTTCGGGCTGGCCCATCACGACCAGGTCGTAGTCGGCCGTTTCGATGACGGCCTCCTCCAATTTCATCTCCATGAAGATGTCCTTGGTCATGCCGCTGGGGACATTGCCCTTCTTCATATCCTCGCGCGCCGTTCCCAGGGTAGATGCCACATCCAGGCCCAACACTTCGTTGAGGTTGGCATTGCTGTCCGCATCCACGGCCAGCACCGGTTTGCGATCATTGGCGACGAGATAGCGGATCAGCATTCCCGCGATAGTGGTTTTCCCCGTGCCGCCTTTGCCGGCCAGTGCGATAGAGTAGGCCATATCCGTCCATATCCTTTCTCGATACCCTCGGCCGTCGTTCTCCGAACGGCGCGAAAGGGACTGAAAACGCAGTCGCGTTGTAGGCCACTTGGCCCGCCAGCGTCAAGCAAATTGACCGGCCCCATCCCTTCTCCCGGAAGGATAAGCACCCGCGGCCGGTTTTTCAAACGCGGTCCAGGCATCGCTGCGGCCGGCTTGCAAACGAAACGAGGCCTGTGATACGTTTTCGGAAAACCACCCATCCGGCAAATAGCCTTACCGCACCTCTTGTCACAACCCGTTGCGCACCCAAATCCATAGATAACGAGGAGAAAACGATGCCTGATCCCACCAGCCTGATCAAAAAAACGATGTTGGCCGGAATCGGTCTGGCGCTCAAGACCTGGGACGAGGTCGAAGATCTGGCCAAGGAGTTGGAGAAACGCGGCAAGATGACCGAAACGGAGGGACGCAAATTTCTCGACGAGCTCCAGGCCAAATACGAGGATGCCCAAACCAAGCTGGAAGAGCGGGTGGAGGAGAGCGTAAAGAACCTGCTCAAGAAGGCCGACATCGTCACCAGTGAGGAGCTCAAAGGGATTAAACGGGAGATCCGCGAACTCAAGCAGATCGTCAGCGACCTCAGCAGCGAGGACGATTGATCGCTCCCATGACCCCTCTTCCCGCAGCCCCCTACCAGGCGGTTTGCCACCACCTGTCAGCTCACGGTCTGCCGCCCGCTGTCGACGGTGGCGCCGTCGCGGCCGCCCGCCCCGTTAGTGACCACGGGTGGCCGCCGTGATCAGCATTCGCAAAATCGGCGTCATCGGCCGCACCTACCGCAATCTCAATCGGTACCGTCAGATTCTGACCGTCTTTTTCAAGTACGGGTTCGGCGATCTGGTAGAGCATCTCAAGATCGAACAATACATCGAGATCGGTCTGCAGATGGTGTCCAAAAATCGGCGCGAACGGGTGGAGCGGTACTCGCGCGCCGAGCGGGTGCGCATGGCCCTGGAGGAGTTGGGCCCAACCTATATCAAGCTGGGTCAGATCCTCTCCACCCGTCCCGACCTGGTACCCGCCGATTTCGTGAAGGAGCTGGCCAAGCTGCAGGACAAGGTGCCGGCCTATCCCTTCTCCGAGTTCATCCGGATCCTCGAGGATCACCTGGGCGGACCCACCGAATCCACCTTTACCCAAGTCGACGAGACGCCTCTCGCCTCGGCCTCCATCGGCCAGGTTCACCGCGGCAAGTCGGTCGGCGGCGACGAGGTGGCCATCAAGATCCAGCGTCCGGGCATCCACCGCACCGTTGAGGTGGACCTGGAGATCATGCTCCATCTGGCCACCCTCATGGAGCGGCACATCGAGGAGATCGCCCTGCATCGGCCGATCAAGATCGTGGAGGAGTTCGCCCGGCTGATGAGCCGCGAGCTGGACTACGCCATCGAAGCCGCCAGCATGGAAAGGGTGAGTGCCCAGTTTCTGGTCAATTCGCGGGTCTATATTCCCAAGGTGTACCGGCGCCTCTCCTCAGAACGGATCCTGGTGACCGAGTTTGTGGAGGGGATCAAGGTCTCCCATCTGGACCGTCTGGCATCCGCCGGGCTCGATCCCGCCGTCGTCTGTGACCGGGGGGCCGACATCCTCCTCTCCCAGATCTTCGAGCACGGGTTTTTCCACGCCGACCCGCATCCCGGCAATATTTTTGTCCTGCCTGGCAACGTCATCTGCCTCATCGACTTCGGCATCATGGGCTCGGTGGACCGCACCACCCGGGAGGATTTTGTCGAACTGGTGGATGCCGTCGTGCACCGCGACGAACAGCGCGCCACGCGGGTGCTCCTCAAGTTGACCCTTTGGGAGGAGGATCCCGACCATCGTCGTCTGGGACAGGACGTGGCCGAATTCATGGGGCAGCATCTGTACAAGCCGCTGGAGGATATCGAACTGGGCCGCCTGCTCCATCAGTTGCTGGATCTGGTGGGGCGCCATCAGCTGCGCCTGCCGCCGGAGATCTTTCTCATGCTCAAAGCCCTGACCATCGTTGAGGGGGTGGCCCGCCATCTCAACCCCGAGTTCGATATGATCGCCAAGGCGGAGCCCTTTGTTCAGAATGTCAAACTCGCCCGCTTCAGCCCGCAGCGATTGAGCAGCGACTTGGCGGACATCGTTTCCCAGGTGTTCGAATTCGCCAACGACTTCCCCAAAGATCTCCTGGAGATCACCCGTTCCATCCGTCAGAAAAAGCTCACCGTGCAGCTCGAGCTCAAGGGACTGGAGAAGATGCTGGCCACCCACGATCAGATCAGCAACCGCATCTCCTTCTCCATCATCATCGCGGCCCTCATCATCGGATCGGCCCTCATCGTTATCTCGCGCACCCCCCCCATCTTCTATGGCATCTCCCTCATCGGCATCATCGGATTTCTGGCCGCCGCCATCATGGGGATCTGGCTCCTGGTGGCGATCCTGAAAAAGGGCAAATTGTAAGGCAGCGCCAGCCATGGGCCGCCTTGATTCGCGGGCGCCCATTCTTATCTTTTCAGCCAGGGTGCCCCGCATGGGGCCAAGCGTTCAAGAGAGCCGACTATCGATCTGGAGACATCAACGGGAGGCAGTCAGATGACAGTGGCGAGCTTGCTGCGGGGGCATGACCTGATGCTGGCCGAAGGGGCCATCGTCGAGGCGCTGGAAAACGACGATACGGTCGCGCTGCACGACACCCTCCTCAACGCGCCCCTGATCTATACCGAAGACGGCCGCCAGGCCCTGGAGGCTCTCTGGCGCCGTTACATCGACATCGCCCAGAGCGCCGACCGCCCCATTCTCTTGGGCAGCCCCACCTGGCGGGCCGACCCTGATCGCATCGCAGCGGCCGGTCTCGACCGCAACCTCAATGCCGACGCGGTCGACTTCGTCCGGAAGGTGCGCGAAAGCTACGGCGAATGGGGATCCAACATCCTCCTGGCCGGGCTCATGGGGGTCAAAAACGACGCCTACCAACCCGGCGACGCCTTGGACGCCGCCACAGCGGCCGAATACCACAGCCGGCAGGCCGATTGGCTGGCCGAGGCCGGCGTGGACCTGCTCCAGGCCGCCACCCTCCCCGCCGTGGGCGAGGCCACCGGTATGGCCCGTGCCATGGCCCAGACAGGCCAGCCCTATATCGTGAGCTTCGTCATCAACCGCCGCGGCCGGGTTTTGGACGGCACCCCACTGGGAACCGCCATCGATCAGGTGGATCAAGCCTGCACCCCCGTCCCCGTCGGCTACATGATCAACTGCGCCCACCCCGATTTCCTGGGCCCCTCCGCCCTGCCGCCAGCCCTGTGGCACCGCTTGATCGGTCTTCAGGGGAACGCCTCGGCCATGGACCACGATCAGCTGGAGGCGACCCCCGGCCACCACGAAGACGACCTCACCGCCTGGGGCGAGGCGATGCTGGCCCTAAGGCGGCGCCTGGGGCTGACCATCCTGGGGGGCTGCTGCGGCACGACCCCGGCCCACATCGCCTACCTGGCGGAACACGCCTGAGTTTGTTGATTCAGACGTAGTCAGACGTAGGGACGGTCTTGCAGACGTAGGGACGGTCTTGAAATTATGCGTTTCTTCCTAAATTCGAAAGAAACGCATAATTTCAAGACCGTCCCCTTCTCC
>JASJCL010000087.1 GCA_030066015.1 Desulfosarcinaceae bacterium | reverse complement strand
GAGAACACCACCCCCATCGGCTCCAAGGCCAAGCAGGCCAATCCCGAGTTGATCGAGCGGGGCATCTTCGTCCAGAAGGACGTGCCCGAATACTGCGCCCAGTACGACGAGATCATCCAGAAGGCTCAGAGGCGATAACTACCGCGACTCCGGTACCCCCGGATGCGACAGCGGCTGCGCTGCGGTATTGGTGGCAGCCGTACAGAGGAAGTGTAAAATGAAACGATGCAGGATGGTGTTTTCCGGTTCCGGCGGTCAGGGTGTGATCACGGCCGCCATCGTACTGGCGGAAGCCGCCGTGCTCCAGGAGAATAAGATCGCCGTTCAAACCCAGGCTTACGGGGCCGCTGCCCGTGGCGGGGCCACGCGCAGCGACGTGATCATCTCCGAGGAGGTGATCAACTTCCCCAAGGTGATCCAGCCCAATGTGCTGGTCTGCCTGACCCAGGAAGCCTACAACAAATTCTACACCATCATCCGACCGGGCGGGCTTTTGATCACCGACTCGCGCTACGTGACGCTCCACACCAAGGTCGATGCCCGCCAGTGCGAGCTGCCCCTCTACCGCACGGTGATGGATGAGATCGGCAAGCCCATCGTTTTCAACATCTGCATGCTGGGCGCCGTGATTGGATTGACCGGGCTGGTCCAGGCCGACTCCATCATGCGGACGCTGGAGACCCGCATTCCCCCGGATTTTCTCGACATGAATCGCAAGGCCCTGGAACTGGGACTGGCCCTCGCCAAGGAATAGCGGATCCTTCCCAATCCGGCAGGGGGCCGGTTCAGCCCGGCCCCCGCACGCCTGTATGTGAGACGAGGTCGCAGGAGGTGGCGCCCACGCATCCCACACCCAATGACCCGGCGGCGCCCGGGGGGCTCTATCTGCACATCCCTTTTTGCCGCTCGAAATGCGCCTATTGCGATTTTCACTCCTCTGCGGATCTGCAGCGCCTACCCGATGTTTTTGAGGCCCTCCTGCGGGAGGTTCGCCTGCGGGCCTCCGAGAGTGGCTGCTTTGACAGCATCTACCTGGGCGGCGGAACGCCCTCTCTGCTGGCGGGCGGCGACGTGGCGCGTCTGCTCACGCATATCCGCCGCCACTTCCCCATCCTGCCCGACGCCGAGATCACCCTGGAGGGCAATCCCGACAGCCTGACCCCCGCCCGCCTGACGGCCTACCGCCAGGCCGGGATCAACCGTCTCAGTATCGGCGTCCAATCTTTCCATAACGCCCGCCTGCGCTTTTTGGAACGGCGTCACAACGCCGATCAAAGCCAAGCGGCCATTCGCAGCGCCCGCAGGGCCGGTTTCACCAATATCAGCCTGGACCTCATCTACGGCCTGCCCGGCCAGTCCGAACAGGATTGGCGGCGGGAATTGGAGATCGCCCTGGCCAGCGAACCGGAACACCTCTCGTGCTACCAGTTGACCATTGAGCCCGGCACCCGCTTGGCCCTTCGCCACCGCCGCGGAGAATGGCAAGCGTTGGACGAAGCGGCCCAGCTCAGACTGTTTCGATTGACCCGCAAACATCTCGCCGCCGCCGGCTACGATGCCTACGAGATTTCCAATTTTGCCCGCCGCACCCCCCATGGCGGGGCCAATCTGCGGTCGCGCCACAACCAGAAATACTGGAACCATCTGCCCTACATCGGGCTGGGCCCGGCGGCGCACTCCTTTCAGCCGCCGCTGCGCTCCTGGAACGAGATGCGGCTGCAGCCGTACATCGACTGCCTCGCCAGGGATCAACTGCCCGTGGCCGGCAGCGAGCGCCTAACCCCCCGGCAGATGCGCATCGAGACCCTCTATCTGGCCTTGCGCCAGAGCCGCGGCCTGGACCGCGACGCATATGCCCGCCGCTTCGGCGAACGCTTCGAAGCACGTTTCGCCCGCCCCCTCGCCCAACTGATGGACGGGGGGCAGCTGGTCTGGACCCCCCCTTGCTACCAGCTCACCGAGAAGGGCTTCGCGGTGGCCGACGGCGTTGTCGCCCACCTGGTTTCCGCCCTGGCCGAGGATGAGGACCTGCCCCGACCCGCTGATGACGGCGGTTGACAAACCACAAGGCCGCGACTACAAGGCTCGATCACAGAGGCCGCCCACACGCAATCGTCGCGAACAGATCGGAACACGCAATGGCCATCCCATCCTGTCTTTCAGACCATTACGACGCCGTCGTCATCGGCACAGGGGCCGGCGGGGGCACCGCCGGCTACAAGCTGGCGGCCCTCGGCAGGCGGGTGCTCTTCATCGAACGGGGAAAGCGCTTTGCGGATGCGGCGGCCTTTCAGGACGAGCGGGCGATGCAGATCGAGAAACGGGCGTCAGATGACCGGCGCATCAATTTCGGCACCCGCAAAGCACTGGCCTTTATCGGCGGGGTGGCGGGCGGCAGCACCGCCCTCTATGGCGCCTGTCTGCTGCGCCCCAGCCGCCACGATTTCATGCCCGGTAGATTCTATGGCCGCTATCTGGACCGCAGCCTCTGGGAGTGGCCCGTTTCCCCTGAGGAGATGGCCCCCTTCTACACCGAGGCGGAAGCGCTCTATCGGGCGGCCGGCGATGTCGACCAGACGGTCCCGCATCTCTTGCAGCGGCCCCTGCGATACCCCGCCGACCCGTTGCCCCTGCATCCCACCAATGCCGCCCTGCGGGGGGTGTTCGAGCAGGCCGGCCTGCATCCCTTCGTGCTGCCCATGGGGATCGACGGCGACAAGTGCGATCGCTGCGCTGCATGCCCTGGATATATCTGCCCCACTGACGCCCGCGCCTCCAGCCTGAACCGTTGTATCGTGCCCGCCGTCCAGCGCCACCGGGCCGACCTGATCACCGAAGCCGAGGTGGTGCGTGTATTGATGCGTGGGCGCGCGCTCACCGGACTCGTGCTGCAGAATCGCACCGGCCGCCACCACCGGGTGACGGCCGATCTTTTCGTCCTGGCCGCCGGTGCCATCGGCAGTCCGGCCTTCCTCATGCAGCACGGACTCACCGGGGGAAACGACCTCATCGGCCGGAATTATATGTTTCACCTCGGGGTGCTGTTCACCGCCCTCTGCACCCGGCCCACCGGCGCCGGAGAGACCTTTATCAAACAGCTCGGCATCACCGATCTCTACCTCAGCCGGGGCCGACGCCCCCACAAATTGGGCTACATTCAGCAATTGCCCATCCCCGGCGTCCTGACGATGCAGGCCCAATTGCCCTTTCCCCTGCCCAAACGGCTGCTCGGCACAGCCTTCCGCCGCAACGTCACCTTTGCCGGCGCCATCGAGGATCTGCCCCAGCCCACCAACCGGGTGCTGTTGCGCAACCGTGAGATCACGCTCCAGCATCGTTACCATCCCTACGACGTTTTTCGGGCCCGGCTGATGCGGCGGGGGTTCATGCCGGCCATGCGCCGCATCCCCGACAGCGTGGCCGTGGGGCTGATCGCCAAAAATGAAAAGCTGCATGTGGCGCATCAGGTGGGCACCTGCCGCTTCGGTTCGGATCCGGCCACCAGCGCCCTGGATCCTAGCTGTCGCCTGCACCACCTGGACAACCTCTACGTCCTCGACGGCAGCTTCATGCCCACCTCATTGGGAGTGGCTCCGACGCTGACCATTATGGCCAATGCGCTGCGGGTGGTGACGACCTGCCTTTAGGGTCGCGCCAGCGGTGCACTTTGGTCCCCGGAGACAGCCCTCCATCCGGGATCGCTAACCATTTCCTCACATATGGCTAACATTATTCAAATCGAATTCTGATCCAAGCATCCCGTAGATGTTTACCCACGGTGGGGGGCGCCGCCCCCGTCGTTAATCAGCAGGCAGGATATTTCGCTATGGCCAAAAAAGTGATCATCACCGGCATCACCGGTACCTTGGGGAGCGCCTTGGGCAAGCTCTATCTGCAGCGGGGCTGGACGGTCTTTGGCGTTACGCGGCAAACCATGGCGCAGCACGCTGCCTGCAGCCAGGTGGTCACCAATCTTCAGGACGGTACCGACGATGCCGCGGCCTTGCTGGAGTTGCAACCCGACTTGGTTTATTTGAACGCTGGCGCGATCGAAAAAGAGATCGGTGAGATGGGCGAACCGCTGCCGGAGTTGACCCAGTCCATCACCACCATCAACTACACCTTCCCCGCGGTCTTTGCCCTGGCGGCATCCAAAACCGCCCGCAAGCCAATGGACATTATCGCCATCGGCTCCATCGCCGACGGCAGTCCCTCCGCTTTCGGGCCGGTCTACCACGCCTCCAAGGTGGCGCTGCACTATTTCATCCAGGGCACCAGCCCCATCCTCGGAACCGCCAACCCCAATATCAAACTGCGCCTCTATCGACCCGGCGCGATTCACGGCCCGCTCTCCTGGGCGCCGGTGAACCGCCTGAACGACAAGGGGCGCACCGTTCGTGCCAAACGCTGCAATAATGCGCCCCCGGCGGAGAAGGTGGCGCTCCACATCGAAAAATTTCAAAAGAGCCGCAAATGGGTGACGAACTACGACGAGCCCATCTCCTTCAAGCTGCTCAAATTTTTCTACGCCCTGGCACCGAACCAGTATTGCCGCATGCAGCATTGGGCTTGGCGCAGAGCCAGCAGGTTCCGCCGGCCGGACGCGGCCTGATGCCGCCCGCCCCATCCGCAGCGGGGGGTTCGCTGTGGATGGGATCCAGCGCTGCCCGCGCGCTTCTTCCCGTCGCTTTGACACCGCCTGCGACCGCCCTTAGGTTGACCCTATACGCGCCGACCCGATGGATCTGGTTCCAACCCAAACCTGGGCCTCTTCTGGTGCCCGCCATCGACCCTAGTCGAGCTCCTGCGCCCCATCAAGTTGCAGCCTTCCTTCTGGCTGCCGTCTGACCCGCCCCTCGATTCGGGATCGGCTTTCCATATCGACCTGCAATGGAGGATTCCGACCATGAAAGCTTGTTACATTGAACAATTTGGTGACCGAAGTCGCCTGACCATCGGCGAGCTGCCCACACCCCAACCCGCTGCGGGTGAAGTCCGCATCCGCATTCACGCCGCCGGCGTCAATCCCGTCGACTGGAAGATTCGCGAAGGCTATTTGAACGATCTTTTCCCCCATCACTTTCCCCTCATTCCCGGATGGGATTTGGCCGGCGAGATCGACAGCTTGGGCCCCGACACCAGCCGTTTTAAGCCGGGTGACGCCGTCTACGCCTATGCCCGCAAGCCGGAAGTGCAGCATGGCACGTACGCCGAATACATCACCCTGCCCGAGGCTTACGTGGCCCGCAAGCCCGCCAACCTGGACATGATTGAAGCCGCCTCCATCCCCCTGACATGCCTGACGGCCTACCAGTCTCTCTTCGATGCCGGTGCTCTCCAGCGCGGCCAGTCGGTCTTTATTCTGGGGGCCTCCGGAGGCGTTGGTTCGGCGGCGGTTCAGCTCGCACGCCACCGGGGCGCACGGGTTGCCGCACTGGCAAGCGGCCGGAACGCGGCCTATCTGACCCAGCTCGGCGCAGAGAAAACGATCGACTATGAGCGCGGAGATTTTATTCAAACTTTTGGTGAGTGGATGTCGGAAGGGGTAGACCTGGTCTATGACTGCTTCGGTGCCGACACCCTGGCGCGCGGCAAGATGTGTGTCCGCGACGGCGGGCGGCTGGTGTCGATCGTCGATCCCGAAGGCGGTGCGGGGCTTGCTGAACGGGATATACAGTTTCGGTTCGTCTTTGTGGAACCGAGCAGCGCCCAGCTCGATGAGCTGCGCGAGATGATCGAAGCGGGTGACCTCAAGGCCAAGATCACCGCGACCTTCGATCTGGACGAGGCGGCCAAGGCCCATGAAATGATCGAAGCCGGCCACACCCGCGGCAAGATCGTCCTGCGCATTCCTTGACGGCGGCCGCCGGCCGAAACAGCCGATGCCATAGGGTGACGCCGGCGCCGCCCGTCACCCCCCCAGCCAATGCCAGAGGGCGATCATCACAAGACGGCCGTACAACAACACGACCAGCAGCACAACCGCCCACAAGGGGATGCGGCGAAACGCCTGCTGCCATTGCCGTTTGGTTGGATACCCCATGGCCACTCCTGCCTGGTCCGCGTGCCAGCGGTCACCAACCCAATCTAACCCTTGCCGGCGATGACGTCCACCATGGCGGCTTGCCCAGCGCGCAGGGCAAGCCCCCCAATCGGGAGGAGCGGTGCGCTCCTCCCGTGGTCGCATTTGAGTCGCCGGTTGCGATCTGCCGCCAAGCTCGGCGGCGATCAGGCGCCGCCGTCGTAGAGATGAGAGTCGCCCAGCTCGTGCAGGGAGAACTTGTGGAAGATGTGGTGGCCGTCATAGTCCAGGATGCGCAGATCATCCGTTTGATGAAGGTCGCCCAGAATGATGTTGTACTGCAGCCCGTAGCGCTGTTTCACCTTGTTCTCATCCAACTCGTAGGCGATGAATTTCTTGATGCCCTTGGCATGAAGTTTCTCGACGAGGCGGGGGTCGTCTAAGGCCTCGTACGAGGTCAGTAGGAGAATGGGGCCCGTACCGGTAAAGAAAATGCCTGCCTTCATGGGTCACCTCCTTGTGGTCGCGATGGGACCGATGGGCCCATCGCGCAGTGGTTGGCCTGAGTGGACGGCAGGTCCGGGGTCCCGACGGGGGAACCGTTCGGCGCGACACGTGCTTCGAGACCGGGCTTAAGGGATCGCGGGTAGGCGTCTCATACCAACACGATTCGCAGTGGGGCGGAGGGTATCCGTCTCGTTACGTGGACGGGGCACGGATGCGAAACCGCTGCAGGGTGAGGCACGGCGGCGTGGCGGCGGATCCTGAGCAGATGGTGCAAAGTGCGGGCGATATCGGACGAAGGCGAGCGAGGTTAGGTGGTGTGGCTGACGGAGGTCCGAACGATTGCCGTTTCAGGCAGTCTTACCTCTTATATTGCCGGCACCCGCCCTGCGCTGTCAAGCGCCATCTGGCGCCGCCCACCGGGCGTCAAATCCGGTTCAGGCTGGCAAGGGCGATGGCGCTACGTCGGCTTCATTGACATCCCCGGAGTGCTCCTTACCATTGTCGATATGATATTTTACAGCCGCGCGCGCTACACTTTTTATGCGGCGAACGCCTCTAAAATCCCTTCTCAGAACCCTTATTTTCGCAATGCCGTTCCCAAGAGCGGCAGTGGCGCAGAGGTTACCGCTTAGGGAGATGACAAAACAAAACGATCCGCCATAATCTTCTTTTAACCGCCCGCCAGGGGCCCGCCTGTGGCACCCCCCCCTACCTGCGCTCATATCCTTTATCTACGTCCGACGCCATCGTCGGCCAAATTCGAACCGCCAACCATACCCCGCATCGTGCTGCGCGACGCACAATGGGAGGATATCCGTCATGAAACTTTTCACACGTATTGCCCTCACGCTGCTGGGCCTCATTGTCGTTCTCGGGGCGATCGGTGCGGTCAAAGGGCTTCAGATCGGCCGCATGGTGGCCCACAGTGAGGCCTTCGCCCCGCCGCCGCAAGCGGTCACCGTTGCTGCGGTGAACACGACCACCTGGGAATCCACCCTGCAGGCCGTCGGCTCGCTCACGGCCGTTCAGGGGGTCATGGTGACGGCCGAGTTGGCAGGGCAGGTGGAACGCATCGCCTTTGAACCGGGCGCACGGGTGTCTGCCGGCGATCTGTTGATCCAGCAGGACATTGCGGTGGAGACCGCTCAGTTGAGATCCGCTGAGAGCGACGCCGACTTGGCCCTTAAAAACTTGGAGCGCGCCCGCAAGCTGGTGGAGGAGCAAGTGATCCCAAGGGCCGACTTCGATGAACGCCAGTCCCGCTATGACCGGGCGGTCGCCCAAGTGGATCTGATCCGTGCCACGATCGCCAACAAAACCATCCGAGCGCCCTTCGAAGGTCGCCTGGGTATCCGCCACGTGAACCTGGGCGAGGTGTTGGAAAGCGGCCAGCCCATCGTTTCCCTACAAAGCCTCGACCCCATTTACGTAGATTTTCAACTGCCGCAACAGCAGGTGGGCCGATTGCGTCCGGGGCTCACGGTGCGGGTGAGCGTGGAAGCGATCGAAGAACAGGCCTTCGAGGGCCGGGTCACGGCCATCAATCCCGAGGTGGACAGCCGCTCCCGCAATATCACCGTCCAGGCCACGATCGCCAACCCCGACGAGCGTTTGCGACCCGGTATGTTCGCCACGGTCGATCTGATCCTGCCCGAACAGCAATCGGTTCTGATCATCCCGGCCACGGCCGTTGCCTACGCGCCCTATAGCGATTCCGTGTTTGTGGTCGAATCAGGGGAATCCGGCACCGAGGGAGATGCCGCGGCCATGGTACTGCGACAGCAATTTGTCCGTCTCGGTGAGCAGCGAGGGGATTTCGTCGCGGTCCTTCAGGGTCTCGAGGCTGGCGAACAGGTGGTGAGCACCGGTGTATTCAAGCTTCGCAACGGACAGAACGTGGTCGTGGACAATCGGCTGGCGCCCACCTTCGAGTCCGCCCCCCAACCCGATAACGCCTGATGGACACGGCTCTCGACCCCTGAGATTTTAAAAGGAGCGCGGTCATGAATGTCACCGATATCTTCATCCGACGGCCGGTCCTGGCCATCGTGGTCAGTCTGGTCATCATCATCGCCGGTGTCCAAGCCCTGCTGACCCTCAATATCCGCCAATACCCCCGCAGCGAGAACGCTTCCGTGACCGTCACCACGGTCTACGTCGGGGCCAGCGCCGATTTGGTGCGCGGGTTCATCACGACGCCCCTCGAACGCAGCATCGCTGCCGCAGACGGCATCGACTATCTGCAGAGCCAGAGCGAGCAGGGGCTCTCCACCATTACCGCCCGCCTGGAGCTCAATACCGACGCCATCAAGGCCCTGGCCGAGATCAGCTCCAAGGTGGACCAGGTGCGCGGCGATCTGCCCCCCGAGGCCGAGGTGCCCACGATCAACGTGGAATCGGCGGACAGTCGATTCGCCTCGGCCTACCTGAGCTTCTCCAGCGATCTGCTGCGGCAAAACCAGATCACCGACTACCTGGTGCGCGTGGTTCAGCCGCGGTTGTCGGCCATCGGCGGCGTTCAGCGGGCCGACATCTTGGGCGCGCGCACCTTCGCCATGCGCATCTGGCTCCAACCCGATCGCATGGCCGCCTTGGGGATCAGCCCCGCCGAAGTTCGGCAGGCCTTGGCGGCCAACAATTTTCTGGCCGCCGTCGGCCAGACCAAGGGCAGCCTGGTGCAGGTCAACCTCACCGCCAACACCGACCTGACCTCGGTGGCGGAGTTCAAGCGTCTGGTGGTGCGGGAGAGCGACGGCGCCCTGGTGCGTCTCGAGGATATTGCCGAGGTGGTGCTGGGGGCCGAAGATTATGACACCGAGGTGCGTTTCTCCGGTCAAACCGCCGTCTTCATGGGGATCTGGCCCCTGCCCAATGCCAATTCCCTGGATGTCATCCGCGCCGTCCGGGCCGAAATGGACGAGATTATTGCCGAACTGCCCAGCGGCCTCAGCGGCCGCGTGGCCTACGACGCCACAGAGTATATCGACAACGCCATCAAGGAGGTCACCGAAACCCTGATTCTCACCCTGGCCATCGTGGTGGCCATCATCTTTCTCTTCCTGGGCTCGATCCGCTCGGCCCTCATTCCGGTGGTGGCCATCCCCCTGGCCCTCATCGGGGGCCTCTTCCTCATGCAGATCATGGGATTTACCATCAACCTGCTCACCCTGCTGGCCATCGTCCTCGCCGTGGGGCTGGTGGTGGATGATGCCATCGTCATGGTGGAGAACGTCGAACGCCATCTTCGCATGGGCAAAACCCCGCGCCAGGCCGCCCTCGAAGGCGCCCGTGAACTGGTGGGACCCATCATCGCCACCACGGTGGTACTGGCAGCGGTCTATACCCCCATCGGCATCCAGGGTGGTCTGACAGGGTCGCTGTTTCGCGAGTTCGCCTTCGCCCTCACCGGAGCGGTGATCGTCTCCACCGTGGTGGCCCTGACCCTCTCTCCCATGATGAGTGCCAAGCTGCTCAAGCCGGGCATGGCCGAGAAGGGCTTGGCCAAGACCATCAGCCGGGGATTCGGGCGCTTGAGCGCCCTGTACGCCCGCCTGCTGGATGGTACTCTGGGCTCGCGCCCGGCCGTCTACATGGTCTGGTTGGTCCTGGGCCTGATTACCGTTCCCATGTACATCATGTCGGCCAAGGAGCTGGCCCCCACCGAGGACCAGGGCGTGATCTTCGGCATTGTGGACGCCGCCGCCAACGCCACCCTTGATCAGACCCGTCAGAGCGCCGCGGCTGCCAACGAAATTTTCATGGGCATGCCCGAGACCGAGTTTACCTTTCAGATCACCTCTCCCGCGACGGGTTTTGGCGGGATGGTGGTGGCGCCCTGGGAGGAGCGCGAACGCTCCATTTTCCAGATTCTGCCCGAGGTGCAGGGCGGGCTGATGCAGATTCCCGGCATTCAGATGTTCGCCGTTACCCCGCCGGCGCTGCCCGGTGGCGGCCAATTTCCGGTGGAGTTCGTCATCGCCGCCACCGACGAACCCGATCGGATTTTGGGCTATGCCCAGCAGCTCCAGTTCAAGGCAATGCAGAGCGGTCTCTTCGCCTTCCCCCCCCTCATCGACGTGAAGATCGACCAGCCCGAAGCACAGATCCGCATCAACCGTGACAAGGTCGCTACCCTGGGGCTCAATCTTCAACAGGTGGGGGCCGATCTGGCCGCCTTGGTGGGCGGCGATTACGTCAATCGGTTCAATATCGCCGGCCGCAGCTACAAGGTGATTCCCCAGATCACGCGCCAGGGCCGCCTGACGGCGGAGCAGCTTCGGGACGTGTATGTCAGCGGACCGGATGGGGAGTTGATCCCCCTGGCCACCATCGCCAGCATCGAGAACCGCACCGTCCCGCGCTCGATCAACCGCTTTCAGCAGTTCAACGCCGTGATGCTGAGCGCCGTGCCCATTCGCCCGCTGGATGAAGCCCTGAGTTTTCTCGAAGCGGAGGCCGCCAAAATACTGCCCGCCGGGTATGTCTTGGACTATACCGGCGAGAGCCGTCAGCTGCGCACCGAAGGTAACAAGTTCCTGCCGGCTTTCGGTCTGGCCTTGGTAATGATTTTTCTGACCCTGGCCGCTCAGTACAACAGCTTCCGCGATCCCTTCGTGATCCTGGCCGGCTCGGTACCACTGGCCATGTTCGGCGCCCTAATCTTTACCTTTCTGCGCATTCCCGACCCCAATGTGACATTCTGGACCGACGGCTGGACCACCACTCTCAACATCTACTCCCAGGTCGGTCTGGTGACCCTGGTGGGCGTGGTGGCCAAGAACGGTATCCTCATCGTGGAGTTCGCCAACAAGCTCCAACTGAAGGGTCGAACCAAGGCCGAGGCGATCCGGGAAGCCGCCATCACCCGTCTGCGGCCCATCCTGATGACCAGCAGTGCCACCATCGCCGGCTACTTTCCCCTCGTTCTGGTGAGCGGGGCCGGCGCGGCGGCGCGCAACTCCATCGGCCTGGTGTTGGTGGGTGGCATGGCGGTGGGAACGCTCTTCACCCTCCTCGTGGTCCCCTCCATCTACATGCTCATCGCCCGCGATCATATGAAGGCCAGCGCCGATGACGCCGCGAGCGACGCGGTCTGCCGGGCACCCTGGACAGAAGAACTCGCCGTACCGGCCGGCTGTCGCATGGTGACCGATCAAGATTGCAACTGGTCGGTGGATTGCCGCGACATGCCGGCCGCCGCACCCCAATGGCGCCAGGTGAGCTGACGGCCAGGCCAGGTCACAAGGAGCCCGCATGATATCGTTTGAATTGAAGGTAACCCCCTGGCCGCTGGACGAGGCGCTGCAACCCGCTGCCGTGGAGATGCGCATGCAATCGGAAAATCTACCCTACTATCGTTGGTCCAATGGTCCCGGCGATGTCTATGGGGTTCACGACCACGGCTATCACAAGATCCTCTATGTGCTTGCCGGCAGCATTGTCTTTCGGCTGCCCAAGAGCGGACGCCAGGTGGCGCTCGGTGTCGGCGATCGGCTGGCGCTGCCGGCCGGCACCGCCCACGGCGCCGTTGTGGGACCCGAGGGGGTGGTCTGCCTGGAAGCGCACCAGCCGATCGAATCGTGAGGTCCGCTGAAAACCGGTTCGCAGCCCATGCCGGAAATTGTCATTGGAAGAAAAAACGGGGCGGCCATCTGGCCGCCCCGTTGCATTGTGGAAGGGAGGGAGGTGGCGGGCGGATCGCTGCGCTAGACGCGGCCGCCCATGGCGCCTGGGGGATCGTTACGGTTTTCCGTCCACTCGGGGCTCTTTTCCGACGGGCTGCTGTATTTCTGGGTGGCGGCGTTTATCGCCTGCTGGCGCTCCGTTTCGCCCTCATGAACACGATCGCGGCATTCGCCTTCACAATCACCGGTGATATCTCTTTTCGGTATTTCGCTCATGGGCTTCCTCCTAAAGACAGACCAATCGCTGTGAGGGGCGATCGGTTGGGATGGTGAGTGGGAGTTTCGCATGCAACGGGGAGAAACGCTTGAGGGTGGCGCGAAGGGCTGTCAGCCGCCGCCACGCCCGTCGGTCGGATCAGGCTGCGGACATCCGATCCTCATGGGAGTGGTGGATCGGATGGTAGAGGCGTTCGTCTGCGAGTGAGGAAGTGTTCTCGAGTTGCATACATTCTTGATCCTAAGGGTTCGATCGGCGTTGTCAAGCGAGCCGCCGGCCCGCTGCCCCGCTTTCCGGCCGGCGCCCGAGCGGCGCAAGCCGCTATTGTCGGGGGACGCCGGTGACGCTGATAAAAGCGCTGCGATCCCATATTGACACCACCACATTGCATCCCATTTTAGGCTCAGTAGGGTTATCGGGCCATGCGCCCAATCTGACCACATCCCACCATTTGCGCCACACTAGTTCGACACCGGTGGTGCGCCGTGGCCGATTCGACCCACCTCATTGGCGACCCACCACGACTGCCGCCGGCGGCGCTCGTCACAGCACCGGAGCGCTATTTGGCCGGCGATGGTGGTCGCCGTCTCGGAGGCATATCGGTCAGGACCCAGATCCCTTCCGAGACAAATGAACATCGTTACCACCACGTCGGGGCCGGACCCGCATGGCCCAGCTCCGGAAAGGAAATGCATGGACGAAAGGAAAAAGCGCGCGAAGTGTGAACTGACGGACGAGGAGTGGCGTTCGGAACAACACGAATTCTGCGACAGCCGCTACGCCGAAGCGGAGATGAACCGCTACTGCCATAGTGTCGCGGATCGTGAGGAGAAGCGTCGCAAGAAGATCTGCAAAGAGTGACGTCTTCTTTCTTAACGGTGTCCAAAGCAAAAGGGCTGCCCATGGCGGGCAGCCTTTCTACTTTAATGAATCAGCCCCTGATTCAGGTGCTCAAGGCCTTGATGAGGACACCCAAGTAAAAGCGCGCATGGCTGATGGGGGCGGCCATGTTGGCACGGTGATTGGCCAGGACGCCGTCCAACTTGCTGTCGGTGATGATCCAGGGTTTCAGCGCGGCGGCCGTGTGGCAGCTCTCCACTGCATGGTGGAGTATTTCGATGCCGTGGCGCGTCTCCAGAGTGATGAGGAAATCGTCGTGAATCGCCTCTAAGATGGGGGCCATGGCAGCAGCCACACCCTGGGCGTAGTAGAAGTAGTTGTCCGACTTAAACCAGCTGACCTCAGAACCGTCCTCCTCGACATGCTTGACCAGATTCTCGTCGCAACTGCCCAGAAGATCTTCAAAGGATGCCAACAGCGGAATCAGGTTGTCCGTGCGGGTGTAAAAGGTGGCCCGCTTGCCCTGGAGGGAATCGCGATACTTCTTCAGGTCCGCGATGCCTTCGCTATATTTGGATTCTGCCGAGGGAAACCAGTACTTGGTGGCCTTGATCATGAACCAGTTGGTGGCGTTTTCCAGGTCGGGGTCGAAAGCGTCGGTGGTGCCAGTGCGGGAGATGCGCTCGTTGAGGGCCACCACCGCCCGACGGGTGACCTCGAGGACACCCCGCTGGTAGTTGTTGACGTTGTCGGTGAAGTTGATCAGATCATTGGGCCGCCAGCCCCAGAAGCGCTCTTCGATTTCGTACTCGATGGGGGCGATGACGGCCTCCACAGTGGCCACGCCCTTGGCCTTCTTGACGGGCAATTTGGGTGCGATGGCCTTGCTGACGGCCGATTCGTGCCCGTCTCCGGCGGCACTCGCATGGCCGCTCTCCCCGTGGCCGGCGGTGCTGGACGCGGTGCCATGGCCAGCGCCCTGCTCGGTACCGTGACCTTGGGGTTCCGCTCCGTGTGACGCCTCCCCATGATCGCCGGCCCCTTTGGCAGCGGCTTTGGATGCGTCCGCGGTATGCGTTGTGGCGGCATGGGTCACCGCTGCTGCGGGAGCCGCGCCGTGGGCGGTCTTGGAGGTGCTTGCGTGGGAAGTCCCTTTGGTCTGAGCGGCTTTCCCACCGACGGCCGCAGCGTCCTGTGCGTCGCCGTGATCGTCGTGGGCGCCGCTCTTGGCGCTGGCAGCGTGGCGGTCCTGCTGGGTATGCCCACCCTCGGCGGCGCTTTCTCGCGCTGCCGCCGTGTTACCGTGCGCGTCCGCCGCTGTGTGGGATTGGGCTTCCTGCGAGGCGCCGCCGCCAAGCACCGACTGAGGGATCGGTTCCGGTCGCTCGATGATGCCCATGAGGCCGCCCAGAGTCCACAATACTGCCACGGCGAGGATGATGCCGATGAGGATCCGCTTGGCGGCAAAGCGTTTGAATTCCGTGTCCTGTTTCGGAGGGTTGGCCATCGCTCGACTCCCGTAAATAGCCGTATATTAACGTTTTCTGAGTTTGCGGATATCGCCGATTCGGATGGTGAAGTTGGTGGTGTCGAAGTGTTCGAGCAAAGGTATCACATATTTTCGGGAAGCTCCAGTCATATCCTTGAACTGCGGTGTGGAGAGTTCTTCGTGGTCTGTCAGAAACGCGCTCACCTCCGCCTTTAGCGTCTCCAGCCGATCTTTGTGGTAGTAAAGATCCTCTTTCACCTTGACGATGAGATCCTCGGCGATGAGCAGTTGAAGCACTTCCCGGGCGGGTTCGATATCCACCTGCAACTGCTTGGCCAGGTCGCGGAAATAGGGTGGCGTCAGCCCTGCTTCCGCATAGGCGGAGATGATATTCTGCTTCAGTTCGGCCTGGTCAACGGCCAAGGTCACCTTGTGGTCGGCCAGATGCACGATCTCTTCGGCCTGCACCACGCGACCCTCCTTGAGCAGGTGGTTGAGGACCAGGGTGAAGAGTTTGCCCTCCCAGAACTGGGGAAACTTGGACTTGAGCTCCTCTTTAGACATGCCCGGTTTAAGGGGGTAGGCCGTATGAAAGTGCTCCAGCTGCGCCAGCGCATCATCGATCAAGCCCTCGAAGGCTGTTTTGTGGATGCAGGCACGCTCCTCCTTGTCCACCATGACGGCAGCTTTCTGGGAAAGCAGCAGCTGCAGCTGCTGATTGAGCCTTTTTTCAGGCAGGTTGGTCATGAGGAGCAGATCGCTGAAGCGCACTCCGGCCGCCCCGGCCTGACGCAGCTGCTCGGCGATCAGATCCTCCGGCTCCGCATCGGAGATCGCCTTCAGACTGGCCACCACTTCGGGCCGGAAACGCTTGTGCTTGACGGGGATGGGGTTGATGATCGTGCCGCCGCCGATGGTGCGGATCGGCGAGTAGCTGCGCAGCACGTAACGATCGCCCCGCACCAGGGCCACCGGTTCATCCAGGCGGATCTGGGCCACCGTGCGCGTGCCGGGCGCGATCTCTTCGGTATCGAAGAACACCAGTACGCCGAGGATCTCGCTGGTGCCGGTGTGAAAGCGCACCCGCACCCGGTTTTTGATCGGCTTCTTCTGGCTTTCCAGGTAGGTGAGATCCAGGTCGACCATGTAGCTCGAACGGAGGCTATTGGGAAAGGCCAGCACGTCCCCGCGGTTGACGGCCTCCTTTTCAAGCCCCTGAAAATTGATGGCCGTGCGCATGCCGGCCGTGGCGGATTCGTGGGCGGCGTTGTGCACCTGGATGCCGCGTACCTTGGCCGCGATATCGCCTGGATAGAGTTGGACATTGTCGCCGACCCGGACCTGACCCGACACCAGCGAGCCGGTGATGACGGTCCCAAAGCCCTTCATGGAAAAGACCCGGTCCACCGGCAGGCGGAAGAGGCTCGACGGCGCGTGCTGGGGCACCTCCGCGCTGATCTCGTCCAAAGCGGCCAGGAGATCGGGCAGCCCCTCCCCGGTGGCGGATGAAACCGGCAGGACGGGTGCCCCCTCCAGGAAGGTACCCACGGTGAACTCGCCCACATCTTCCAGCACCAGCTCCAACCACTCCTCATCCACCATGTCCCGCTTCGTGAGGGCCACCAGTCCGTGCTGGACCCCAAGCAGCGAACAGATCTCCATGTGCTCGCGGGTTTGGGGCATTACTCCCTCATCGGCGGCGATCACCATCATTACGATGTCGATGCCCGTGGCCCCGGCCACCATGTTCTTGACGAATTTCTCATGACCGGGCACGTCGACGATGCCCAGGTGCTGGCCCGAGGGCAGGTCCAGTGAAGCAAAGCCCAGCTCGATCGTGATGCCCCGCAGCTTCTCCTCTTTCAGCCGATCGGTGTCCGTGCCGGAGAGGGCCTTGATCAAGCTCGTCTTGCCATGGTCGATGTGTCCCGCCGTACCGAGGATTATCTCTTTCACGTTGAGGCCCGACTCCTTCGATTCTGTAGTGGATGTTTCTCCGGCCAACCCATCCGGGGTTCTATTTCTTGCGGTGGCGCAGATACTCGGCGAAGTAGGCCAGCCCTACCAGAATGATGCCCAGCCCCAGCGCATACGACAGCTTGACGTCCTGAAAGAAGACGCGCGACAGCACGACGGCAAAGACACCGCCCAGAATGGCCCGGATGACGAAAACCTGGAATCGATCCATTGGTATGAGTCCCGATCGGTTATACGATAAGCGAGGTGCCGCGGGTCGCCCCACCTTCGGCGCTCCTGGAATCTCGGAAAGGCAAACCTTATAATAGACCCCTTCAGAGGGTCAACCCATTTGGCCCCCCATGCGCCCGAGGCCCGCTGGTAGAGGGTTTTTGCAATGGGAGGGGGCCATGGGCGGCCAACTTTAGGCTTGAAATCACCGGGGCGATCTGTTAACAACGCGGATCTCATTATGGTGGGTGTAGCTCAGTTGGTAGAGCCCCTGGTTGTGGCCCAGGTGGTCGTGGGTTCAAGTCCCATCACTCACCCCATCCGACACCAAAGCCGCTGCGGACGCCCCTGCAGCGGCTTTCATTTTCTCCCTTCGCACCTTCCCCGCTCGGATCTCGCCGGGGAACCGAGATCTCTTCAGGTGTCCAGGCGGTCCACATCCACGGAAACACTGAGTTCCTGCTGTCCCGCGCTGTAGATCACGCCTTTGATGGGCGTGACATCCGTGAAGTCGCGGCCGTAGCCGACCACGATATGCTGGTCGAAGGGGAGCAGGTTGTTGGTGGGGTCGAACTCCAGCCAGCCGAAATCGGGAACGAAGACGGCGCACCAGGCGTGGGAGGCATCGGCGCCCTGCAGCTTCTCCTTGCCCGGCGGCGGCAGGGTTTCGATGTAGCCGCTGACGTAGCGGGCGGCGAGCCCCATGCTGCGCAGGCAGCCGATGGCCAGCTGGGCGAAATCCTGGCAGACGCCCTTGCGATGTTTCAATACCTCGCTGAGCGGGGTTGTCGTGTCGGTGATCCCGGGCATGAATTCAAACTCCGCGTGTATCCGCTGCATCAGGTCGCTGACGGCCAGCATGAGGGGCCGGTGGGGCGCGAAGGAGGGCCGCGCATAGGCGGCCAGGGCGGCATCGGCGGCGATGAGGGGCGAGTTCAGGAGGTACTCGGCGGCCGCCGTGATCTCGGTGTCAGCGGTCGACTGCAGTCGCTCGACGGCGGCTTCCCACGCCACCGACTGGGACAGGTCCGCCGGGAGCGCCGGTCGGTTCAGCCGCACGCGGCTGTCAACGGTCACCCGCATCTGCTCGTGGGGCTGTTGAATGGCCACGTACCAGACCACATTGCCGAAGTAGTCGGTGCGTTCGCGCAGCTCCGCCGGCGGGGGCTCGATATGGACCTTCTTCTCCTCCAGGGACTGCCCGTCGGCGGTGCGCGGACACAGCCGAATCTCATTGTAGCTGACGGTGGTGCGCTCCGCGTAGCGATAGCGGGTCTCGTGGTGGATGCGGTAGGTCACAGGTCCACCTCCGGGGGGGCGTTGGTCAGCTGGCGGGATTTGGGGGTGTGGATGAAATAGATGTGCGAGATGGTGTCCGAGGTCCGCTCCAGCAGCGCCCGGACCTGGCCCAGCAGGGCATCCAACCGAAAGTGGGCACCGGTCTCGGGATCGGTTTCGCACAAATGGTCCATGTCGCTGAGCCGGATGCGGGTGACGGCCTCCAGCGCCAGACGCTCCTCGTCGCGGACCCGGTAATGCCCGCGCTTTCTCGGCAGTTCCACGATATGGGCCTGGAGCTGGTCGAGCTGAAAAATCAGGGAGCGTGGGTTCTTGTCGTCCATGAGGAGCAGATCGAGGACAGTGTTGAGCGCCAGAAAGGAGCGATAGCGGCGCCGATAGGTGATGATGTTCTCCGTCGTCATCAGGACCGATTCCATCATGAGGGCGTCCACCGGCGCTTCGGCGCTGCCCACCAGGGTGCGCCGGATGAGCTCGCTCAGCATCCAAGAGCGTTCTATGCGCCGGCCGGTATCCAGGAGCACCCAGCCCAACTCCCGCGACATGCTCTCCATGCACAGCCCCGAGAAGGCCAGCAGCGAGGAGACCAGGCGGTCCAAGGCGAAACGCAGTTTGCGGTGGGCGCCGGCCAGGCGACCCAGGTGCTGGTGGTGCCCGCGCATGTCGTTGAGCACCCGCCAAGTGTCCGAGGACCACCGTTCGCGGACCGCTTGCGCGGCGGTGAACAGGGCGTCGAGGCTCGCCATGAGGCTTACGGTGTCGTGGCGGTCGATGGTGATGGCCACCTGTCCATCATCGCACCGGATGTCGCCCTCTGCAGCCTTTTGCCCGTCGGGATCGGGCCTGGGGGCCAATTGTCGAATGACGCCCAGGAGGCTGGCCAGGCAGTGTTCGCCGCCCTCGGACTCACGGTCGCTGGTCTCCTCGAAATGCTGCAGGACGGTCCGCAGCATGCGGGCCAGCAATTCGGCTCTTTCGGCATAGCGCCCGACCCAGAAGAGGTTCTCCGCCGTGCGGCTGGGGGTTCCGGCCTGGCGCTTGAGCGCCTGGCCGATGGGGCTTGGCTGCATCCAGAGGCTGATGTGCTTCTGGGGCGCCTCGCTGATCACCCACACATCCTTGAGATAACCGTCGGGCGGACTGGCAGCGGGGTCGCTCGTGCTGCGGGCGATTCCGCCCGGCATCACCGTATAGTCGTCCTCTGCCGTGGCGATGGCAAAGGTGCGTAAGGTCGTGGGGAAGGGCACGAACCGGTTCTCTCCGAAGGCGGGCGCCGTCGCCGTTGCCAGCGGTGCTCGGGCGGTATAGAGATGGGGCCGCGCCGCTATGCGCTGCCGCCATCCATCGCTGTCGCCCGGCTGGGGTTCGAGGGTTAAGCCCATGGGTGTGTCCGGCGCCTGGTGGGTGGGGGTGATGATCAACTCATCGATGTGGGCCAGAACATAGGCGCACTGTTCCGGATCGCCGCACCACCAGGTGGGCGGGGAGGGCAGCAGGAGCGCCTGCCCTAGCAGACGCTGGGCGATGGCCGGAAGGTAGGGTGTCAATCCGGGATTTTCGAGGACACCCGATCCGAGACCATTGGTGACCACCATATGCCCCTGGCGGGTGGCTTCCAGCAGGCCGGGCAGGCCGCCCTCGGTGGTGGGATCCAGCTCCAGGGGATCGCAGGCCCGATCCGGTCGCATGCGCAGCAGGGTGTCCACGCGGTTGAGCCCGTAGAGCGTCTTGAGCCAGACTTGGCCCTCGCGTACCGTCAGATCTTCTCCCTGCACCACCGGGTAGTTCAGATAGCTGCCCAGATAGGCCTGTTCGAAGTAGCTGCGGTGGCGGGCGGCGCTGGCGTAGATCGCGATCAGCGGATTCTCGTGGCCGTGGGGCGTCAGCGCTGCCAGGGCATCCTGCAGCCCCCTGAAAAAGGAGGAGAGGCGTTGCACCTTGCCCGAGCGCAGAAAGTCGCCCATGACATTGGCCATGGCGGTGCGGTTTTCCAGCGTGTGACCGATGCCGTAAGGCGCCTGGGTTCGATCGGCCAGCAGATGGATGACGCCCGCCGTATCGCGCGCCAGATCCGCCGAATAGAAGTGCAGATGTCGCCGCGTCTGCGGCAGTGCGTTCCAGCAGGGGCGCAGAAATCCTCGGTGGCTGTAGATCAATTTCGCCGGCAGCAGACCTTCGCTTAGGAGGTTGCCGGGCCCGTAGATGTCCTGCAGGACCAGGTCCAGCAGATGGGCCCGCTGCTGCAGGCCGGCGCTGATCGTCCGCCAGTCGTCGGGCCCGAAGATCAGGGGGATGATGTCCAGCTCCAAGGGACGCTGGTTGCCCATCGGATCACCGTGGATGTTGTAGGCCGCGCCGTTCTCCTTGAGCTGACGGCCGATCTCCTGGTGTCGCTGTCGCAGCTCGGCGCAGCCCATGGTCTCGATGGTGCCGATGAAGCGCTTCCAGGGATGGCGGATGTTGCCATCCGGCGACCACAATTCGTCATAGACCGGCGGCAACTGGGCGTACGTGTGGCAGATGGGCGAATCGGCGGCGGGCGCCACTCTCTGGGGCATGGGGGCGTTGGACGTCATGGGGCCTTATTATCCCCATCCGGCCCAAAGCGCAAATCGAGGGTATGGGGATACTCGGGGTTCGAGACGGCGTGCGGCACCGGCTGGCTGCCCGGCGGGTGGCCTTCGGCGACGAAGCGGCCGGCGGACGGTGGTCCCGGCGGCGGCACGACCACTTCGCCCGGCGTGTGGCCAAACTCCCAGAAACGGGCGCCGCGGCGGCCTTCGGCCTCCAGGGCGTTCACCGGGAAGGTGTCGTGGCTGCGACCGCCCGGATGAACCACATGATAGGTGCACCCGCCGAGACTGCGGCCGTTCCAGGTGTCGAAGAGGTCGAAGACCAAGGGGGAGTGCACCCCGATGGTGGGATGCAGGGCCGATGGCGGCTGCCAGGCGCGGTAGCGCACGCCGGCGACATACTGCCCGTGGGTACCGGTGGGCCGCAGCGGTACGCGGCATCCGTTGCAGGCCAGCACATGCCGACCGTCGGTCATGCCGCTGACCTTCACCTGCAGCCGCTCCAGGGAGGAGTCCACGAAGCGGCTGGTCCCCGTCGAAGAGAGCTCTTCGCCCAGCACATGCCAGGGTTCGATGGCCATGCGCAATTCGATCTCGATATCACCGATATTTACGCTGCCGTAATGGGGAAAGCGGAACTCGTAAAAGGGCGCCAACCATTCCTGTTCAAAGGCGAAGCCGGCACGCCGCAGCTCCTCGGCCACCTCGGCCGTATCGGCGGTCACGTAGTGGGGCAGCATCCAGCGATCGTGCAGCTCGGTACCCCAGCGCACCAAGGGGCCCTGGTAGGGGGTTTGCCAGAAGCGGGCGATGAGGGCGCGCAGCAGCAGCATCTGCACCAGGCTCATTTGCAGATGGGGCGGCATGTCGAAGGCCCGGAACTCCACCAGCCCCTGGCGGCCGGCGAGGCTGTCGGGGGAGTAGAGTTTGTCGATGCAGAATTCGGCCCGATGGGTGTTGCCCGTGATGTCCACCAGCAGATGGCGCAGCAGCCGGTCCACCAGCCACGGCGGGGTGTGGCCTTCGGCGGACGCCCCCGAGGGCATCTGGGCAAAGGCGATCTCCAACTCGTAGAGCTGCTCCTCGCGCCCCTCGTCCACGCGGGGCGCCTGGCTGGTGGGCCCGATGAAGGTGCCGGCGAAGAGATAGGAGAGGCCCGGATGGTGCTGCCAGTAGGTCACCAGGCTGCGCAGCAGGTCGGGCCGCCGCAGCATGGGACTGTCCGCCGGCGTGGGACCGCCCAGGGTGATGTGGTTGCCGCCGCCGGTGCCGGTATGACGGCCGTCCAGCATGAATTTTTCGGTGCCGAGGCGGGCCTGGCGCGCCGTCTCGTACAAGGCGGTGGTGTTGGCCACCAGCGTCTCCCAGGAGCCGGCGGGATGGATGTTGACCTCGATGACCCCGGGGTCGGGCGTGATCTTGAAGGCCTCGAGACGCGGATCCTGGGGCGGCGGATAGCCCTCGATGATCACGGGCTGGCCGAAGTGCTTCGCCGTGCGCTC
>JASJCL010000086.1 GCA_030066015.1 Desulfosarcinaceae bacterium | reverse complement strand
GCACGACTGGCCAAAGCCTATCAGTACAGCGGAAAGACATTGGCCACCCTGCGCCTCAACGGCAGCCACCAGATCTATGGATTGCGGCCCAACATTATCGCGGCCAAGCCGGGAGCGGGCAAGGGCGATTTCACCCAGCTCGCGGTGTCGCTGCCGGACGATCCGGCCACCACTCTGGTGGCGGTCAAGGCGGATGCCGCTGGCGGCGTCGATCTGAGTGAGGCCGATGTGATCATCTCCGGGGGCCGCGGCCTGAAAAACGGGGAGAATTTCCAGCTCCTTCGCGACTGCGCCGCACCCCTGGGGGCTGCCGTGGGCGCCTCCCGCGTGGCGGTGGACAATGGCTGGGTGCCCTACGCCATGCAGGTGGGGCAGACGGGTGTCAAGGTCAATCCCAAAGTCTACTTGGCCTGCGGGATATCGGGCTCCATTCAGCACTATGCCGGTATGAAGACCAGCGGGATGATCATCGCCATCAACGCCGACGCCGACGCCCCCATCATGGCCAATTGCGATTACTTCGTGGTGGGCGATCTGTTCGAAATCCTGCCGGCCCTGGCCGAGGCCCTCGCAGCGGCGGTGGCGTGAGTTGATTTCGTGGCGAATTTGTAGTCCGGCGCCCGGTCTCGCGATATCGAGACCGGGCAAGGTCAAATCGGTCATTCGTCAATGATGATTTCACGATTTGACCCTTTAACCACGGTATCCCGTATAGCCGTCGGTGCAACACCAAATCGCGGTGATTCGCGCGCCTGCATCCGCGAATCGACAAGGTAACCTCCATGCGTATCCCCTTGGGCAGTGCCCTGGTGCTCATTGCCGCCGTCCTCTTCGGCACAACCGGGACCAGCCAGGCACTGGCACCCTCCGGAATCCAGCCCCTCAGTACCGGTGCCCTGCGGGTCCTCATCGGGGGCCCGGCTCTACTGTTACTGGCCGGCCTGCGCGGCCAGCTGGTGCACCTCTCCACCGCCGTTCCCAAACGCTGGCTGCTGCTGGCCGCCGTTGGCGTGGCCGCGTACCAGATTTTCTTCTTCAAGGCCGTGGCCACCACCGGCGTGGCCGTGGGCACCCTCGTCACCATGGGCAGTTCACCCGTGATCGCCGGTCTCTTCGGCCGCGTGGTGGGAGAGCGTCTCGACCGCAATTGGGCGGTCTGCACCCTCCTTGCCACCGCGGGCTGTATCCTCATGGTCCTGCCCGGCGCCTCCGCCTCCCTGCAGGTGGATCCTGTGGGAATTCTGCTGGGCCTCAGTGCCAGCAGCGGCTATTGTCTCTATCTGCTCGCCGCCCGGCGGGTGACCAACCAAATGCCGGCCCTCCTCGCCATCGCTGTGATTCTTTGCCTGGCAGCCATCTTGACCCTGCCCAACCTGGCGGCGGCGCACTGGGACCTCTGGCTCACACCGCGGGGTATCTCGGTGGCCCTTTTTCTCGGTCTCTTTGCCACGGCCGCCGCCTACCTCCTCTTGACCATCGGCCTCTCCACCACCCCCATGGCCCGCACGGCAACCCTCATGCTGGCCGAACCCCTGGTGGCCGCCCTTCTGGGTATTTTTCTACTGGCGGAGCGGGTGGCCCTAATGTCCGGTGTGGGGATGGGGCTCCTGCTGTGCGGCTTGGTGTGGATGGCCCTTGCCAGGCGTTAGGCGTTTCTGCCGGCTGTCCCGCCGAGCCGCCAAGATTGGCAGACCGCCGCTGCGGGTGTACCGATCTCGGCCCACCATGCAATAGGGAGATCCATGGCATCAACCACACCCTGCTACCGGTTCAATTCAGCCCTCGTGAGAACCCCCGCCGCCTCCGTGGTCAACGGCTTGCGAAACCTTGACGCTGGCGACCCGAATTACGAACATCTCCTGGCCCAACACGGGGCCTACCTGACCACCCTCGCCGCGGCCGGCGTGGCCGTATCGGTCCTGCCGGCCCTGGCGGCCTTCCCCGACGCCGTCTTTGTCGAAGATCCGGCCCTGGTGTTCTCCGAGGGGGCGATTTTGCTGCGGCCGGGCGCCTCCTCCCGCCGGGGGGAGGCCGCTGCGCTACTGCCGGAACTTCATCGGCGATTCGATACCGTAGTGATCCTGCCGCCCGGCGGTCACGCCGATGGCGGCGACGTCCTGGTGACCCCCGACGCCGTCTTGATCGGCATCTCTGCGCGCACCAACCCAACCGGTGCCCGCGCCCTGGTAGATTGTCTCGACCAACTTGGCTACCACGGCAAGATCGTGCAAACGCCCACCGGCTGTCTGCACCTGAAAAGTGACTGCGCGCTGCTCGATGAGGAAACGGTGCTGGTCACCCATCGATTGGCAGATACGGGCATATTTAAGCGCTTTCGTCGCATCGTGCCGCCCCGCGATGAGGCGCCGGCCGCCAATGCCGTGCGGGTGAACGATGTCGTTCTGGTCAGTTCCCGCTATCTGCGCACCATCGATCGGCTGGAAACGGCGGGATTTCGGACCGTACCGGTGGACACAACGGAGATAGAGAAGATAGACGCCGGCTTGTCCTGTATGTCCCTGCGCTGGTTCCGGAACTGATCCGCCTTCCACGGCCAGGCCTCACCTAGTGCGGCCCCATTGCCGTCCGAAATTCCGCCGCAGGACGCATTTCGTATGTAAGATGTTGATATGAATACCGTATCTGAAGGCGGTCCTCGGTTTGATAAATCCCCTATTGTTTGATACGTAATCCGTGAATTCCCACGCTCAGCACGATTCAATCCACCATATTTTAGCCGGTTAATCACCAAACAAGGAGATTGCAAAATGACGAAAGGCGACGCAGCGGCAAAACCTCTCTGGCTGTCCATCGAGGAGCAGATTCATCAGCTCGAGCCTCAGGCCCTCAGTAGCGCAAATCAGGAAGCATCGGTTCAGCAGATCGCCGGCGAACTTGACGCGGCGGGCTACAATGTTTCGCGTCACGGCGGGAACCTGATTCAGCTGAGGTTTGCGCTGGACCGGGCCATCGAAGTCGGCCAGCCGCTGATGAAGGAATTCAACGCCGCCATTTCGGCCCTGACCTTGGAGGATGCGGCCGACGCTTACGGCGCCACGAACAATATCCTCGAAAAACTGAGCGCAACCTGGCCGGAAATCAAGCGGGCCGAGCGCAGACCCGATGTGATCGCCATTGTCGAACAGACCAAGCTCGACCTGCTCATTGCCAAGGCCAAGGGCCTCGACGGGGACGCCGGCATCCGTCTGCTCATCGAGGAAGCGGTAGAGTTTGGGGTGATCACCGAGGCGCTGGGCATTACCGACGAGAAGTTGAACGAGGTCCACGAACTAATCAAGAAGGAGCGCGCTGAACGGGCCCGAGTGGCGGGCCTGCTCGAGAAGGTGGCGGACAAGTCGGCCGATGAGAAGATCCGGCACCTGTTTGACAACGATGTCGCCGAAGCGCTGATCATCGAAATGGCTGGCGTCGACCAGGCCGCCATCGACGGCGTCAAGAAGGCCATGGAGGAGGAGCTCAAGGAGAAGCAGCGTCTGGCCGAAGAGGAGGCCGCCCGCAAGAAGAAGGAAGCCGAAGGCCCCTCCTTGGAAGATATGTCTGCCGAAGATATGGCCTACTATATCGAACAAATTCGCGATATCCAGGAGTTCAGCGAAGAGGAGAAGGAGATCCGCGTGATGTGCGAGCAGAGCTCCATTCCCAAGGCGTTGGTGGACATCGCCGTTTCCGATCCGGCCAAGCTGGATGAGTTGGAGAAGCAGGCCCAGGGGTAAGCGCAACCCATCGTTGCCGTCCGGCACGGAACTAAAAAGCAAAAAGGCAGACGCGCTCGCGCGTCTGCCTTTTTCATTCTTTCCGGCCGCGCCGCGGACGGCCTGCCACGCCCACGACTTGGTGGGCATAGTTCACCAGGGTGACGGCATCAAACACCGGCACACCGGTCGTCTCGCAAACCGTGTCTGCGTACGGGGGCATGTTGGTGCACGCCAGGACGATCGCGCCGATATTTGGGTGATGCCGCATCAACGCCTCCGCCGCGGACCGCATCTCCTCACGACACAAGCGTTCATCCAGATACGACCGCCCGCCCATGAAAACAGCGCTGAATTCGGGCGCGTTCTCCATACCGGCGATGACGATGGGATGGTTCTGAATGCCCACTGCGGCGAGATGCGCTTCGGTTAAAGCGGGGGTCCGGGCGGTGAGGATGCCCACCGCCTGATCCCGGCGGATCAGTGCGCAGGCCATGGGCACCTGCAGGAGGCTGGAGGTGAACACCGGTACCGGCAGGGCTTCGGTCAACTGGCGCTGAAACAACGCCAGGAAGCCGCAGCTGGTGGCGATCGCCTTGACCCCCTGGTTTCCCGACCGAGCCCCTTCGATTGGCGCCGGCGCGATTCACTCCTGCCCTTCCGCTTCCAGGCGACCCTTCCTTAGCATCGATCCGCCGAAGCACGATCGCCGTCCGTGTCGGCAGATACAGCAGCAAGCGGGGGGTGGCCCCGTCGCCGGCCGCATGGGTTTCGTGAACCTGGTCGGGGATCAGGCGGCCATGGCCGCAAAAGCGCTGTGCGTCGCTGTCCAGGAGGAGACGATAGCGGCCGGGGGCGACGGGGACCCCATACGCCTCGAAACTCCGCGAGCCGTTGAAATTGAACACAAAGACCAGCGGGCCGCGTTCGAAGGCCAGAACATGGTCCGCCTGATGAAGCCATAGCTGATGAAGCTGGGGGATGGAGAGGAGGTCGGCCGCGCCCACCAGCCGGATCATGGCCCGGTCGAAGCGACCCAAGCCGAGATACTTGAGGTTTGGATCATCGGCCAGGGACCACTGGCGACGGGCGTGGGCGTAGGACCAGGCGTTGCCCTCCCGGGGGAAATCGATCCATTCGGGGTGCCCGAATTCGTTGCCCATGAAGTTGAGGTAACCGCGGCCCGCCGTGGCCAAGGTGATGAGGCGGATCATTTTGTGGAGGGCGATGCCGCGCGCCACCTTCAGGTCATCGTCATCCCACCCCATGTGGTCGTACATGGCGGCGTCCATGAGACGGAAGGCGATGGTCTTGTCGCCCACCAGGGCCTGGTCGTGGGACTCGGCGTAGCTGATGGTGGCCTCCTCTCTGCGCCGGTTGGTCAGTTCATGCCAGAGGTGGGCCAGGGGCCAGGCCTCGTCGCGCACCTCCTTGATCAGTTTGATCCACAGGTCGGGGATCCCCATGGCAAAGCGATAGTCGAAACCGATGCCACCCATTTCGGCGGGCAGGGCCAGGCCCGGCATGCCGCTGACATCCTCGGCGATGGTCAGGGCATCGGGGCGCAGGGTATGGATCACGCGATTGGCCAGGGCCAGGTAGACAAGGGCCTCCTCCTCCACGCTGTCATCGAAGTAATCCCCATATCCGGTGAAGGCCTTGCCCAGACCGTGGTGGCGATACAGCATGCTGGTGATGCCGTCGAAGCGGAAGCCGTCCACCCGGTATTCATCCAGCCAGAAGCGGCAGTTTGAGAGCAGGAAGTGCAGCACCTCGATCTTGCCATAGTCGTAAAGTCTCGAATCCCAGGCGTCGTGATACCCCCGCGGCAGATCGTGGAAATATTGGTAGAGAGTGCCGTCAAAGCGGCTGAGGCCCTCCACTTCGTTGGCCACGGCGTGGGAGTGAACCAGATCCATGACCACCGCCAGGCCCAGGCCGTGGGCGGCATCGATAAGGGCTTTCAGCTCATCGGGCGTGCCGAAGCGGGAGGAGGCGGCGAATAGATTGGAGACGTGGTAGCCAAAGGAGGCGTAGTAGGGGTGCTCCTGGATCGCCATCAGCTGGAGGGTGTTGTAGCCGGCGGCCGCCACGCGCGGCAGGACGGTTTCGCGGAACGCTGTATAGCTGCCGACCTTGCCCTCCTCCTGGGCCATCCCCACGTGGGCCTCGTAGATCAAAGGAGCCGCCCGTCGGCGTCGGAATCCCCCATGCCGCCATCGGTACGCTATGTCCGGCTGCCACACCTGGGCGTTGAAGATCAGGGAATCGGCGTCTTGGACCACCCGGCGGGCATAGGCCGGCAGACGGTCGCCGCTGCCTCCCGGCCAGTGGACGCGCAGGCGGTAGAGGCTTTTATGGGCCAGGCTCTGGGCCGGCAACCGCAGTTCCCAGACACCGTCGTCGCGGCCCGAAGGCGCGAAGGCCAGATCCGACTGCTCTTGCCAATCGGAAAGTTCGCCGATGAGGTGGACTCCCGTGGCGTTGGGGGCCCACTCCCGCAGGATCCAATGATCCGCCCTCCGCTGGAGACCGAACCAGGTGTGGCCGGCGGCAAAGTCGGCCAGTCGGATGTTACCGCCGGTGAGGCGCAACCGGGTGGCTTCGATGCGGGAGAGCCGCTGGAGCACCTGCTCCCGGTAGGGCTCAAGATAGGGATCGGCTTGCGCCTGACGATCGACCTGCAGGCGGATGCGGCTCGGGGGCGCAGCCGGTGACGTGGGGACGGGCACGGTCTCTCTCCTTCGGCTGGGGCGGGATTGCGGCGCCATGCGCTGCCATGGGCATCACAGGGGTCACCCTATCCTCTTTACCATAAACCAGACGGGAACCGAACCGCATCGCTTGACACTTAGACGACTGGTCATATTGTTGCTCATGAGCGACCGATACAGCGATAAACGACGCGAGCTTCTCACTGCCGGCGCCGAGGTGATGCTGGCCAAGGGCTACAACGGCACCGGGATCCAGGAGATCGTCAACCGGGCGGGCGTGCCGAAGGGGTCATTTTACAACTACTTCCGGAGCAAGGAAGCTTTCGCTCTGGCCGCCCTGGAGCATCTCAGCGACGCCAGCCGGTCGGTCTACGAGGCCGCCCTGACGGATCCCGGAATCTCTCCGCGTCAGCGCCTGATCGATCTTTTCGATCGCCTCATCTCCGACCACACCGCCAGCCACGGCGCTACCAGAGGTTGTCTGGTGGGCAAGCTATGCCAGGAGATGGCCGAGGTCAATCCGGTCATCGGCGATAAGGTCGAATATCTCTCCCGCCACTATGCCGGCGCCATCGCCCGCTGTCTGCAGGAGGCCCGATCGGCGGGCGAGATCGACGCCGATCGGGACACGGATCAGCTCGCCGAATTCATCTTCAACAGCTGGGAGGGCGCGCTGATGCGCATGAAGGCCAGCCGCAGTTCCCAGCCCCTCAACGCTTTCAGAGAGATACTGGCCACCGTGCTACTGCGGTGAACTTGAACCCGATGCCGGTAGGCGCTCCCGACAATGCGCGGGGTGCCATATGACCGGTCGTTTAATTCCGCCCAACCATAAGGAGTCCCCCATGTCGACCCATTTGTTCACACCATATACCCTTACCGAGCTTCAGCTGCCCAACCGGGTGGTGATGGCCCCGATGACGCGCAACCGTGCCGATGATGACGGCGTGCCGGTACCCATGATGGCCACCTACTACGCCCAGCGTGCGTCGGGAGGCCTGCTGATCACCGAGGCGACCCAGGTGTCTCCCCAGGGGCGCGGCTATGTCAACACGCCAGGGATCTACACCGACCGCCATACGGCCGGTTGGCGGCCGGTCACCGAGGCGGTGCATGCCGCCGGCGGACGCATCTTTCTGCAGTTGTGGCATGTGGGTCGCATCTCCCACACCCGCTTTCAGCCCGACGGTGCGGCGCCCCTGGCCCCGTCGGCGATACGGGCCGACACCCAGGTATTTACCACCGACGGTTTTCGGCCAGCCAGCAAACCGCGGGCCGTATCCGTCCCTGAGATCGCCGACATCGTGGCGCAGTTTCGTCACGGTGCCGCCCAGGCCAAGGCCGCTGGATTCGATGGGGTGGAGATCCATGCGGCCAATGGATACCTCATCGATCAGTTTCTGCGTGACGCGACCAACCGCCGAACCGATGCCTACGGCGGCAGCATCGCCAACCGCATCCGCTTTGCCTTGGAGGTGACCACAGCAGTGGTGCAGGAGTGGGGGCCCGGGCGGGTGGGGATCCGGCTCTCCCCGCGGGGGACCTTCAATGACATCCAGGACAGCGACCCACCGGCGCTTTTCGGCGCCCTTGCCGAAGCACTCAACACATTCCCCCTGGCCTATGTGCACCTGGTCGAACCGCAGCCCGGCCATCCGGCCCTGACGGTCCAGTCCGGGGTGGACCCCGTTGCACCAGTGGTGCGCCGGCGCTACCGGGGAACCCTAATCCTCAATGGTGGGTATACTCGCGAAACGGCCGAGGCGGCCTTGGCGGAAAATGGGGCGGATCTGATCGCCTTCGGGGTGCCCTATCTGGCCAACCCGGATCTGCCGGAACGGCTCCAACGGCAGGCATCCCTGAATCCTCCCGATCAGGCCACCTTCTACGGGGGGGACGAGAAGGGCTACACAGACTATCCCACCCTGGCGGAAGCGCCCGTATCCGCGTGAGACGAGGATCGCTAAGGGCACCGCCCCCCACGGTCGGGCTGCTGCCGCGGGGGGCGGATCAAGCGATGACGTGCTCAGCGCTTTAAATCCAGCTCCGGCTCCTCATCGGCTGCATCGACGACGGCTTCCCGCTCCACATCCAGGCCAATGATGCCCTGGATCAGGCGACGCTGTTTAAGGGTCAGCGGGTCGAATTGAATCCCCACCCCGCGGGCGTCTTTGCGAACGACCGAGCCGGTGACGGTGCCGGACTGCTCCGGGCGGTGGGTGGTCAGGGTGAGGATGATGCGCTGTCCCTCCGCCATGGGCTTCTCCGTCTCCACATAGGCACCGCCCAGACTGATATCGCGCAGAAAACTCTGGTAGGTCCAGTTATTGAGATCGTAGTCCACGGCCACCAGGCAGTCGTAGCGGTCGTGGGCCCGCTGGTTGGGGCGCTCACTCACCCGCTCGTCGGCGATGCGGCGGCTTTCCAGAAAGAGACTCATGAGCGGCCCTTCGATCTCACGGGGCGCCTCCCAAGGGGAATAATCGATGTTGATCTGGACATTCTCCCACGCCAGGATGTCCAGCGCCGCGGCTTTGCCCCGCAGATCCTCCACCGCCGCTCCAACCAACTCGCCCTCCCGAACGTGCAGGCGGCCCTTGCGATCCTTGCCGATCACCTGGAGGGTGCAGGAGCAGGCTTCCAGCTCGATCATTTGGAGAAACGATGAGAGGCTGATGCCCCGCACCTGACCGCCGTAGCTGATCTGAAGTTCGGTGAACACCCGTTCCGAAAGCAGCCCCATGTCGGTGGCTTCATCCATGTGAACCGCACCGTTCAACATTTGAAGGCGTGCCCTCACCATGGGGGAGGCGTTGCTGGTCATGAGGATAACACGCAGTTGGGGATATTTATGGTTGAGGCGGGTGACCAGCTCCAATCCGTCCATGCCGGTCATATGGAGGCGGGTGATCACCAGGTGAATTTCATGATTTTCCAGGAAGGCCAGGGCGGCCTTGCCGCTCTCAACGGTGTGGATGTTCAGTAAGCCGTCATGGCCTTTGAGCAGACTCGCAAACGCCTGTCGCATGCCGGTATCGCTGTCCACTATGAGCACTTTTTTCATCGACGCCGCCTTCTTCCGCCGGGAGTGACATGGGGCCGCCGTGTCGGAAAGCGTTGGGCCGGGTGCACGGCGCGGCCATCGGTTGCCGGAGAGGGACCGCCGCGGCAACCCATCGGCCGCGGTGGATCTGGGAGTTGGGAACTGCTTCAAGCTCTCATTTTAACCGCAAAGCAGGTTTGCGATGCAACCCTTTTTCTCCCGGCAGCGGTCCCGGACGCGTGCTGTACCGCGTGGTCAGAGCTTGAGGTAGAAAAAGAGGTAGTCGCCGTCATCCACATCGATGATGAGATTGCAGCCGCGCGATTCGGCAAACACCTCCCACGGCGGTTTGGATCGACTGCCGCAGTCATAATTGGGGAAACCCTCCGCTTTGCGGTCGTCGTAGTAGGAGAGCATCATGGCGTCCGGATTGATCTCCAGGGCCTTGGACTTGGCCAAGGTCTTGGCGGTGACGAAATCGAGCTCTGCGGTGTCGCTGTGCAGTTTGACCAACTCGTGGGGATATTCGCGGGGGGCATTGCGTAATTCAGCCATCGGTGGTTCCTCCTCTGCTGGATTTAAGCCGTCCTATCTTCGTATCATAAGGCTTCTTCAGCGCAGTGCCAGTGCTGGCGTGACAGGGATCATGGCAATGCGGCCGCCACCCAGGGGTAGATGTGGTCAACGATGCGACGATAGCCTTCCGCGTTGGGATGCAGCATATCCTGCTGATTGTAGCGCCGCTCACCGGCCACACCTTCCAGAAAGAAGGGGATCAGCGGGACATCGTGGGCCTCGGCCACCCGCGGATAGACGGCGTTGAAGCGGCTGGTGTAGACAGGCCCCAGATTGGGCAGCATTTTCATTCCGGCCAGAATCACCTTGATATCGGCCGCCTTCAACGCGCGGATCAGATGATCGAGGTTGGCCTGGAGCACCTTTGGGTCGATACCCCGCAGTCCGTCATTGGCCCCCGTTGCGAGAACGATCAGGTCGGGGTCGAGGGAGGCGAGTACCCAGTCCAGCCGCGACACGGCCCCGCTGCTGGTTTCCCCGCTGATGCCGGCATTGATCACCGCCACATGGTGGCCATCGGCCTTGAGCCGATTTTCCAGAAGGGCTGGATAGGCCGCCGCCTCATCCACTCCGAGACCGGCGGTGAGACTGTCGCCCAGGGCGACGATGGTGAACGGCGCTTGGGAGACCGCCGCCGATTCGATTTCAACAGGCGGCGATGCGGTCTCGGATGAACAGGCAGTGGCGGTGATGGCCAGAACCATCCATGCGAACCACCATCCACGCCATTCTGCTCTGGGTATTGCACCACGGCCGAAAGAGGATTTTTGCTGCTTATCCATCGGTTTGCTCCCGCAGGTAGGTCACTGGTTTTTTCTTCAATATGGCCCAGGATGCCAGCAGACCCGTGGTCACCACCAGCAGGGCGTTCCCCAGTACCAAGCCGCCGCTGGCCAGGGCAAAGGCCTGATAACGGATGTCGAAGACGAGGTGGCAGACAACCCCTGCACAGAGGTGGGCCATCAGCAGGGCCAGGATGCCGCTCATCGCCGCGATGAGCAGATTCTCCATGGTGAACACCTGGAGGACGAATCGACGCCGGGCCCCCAAGACCTTGTAATAGACGGCCTCGGTCATCCGCTGGGCGCGGGTGGCCCAGATCGCACTGGTAAGAATGAGCACGCCGGCGACGATGCTCAGCGCCGTGAAGCTGCGCAGGATGTTGGAGAGACGCTGCATCAGCCTGGCGAGGACGCGCAGGGTGGTCGACAGGTCGATGACGCTCACATTGGGATACGCGGTCACCAGACGCGTCTGCAGGTCGGCCACCGCATCCGGTGGCACTCGCAGGGCGGTAAACACCGTCTGGGGAGCGTTGCCCAGAACATCGGTGGGGAAGACAAAGTAGAAAAAGGGGCTGAGGTTTTCCCCCACACGGGTGCGGATGCTGCTGATGCGGGCGGTCAGTGGAACGCCCTGGATCCTAAAGCGCAGGCGATCGCCCACCTTCATGGGGTGCATCTCCAGCACTTCGTCCAAAACGGATACCTGGGGTTCCTGCCAATCGGAGCGGTAGAGGCGCTCCCCGGAGATGAGCCTCTCCGTGTCGAGGAGCGTTTCGCGGTAGGTGAGATTCATGGTGCGCGCCAGGCTGTCCCCCCGGGTGCGTTGCTGACGTTCCCGATCGATGGCCTCATCGTTGACGGCCGTTACCCGCGCCCGTATCACCGGATAAAAGGTCACCGCTTGGTCCACCAGCCGGGCAAAGCCGTCTCGCTGATCGGGCTGGATATCCACGAAGAAGAGGTTGGGTGCGTCCGCCGGAAAGGAGCGGACGAAGGTGGCGTCCAGGTTTGCTTCGATGAGAAAGATGGCGAAGATCACCGCCAGGGAGGTTGTCAGGGTAATCATCACGGGGCGGGTGGCATTGCCCGGCCGAAAGAGTCCGCGTACCGCCTGGCGCACCGCCAAACGACGAACCGTGAGGCGCTTCAAGACCCACAGAGAGAGCTGGCTGAAACTGGCCGAGATGAGGATCACCCCGCCGACCCCGGCCACCAGATAGAGGCCGACCTCGGCGTCGGCCATGTGCCAGGCGGTCAGCCCGAAGAAGAAGAGCAGCAGCGCCGCTGCCGAGAGCCAGGCGGGCCAGCGTTTCTGGTGCACGGGCTGATCGCGGCGGAAGATCATCACGGGGCGCAGGTAGCGCAGCTGGTGGAGGGGCAGGAGGGTGAACAGAATCAGGACCACCACCCCCACGGCGATACCTTCCAGCACGCCGCTGGGCGCCCATTGAAAGTGCAGGCTGGGGGGCAGAAAGTCCGCCAGGAGACGGTAGAGCAGCCATTGCAGTCCCAGCCCGACGGCGACTCCCAGGAGGATGCCGATCCCTCCCATGAGGGCGGTCAATTTCATGAAGTAGCGCTGCACATAGCGGCTGGTGGCGCCCAATGTTTTCATCACGGCGATGGTCTGGCGCTTCTCCCGCAGCAGGGCCCCTAGGGTGCTCTGAATGCCCATGCCGGCCAGCACAAGGATGAAGATGCCGACCAGTTTGAGGAAGAAGATGAAGTTGTCCAGAAAGCGGCGGACACCGGAACGGGCCGTGCGGTAGGTGTCCACCCGCTCCCGCTCCGGGTCGGCGAAGGTTTTGAAGTGGGCCGCCAGGGGGGCGAGCTCCTGGGGATCGGTCACTTTGATCAACAGGCGGTAGCGGATGCGGCTGCCCTTTTCGATCAGCCCCAGGGCGTCGAGGTCCTGGTGGCTGACGAAGACCCGTGGGCCGAAGGCGAACATGTTGACCGGCCGATCCGGTTCTGCGGTGACCACATCCACAATTCGGAGGGTGGTGAAGCCCACCTGGAGAAGATCTCCCACGGCAAGACCGAGACGGTCCAGAAGCAGCTGCTCCACCACGATGCTCCCCTGGGTCAGGACCCCGGCCAGCGTCCGACCCGACAGGAGGACCACCTCACCATAAAACGGATAGGCTGGCTCCACCACTTTGAGGCGCGCCAGCAGAGAGGCGTCCGCATCGACGGTGCGAACCACCGAGAAGAAGGTGTGGATTCGAGTACTTTCGATCCTGCCCGCCGCCGCCTCCCGCGCCACGGCGCCCTGCAGATGGGGGTTGAAGGGGCTGCCGGATCCCAGGATGATGTCGGCAGCGTGAAGCGTGCGGGCATCGGCCAGAAGCGATTGACGCACGCTGCGGGCAAAGCCGCTGAAGGCGGTCAAGGTGGTCAGCGAGAGGCTCACGCAGAGGACAAAGACCAGCGCTTGGCGGGAAGAGCCCACCAATTGCCGATATATGACGCGCAGCCGAGAGGACATGGGCTCCGACTCCTAATCGGCCGCCTGGTGTCGCAGGCGGCCATCGCTCAGCGTGACCACCCGGTCGGCGGCGGCGGCAATCTCGGGATTGTGGGTCACCAGCACCAAGGTGACCGCATGGGCCGCCTTCATGGCGAGCAGCTGGTCCAGTACCAGTTGCCCGTTTTTGGAGTCCAAATTACCGGTGGGTTCGTCGGCGAAGAGGAGTTTGGGCTGATTGATCATGGCCCGGCAGAGGGCCACGCGCTGCTTCTCGCCGCCGGATAGCTGGGAGGGGAGATTGTCGGCGCGGGCGCTCAGCCCCACCGTGGCCAGCAGGGCCCGAGCCCGCTCCTCGGCATCGCGACGCTTGAGGAGTTCCGCCGGGAACATGATGTTCTCCAGTGCCGTCATGGCCGGAACCAGATGAAAGGACTGGAAGACAAAACCGATGGTGCGATTGCGCAGGGGCGCCAGTGCGTCCTCGCTCGCAGAACTGATCTCCCGGCCATCGATCCAGATCTCGCCGGCGGTGGGATGATCCAGGCCGGACAGCAGGGTCAGCAAGGTGGTCTTGCCACTGCCACTGCTGCCTGTGATGACCACGAACTCTCCCGTCGCCACCGTCAGAGAAACGCCGTCCAGCACTTTGATGATCTGGTGGTCAACGGTGTAGGTTTTGGTCAGGTCCTGGGCTCTGAGCAGTGTCATGGCATCCTTTACGGGTTGCGTCGATCGCCGGCGGTGCCGCTGGGGCCTTCGTGAGAGGCAGCTATGGGGCGCGGTTTGTGTTTACCATAAGAATCTTGCGGGAGATATCAAGGTGCCGCGATCGCAACGCTGCCGCGGAAATTCCCCTGAAGAGAAGGCGCGGTGAATGGACGGCAGGGTGGGATCTGGCGGCGCTTGATCGACAGGCTCCCGGGGCCATCATCTGGTAGGGCCACCGACCGGTCCGAAGTCGGCGATGGGGCTGGCGATCCCCGGCATCAGGCCTCGCCGGGATAGTGCAGCGTATAGTAGGTTCGCACCGACCTTACCGCCGGGTTGGTCACCGTGAAGCGAAACGTCACCGGTGCTGCGGTGACCGCCACCTCCCGGTCGATGAGGTCGATGCACACGCCGCTTGCATCCAGCAGAAGGATCTCCAGGGTCACCGCCTTGGGCCGCCGGGGGACGAACCTGGGGGTGAAATAGAGCGCGGCCGCCACCTGGATGCCCGCTTCGCCGGCCCGGATCTGATAGACGATGCGGCAGAGTTTGCGTTGAAAGGAGACCTCACCAGTGGTCAGCGGGGTCCGCTGTTCAGGGGGGAAGTGCCGGCCCAGCCAGGGGTGGGGCGTACCGGCCCACAGCACCCCGCTCGAGCCGCCTGTTAGCACCATCACGGCCACCAGCATTGCGCCTGCGATATCGGTTTTCATCGGTCCGTTTCTCCGCATTGTTTAGGAGGGATCCGATGGCGATCCCTGGCACTACCCTACTTCCGGCAGCCTGGGGGGGCAATCGCGGCAGGGGATTGCCTTCCGCCGCCGGATGACTACTTTAGACATTCTGATATGCAGCTGTCGCCGCAGCGGTCGATCGCATACCGTATACGGTGGCGCCACGCCAATCGGCCGAGATCGCCGAACCACAAACAGCTAGAGGAGTTTCAATGACCGACAGTGCCAATACACCCAACCTCGACATCATTGTAAAGACCATTGAACAGCACGGCTGCAAATTGGTCGATATCGACCTCGACAACCACGTCCTCAACATCGAGGGGCCCGAAGCAGCCCAAGTGGCCTGCGCTCTGGCCCTGGAAAAGCTGCTCAACTGAGCCGGCTCCCACCAGCCCCGCCGCATCGAACGCCCGCTCGCATGAACCTGCCCACATCCGCATCGCCGCCGCTCGGCACCGTCGCTGTCGTTCTCGTGGCGCCCCAAGGTGCCCTGAATGTGGGCTCCGTCTGCCGGGCGATGCGCAATTTCGGCACGGACGATCTACGCCTGGTCAATCCCTGCGAGGACTACCAGGCGACCGACGCCCGGCGCATGGCCCTCAAGGCCCAGCCCCTGCTCCAAACGGCCCGCTGCTACGCCGATCTGGACGCGGCCCTGGCCGATCGCCACCTGGTGATAGGGGCCACCGCCCGGCAGGGTAAATATCGTGATGCCTGCCTCACCCCCCGTCAGATGGGCGATCGGGTCGCCGACCTGGCGGATGACGTCCGGGTGGCACTGGTCCTCGGTCGTGAGGACAGCGGTCTGAAGCGGGAAGAGATCGAACGCTGCAACACCCTGGTGACCATCCCCACCGATCCCGGCTATGCCGCCCTCAATCTGGCCCAGGCCGCCGGCCTGCTGCTTTACGAGCTCTTCCTCGCCCGGGTGGACCGCCCCGATCGGCCACCGATGGACCCCCTTGCCGAACGATTGGCCGACCAGCGCCAGCTCGAGCAGCTCTACACCCACCTGCAGGCCACCCTCACCCGCAGCGGTTTTCTGCCGGCGGATAATCCTGCCCACCTCATGCGCACCCTGCGGCGCCTTTTCGGGCGCACCGAGCTGGAGACCCGTGAGGTCCAGATTCTGAGAGGGATTCTCAGCAGTGTCGACGCCCTGCTGAAGTAGGCGCTCAACACCCTGCCCGGTCCGGAGCTGGGCGTCAGCGTTGACCCCGGTCCCGCCCTGGCATAGACTGATGTCAGCCGACCGCCGCTTCGACCACCCGCGCCCTGCCGAGCCCTGTCCGATGGTGCGCATCCATCGGGAACCCATCCCCTGCCCCGCCCCAGCCGCTCGCTTTGCTACCCAGTTGCAACGTCGAGGTCCGCCCATGCTGCAGCATCGTCTCCAGGCGCCCAGCCGTTATACCGCCGCAGCGTCCGCAGCCCATGCAGGCCATGCCGTCCATATTGGAAAGCGGATCCGCCGCCTGCGCCGTTATTTTTTGCTTCTCCTGCTCAAAACCCTCTGGTGGGATGTGATCTGCAACGTGGCGCCGCTGCGCTGGCTGCGCCCCTCCGCCGAGAGACGCTGGGCGGCACTGGCAACCCAATTTGCCGAGTTGGCCACCGAACTGGGCGGCGTCCTCATCAAGCTGGGCCAGTTTCTCAGCACCCGGGTGGATATCTTGCCGCCCGAAGTGATCCAGGAACTGGCCGGCCTTCAAGACCGCATCGACCCGGAGCCCATTGGTGAGATCACCGCCTTTCTGGCGGCCCAGTTCGGCCGACCCGTGTCCGCCGTGTTCGCCGCCTTCGAGGAGGCCCCTTTGGGGGCCGCCTCCCTGGCCCAGGCTCACCGGGCCCGTCTGCCCGACGGCGCACCGGTGGTGGTGAAGGTGCTGCGGCCCCATATCGACCGTATCGTCGAGGCGGACTTGACTGTTTTGGATCGCCTGGTCCGCCGTCTGGGATGGATCCGGGCGGTGCGTGAACGCCTGGACCTGGAGCAGCTGTTACGGGAGTTCGCCGCCACCACCCGCCTGGAGCTGGACCTCCTGCGGGAGAAGGGGGAGTTGGAGCAGTTCGCCATAGACTTCGGCCGGCGCACCGAGATCCACATCCCCAGGGTGTTCGCCGACTTCTGCCTGCCGGCGGTCCTCACCCTGGAGGACGTGGCCTACATCAAGATCAACGACACGGCGGCCATGCGGGCCTGCGGCATCGACCCCGCCCAGGTGGCCGACCGCCTCTACGACGCCTATATGTTCCAGATCTTCGTCACCCACCGGGTGCACGTGGACCCCCACCCGGGCAACCTCTTCGTACGCCCCCTGCCCACCGAGGCGGAGCAAGCGGAGGGGTGCGCCGCTTTCCTCCCCGGGGACCCCGTACCGTCCGCCGAGGCACGCGACTTTCAGCTGGTCTTCATCGACTTCGGGATGACGGCCCTGGTGTCGGAGCGGCTCAAGGCCGCCATGCGCATGGGGGCGATCGGGGTGGGTACCCAAGACGCCCGCAAGATCGTCCAGGCCCTCATCATGGCCGGCACCCTGCGGCCGGGGGCCGACCTGCGCCGACTGGAGGAGGCCCACCAGGAGTGGCTCCAGAAGATCTGGGGGCTGCGCCTGGGCAGTCTCAACGAGACCGCCCGCCGCGAGCTGCGCTACTTCCTGAGGGAGTACCGCGACCTGGTGCGCCACACCCCTTTCCAGGTCCAGGCCGACATGCTCTACATCGGCCGGGCGGTGGGGCTCCTGGCCGGTCTGGCCACCGCCATCGACCCCGAGTTCGACCCTTGGTCACGGAGCCTGGCCTACGCCCGCCGCTTCGCCAAGGAGGAGCTCACCGAGGACTGGCAGGGGCTGTGGGAGGAACTCTACCTCCTGGGCAAGAGCATGTGGCAGATTCCGGGCGAGCTGGAGCAGGTTCTCAGCCGGGCCAAGCAGGGGGCCCTGGCCGTGCAGGTCTCTCTTTCTCCCCAGACCCGCCGGGCCATCCGCCGCATCGACAGCTCGGTCCACCGCTTCGCCTGGATGCTCATCGCCGCCGCCCTGCTGGTGTCCGGTGTCAACCTCTACATCGCCGGCAAGGTGCGGCCTTTCGGGATGATCATGATGGGGCTCGCCGGGGGCGCCTTCTTATGGGGGATGCGCCGGCGAAACTGACATCACGGTCCATTGGGGATCTCAACGCTTCAGGCCGGTATCGGCCACCATCCCCAGAAAGCAGCCATCACCACCGCTGCCGCCCGCTGATCCCGCGGTATCGGACCCGTCCGCTGCGGCAGCCACCGACACCGCCAGTTCCGACCTGTCCTCGGCATGGCCGTCGCTGACGGTCAGCCGGAAACGATATTCGCCGGCGACGGCGATATGATCGCCCGTGGTGCTCAGACGGACGCGGGTGGTGCGGCCGGCCGTGGCCGGGGCGATTGAAAACAGAAGCGGCCAGAGGAGGAGCAAGAAGAGAACGGTCAGCCAGGGGCGAAGGCGGATCCGCGTCAGCGTCATGGGAGCGTTCTTTGCAGGTCAAGGGGTGGTCGGAATGCGGTGCGGCCGGACGGGATACACTTCTATTATTGGGCTTTTTATATAAAATTAAGCCCTTGACCTGTTTTTTGCGGGACTGCGAGGGGGCGCTGTCCCGTCTTCGGGCTAGCGGCAGCGCGGCGACCGTTGGCAGACCTCAATCCTCTTGCTGAAAACTGCGGATAATGTAGCCACCCGATTTCTCGTCCGGCTCCAAATCCATCAAACCGCGACTGGCGGCCTCCTCCAACAGCCGGTTAAAGCTGCGAAAGCCATAATAGGATTCACTGAAGCCCGGTTTGCGGCGCTTGATGGTCTGCTTCACCATCGATCCCCAAATTTTGTTGCCCGAACCGCGCTCCTCGGCCAGGGCCTCGAGGGTTTCCATGACCAGGTCGAGAACGTCCTGGGTCTGCTCCTCCGGATCTTTTTCATGAACCGTCGATGTCTTCTGGAGGCTCTGGCGGACCGGCTTGCGCTGGGTTTTGCGGCGGGTTTTCTTCCGGCGCACCAGGTCGTCATAGTAGATGAACTCGTCGCAGTTGGCGATGAGCAGATCGGAGCTGGAGTTCTTGACGCCCAGCCCGATAACGGTCTTGTTGTTCTCCCGCAGTTTGCTCACCAGAGGGGAGAAGTCGGAGTCGCCGCTGATGATGGCGAAGGTGTCCACGTGCAGCTTGGTGTAACACAGGTCCAGGGCATCCACCACCATGCGGATATCGGCGGAGTTCTTGCCCGACTGGCGAATGTGGGGAATTTCGATCAGCTCGAAGGCCGCTTCGTGCATGGCGGCCTTGAACTCCTTGTAGCGCTCCCAGTCGCAGTAGGCCTTCTTCACCACGATGTTGCCCTTGAGCAGTAGACGCTCCAGGACTTTGTTGATGTCGAAGTGGGCGTAGCGGGCATCGCGGACACCCAGGGCGACATTCTCGAAATCACAGAAGACGGCCAGGTTGGCCGAATCCGGTGTGTGGCTCATGGGTGCTCCTTTCGGCGGATCGCTATTGGGCGTCTCGCTGCATCACCTTCAGCTTGGCCTGAATGAGCTGATCATGGTCCAGCCGCAGGAGATTCCCGATTTTCAGCATCAGGTAGCGTTCGTATTTGTCCATTTTGCCGTCCACGAAGACAATCTGCCACAGGGTTTCCACCACATCGATCTTCTCGGCGACGCTGTAGTTCTGGTTGATCAGGTTGGCGAACTGCCAGAGGTCGACGCTGGCATCCCGTTCGGCGTCGGCTTCCTCCAGGAGGGCCTGGGCATGTTCATCCGACAGGTGATAGCGCTCTTTGAGCAGTCCCAGGATCATCTCCACTTCATCTGGGCTGAACTGCTCGTCAATTCGCGCCAGCTCCAGGAAGAGGGCACAGGTGGCGATCCGGATGGGATCGGTCCCGTCGGCGGCGATCCGGGGGGTGTCATCGGTCAGCTTTTCGAAAAAGTGCTTGAGGCTTGCAAGCATTGGCGGCTCCTTGCGACGCGGTAGATTCCGGCGGCGGCCGGGTCGGCACACCTGGCAAATCGTGTCAAAAACGGCCACTTTAGTCAATCCTGCGCCACCTTCGTTGACAGGCCGCTTGAAATTCAATAGGTAGGCGTAGACGCGGTCATGGCCCGTATGCGGGTCGGCATGCGCCTTTCAACCCGGATATGATACGACCCATGCGCAATCGCATCATCGCCCTGTTCGTCCTACTCTACATCGCCATCTCTTCCATTTTTCTCTTCGCCATAGCGCTGTGCATCTGGCTCCTCACACGCTGGTTCGATCGCCGACTGGTGCTCCTGCACCAGTTCACCTGCTTCTGGGCCTGCCACTATTTGTGGGCCATGCCCGCCTGGCGGGTCCACCTCAGCGGGCGCGAGCGGCTCCGCAAGGACGGGGTCTATATCATTGTCTCCAACCACCAGTCTCAACTGGACATTTTGCTCGCCTTCCGTCTCTTCTTCCCCTTCAAGTGGGTCTCCAAGATCGAGGTCTTCCGGCTGCCCCTGATCGGCTGGAACATGTACCTCAACCGCTATATACCATTGAAGCGCGGCGACAAGGAGAGCATCGCCCGCATGCTGTCCCGCTGTGAAGACGCCCTGGCACAGGGAAGTTCCATCTACATGTTCCCCGAGGGGACGCGGTCCACCAGCACCCGGCTGCGCCCGTTCAAACCCGGCGCCTTCCTCCTGGCCCACAAGCTGAAGCTGCCCCTTCTGGCCATTGCCATCAACGGCACCCGGAAGGCCCTGCCCAAATACAGCCTCAATTTCCACGGGCGACAGGAACTGCAGATCACGGTACTGGGGGAGATTCCTTACGCCGAGTTCGCGGACCTGAGCGTTTCCGAGACGGCCGAGATGGTGCGTTCCCGGATCGCCGGCCATGTTCACGGCTGAAGATCCGTGCTGGTCTGCCTGCGCGCCGGCCGACCACCTCGTCCGGCGACGTTGCCCTTCGGTGGATCATGCCTACCATAAGACTCAAGGCCTCTGACCTGCCGCCCCTCCACGGCCTTCCCATGCGACCAGCTTCCAGGCGGCGGCCCCAATCGCAACTCCAAGGAGGTTGAACATGGTGCCTTCCCACCCGGAGGTGACGCCTGCCGATTTGCACCGGCGGTTGGCGGACACCCCCCAAATTCTGCTCATCGATCTGCTGCCCCCGTCCCACTTTGAACTTGTCCATCTGCCACACGCCCGCAATGCTTGTGTGTTCGAGGTCGCCTTCCTCGACAATGTCGCCGGCTGGGCGCCCGGCAAAGAAGATCCACTCGTGGTCTACGGCGCCAGTGCCCGCTCCGCCGACGCCACCACGGCCGTAGAGAAGCTGACCCGTGCGGGCTACACCCAGGTCGAGATTTTGAGAGGGGGGCTGGATGCCTGGCGGCAGGCGGGGCTGCCCCTCGAGGGGAGGGACCCCGAAGCGCAACCGGACCCTCAGACCCGTGTGGTGCTGGCCGACGGGGCCTACCAGGTGGATCTGGCCGACAGTCGCATCGAATGGTCGGGGCGAAACCCCAACACCCGGCATACCGGTTCCATCGACCTGAGCGATGGCGAGATTACCGTTCAAAACGGCAATATCACCGGCTGCTTCGTCCTCGACATGGGATCCATCCGCAATTTCAGCCTGGAAGGCGATGCGCTCCAAGCGGTGCTGCTCTCCCATCTGGCGTCAGACGATTTTTTCTTCGTGGATCGCTACCCAACGGCCAATTTCACCCTATCCCATGGCCGGCCGGCGGCGTCGGCCAGCCTCTCCAGCCCCAACTACGAGATGGCGGGAACCTTGGAGCTCCGCGGGATCACGGCCGAGCAAACCTTCCTGGCCACCCTCACGACGGGGGAGGAGGGCGCCGTACTGGCGGAGGCCCACTTCGACTTGGACCGCACCCGATGGGCCGTGATCTACGGATCGAGCCGTTTCTTCGAACACCTGGGCATGCACATGGTCTTCGATCTGATCAGCGTCGAACTGCGCATCACGGCGCGCCTGAAGCGCTAGCGCCGACAGGCGCCCCCCGGGCGGGTTGCGTCACTCCGGTTCCAGCGCCTCGAGGAATTCCCAGCGTTCGTAGGCCGCAGCGATGGCCGCTTCCACCACGTCCAAGCGCGCCGATACCTCGGCGATGGATTGCTTCGACTGTTGGTAGAAGCCCGCTGTAGACATGGTATCATAGAGGGCCCGCTGTTCGGCCTCCAGGGCTTCGATCTTGGCCGGCAGCCCGGCCAACTCATGGGATTCGGTGAAGGTGCGCCTGGATCGTTTCGCTGTCGACGGTGGCGGGGTGGTCTTCACCGCGGATCGCGGCGCCACCTCGGCCGGCGCCGTCGGAGGCCGCTGGCGCAGCCAGTCGTCGTAGCCGCCGGCATAGGCCGTGACCCGTCCCTCCCCTTCGAAGACCAGGCTGCGGGTGACCACCTGATTGAGGAAGGTCCGGTCGTGGCTGACCAGGAGCAGGGTGCCCGCATAGTCCAGCAGAACCTCTTCCAGCAATTCCAGGGTTTCCACGTCAAGATCGTTGGTGGGTTCGTCCAGCACGAGCACATTGGCCGGCCGGGTGAGCAGCTTGGCCAGCATGAGCCGGTTCTTCTCGCCGCCCGAAAGCACATACACCGGAGTGCGGCTGCGCTGGGGGGAGAAGAGAAAG
>JASJCL010000085.1 GCA_030066015.1 Desulfosarcinaceae bacterium | reverse complement strand
CACTTTCCCCCAGTAGTCGAAGCAACTCTCCGCATCGAGCTTCCATTTTCGGGCGCCGTTGACAACGACCTTATCTCCAAAGGGAATGGCGCGCGAGGGGCAGGCCGTGGCGCACTTTCGACAGCGACGGCAGAATTCATCCACTCCGATGGAGATGGGGCTATCGGGGATCAGGGGCATGTCGGTGAGGGTGGCAAATATCCGCACGCGTGCCCCATACCTGGGGGTGAGCAGATACCCGCAGCGGCCCACCTCCCCCAATCCGGCATCTACGGCCAGGGGCGGCAACACAGTGTCGTAGTGCCGGGTGTGCTGCGCCACGCCGCGATAGCCCAGATGGCCAAACCAATGGGCCAGGTAGGTGCTCAGGTAGGCCCCTTTGGCATAGTCATTGGCGCTCTCGGCCAGCGCTGGCGTATGGGGGGCGGCGCTGACGTGCTCCCAATTCATCTCGGTGAGGAAGACGACCGCGTACGGAGGCAGATCGTCAATCGCCCGGCCCCAGGCATCGAAATTACCATCGTGGATCTCCCCCCTGTGGGAGTAGGTCCACAGGGGATCGAGGCGGCAGATGCCGACGCTATCGGCGCCCAGGTGACGGGCCAGATGTTTGACCCGTTGGCTGGCGACGGCCGGGTCGTGGTCCGCCGGATTTAGAGCAGCCTGGGGCCCCACTTCGGCATGCGGACCCAGCAGATCGGGCATGTCGAAGCCAGCCTTGACCATGGCCACGTTGGGGCCCCATCCATTGTCGATACTGCCGACCGTACCCAAAAATCCCCTGGCCCGACGTGCGGCGTCCCCGGCCTCCTTCTCGGGCTGGACGGTGTAGTAGCGGCGATACACCTCGGCCTGAGCGGGCGTGCCCGACGGATTCATGCGGGCCCGCGCAAAGCAGATGTCGCGTTCATCGGGACGTCCCCCCTGGCTCACCACATGTCCGGCGGCCCCTTTGTGGGATGCGTGCGGCGGTTTGCCGGGCAGCAGACAGAGCAGAACGAAAAGCGCGAGGACGCAATAAAAGAGGCTGATAAGGGGTCTCACCGCCGGCAGCCAGAAAATTCCCAGGGCGAACACCACGGCCGTCAGCACACCAGCGGCGCCGATGCGCAAGGCACGCCTTTCCTGCTCGCGGAGAGACGCGAGGGTGAAGTTCAGGGTCAATCCGAAGAGGATCAGGTCGGCGGTGATCAGGAGGGTCAGGGAGAGGGACACGCTAGGCTAGCCTTTCGCACACGTTCAGCGCCCATTGCCGATCCACACGCCAAGCGATCGCTCAGAATAGCACCTGTGCTGCAGCCTCGGTCAGATGAAGCAATCCGGCGGGGTAGAAGCCGATCAGGGTGATGGCGGCGATGAGGAGGAGGACCAGGGCCCGATCGCCGGTGGCCAGCGGTATCGGGGGCTGCTGCGCGAGGACCGGTTCGGTCAGATAAGCCGCCTTGAGGACCCGCAGATAGTAGTAAAGCGATATCACCACGTTGAACATGGCGATGAGGACCAGGAGCAGATGGCCCTTTTGCAGTGCGGCGTGGAATAGCAGCAGCTTGCCGCTGAAGCCGATGGTGGGCGGGATCCCGGCCAAACCGAAGAGGGCCATCATCAGCGCCAGGGCCAGGAGTGGAGAGCGGCGGTGCAGTCCGGCCAGGTCGGCGATGGCGAGGTTGCGACCATCCCCGGAGACCTGCACCAGCACGAGAAAGCAAGTGTACTTCATCACGAGAATTGCGACGGCGTAAAACACGACGGCACTGCTGCCGGCGGTGCTGAAGGTGAGGACCCCGATGAGCAGATAGCCGGCGTGGGCGATGCTGGAAAAGGCCATGAGGCGCTTGAAGTCGGTCTGGGCAACGGCGGCCAAGTTGCCCACCGTCATGGAGAGAATGGCAAGCAGCGCCAGGCACTCCACCAGCAGTCCGCCGGCACCCGTCAAGGGTCCTGTCAGGCGCAGCAGTGCGGCGGCGGCGGCCACCTTGGAAGCCGTGGCGATATAGGCGGCCACCGAATGGGCGGCGCGCTCGTATGCGTCCGGCGCCCAGCTGTGAAAGGGGAAGAGGGCCAGCTTAAAAAAGCCACCGGCCAAGGTGAGTAGCAATCCCAGAAGGACCGTTGGTTGGCCGGCCCATTGGCCCCAGTTGGCCGTCAGCGTGCCCAGGTGGGCCGTCCCGGTGGCCCCGTAAAGTAGGGCCAAGCCGAACAGCATCACCGCAGAGGTGCTGGTCCCCACGAGAAAATAGCGCAGCCCGGCTTGTTGGGCTTGGGCCTGGTCGCGGTGCAGAAAAACCAGCAGATAGAGGGAGTAGCTGGAGAGCTCCAGCGCCATGAAAAAAGCGAAGAGGTGCACGCTGGAGACCAGCAGCATCAGGCCGAGGGTGGCCGTGGACAAGAGCAGATAGGTCTCGGCGTGCCGCTGGATGGGGATCTCTTGCAACCGGCGGCAGAGCAGAATCACCAAAAAGGCGGCCAGCGCCAAGAGGGTCTTGAAGACCTGGGAGAAGCGATCGACGCGGTAGGCCTCCTGGAACAGGTCGCCTTGGACGCCCAGAGCGGTCAGTGCGACGAAGAGGGTCAAGGCGCCCAGACCGGCAGCGGTCAGATAGTCGCGGCGGGCATCGGGCGTGGGCAGGCAGGCCAGGACAACGAAGACCACGGCGGTGGCCAGGACGGTGAGCTCCGGAGCGAAGAGGGTCATCATCATCCCAGCACCCCCTCAATGAAGGGTATGGCAGCCGAGTTGATCATGTCGAAGAGGGCACCCGGGAAGAGACCGAAACCGATGATCACCGCTGCCAGAATCAGGCGCGGCACCATGGCGCCGTTTCCCATGTCGTCGAGACCGGCGTAGCGCTCAAGGGGCGGCCCGTAGCAGGTTTTCTGAACCACGCGCAGCATGAATAGCGCGCTGATCACCAGGGCCAATACCACCAACGCACCATAGATGGGAAATACCCGCACCGCCGACAGGAAAACCACCAGCTCCCCCCAGAAACTGGCCAGGCAGGGAACGCCGATGCCGGTCATGGCCGCCAGGATGAAAAAGCTGCTGGCCCGCGGCAGGGTTCGGCCGAGCCCCCCCAAGTCGGCGATGGCCTTGGTGTGGGTGCGATCGTAGATATAGCCCACCGATGAGAAGAAAAGGGCCGTCATGATTCCATGGGCGAACATCTGATAGACCGCCCCGCTGAGACCGTCCACCGTCAGGGTGGCCAGCCCCAGGCCAACGATGCCCATATGGCTGACGCTGGAATAGCCGATCACGTACTTGAGATCGGTCTGGCTGAGGCCGACCAGGGCCCCGTAGACGATGCCGGCGGTGGCCAGAAACGCCATCACGGGGGACCAGTAGCTCCAGCCTTCGGGACACAGATAGATCCCCACCCGCAGAATGCCGAACGCCCCGATCTTCATCAGCACACCGGCGTGAATCATCGATACCGCCGTGGGAGCGGCCACGTGGCCCACCGGCGACCAAGTGTGGAAGGGCCAGACACCCGCCAGGATACCGAATCCGATGTAGAGCAGCAGAAAGGCGAGACGCTGCTGCCCGGGGCTGAAGACCGCCTCCTGCATCAGGGTGATCAGGCTGAAACTGGAGAGACCGGCGCCCACCACCAGGTAGAGGATGGCCGGCAGGATAAGGGCAGATCCTGCCAGCAGATAGAGGGTCAGCTTCATGGCCCCGTACTCCTTGCGGGTGGAGCCCCAGATGGCGATGAGGAGGTACATGGGGAAGAGGCTGACGTCGAACCAGACGAAGATGAAGAAGAGGTCGAGGCTCATGAAGAGGCCGAAGACGCCCAGTACCAGCAGAAAGGTAAGGGCGAAGAACTCCTTGACACGGTAGTTCAATTCCCAGGCCGTCAGCACCGCCGTGAAGAAGACGATACCGGTGAGCAGCAGCATGGGCAGGCTGAAGCCGTCGGCCGCGTTGGCGAAACGGATCCCCAGGGCCGGCACCCACTCCCAGGACTCTGCGAATTGCTGGCCGCCCAGATCGCGATCATAGGCCAGATAGAGATAGAGCGAAATCACCAGGGTCAATCCGCTGAAGACCGCGCTGACCAATTTGATCTCCCGCTCACGGTGCGCCGGCAGCAGCAGAATGATGGCCAGTCCCAGACCACAGCAGAGCAGCAGGCTGGTGAGAAAGGGGAAGCTTGTGGCGTGCACTTGCATGAGATTGGCAAATCCCAATGGGGGTTAGGGTTCAGTTCACCAGCAGGCCGGTGTACCCGTTTTCCGGAACAGCATCGCTTGCGATCGTGTACGGCGTTGGTGGAAGCTGTTGTTCACTATGGATGAAACCTTGCGCTTGACCGCTTGCCGGCCCGGTCAGCGACATCATTCGGCAACGATTCACGAACGCTTTCCAACGCCAACCTCTGCCCAGCGCTGCTTATGCGAACGCCAGATAGAGCACCAGCACGGCGACCACGGCGAAGAGCACCATCAGGCGGAACTGGATCTGACTGCGGTTCAGCCGGGCACTGATGGCGCCCCAGTCGATGACGGTTTGTCCCAGACCGTCCAGGCCGCCGTCGATCACCCGCTGGTCGTTCCAGGTGAAGGCGCGCGAAAAACCGCCGTACACCACCCGATCGAGCAGCCAGCGGTACAGATCATCCAGGTACCAGCGTCGGGCGAAGAGCGTGGCCAGTGTGGGGAAGCGGTCCACCCATCCCGTCTCCGATCGCTTCTGGCGGGCGAATTCCCACCAGGCCGCTACTATCGCCGCACCTGTCAGTGTCAAGACCACCACCGGCAGCCAGCCCAGATGATGCGCGGGGGCCGGCGGGGGCGCACCGGCGGCCGCGGAAAGAAAATGGGTCAGCGCCCCCTGGCCGAAGCCCAGCACCACCGTCAGGCCGGCCAGGGTCACCAGGACCGCGGCCATGCACAGTTCGCCAAAGGGCTCGCTGTGGTGGTGGCCCTCAGCGTCATCCGAGGGCGTCTCTGCTGCTGGTCGCAGCAGCACAAAGATCAGGCGAAAGGTGTAGTAGGCGGTCAGAAAACTGCCCAGAAGGCCGGCCGCGAGCCAGAAGGGATGGGCGTGGACGGCCAGGTGGGCGAGGATCATCTCCTTGCTGAAAAATCCCGAGAGGGGCGGCAGACCGGAAAGGGCCGCCGCACCGATGACGAGACAGACCAGGGTCAGGCGCTGCCGCCGGCTGCCGCGCTGGGACATGCGGAAGATATCGTTGGTGTCGAAGTGGTGGATCAGCACACCGGCACAGAGGAAGAGCAGGGCTTTGAAGCCGGCATGGGTGGTCAGATGAAAGACGCCCGCGGTAAAGCCGCCGGCCCCCAGCCCCATCAGCATGTAGCCCAGCTGGCTGATGGTGGAGTAGGCCCAGACCTGCTTGATGTCGCGGCTCACCAGCGCCATGCTGGCCGCGAGAAGCATGCTGAGGGTGCCCACGGCCAGGCAGAGGGTCATGACGGCCGGAGAGAGGCTGAAAAAGCCGAACAGGCGCGCGAAGAGATAGACCCCGGCGGCCACCATGGTCGCCGAGTGCAAGAGGGCACTCACCGGTGTGGGCCCCTCCATGGCGTCGGGCAGCCAGGTGAGCAAAGGAAACTGGGCGCTCTTGCCAATAATGCCGCCGAAGATCAGCACCGCTGCGAGGGTGAGCTGTCCCGGCGACAATCGGTCGGCGACCTGGGGATCGTTGAGCCCGGCGATGCTGAGATCGCCGAGATTTAACCAAAGCAGAATCAGTCCCAGTAGAAAGGCCGTATCCCCCAGCCGGGTCATCACGAAGGCCTTCTTGCCCGCCTCGCTGGCCGTCCACTTCTCAAACCAGAAGCCGATCAGCAGATAGGAGGCGAGTCCCACCAGCTCCCAGAAGATGTAGAGCTGAATCAGCGAGCTGGAGACGGTCAGGGTGAGCATGGCCCACGCGAAGAGGGACATGCAGCCGTAATAGCGTCCGAAACCGGGATCGCCGGCCATATAGCCGAGGGAGTAGATCTGCACCAAGAGGGAGATGGCGGCGACGACGGTGAGCATCAGCAGACTCGTGGGGTCGAGCAGCACGCCGAGGGGGATCGGCAGTTCGCCGGCCACGAGCCAGGTGATCTCGTATACGAGGGGTGTCGGCATGCCCCAGTGGGCGATCAGCAGGGAGAGGGACGCACCGAAGGCCACAGCGATGGCACCCAGGGAGATGATGGCCGAGACGCGCGGCTGGCTGCGGGTCAGCGTCATGATCACGCCGAAGGCCGTCAGCGGCAGACCGAGGGCGACCGCCAGCAGTAGAACCACCTCGATGGGCGGTGAACTCATCATACGCCTCCCTCCCCTGCCTGAGCCGCCAGCTGCCGATCGGCGGGCGGATCGGGATCCACGCTGCCGGTACGCCGATAGAGCGCCACGATGAGGGCCAGTCCCACAGAGACCTCGGTGGCGGCCACCGTGAGAATGAAGAGCACCATGGCCTGGCCGTCCATCTGCTGCCAGTGCAGCGATGCGGCCACGAAGGCCAGGGCGCCGGCATTGAGCATCACTTCGATGCCCAGGAGCATCATGATGAGATTGCGCCGCGTCAGCAGGCAGAACAACCCCATGCCGAAGAGCAGGGCGGCGACCAATAGGCTATGACTGAAGGGGACCATCAGGGCGCCTCCTCAATCGCGTCCGCCCGGCGGCGCCGGCTCAGGTGAAGCACGCCCACCAGGGCGATGAGCAGCAGAAGGGAGGCGATTTCGATGGCCAGCCAGTGATCCCGGAAGAGATGGATGCCGAAGACCTGGGGCAGGGCCTGGGCCACGGTCATGCCCGGCTGTCGAACCAGGTCCTCCCGGCTGAGGGCCAGCAGGCCCGCCAGAAAGCCACCGCTGATCAGCAGCGCCGGCCACCACTGGAGGAAGGGAAAGAAGCGGTCGTCTTCCTTCTCGACCCGAATCATCATGATGATGAAGAGGAAGAGCACCATGATGGCGCCGGCGTAGATGATCACCTCCAAGGCCGCCAGCAGCGGCGCCCCCAGCAGATAGAAGAGCAGTGCCGTGCCGAAGAAGCTGAGCACGAGGTACAGCACGGCGTGCACCATGTGACGTCGGGTCACCGCCATGGCCGTGGCGGCAAGGGTGAGCAACGAAAGCAGATAGAAAAGCAAACTATAAACAGTCATTTTAAATGGTTCGCTTCACGCTTTTAATGCAACGGGTGAAAGGCACCATGCGCCGGTTGGCCGCCGTGCCGGTACGGACATGCGGTCGAATGGCGACCCCTGTCTGGTCCTCCACACCGGCCGATGGACCTTGACGCTGCTCCGGCGCACCAGTGAACCAGCAGCTTTTTAGGGCATATTGCTGCGCACATTGACCGGTGGGGCCTCCTTCTCGTGACGGCCCTTGTCCAAGCCTTCGGTGGCCACTCCGGCATGGCGGTAGAAATTGTAGTCCGGGTCTTTGCCGCAGTGATCCACCAGTAAATCTTCCTTCTCGTATACCGATTTGAGGATCGCCCGCTGGCAGTGCTCATAGTCCGGCGTCAACTGAATGGCCGAAGTGGGACAAGCCTCCTCACACAGGCCGCAATAGATGCAGCGGCCGAAGTTGATCCGAAACCAGGCCGCCATGCGCCGACCGCCCTGCCCTTCTATGCTCTGCATGCTGATGCAGCTCACCGGACAGACCGCCGAACAGAGGTAGCAGGCCACGCAGCGTTCGGCGCCGTCAGGGTCGCGGGTCAGAATGATGCGGGCACGCGAGCGGGCGGGCAGTTCGCGCTTCTCCTCGGGGTATTGTTCGGTGATGGGCCGACGCCCCAGATGTTTCAAGGTGGTGGCGAAGCCCGTCACCAGTGCTTTGAGTGCTTCGGCACCCGAGGTTTCCCTCGGTGGCGGCAATGATTTGCCCTTGAGTTGTGATGGATCTTGCGTCATGGAACGATGAATTCCTTTACCGTGCCCATCATACCAAGAGGATGAGGACGCCGGTCAATACGATGTTGACCAGGGCGGCCGGGATAAGGACCTTCCAGCCCAGGGCCATCAGTTGGTCGTAGCGTAGCCGCGGCAGGGTGCCGCGGATCCAGATCATGATTAGGGCGACGAAAATAATCTTGAGCACCAGCCAGATCACCGGCGGCAGCAATGGTCCACGCCACCCTCCCAGGAAGAAAACGGCCGTCAGCGCGCCCAGCACCTGGATATGCACATACTCGCCGATGAAGAAGAGCCCGAACCGCATGCCGCTGTATTCTGTGTGAAACCCGGCCCCGAGTTCGTTCTCCGCTTCAGGCAGATCGAAGGGGATGCGTTTGCTCTCCGCCATGGCACTGATGACGAAAATGGCGAAGGAGATCGGCTGCAGGATGATAAACGGTACGCGTTCCTGAGCGGCAACGATCTCGGTGAGGCTCATGGAGCCCGCCAGCATCACCACCGGTACGAGGGAGAGTCCCAGGGCGAGTTCGTAGCTGATCATTTGGGCAGCGCCGCGGATCCCGCCCAGAAGGGCGAATTTGGAGTTGGAGGCCCAGCCCCCCAGGGCCACCCCGTAGACGCCCAGGGAACTGAGGGCGAAGATGAACAGCAACCCCACGTTCAAATCGGCGATCACCATGGGGATGGACCGCCCGAACAGAACGAGGTCGGGGGCCACGGGCACCACGGCAAACATCAGCATGGCGGTCACGGCCACGACGACGGGGGCCAGCTTGAAGACAAAGGTGTCGGCGCCGTCGGGCACCAGGTCCTCTTTGGTCAGCATTTTCATGGCATCGGCAATGGGTTGCAGCAGACCGAATTTCCCGGCCCGGTTGGGACCAAGCCGAATCTGCAGGCGTGCCAGAAACTTGCGCTCGGCCCATACCAGATAGGCCGCGCCGAACAGCAGCGCGCCCAGGATGAGGCCCAGCTTGACGAGCAACACGATCATTCCCAGCAGCCAATCCAACACCATTTGCCCTATCCTATATGCTTCCAATCGTCGAAAACGCGCTGCGCCCTTTGCCGACGCAAGGCTGCGTGCCTGACCAACGGCGTTTTCCTACTCTGCGAGCAAGTGCGCCATATACCGCCGCAAGGCCGTTCGATCGATGCCGATGCGCCGGGGCACCAGCAACACTCCCGGTGCTGCACGGTCATCCAGGGTCACCACCACTTCGAGGGCTGGCGCACTGTCGGGGATGACGATCCGGTCTCCTGCCCGCCACCCCAGTCGTTGGGCGGTTTCAGAATGCACGGTCACCCCGAATAGGGGCGTGAGCTCCGCCAATACGGTGGAGAAGGCGGCCAACGGCTCGCTGCCGAAGGTGGCCGCACTCTCGATCAGGGTGAGGCCGCCGGCATCCCCTTCCGGCCCGGCACCGATCCGCTCGATCGACGGCCACTCCCGGCTCGCCGAGGGCAGCGATACCCGCTCCCCGTCGGCCACGCCTGCGGTCAGTGCCTCGTCCAGCAATGGCTTCACATCGGGCGGATCCGTCTCACCGGTGGCCAGCCCGGCCACATATTGCCAAGCGGGGCGGGGCGTGCCACCGGGGATATCCTCCCGGAACTCGCGGGGCGGATGGTTTCCACCGCCGGTATCCATGATCGACAGGCCGCCGGCAATGACGGGTGTGGCCACCTGGAGGCGGCCCTCGTTGTTCAGATAGTGCCCCCCCGCCTCGTAAATGGTCTGGGTGGGCAGAAAAATATCGGCGCGGGCGGTGATGGCCGAGGGGACGCAATCCATGACCACGAGCAGTTCCAAGCTTTCCAGCGCCGCCGCGAGACGCTGTTGATCGGGGTATTCGCTGAACAGATCGTTCTCCACGACGACCAGGGCCTTGACCTGACCGGCCTCCACGGCCGCGAGCAGCGGTTCAAACAGGGCGTCAGAACCACCCAGGCAATGGGCGCCAAAAGTGTTGGCACCGGGGAGCGGGAAGAAAAGGCCGCTCCACATGCAGCTGGTCTGCACCAGCGCCTGCAGGAGCCCCATCAGCGGCGGTACATCAGGGTCGGGAACGGTGGTGCCGCATACGAAGGCCGGCCGCCAGGCGGTGGTCAAGGCGTGACCGATGGCCCTGAGTTCGGCAGCGGCGGGGATGTCGCGAGTCTCCTGCTTGAGGGTCTTAAACCGATCCTGCTGGTCGGCGTCCAGGGCGATCTCTCGGGAAGGCTCCAGGGCACCGATGATCAGATGGGCCACGGCAGTGGCCAGATCGTCGCCGGACACCGCAATGTGGTCGTGGGCGCATGGCAGCGTGACCGGCCGCGGATCGACGGTGATGATGCGGGAGCCGTCGCGCTGGGCTTGCCGCAGGGCCAGGGCCAGCATGGGGGCTTCTCCGATGGGATCGGCGCCGACGAGGAGCACGGTATCGGCCCCTTCGATCTCGGTGAGGGCGATGGTGTTCGTCGCGTTTAAAGTGTTCAGTGCCGAGGACACGACCCGCGTGGCGGCGTCGTCAGCGCTGAAGCAGGGCGTTCGCCAACCCTTCTCGCTGTGCAGCCGGGCCAGCAGCGCCTGGGTCTCCAAGCTGCTGCGGGCGCTGCCCATGAGGGCGATGCCGTCCGGTCCGGTCCCCTTTTCGATGGCGGCCAGACGCTCGCTCATCTGGGTCGCAGCCTGCGCCAGGGTGGCGGGGCGTCCGGCGATCAGGGCGTCACGCGGCCGTTCGGGCTGACTGGCGTAAGCATAGGCATAGCGTCCGCGATCGCAGATGAAATGGCCATTGACCTGCGCATTGAAGCGCGCTTCGTGACGCACGGCCTTGCGGTAGCGGGCGCTGACCGTGAGGCTGCAGCCCAGGCTGCAATGGATGCAGACGCTGGGAGCACGCTCGTAGTCCCAGCGGCGGCCGTAAAAGCGGGAGGGCTTGTCGGTGTAGACCCCTGTGGGGCAGATATCGGTCAGGTTGCCGCTGAAAGGGCTTTCCAGGGTGCCGGGCTCGCTGCGCCCGAAGTAGACCCGCGTGCCGATGCCGGTGACCCCCAGGTCCCTGTAGCCGCAGAATTGCTGATAAAAGCGTGAGCAGCGGTAGCACTGAATGCAGCGGTTCATCTCGTGCTGCACCAGGGGACCGAGGTCCTGGTCCAAATGGGTGCGCTTAGCGCCCGCATACCGCCGGCGCCCGTGGCCGCCGGAGATGGTCATGTCCTGGAGCAGGCAGTGCCCGCCCTCGTCGCACACCGGGCAATCGTGGGGATGATGGAGCATGAGCAGTTCGATGACGTGCTTGCGCAGATCCACGGCATCGGGATCGTCGGTGGCCACCACCATGCCCTCCTGGGCATCCACCATACAGCTCATCTCAACCCCTTTGATGGGACCCTCCTTGAAGCCCACGGCACACACCCGGCAGGCCCCCACCGACCCCAGGGCCGGGTGGTAGCAGAAGCGCGGGATCATGATCCCCAGTTGTTCGGCGGCGGTAATGACCTTGGTACCGTCCGGCACCGTAACGGGGCGATTGTCGATGGTCAGGGTCGGCATGGATCCGGTAGCCCGTTTGTCGATTAGCGTAAGTACAATTGCCGGTGAGCGTCGCTCAACCGGATGACGATTTGTCCTATCACCGCATCAACGGCTCACTGCCGCTGCATGGGACAGCCCCCCAGGTCGATGTGGGCCTGGACCTCCTCACCGAAGTTCGCCAGCAGGCTCTCGATGGGTGCCACACCGCCGGGCGCAAAGGCGCAATAGGCCTTGTATAGATGGCCGCAGAGGGTTTCCACCTGACCGATCCAGTCCCCATCGGCCATGCCGTTCTCCAGCCGATAGAGCAGGTCCTTCAGATAGGGAAAGCCCTCTCGACAGGGGGTGCACCAGCCGCAGGATTCCCGCGCGAAGAAGTTGGTCAGGTTCAGGGTCGCGGCGACCATACAGGTCGTGTCATCGAAGACCATCACCGCACCCGTACCGAGGCGATTGCCAACCGCCTTGAGGCTCTCGTAGTCCATGGGGATGTGATAGTGCTCGGCCGATAGGAACCCGGTGGAGGCACCCCCGGGCAGGCACCCCTTGAACGGCCGGCCATCCCGCATTCCGCCGCAGCAGTTCTCGATCATTTCCGATAGCGGCACCCCCAAGGGGACTTCGTAGCACCCCGGTTTATTGACATGACCGGAGATGGAGAAGAGTTTGGTTCCCGCCGCACTCTCGGTAAGGGCCAGATCCCGGAACCATTGGGCACCGTGGCGCACAATGAGGGGGACGTAGGCCAGGGTTTCCACGTTGTTGAGCACCGTGGGCTGCTGCCACAAGCCCTTGTCGGTCGGGTAGGGAGGCGCTTTGCGCGGATTCGGCCGACATCCCTCTAAGGCGCTGATCAGCGCGGTAACCTCCCCGCAGATATAGCGCCCGCCACTGCGATGCACCACGATCTCGAAGCTGAAGTCGCTGTCGTGGATCTTCTCACCGAGGAAACCGGCCTCGCGGGCCAGGCGGATCTCGCGCTCCAAGATGCGCGCCGCATTCTCATATTCCGGCCGGATGAAGATGATCCCGTGACGGGCCCTGACCGTATAAGCGACAATGGCCATCCCCTCGATGAGCAGATGGGGGTCGGCATGCAGCAGAACGCGGTCTTTGAAGGTACCCGGTTCCATCTCGTCAGCGTTACAGATCAGATAGCGCGGATGGGGGGCGTCCTGGGCGACCGTCATCAGCTTGCGGCCGGCGGGGAATCCGGCGCCGCCGCGGCCCAGTAGCTGGGCGTCATCGATGGTGGCGATGACGGCCGCCGGATCGGCACCGGCGATCACGTCGCTGAGGGCGGAATAGCCCCCCTGTTCGCGGTATTCCGCGAAGGTATTGATGCGATCCGGCTTGCGATGTTGAAACAGCACCTGCGGGTACATGTGGTTGATTCGTCGCTAGGCTAAAAGGTTAAATCGGCGACGCTGTCGGTGGACAGCTTCGTCAGACATTCGATCCGGGTTTTTCAGCGGCTTCGGCACGATATTTTTGCAGCAATTCGTCGAGCCGAGAATTGGTCAGAGGTCCATGGACCCGGCGGTTGACCAGTATGGCCGGGGCACGGTCGCAGTAGCCGATGCAGCACACCGGCAGCAGCGTGAAGAGCCCGTCGGCGGTGGTTTGACCGAAGTCGATCTGCAATTGCTGGCGCAGGTGATCGACGATATTCTCCTCCCCCGCCATCCAGCAGATCAGGCTGTCGCAGACATGAATCACGTAACGGCCCACCGGCTCACGAAAGATGAAGGTGTAAAAGGTGGCCAGCTCATCCACCTCCAGGGCGCTCATTCCCAGCAGTTCGGCCGCCTGATCGCGGGCCGCGTCACTGAGGTAGCCGTGGTGGTCTTGGAGGGCCATCATCACGTCCACTGCCAGCTCGCGGGGGTGCTCGACCGCCGCGATCTCGTTCTTCAGTTTTTCGATCAGCGCTTCCGACACGTGCAGTTCCAATGGCTCAATCGTTCTTTCGAAAAATGCTCCGCGAGGTCTGAGCATTCAAATGGCCAGGGCCGCCAGCGGTGCCGGCGAGGCGGCCGCCCCCGGCCAAGCCAACCGGCTTTCACCAGTCGGTCATTAGCGGTCGATATCCGGCAATATGTAGTCCACCGAGCCGATGATGGTGATCAGATCGCTCAGGGTTTGTCCCCTGGCCATCAGCGGCAGGGCCTGGACATTGGCGAAGCCCGGTCCGCGAACCCTCAGGCGATATGGATAGCCCAGGCCGTCGCTGACCACAAAATACCCCTGCTCCCCTCTGGGGATCTCACAGGCTGCGTAGGCCTGGCCCCGGGGGATGCGGGGACCGCGGGTGACGTTGATGAAATGGTGAATGTGGGCTTCGATGTCCCGCAGCATCTCTTTGCGGTCCGGGATGGCGAAGCGGTAGTCATCGGTCATGACCCGTCCGGGGGGCATCTCGGCGGCCGCCTGGGCGATGATCTTCAAACTCTGGTGCATCTCTTCGATGCGCACCTGGTAGCGCGCAAAGCAGTCGCCGGCCTCGGCAGTGGGGATCTCGAAGTCGAATTGGTCATACCCGCTGTAGGGAAAGGCCTTGCGCAAATCCCAGGCCAGTCCGCAGGCGCGCAGGTTGGGTCCGCTGACGCCCCAGTCGATGGCATCCGCCTGGGATATCCTGCCGATCCCCAGGGTGCGCGCCCTGAAGATGGGATTTTCGCGAAGCAGATCTTCGTACTCCTTTAAGCGGGCAGGGAAGCATTTAACGAAGGCGTCGACCTTCTCCTTCCAGCCCTCGGGCAGATCGGCCGCCACCCCGCCGATCCGGAACCAGGAGGCATGCAACCGCCCACCGGTGATCAGCTCGACGATATCCAGGAGCATCTCCCGTTCCCGGAACGTGTAGAAGGTCGGCGTCATGGCGCCCACGTCGTGGGCATAGGTGCCCAGCCAGACCAGATGGTTGCTCAGGCGAAAGATCTCGCTGAGGAGAACCCGGATGCACTGGGCCCGGGAAGGCACCTGAACGCCGGCGAGGGTCTCCACCGCGAGTACATAGGGAAGGTTATTGGCCGCTCCCGCCAGGTAATCGACCCGGTCGGTGTAGGGGATGAACTGGTGCCAGGTCTGGCGTTCACCGATCTTCTCCACCGCGCGGTGATGGTAGCCGATCTCCATGTCCAGGTCTTCGATCTCTTCTCCGTTGAGCGCCAGGATATAGCGGATCAACCCATGGGTGCTGACATGGTGAGGGCCCACGTTAATCAGCAATTCTTCGCTGCCGTCGGCCTGCCGCGACCACACACCGGCATCGGGGGGTTGCAGCGCCTCGGCGTCCGCGCGGGTGTAAGGCAGCATCTCCGTCGCCCGCCCGGGATGGCCCTTCTGCAAGGGGTGGCCTTCCCAATGCGGCGGCATGATGATGCGCCTCAAATCGGGGTGCCCACGGAATCGGATCCCCAGCAGATCGAAGGCCTCCCGTTCATACCAATTGGCCGCAGGCCATAGATCGGTGACGCTTTCGGCCGCAGGCGTCTCTCCGGCGAGGGGCACCTGCACCCGTATGCGGGTGGCGGGTTCGAACGCCAGCAGATGGTAGGTGAGGGTGAAATCGTCTCCCGCGACGGGCGCCCGACGCGCACTGTTATCAATGGCGGTCACGTCGTCCAGCCGCAGAAACCGGAGGCTGGCGTCGCGCTTCAAGTGTCCCAGGACCGCTTTGGCCGCTTCGGGCCGGACCCGGCAGGTGAGCATGTCGCTGGCGTCGGGTAGAATATGCAGGTCTTCGCCATAGCGCTGCCGCAGCTCCTGCGCCAGACGCGCTTCATCCGCCCGTAGGGCGATTTTCGCGGCCGGCGGGGTCCACATAAGATCACTGCGGCTTTCCGGGAAGTATGGCGGCAATACCGAGGTGCCGCGGACACGGATACCCGTCATGCCGGGTCCGCGCGGGTCGCGGCTCTTGGTCTGGGTGTCCACCAGGAGATCGGTTTCCGTTCCCTGGCTGCCGCCGCCAAGGTGAAAGATGCGCCGGATGGGGCGCTCCTCGGCGATTTTCTCCTGCAGCATCACTAGGCCGGCCAAAACCGCTTCGGGCCGCGGGGGGCAGCCCGGGATGTAGACGTCCACCGGTAGAATCTGGTTAATGCCCTGCACCACGCTGTACGCATCGTACATGCCGCCCGTATTGGCGCAGGAGCCCATGGAGATGACCCATTTGGGCTCTGGCATCTGCTCGTACAGGCGCAGGACCACCGGGGCGATCTTCTTGAAAACGGTCCCGGAGATGATCAACAGGTCGGACTGACGGGGAGAGGGACGCAACACCTCGGCACCAAAGCGGGCAATGTCGTAGCGCGAGGTGAATGCCGTCGCCTCTTCAACGAAGCAGCAGGAGAGGCCAAAGAACATGGGCCACAGGCTGTGCTGGCGGGCCCAGTTGAGAACGGTATCGGCGGCATTCAGGAGGCCGTCCGGCGGCCGCAGCCCATTTGGAATCGTCATTTTTTGTGCGTTGTCGGCCCCCAAGCGAGCCCTCCTTTAAGCCAGATATACGCCAGTCCCAACAACAGCACAAAGATGAAGAAGGTGATTTGCAGCCAGCCGGCCCAGCCGAGGGGCTTGGCGGCGATGGCCCAGGAGAAGATAAAGGCGCCCTCCAGATCGAAGAGCAGAAAAAACACGGCCACCATGAAAAAGGGCACCGGGTAGCGCAGTCGGGCGGCTCCCGTGGGGATAATGCCGCTCTCATAGGGACGCTGCTTCTCGGCACCGGGTCGGCGATGCCCAAGCCACTCCGTGAGGAAGAGCAGCACGGCCAACAAAACCAAGATCAGGATGCCATAGACCGACAAGCTGAAAATGCCGGGTTGCCAGGGAGAAAAGACGCTGCTGTCACTAAGTGGCTGCATCGCACCTCATGGGTTGTTGTAGCGAACGATGAGTCTGTGCGCCGATTGAACGCCAGGGGGAACCCACCCGTGGGGCACTTTGAAACCACCGGCGACGTGATGCGGATTAGCGGTGGCAGCGTTGCTTGTCGTCGTGAAGTTAGCGGTGAACCCGGGAGTCGGGTATCGAACAACACTGCCGAAAGGTCACAGACCGAGGCCGACCCGCCATGTCGAGTTCGGGCCGACATCTCGGGCAGGAGATGCTGATTTATACGCTTCATGAGCGCTGATTGTCAAGGAGCGGCCGCCGCCGTCAGCGCTTCTTGCGGTCCCAGCCCCAGTTCTCGTAATACTCCCAACTGGCGATGGCGTTAAGCTCCTTGATCTTCTGATCCTGCGCCAGAAGAGAGGCGCGCAGAGCGTCGCCGATACTCAGCATGCCGATGGGCTGTTCCCCTTCTTCGATAACAATGTGGCGAATGAACCGTCCCAGGAAAATCTCGGTGAGTCTGGTCAGGGAGGTGTCATGGGCCGCAGTGCACAGTGGGCTGGTCATGAATTCGACAATGGGTGCCTTGGCGGGATCGAAGCCGGGCGCCGCCATGTGGCGCAGCAGGTCGCGCTCCGAGTAGATACCCACCAGGCGGCCCTCTTTACGAACCAGGATGGCACCGATCTTCTGGGCCACCATCTGCTGAACGGCATCGGCCACCGATTTGTCGTGATCGATGCAAACCATCTCACGGTTTTTTTCCTTGATGATGTCTGCAGCGGTTTTCATCTTTACCTCCTTGGTGGGGTTAGATCTCGTACCTGATAAAGTAAGCGTCCCCTTCCCGATGGCAATCAGGCCGGCCCCCTCAAGTCCGGGTCACAGATACCGATACAGAAGGTACACCTATTACATACCCAAAACGCGGCTAGCGCACCGTTCCGGCAGTCCGGCCGGGCGGATGAACCAAGCCCCTTGGCACCATAAGCTTCCATTATGCGCATCTATCAGAAAATTCTCATCGCGGCCCTGTCCAGTCTGTTTATCTTAGGTCTGATCACTGTCACCGCCTCCATTCGGGTCCTGCAGCAGCGCGGTGCAGAGGAGATCGCCAACGAACGCAGCCTGATGCTGGCCGAGAAAACCGAGCGCCTCAAGAACATCGTCGAGGTGGCCATGTCCAACCTGGAAAGCGTCAACCAGCGCAGCGCTATGAGCCTTGATGAGCGCCAGCAACTGGCCAAGGACCTCATTCGGACGATGCGCTACAACACCTCGGACTACCTCTGGATCAACGACATGCAGGCCGTCATTGTGATGCATCCCATCAAACCCCAACTGGACGGCAAGGACCTCTCCAATTTCAAGGATCCCAATGGCAAGAAGCTCTTCAGCGCCTTCGTGGATGTGTGCGCACGCCAGGGAGAGGGCACTGTCGACTATCTATGGCCCAAACCCGGTCATGAAGAACCGGTGGCGAAGCTCTCCTACGTGAAGCGCTTCAAACCATGGGACTGGGTAGTGGGCACCGGCATCTATCTGGACGACATCGAGGCCGCCGTGGCCGTCAAAGAGGCGCGGCTGGCCAACATTATCCAGCGTCAGCGCAACACCCTGATCGGCATCGGACTGGCCATCTATGTCATCGCCGGTTTGGCACTCACCTGGGTGGCGCGCCGCATCGTCACGCCCATCAAACAAACCAACGCCATGCTCAAGGATATCGCCGAGGGGCAGGGAGATCTCACCCAGCGGCTGAAGGTGGCGAGCAAGGATGAGGTGGGCGAATTGGCCCATTGGTTCAATGCCTTCATGGACAAGCTCCAGGAGGTGATCCGCAAAGTGACCGAGAACGCCAGCGCCCTCACCACAGCCGCCACCGCTTTGTCGCAGCTCTCCACCAAGATGCGGGATGACGCTCACGACAGCTCCGAACGCACCCGCACCGCAGCCGACGCCACCGCTGAGATGGATACCCATATGCAGCAGGTGGCAACGGCCATGGAGGAGGTCGCCGGCAACATCGCGGCGGTCGAGACCGTCACCACCGATATGCAGGAGACGATAGCGGCCATCATCGAACATTCTGAGCGGGGCGACGCCGTCACAGCGAAAGCGGTCGCCCAGGCGGAGACAGCGTCTCAGCGGGTGTCCGAACTGGGTGCGGCGGCCGAGGAGATCGACAAGGTCACCGAAACCATCACCGAAATATCGGAGCAAACCAATCTGTTGGCCCTCAATGCCACCATCGAGGCCGCCCGGGCTGGGGATGCGGGAAAGGGATTTGCCGTGGTGGCCAACGAGATCAAAGAGTTGGCCAAGCAGACTGCCGAGGCCACCCAGGAGATCAAGGCGAAGATCAGCGGCGTCAAAGCATCGACCGAGGGCACCGTGAAAGAGATCGTCGATATCACCGAGATCATCAACGAGACCAGCACCATCGTCTCCACCATCACGTCTCGGGTGGAGGCCCAATCACAGATGACGTCCGATATCGCCGGCAATGTTGGGCGGACCACCCAAACGGTGGCCGAGGTGAGCGATCAGACCAAGCGTACCTCCGATGTAGCCGCCGGTATCGCCCAGGATGTATCCGCCGTCGCCGCGGCATCCGGCGAGATGCAGCAGAGCAGTTCGCACGTAAACGCCAATGCTGTTGACTTGGCCGAATTGGCGAAAACCCTCGATCATCTCGTGGGTCGTTTTAAGGTTGCGGCATCGGCGACCCCCTCAGAATCGGAATCTCAACCGCACCAGTGAGGCTTCCCATGCAGCGATTGAATTCCCACCAAGAGAAGGTCTGGAGATCGGACGCCACCATTGGGGCCCTATCGGCGCAGTTGGAGCTCCTCGCGCTGAACGCCGACATGGCGGCAGCCGGCCAAGACCCCTGCCCAATGGAAACCCCTCACCTGGATGCCGTGCAAGCCCTGCTGCAGGAGGTGGGGGAGGCCGTTTCCCAGGCCCGTCAGGTATCCCGGGAAGGAAGAACCATGGGAGACGACTTGTCTCGGCTGAACCAGCGCATCGAACAGGCGCTCTTCGCATTGGAGAGCGGCACGCCGGTCTGAGCTATTCCGTTACGATCCGCGCCAGCATCTGTTTAACCCGACCGGTGGTGGCGATAAACATCCGAGATCCGCTCATGATGGTGAACACTTCGTCACCGGCGTCGCAGTTGCGCGCGAACGCCGGACCGATGACGGCTGCCGGTTCAGCGGCGTCGCCGCCCCGCTCAAGGGCATCCACGTAGTCGTCCAGACGGGCCCGCAGTACTTCGAAGTAATCCACTTCCCCGCCGATCATCAGCCCCGCCGTTTCCGACAACTGCTGCGAGAACCCGCGAACCGCCTCCCAGAAAAGGATCGCGAGGGGTTCCTTGTGGGGGAATTCCTCGAGAAAATAGGTGATGCTCCAACCGACGGTGATGATCTTGAGCAGTTGGAGTTCATATTCCACCGTGTTGCGGGCCACCGGTGCCGCTTCCGGCAACAGGGCCATAATGTGCTTCAGCTCTTCGCGGCCGATGGCAAATTCGAACAACTCTTGGGCGGCAGCCGTCAACCGCTGGGCCTCCTCAGTCTGAGGCGACGTTTTTTCACTTTTCATGACGGATTCCAGGATCGGGTTGGCGGGAAAGGCGACGGGCGTCGTGCCAATGGATGGTCGCTGGCGCTGAGAGGCGGCCGGGATGCAGCCCACCTACCAACGCCTACTTCCAGAACTGCCACCATCGTTTTTCGATGAAGAAGGTCCGCCCAATCGGCACATCATCGGGGTCGTCTAGAATGTCCATCTCCCAGAGGGTTTCCAGGTCCACTTCCGGGGGATCTCCGGCATCGTTGAGGGTCATGGCGCTGAGTTCGGCGTCGAGCCGTAAACGGGCGATGGCCATTTGGCGCGCCTGCTTGGGGCCGTCGGCCTGAAGAACCATATGCTGTTTAAAGCCATGTTTACGTGGTTTGCCGTTGCTCCGGATGAGGTAGTTGCGGCCCACCATCAATAGCTTGTAGCGCTTCATGGGTGTCCTGACAATTATACCGAAGTCTGTGGAGTTCTGGCGGTAGGCTACCGCAGCTGTCGCGCGCCGGCGCGCCTCAAAATTAGTACCATCTGGGCCTATTTTCGCCCATATCCTGGGGGTGCGTCAAGGTCATTCCACTGGCGCCGCACCGCCCCGTCAGCCGCCCCGCGGACGGCGCTGGCGTCCTGCCCGCCATTACTATAGGGAGTTGGGGCGGCCGCACGAAAGCGGGAAGCGTCGGCCAGCCAACAGCATCGGATCGATTCGATAATTGGGCTGAAGATGGGCGTCTTCAACCGCCCTGCACCATTTTCCGCAGCAGTACGCTCTTCTCCTTGCGGGCAAGGTCGGCGAGAGCGTACTCCAGGGCCAACTCGAGCAGGGCGGACTTGTTCTCCACCGGCACGCCGTCAATCTTGAGCTGGTGAAATTGGCGATCAAAACGCCGCAACAACGCTTCCGAAAGGTAAAAGCCGGCCTTCTTCTTGGCCACCGCCGCTCCCCTTCTGTTGGACGGCGTGCGGGCGGCAGTGGCCACCGGATCGAGGCGGTGCTCCTCAAAAAAATCGGGGGGTGGATTGGTCTCGGACATGGTCATCGATCAACCTCCTGGCGAGTTTGAAGTAGTCCTTGGCCCCAACTGCTCGGCCGTCATACTCGAAGATGGTCCTGCCACTGCCCGGCGCCTCGGAGAGGCGGACGTTGTGGCGCACCGGTTCGCAAATCTGCCGGGTGAACAGGCGTTTGAGCTGTTTGTAGATTTGGAAGCTCTGGCGGGTGCGCCGGTCGAACATCGTGGGCAATACATACTTCAAGATGAGATCGCGATTCTCCTTCTGGGCGGAGACCAAGTAGCCAAAAAAGGTTTTAAGTCCTTCGAGCGCCGGCCGCTGCAGGGCCACGGGACAGAGGACCTCGCTGGCCGCCATGAGGATGTTGACGCTGAGGACGTCCCACCCGGGCGCACAGTCGAAGATGAGATAATCGAGGCTGTTCCCCTTTGGCACCAGGGTCTTGCCCAGACATTTGTGCCGCACCTCACGGGGTTGTTCGCCCAGCCAGTGCTTGAGTTCGACCAGTCGGATGCCGCCGTCGAGGATCCAAAGATTGGGCCTGGCAGCATGAATCGCCTCCTGCTTGGTCACCGCCTCGCCCTTGTCGTTTTGCCCGGTGACGAATTCGTAAAGACCATATCGCGGCTTGACGCCTAAAAATTGGGACACCTGGGCTTGAGTGTCGCAGTCCACCAGCAGCACTCGTTGTCCCTGGAGGGTCAGGGCGTAAGCCAAATTGACGGCTGTGGTGGTCTTGCCCACCCCGCCCTTGGCCATGGCAATGGCGATTTTTCGCATGGATCGGGAATTCCTTGACTTGGGTGGATGCAGTCGCTTGATAGCGGCCGCATGATTGCGGCTGGTGGTGGATCTGAATCGAACCCACGCACACTGCGGCGGTGGATCGACAGCAGACCGTTAGCGGCAAGCGCCAGAACTGTTCTTCTGTTCGATCATTATACTATTCTAACTTAACCGGCAAGTGGCTTGTGACGACTCCGCCGCAATTCGACCGACGCAGCTGCCCGATCGGCCGGGTGATCGATGAATGGCTGCATCAATCCACTAAAGCGCCGTATTGGCCGTGCGACGAATGATCTCCGCCTGGTGATCGGCATCCAAGTCCACGAAGTAGTCGCTGTAGCCAGCCACGCGCACCAGCAGATCGCGGTAGTCGTCGGGTTGGGCCTGGGCCTGACGCAGGGTGTCGCTGTCCACCACATTGAACTGGATGTGGTGCCCATTCATGCGGAAGTAGGTGCGAATCAGTCCTACCAGCTTGTCCAGATCCGTTTGCGTGGCCAGCACACTGGGCAGAAAACGCATGTTGAGCAGCGTGCCGCCGCTCTTGAGCTGATCCATCTTGCCCAGGGAGTTGACCACCGCCGTGGGTCCCCTGCGGTCAGCGCCGTGCGAGGGCGAGG
>JASJCL010000084.1 GCA_030066015.1 Desulfosarcinaceae bacterium | reverse complement strand
CTTCTTGCCCACATCGTCCATGGCGCCGATCAACCCCTCGTTGAGGATGGTCTCGATGTCGGTGCCGGCGTCGAGCTCGGCCTGGGTCAGGGATTTGGCTTGGGCTTCGTCGAAGGCCAATACGGCCGTGAAGATATCTGCGACTGCCATTGATTTTCTCCTCGCTGCTTTGGTTGGAAGAAAAGTGCGCTTTACGTCGTCCTTCCGACCCTGCTGACGTGTCTGAAGCTAGGATATCCGTTGGCCCTGACGGCGATACGCCAAATCCCCGCCCGGTACAGCCGCCGGGGACACGCTACCATTCGGATGCACGGATGGGACGGCGCCGGGATTGGGGGGCACACCGGTATGGCCCGGTCATTGTCGCCCTCACACCCATCATGCGCCAAGGTGCGGATCTTCCGGCAGGCCTGGGACCCCTCTGATGCACCGCACGGATAGCGGCTGACGCTCGCGTCGGCCGGCGGCGACAGTCGACCATGGGCGCCTACCCACGGCCAACCGACGCCCCCGGCGGACGCTGACGCTGCGCGCCTTATTGGCGATGCATCGCTGCACTTTCCGCATCGGCCTCCGCAACGATTTCGCGCAACGCCGATGTGGTGTCATCCCCCAGCGGCATGGGCTGATGGTTGGCCAAGATCTCCGCCGCCTTCTCCGCGGCCCGGGTGGCGAAATCTTTACCGCCGCTCGACAGCCAGCGTTCGCGATTGTGCCGCTCGATCAGGTTCGGGGTGGAGGGCAAGGTCCGCATGTATTTGATGGTATGGGCATTCATGAGGAAATCACCACCGGGTCCTACCGATTTGATGATATCCACCGCCAGATTCTCATCATCCACCTGCATTCCCTGCATCACTTTGCGAACCATTTTAAAAATGTCGTTGTCGATGACCAGTTGGGTGTAGCTGAAAATGAGCCCCGAATCCAACATGCCGGCACCATAGATCAGGTTGGTGCCTGCCATGGCGGCGCACATGGCGGTCAAGGTCTTTTCATGACCGGCCTGTGCATCGGGCAGCTTGCTGTCCGCCTACCCACCGGCCGAAAAACTCGGCAACATGTATTTCTTTGCCATGCGGGGCGCCCCGGCATTGAGCAGCCCGCACTCCGGCGAGCCGACCGGCGTCGTCGTGCGCTTCAGGTCGAAGCCGAGCGAAGAGCAGCCATAGATGACGGGCGCGCCCTTGGCGGTCAACTGATGCAGCACGACGGCTCCCAGGATTTCGCAATTGTGGACCACCAGGGACCCGGCCAGCGTGATCGGACCTGACATGCCGGCCATCACCATGGAGATCAGGTTGCAGGGCACGCCGGCCCGCGCACAGGTCATTACGCCGGTGCAGCAGTTTTCGTCCAAGCTCAGGGGGCTCGTGGGGGAGCAATTGATGGTGCAGATGGGCCGTTCCCGCAGCGCATCTGCGCCGCCGACGATGGCCTGCGCCATTTTAATGATCTTCCCGGCACGCCAGCCATTTCCCGGCCCGTAGACGGTATGCTTGGCCGTATTGGCGAAGACGACTTCCGCCTCGTGAATCGGCGCCACGTCATTGGGCGCGTCCGCTGCGTTGAGAGACCGTTCACAGACGTCCACCTCTTCCATGGCGTCGGTGAGCAGGGCGGCCTTGCCCACGTCCGTGGTCACCGAATCGCGCACCATACCATCGAGTTCCATGACGGAAACGCCCTGGCCGAAGGTGCAGAAATTGACCCGGTTGCCTTCAAGAATCACATCATGGGCCGGGTCTCTCCCATGCAGGACGATGTTCGCGGGCGCTGAACGGATACAATCTTCTACCAGGTAGGCGGGAAATTTCGCGATCTGCTTCTCTCGATCCACCCGGGCGCCGCCGCCTTCGAGGATATCCAGTGCCTCCTCGGTGCCGACATAAAGCCCCGTCTTCTCCATTACCTCAAGGGTGGCCAAGTGAACGCGCTCAATCTCCTCCTCGGTAAATACATTGAATCCGAAGCCACCCGACATCATGATGTCCGAATACAAATTCCTTTTCACCATTGCGTGTGCCTCCAGATGATTCAAAGAAGTGCTGCCCAACCGCTGCCGACCATTGCCGTGATGACGGCGATGGGGGCTTCCCCTCGCTGCTGTCCAGGGGGACAACGATCCCGACCGCCGACCGTACCGCAACCCGCATCTTAGCGGTTCCGGGTGCGGTCGTTCCTGAAAGCGCCTTGCTGGGGAGCCCCCCTTGCTGGTCCTCCTTTCGCAAAGGATATGCCACTGCGAATCCTACGGCGGATGAGATGAAATACCCGGCAGATAGCGTGACGGGAACCTCGGCGGCGCACCAGAAATATGGAAATTTTACGATCTGGGTCTTAAAAGTGCGACGATGGAGGCCGGCAACCGGGATGCCCTCTCGGGGCACCAGCGCCGCTGAAGCAGAGGCCTCCTTGGCGGTGGGTCATTCACCGGATCCTCCACCAGCGGTCTGATGGGGTCACTTCAGTTTTAGTTTCTTGCAATGGTAGCGGAAGGTATGGTGATTGATTCGCAACAGCCGGGCCGCCTTGGCTTCATTCCCTTCTGACAGCCGCAGCGCCTTTTCGATGTAGGCCCGCTTGGTAAAGGTCATGATGCTGTTGAAGTCGATGCCCTCAGCGGGTATCTCCACAGCGTCCGCATCCAGCGGCGACGGTACCCGATGGCCATGGCGATCGTCCGCCATCAACTCCTCGGACAATATCTCCGGGCCGCTGCTGACCAGAACGGCGCGCTCGATGCGGTTCTTGAGCTCACGCACATTTCCCGGCCAGGTGTACTGGAGCAGCCACGCCTCGGCGGCGGCTGCAAACCCCCTCACCTGGCTGTCGAATTTGCGCTGGAAAAGCCCCAAGAAGTGGTGGGCCAATGGCAAAATATCCTTCTTGCGCTCGCTGAGGGTGGGGAGCCGTACTTTGACGACGCCCAGCCGGTAGAAGAGATCCTTGCGGAACTGCCCCTCGTCGATCAGGCGGTCGATATCCTTGTTCGTCGCCGAAACCACCCGTGTGCGCACCCGACGTTTGGTGGTCCCACCCACCTTGTAATACTCGTGATTCTCCAGAAACCGCAGTAATTTGGCCTGGGCCGCGAGGCTCAGGTCGCCAATTTCGTCGAGAAAAAGCGTGCCGTTCCTGGCCGATTCGATCAAGCCCTCCTTGCCCGTCGCAGCGGCACCGCTGAAGGCACCCTTCTCATACCCGAAGAGTTCCGATTCGATCAGGTCATTGGGAATGGCCGAACAATTCACACCGACCAGCGGCCCTCTATAGTTGGGGCTGCGGTAGTGAATGGCACTGGCGATCAGCTCCTTGCCGGTCCCCGTTTCGCCAAGGATGATAACGGGTGTATCGGGACTTCTGGCCACGCGCGTGATGAAGGCCATCACCTCCTGGAGGGCATCGCTCTCGCCGATGAAACAGGGCACATGCTCCTGCAGAAGATCCGCCTGCAGGGCCTGAATCTCCTTTCGCAGGCGGATGGTTTCAAGTGCGTTGCCCACGGTCACTTCCAGTGCTTCGAGCTTGATCGGTTTGATGATGTAATCGTAGGCGCCGAGCTTCATGGCGGCGATAACGGTGTCCACATCCTCGTAGGCCGTGATCATGATCACCAGTATCTCCGGCGTCCGATCCTTCAGCCGTTTGAGGGCGCTGATACCATCCATACCGGGCAGACCGATGTCCAGCAGGACGAGATCCGGCGTTTCCGACGAGATCGCCTCGAAGGCGGCTTCCGCCGAGGCGAAGGTGCGGACGGTGTACTCCTCTTCGAGCGCAGAGCGGATCCCACTGCGGATGCTTTGCTCATCGTCGACGACATGGATGGTATAGCGTATCACGCGGGCTCCTTTAGCAGCGGCAGACGCAACACGAATGCGGCGCCGGAAGAGGGGGCCGATTCCAGTTCGAGGGACCCGAAATGGTCCTTGGCAATGCGTCGGCTGAGGCTCAGGCCGATGCCGGTGCCGTCACTCTTGGTGGTGTAGAAGAATTCGAAGATGCGGTCGGCGATGGCCGCTGGCACGCCCGGACCGGAGTCGGTCACCCGGATGCAGGCGTCGCCGCCCCGTTTCGCAGTGGTCACCGTTATGGCTCTCTCCGTTGTGCTGTGCTGCAGCGCTTCCGCGGCGTTGGTCAGCAGATTCAACACGATCCGCTGAACCAGATTGCCGTCCGCCTTACATTTCAAGGGTGTCGCCGCCAATGTGACGGACAAGCCAATCCCGTTCTTGCGCATCGTGACCGCGCTGAGTCCGATCGCTTCGTTTACCGGCAGGTTGATGTCAATGGGGCGGAACTTGGGCAGGCCGGGCTTCACGAATCCCATGACCCGTTGAATCACCGTCTCGATGCTGTGGGAGGCCTCCCGAATCTCCCCCAGACTGTCGGCGATGGCCGACAGATCCGCACTGCGACGCAACTTCTTCTCGGCCACACCGAGGTGCAGGTTGATTCCGGAGAGCGGGTTGCGGATCTCATGGGCGATCCCAGCAGCGACCTTGCCCAAAGACGCCATTTTGTCCTGTACGCTCACCGTATGTTCCAACTCCCGGGTGCGGGTCACATCCATCATATTGAGGAGCAGGGCGCTTCGCTCCTGATATTCGATCCGCGAGATTCTGGCGTGCACCCACCGGAACTTGGCCCCCAGTTGGCCCTGCGCTGTGTACGGATATACTCTGAAATCGGGTTCCCGGGTGCCCGATCGATCCGAATCACTTGTGCGCAGGAAGGTGGTGACCTTCTCACGGTCCTCCGGGTGAATGTTGGCAGCCTCAAAGAGGTTGAAATCCGTCGGCAGGGGACCAAACAGGCGCTCCTGCTCGGGATTCTGATAGACGATGCGCCCCTCCTGAACGATCGATATCCCAATCAAGGAGTTCACCACCAGGTCTTGAAAGCGCTTGCGGCTTCTGTAAAGCGCCTCCTCCGCCCGTTTGAATACCGTTATGTCGGTGACGAATCCCTCTACCTGCAACACCTCTCCGACGTCAGAGTAGATCCCCACCCCTTGTTCCCAGACCCATTTGACGGTTCCATCCGCCGTAAGGATGCGGTAGGTCAGGCGGAAGGGTTCATGGCGGGCCAGCGCCGCCTTGATGATGGATCGAATGTGGGCACGATCTTCCGGGTGCACGACCGTGTCGAAATAGGCGGTTTCCCTCCCCGGGCCGCTGATATCCGGGTAGCCCGTCAGCTCCAAGCAGCCGTTGCTGATGTAATCCATGGGCCAGCGTTCGTCCGGTTCGATGTGATGGCGATAGGCCATCCCCGGCAGATTGGCGATCAGGGTGGTGAGGCGGTTCTCGCTCTCCCGAAGGGCCTCCTCCACCTGCTTGCGCGCCGTCAGCTCCTGCGTCAGTGCCAAGGTTTTGCCCCTCACCTTGCGCCTCAGGGTCAGGTTCCATGCAAACACCAGCACCGCGACGAGGATGGCACCCAGCATGATGCCAACGATGGCGTACCAGAAGCGCTTCTGGAAATAGAAGGGGTAACTCTCCAGATTGATCCACTGTCTGTAAATCTGATCGCGCTCCGCATCGGTCACCAGGTTGAGGCCTTTGGACATGATCTGCGCCAGGATGGGCCAATCCCTGCGCACCCCGATACTCAATTTGGCGCTGTAGCCGGTTTGTCCGGCGACCCGCAGGTTGGTGATCTTCTCCTTCTCGATGGCGTAGGATGCGATGGGAAATTCGGCAATCATCACGTCGAGTTCGCCGAAGGATACCATCCGCAACCCGACAAGATCGTTGGGCACCAGGGTGAGGGACAGTTGGGGATAGTGGGTCCGAATCCAATCCGCCACCACGTACGCCTGGGTCACGCCGACCCGCATTCCCTCGAGATCTTCCATGGAGAGGTCACGCGTCAGGGACTTGCGGGTGACAATCACCTCCGGAACTTCCAGGTAGGGCTTGGTCCAGCGCATGTAGGCCCTGCGCTCCGGCGTATCGTAGGCGGCACTGATCACGTCGATCCGCTGCTGCTGGGCCAGTTCCAGGACTTCGGCCCAGGTCGCCCCCCGGACGATGACGAAGGTGAATCCCAGACGCCGCTCGATCAGTTTCATATAGTCCGCCACCAGGCCCTGGTAGGTGCCCGATTCATCAAAAAATTCCATCGGCTCCCAGTAAGGCGCCGGCGCCAGACGGATGGTGTCGGCGTGGGCGTTCAACCAGGCGCGTTCCTCCACCGTCAGCGGGTCTGGGGGGACCGCCATTGCTTGGGGAGGGGGCAGGAGCATGGCCAGACAACCCATCAACACCACGCCGATCCGCCGGATCTGCGGTCCGAATGGGGCCATGCGATGAAAGCGGTTTTTGGTCATAGTCTGGCCGAGGTGCTCTTGCTGCAAACAGGGGGGCGGACGCTGTAACGGCCGTTCTTTGGTATCAAGTTGTCCGGCGGTTCGCAAGCAGTAGGACCGACCGGTGCCGCCCGCACCCATCGGCCGCAAGGCGTGCTTCGAATCCGGCGAAACCCGCTGCAGGCGAGGCAGTTGGCCACAGGCGGGTTTCATGGTATGCCGGCATCTATCGGTTTCGTGGAGATAGGGGGGCGCCCCTACACTCCAGCCACCATCGATGTCGACCGCAATTGGGGCATCAGCAGCGGGGCGTATTGCGCTTCGGAGGGGTGAGATATGAAAAACACGCCGCACAATCTGGTCATGGCCGCCCTTTTCGGCGGGCGCCGGGGCGACCGGCCGCCGGCCGGCAATCCCACCTCCATCGCCTGTCACGACCTCATGGACGCCGTCGGTGTCGGCTTCCCCGAGGCCCACCTGAACGCGGAGGCCATGGCTGCCCTGGCACTGGCCGGCCATGAGGTGGCGGGATTCGATACCGTCATGCCCGAATTCAGCGTCCAACAGGAGGCCGAAGCATTGGGCTGCACGGTGGACTGGGGTGATCGAAACATGATGCCCGACGTCAAACGTTCTCCCAACCCTGATTTTCATGCGGTGGACATCCCCCCGGACCTTCTCGAAAAACCCTCCCTGCGCGTGGTGCTCGATGCCGTGTCGATCCTCAAGCGCCAGGTGGGCGACCAGGTTGCCGTGGTGGGCAAGGTGATGGGCCCCTGGACCATCTGCTACCATCTGGCCGGGGTGGAGAATTTTCTCATGCAGGTGGGCAGGGGGCTGGTGGATCCCGATGCGAAGCGGGTGGTCCACCGCATATTGGACCAAGTATTGCCGGTCACCCTTCGGTTTGCCCAGGCCCAACTGCGGGCCGGCGCCGATATCGTCGTTGTCGCCGACCACGCCTCCGGCAGTCTGGTCAGCGCCCAAGTCTACGAAGAGTATTTGCTGCCACGGCATAAGCGCCTCACCGCCGAAATCGGCGGCCCGCTGATCCTGCATGTGTGCGGCAATTGTCGCGACCGGCTGGAGCTGTTCGCCGATGCCGGGTTCGACGCCTACCACTTCGAGTGGCAGCTCGACGCCGCGGACGCCGTGGCACGGGTGGGGGACCGCATCTCCCTGGTGGGCAATATCGACAATGCCAACGCCCTGCTAAACGGGACGCCGGAGACCGTCTACGACCAGGCCCGCCACGCCATCGCAGCGGGGGTAGACATCATCGGTCCGGAGTGCGCCATCCCATTGCAAACGCCCCTGGCGAACCTCAAGGCGATTTCGGCGGCGGTCCGAGCGGGATATTAGGGTGCCGGCCCGGAGACGCCCGCAGTGCAAGCGCGAGGTGCCATTTAGATCCAGCGACCTAAAAAACTGGAGAGGAGCACGATGACGGCGCAGGCATGGACCACGCCCCACTGGCCCGAAGGCGTATCGCACACCATCACAGCATACCATTTCCCGCTCTTCCACTTGCTGGACGACACCGCCCAACGCTACCCGGACAATGTCTTCACCATCTTCGCCGGGGCCACCAAAAGCTTCGCCCAGGTGAAGGATACGGCCGATCGCATTGCCAACTTTCTGGCCGCCCGGGGAATTCGGAAAGGGGACAAGGTGGCCATCTTCCTGCCCAACCTGCCCCAGTTCCCGGAGATCTTCTTCGGTATTCTCAAAGCCGGTGCGGTGGCCGTCAACTGCAACCCCGTCTACACGGCGCGCGAGCTCAACCAGCAGCTGAAGGATTCGGAATCCAGGGTGGTGTTCTGCATGGACCACCCGGTGTTCTACCCCAACACCGCCGCGGCCATTGCGGGAACGGCGGTTGAGACCGTGGTGGTCTGCAACATCAAGTCTTATCTGCCCAAACTCAAAGGGCTCCTGGGCGGCCTACTCGGCAAAATCCCCAAGGCGGAGAAGATCGCGCCGGAGCACCTATTGTTCGACGCGGTGGTGTCCGGCGCCACCCCGGCGCCGCCGGCGCTCGACATCGATCCCGCCACCGACACGGCCGTCATGCTGTACACCGGCGGGACAACGGGGCGGCCCAAAGGCGCCGAACTGGTGCACACCAACTTCACCCACAACGTCGCGGCCGCGGTAGAATGGTGCCGACTGGCGCATGAGGCGGGACGCCCCGCCGAGAAACTGCGCAAGGGCGGTTTTCACACCGTCCTGGGTGTGCTCCCCTGGTACCACAGCTTCGGCCTCACGGCGGCCCTGCTGATCGCCGCTTCGACCGGCTCGAGGATCGTCTGTATCCCGGATCCCAGGGCCGGCAATCCCCCGTTCACGGAAGCGCTCAAGGCGGTGGAGAAGTACAAGGTCACCTTCATGGCCGGCGTTCCCACCATCTTCGTGGCCTTCGCCAACCATCCCGACCTGGCCAACTTCAATCTTTCCTCCTTCATTGGCTGCATCTCCGGCGGGGCGCCCTTGCCGCCCGAGGTGTGCCGGCGCTTCGAAGAGAAAACCGGCAGCATTATCTTCGAAGCATACGGACTGACCGAGACCGCTCCGGCCCTGACCGCCAATCCGACCTGTCCGGATTCCCGCAAGATCGGCTCTATCGGCTTTCCCCTTCCCGACACTGATGTCAAGATCGTCCAGCTCGACGATCCCACCAAGGAACTGCCCCGTGGGGAGAACGGGGAACTGGCCGCTTGCGGGCCCCAGGTGATGAAGGGCTATTGGAAGCGGCCCGACGACAATGAAGCGGCCTTTGTGGCGCTCGACGATCGTCGCTATTTTCTCACCGGGGATATCGGCCACATCGATGAGGAGGGCTATGTGGTCATCACCGACCGCAAGAAGGACATGGTCCTGGTGGGGGGCTTCAACGTCTATCCAAGGGATGTGGAAGATATCCTCTACACCCATCCCAAGGTTGAGCTGGCCGCCGTTATCGGCGTACCGGACGCGAAGAGCGGGGAGCGGGTCAAGGCGTATCTCAAACTCAAGGCGGGACAGCGCGCCACTGAGGAGGAGATCCTGGCCTTCTGCAGGGAGAACATGGCCGGCTATAAACGGCCGCGGGAGATCGAGTTCCGCGATGAGATCCCCATGTCCAACGTGGGCAAGGTGCTGCGACGGGTCCTTCGCGAGGAAGCCCTGGGGCATCACGGCTAGGGCATCCGGCCCGCACCGCCCCATCCGGAGCGCGCTTATTCTTCTCGGATGCACAGGAGACGCCATGGCCACGACCTTCGTCAGCGATCGCAACCTGAACTTCTTGCTCCACGAAGTGTTCGACCTCGCATCACTGGCCGAACACCCGCTGTACCGCGAGCACGGGCGCCGGAGCTTCGATATGATCATCGACGCCACCCTCAAACTGGCCAAGGAGATCTGCCTGCCGACGCTCAGGGAGATGGACGAGCAGCCGCCGGTGCTGACGGAGGGCCGGGTGGAAGTTCACGCCGCCGTGCGCCGCTTTATGCGCGAATGCGGCGACGGCGGCTGGATTGCCGCCGGGTTTCCCCACGCGCTCGACGGGGAGCAGCTTCCCCAGATGCTCACCTGCACCTGCCGCTATATCTTCGCGGCGGCCAACTACTCCCTCAGCGTCTACCCCTTTCTCACCGCAGGGGCCGCCCGACTGATCGCCAATTTCGGTGGGGCCATGCTGCGGAAGACCTACCTGCCCCCGATGCTGTCCGGCCGATGGCAGGGGACCATGGCCCTCACCGAACCCCAGGCGGGCAGCAGCCTGGCCGATATCGTCACCGAGGCAGTGCCCATGGATGCGGCCGCGACGAAGGCCGGGAGCCCGTATCGCATCCGCGGGAAGAAGATCTTCATCTCCGCCGGCGATCACGACGGCGTGGACAATGTGGTCCACTTGCTCCTCGCGAAGATCGCCGGCGCGCCCGCCGGCGTGAAGGGCATCTCCCTCTTCGTGGTGCCCAAACTGCGTCCCCAATCGGACGGGACGCTGATCCCCAACGATGTGGCGGTATCCCAGATCTACCACAAGCTGGGCTATCGCGGCTGCCCCATCACCGAGCTGGAGTTCGGCCAGCGGGACGACTGCCATGGGACGCTGGTGGGCGCGCCCCACAGAGGGCTTTTCTACATGTTCCAGATGATGAACGAGGCGCGCATCGAGGTGGGCGCCGGGGCCGCCGCCATCGCCCAGGCCGCTTATGGCGCTGCGCTGAACTACGCCCGCTTGCGGCCCCAGGGGCGGGCCCTGGGCGCCAAGGATCCCGACCAACCCCCGCTGCCCATCATCCAGCATGCTGACGTAAAGCGCATGCTGCTTTTCCAGAAGGCCTTCGTGGAGGGCAGTCTTGCCCTCATCCTGCAGTGCGCCCGTTACATGGATCTGGAGGCCATCTCGACGGGCGTCGAGATGGAGAAATACGCACTGCTGCTGGATCTCCTCACTCCGGTGGCCAAAACCTACCCATCCGAAATGGGCATCCTCTCCACCAGTCAGGCCATCCAGTGCTTCGGCGGCTACGGCTATTGCGAGGACTTCCCGGTGGCGCAGTACTATCGCGACGTGCGGATCCATCCGATACACGAAGGCACCACCGGGATCCAGGGGCTGGATCTGCTGGGACGCAAACTCGTCCGGCACAATGGCCGGGCCCTGGGCTATCTCCTGGCGGAGATCCAGGCGACCATCGCTTCGGCCAGAAATACAGCCGGTCTGACGGCCCACGCCGATGCCCTCGCAACATCACTGGATCAGCTCGACGCCGTACTGGCCCATCTCACAGTGGTCGCCCAGTCCGACGGCCCCGACGCCTACCTGGCCGACGCGACGGTATTTCTGGAGTTCTTCGGGATCATCACCATCGCCTGGCAATGGCTGCTGCAAGCGGTGCCCGCCGCCGCCGCCGAGGGGACGGCACGCACGGCATCGGACCGACGCTTTTACGCGGGCAAACGCCATGCCTGCGACTTCTTCTTCAAGTATGAGCTGCCCAAGGCGACCGCTCTGGCGACCACTCTGCTGCATCCGGCCCGACCGACCCTGGAGACCCACGCGCGGCATTTCTAAGGGGCACGGCCGACGGGTGACGGCCCGTCCACGGCGGCGCATCCGCCCGGCGGATGGACTTCGCCCCCATCGGCCTAACCCTTGACAGGTCGATGAAATTAAAATATGGCTCTTTATATAAAAGCCTTTATTTTATATAGAACGCACCCGCAATGCCCAGAAAATCCAAATTCAGCGCGGAAGACGTGGTTCAGGCGGCCGTTGCGCTGGTCCGTCAAAATGGCCTGGCGGCCCTGTCCGCGCCGGCGGTGGCCACCCAGTTGGGGGCCTCCACCATGCCCATCTACTCCCACTTTAAAAACATGCAGGCCCTGGAAGACGCGGTCGTCGAGCGGGCCTGGGGACGCTTCCGCTACCATCAGGATCAACACTACACCGGCGACCGCTGGATCGACCAGGCCGTGGGCTACATCCGCTTCGCCAGGGAGGAGCCGCATCTCTTCAAGTGTCTCACCGACGGCCGCAACGAAGCGTTGAAGGCCGAGCTCAATCGGCGGCAATGGGCCCGTCTGGGCGATGCGCTCGAAGGGTACGCCCCGTTCCAGACCCTGGATGCACATCAAATCGCCAGGGCACGCTATGTGCGCGCCATGCTGAGCCATGGCATCGCCTCTTCGGCCAAGATCGGATTGAACAAGCTGGTCTTCGAGGACGATGAGCTGCTGGTGCTGTTCATGGCCGACGTGAGCAAGGCCCTGTTGATCGGCTTCGAGCAGGTGCCACCCCTGGCGGGAGAGGCGCGCCGGTTGATGGAAGAGCGGGTTAAGGCAGCGGTGCCTAAAAAGGCGACGGTGCCTAAAAAGGCAGCGGTGCCTAAAATGGCGGTGGCGCTTCAACAGGCGGCGGTGCCGAAACCGGAATGAGATCGGATCTCGCGATGTCGCTGGTTCGGCTCATCCCCGCACCGCTGCACCGCACCGCCCGTCCGCATCACACCATGGTGCAGCGATCCGACTAGCGTCGCCGCAGAAAGGAGTGCCGCCATGCAGACGATCCGGGCCGCCCGCATCCGCCGCAGCTGCCCTGCCATCGCTGGCCGTCATCTGGTCGCACTGCTGATCGGTATGCTCCTCATTGGATGTGGGCCGACACCGCCCACGGAGACCACCACGCCAACCGGCGGCACCCTCTACTTCGGCCTGGAGGCGCCCTTTCACGGCTTTGATGTTCTCGGTACCAGCGGCTACCTCAATCCGCCCATGGCGCCCCTGAACAACCTGATTCTGGAGCCGCTCTTCCGCATGGACCGCGCCGGTAACCTGATCCCGGTGCTCGGACTCACGGCGACCGCTTCGGCAGGGGGTGATGAGTGGGAGATCGCGCTGCGCCAAGGGGTTCGCTTCCATGACCAGACCCCCTTCAATGCCGATGCCGTCGTACACCACTGGCACCGCATCCTCGATCCGGCCAACCGCTACCGGGGGCGGCCCATCTTCGATCCCATCCAGCGTGTGGAGAAGATCACCGACCACCAGGTCCGCTTCACCCTCGCCCACCCCTGGCCCGCCTTCCTTCGGACCATCTCCGATGAATTGCTCTTGGGCAACTTCATCCCATCGCCCACGGCCGTCGAGGCCGGCACCCATGACCGCAAGCCCGTGGGCACAGGACCCTTCAAATACCACCGCTGGAACAACAGTGACCACTTTGTCGTTCTCAAGAATCCGCACTATTGGCAGCCGGGCAAACCCCTGCTCAACAAGGTCGTCTTCCGAGCCCTACCCGATCACCAGACGCGCTATGCCAGCCTGCTCGCCGGTCAACTGGACCTCATCACCCTGGACCGCGGGAATCTGATCGAGCAGGCCGCTGGCAAGCCGGCGCTCACCATCCATCCGAATCCGGGCAACGGCGCCGAAATCATCCTGATCAACACGGCTGAGCCGCCCCTCGACGACGTCCGCGTCCGAAAGGCCCTGGCGCTGGCCAACCACCAGCAGCGACATATACGGATGGTGTACGGCGGTGCCATCCCCTTCGTCCACCACCCCTTTGGCGAGGGATTCGATTGCCAGCCAGACGGCTATCTGGCCTACGACCCCGAGCGGGCACGGGCGCTGATCGCCGCCTACGGAAAACCGGTGGAGATCGAGTGCCTGCATTCCAATACCTCCCGGGGCCGCCGCATCGGCGCGCTGCTGCAGCAGCTCTATCAGGAGATCGGCGTGACCCTGACGCCCGTCGCCCTGAGCACCGCTCCCCAGGTGATGCGCGTCATGCAGCGGCAGTATCAGCTGGCCACTTGGCGGATCCCGCCGGCGCTGGACCACGGGCCCATGCTTTACCGCAGCTACCACTCCCAGAGCCCCACCAACTTCACCGGATACCACAACCCCGAACTGGATCGTCTGCTGGCGCAGCAGCGGGTGGAAACCGATCCCGCCGCGCGTGACCGGCTGCTCTGCGACATCGTTCGTTTCCTGAATCGGGAGGTGCCCTTCCTCTATCGCGGCGGACGCCGCAGCCACATCGTGGCCCGCCGAAAGATCCGCAACATGATGGAGAGCCCCGGCTTCACGGTGGACCTCGCCTCGGCCTGGCTGGATGAGGTTACCAAGTTCAACCAGAGCGCCTATGAGATCGAAACGGCCGCCGCGGTGCCGGAATTCAATTGTCCCGACACCGGCGACCGCGAGGCGACCCGTGCCCGCCTCGTCGGTGCGTGGAAGGGCGAGGACAGCTGGGGCGGGAAGCTGGAGGTGCGCTTCAATCTGGATGACACCATGGCCGGCAGCCGCAGCGGCGGCTACGATCTGACCGCCACCTATACCATCTGCGGCGCCACCATCCGCTTCCAAACCAAACTGGGAACCCTGGTCACCCTGACGATGTCCGGCCAGACGATGGCGGGCACCTTTGAAAGAAACGGCTACGGCGGGACGTTGACCTTACGGCAGGTGTCCAACACAACCGAAGCAGCCGCCGCTGATTCATGACCGCAACTTGGGGAGAGCATCTGCTAGTGACCCACCTCGGCCGTAAATTGCTGCGCCTCCTCCTGGTCGTCCTGGCGGTGACCGCCGTCACCTTTCTCATGGTCCACCTGCTGCCCGGCGACGTTGCCTACACCATTGGTGGCGAAACCGCCACGGCAGACGATATCCGCGCCATTCGGGAGGCGCTGGGGCTGGACCGCAGTATGCTTGCCCAATACCGCTCCTGGCTGGGACGGCTGGTTCACGGAGATCTGGGCCGCTCCTACCTCACCGGTGAGCCGGTTCTCCAAGCGATTCTGAGCCGCCTGCCGGTGACCCTTGAATTACTGGTCATCTCCCAACTGCTGGCCTTGGCCCTCGCCCTGCCGGCGGCGCTGATCTGCGCCTATCGCAGCGGATCCCATGTAGATCGCCTCATCAGCACGGGCGGCTTCGCCACCCTCTCGATTCCCAGTTTCGTCATGGCACTGTTGACCATCTATCTCTTCTCCGTGAAGCTTCGCTGGTTGCCGGCCACTGGATACACACCGCTGCAGGCGGGCGTGTGGGCGAACCTCAAATCCTTTGTATTGCCGGCCCTCAGCATCGCCCTGATTGAATGGGTGGTCCTCATGCGGGTCCTGCGCAGCGACCTGATCACCACCCTTCAGCAGCACTACATCCTCATGGCCAAAGCCAAGGGCCTGCCGCCCTGGCGGATTCTGCTCCTGCATGCGCTGAGACCCTCCGCCTTCACCATGCTCACCGTCATGGGTCTCCAAGTCGGTCGTCTGCTGGGCGAGGCCGTGATCGTCGAAACCCTCTTCGCCCTGCCCGGCATGGGCCGGCTGCTGGTGACCGCCATCTATGCCCGCGACCACCTCATGGTCCAGGGGTGTGTCCTGGTGATCAGCATCGGGTACGTCACCGTCAACTCGGCAGTGGACATGCTTTACACCCTCCTCGATCCCCGCATCCGCAGGGAGGCCGCCGTTGGAACCTAACCGGCCCACCCGCCTGCCGGCGGCCGGCATCCACGAGATCGCTGCCCGCCTGGGGCCGATCTTCTGGCTGGCCGTGATCTGGCTCGCCATGGTGCTGTTCGCGGCCGTCACCGCCGGTTACTGGCCGGTGCCGCCCCCCGACCGCATGGACTGGGCCCAATTGGGCGCCGCCCCCGGCGCACCGCTGACACCCGCCGGAACCCCATCCGCCGAGAACCCCCAGGCAGGTGGTGCCGCTCACTGGCTGGGGACCGACACCATGGGGCGGGACATGGTGGCGCGATTGATCTTCGGGGCGCGGGTCTCCTTGGCGGTCTCAATCTGCTCACCCGCCATCGGATTCCTGGTGGGCGGCCTCCTGGGCTGTCTGGCCGGCTACTACCGCGGTCGCCTCGACGCCGGGATTGTCGCCACCATGGACGTGATCCTGGCATTTCCCGGTTTGGTGCTCCTGCTGGTGATCCGTTTTTACCTGGGGGCCAGCCTCACCAACCTGATCCTGATTCTCGGCTTTCTGACCATTCCCGCCTTCAGCCGTGTGGCCCGGGCCAAGACCTTGGGGCTCACCGAGCTCGAATTCGTCCAGGCGGCCCGCCTGACCGGCGCCGGCCACCTGTCGATCCTGGTGCGTGAAATTCTTCCCAATGTCGTTATCCCGCTGGCCGTGTACGCCCTGCTGGTGGCGGCCTTCATGATCATGGCCGAGGGCGCCCTGAGTTTTTTAGGGCTCGGCGTCCCGCCACCCACGGCCAGTTGGGGGGGCATGATCGCCGAAGGGCGCGAGGCCCTTGACACGGCGCCCCATGTGAGCCTGATTCCCGCCGGTGTCATGTTCCTCACGGTGCTGGCTTTGAACCTCATCGGGGATGGACTGCGCAGCCTGCTGGAGGGGAGGGCGCACCCATGAGGCCCCATTTTCCGCGCGCGAAGCGTCTATCCGATGTAACTGCGGTCCCTGGCGGAACGTGGTCGGCGCGGGAGCCGTTCGCATGAGTCCGCCGCGTTCCACCCCCCTGCTGGCCATTGGCGATCTATCGGTCGCACTCCCCGCGATGCAGGGCTGCGTGCGAGCGGTGGATGGGGTGACGCTCAGCGTAACCGCGGGGCAGGCGGTGGGATTGGTGGGCGAGTCGGGGTGCGGCAAGAGCATGCTGGCCAAGGCCCTGATGGGGCTCCTGCCGCGGGAGGCCGAGATCGGCCCCACCAGCCAAATCCACTTCGATGGCCGGCCGCTCCTGGCGCTCTCACCCCGTGAGCGCCGCACCATCACCGGTCGTAAAATGGCCATGGTCTTCCAGGACCCCATGACGGCGCTCAATCCCGTCATGCGGGTGGGGCGTCAGATCAGTGAAGTGCTGCGGCACCATCTTGGGCTGGACCGCCGGGCCGCTCGGCAGCGCGCCCTGGCGCTGCTGCGCCAAGTCGGTGTATCCATGCCCAGACGTCGTCTCGACCACTACCCCCACCAGCTCTCCGGCGGGCTGCGTCAGCGCGTGGCCATCGCCATCGCGCTGGCTTGCGGTCCCCGGCTTCTCATCGCCGATGAGCCCACAACGGCCCTCGACGTCACCGTCCAGGCCGGGATCCTCGACCTGCTGGCCAGGTGCCAGAAGGCGCAAGCGATGGCCATGCTCCTCATCAGCCACGACCTGGGGGTGGTGGCCGGGCGAACCCAGCGGACGGCCGTGATGTACGCCGGTCGCATCCTCGAACTGGCACCCACCCGCAAGCTCTTCGGCAAGCCGCGCCTGCCCTACACCCGGGCCCTGTTGGACGCCATGCCACGGCTTGCCAATCCGCCCCGCACCCCACTCAAGGCGATCGGCGGCCAACCGCCCGACATGACCCACCTCCCGCCAGGGTGCGCCTTCGCCCCCCGCTGCCGTTGGGCGCGGGGCCGCTGCCGCGTTGAGACACCCCCCTTGGAGAGCGGTCGGGGGGGCGACCATGACCACCGCGTCGCCTGCTGGTACCCGTTGGAGGGCGCATGAGCCAGACTTCCGCCGCCCCGCCACCCCTGCTGTCCGTGGACCGTCTGGTGGTCGAATTCCCTCTCGACCGCCGGCGCACGGTTCACGCCGTTTCCGGGGTCAGCTTCCGCCTGGGGGAGGGTGAGACTCTTGGACTGGTGGGCGAGTCGGGCTGCGGGAAGTCCACCCTGGCAAGGGCCGTCGTTCAACTGCTGCGCCCCACCAGCGGCAAGATATGGTTCAGGGGGGAAGATGTTTGCCGCTTGAGGGGAGAGCCGCTGCGGGCGATTCGACCCCATCTGCAGATGATCTTCCAGGACGCGGTTGCCTCCCTCAATCCGGGACGCTGTGTGGGCGGCAGCATTGCCGAGCCCTTGCGGGTGATGGGGGGGCATGACCGCCGCTCACGCGACATAGCCGCCCGGCAGATGATGGTGGCGGTCGGTCTCGACGCAGAGCGGCATTTTCACCGAAAGCCCTTCGAGTTCTCGGGCGGTCAGTGCCAGCGGATCTGCATCGCCCGCGCGCTGATGACGCGGCCACAGCTCCTGGTCTGCGATGAACCGGTGAGCGCGCTGGATGTGTCGATTCAGGCCCAGATTCTCAACCTGCTCGCATCCCTGAAAGAGCGGTATGGTCTGTCGCTGATCTTCATCTCCCATGATCTGGCCGTGGTGAAGAACATCTGCGATCGGGTGGCGGTGATGTACCTGGGCAAGCTGTGCGAGATTGCCGCCGTGGACGCCCTTTTCAACACGCCCTGCCACCCCTACACGGCGGCGCTCCTGGCCGCCCATCCAGAGCCGGATCCCGATCGACCGCCGGCCACGGGTGATCTGGTGGGGATGGAGATTCCCTCGCCCGTCGATCCCCCCGCCGGTTGCCGTTTCCACACCCGCTGCCCGGCGGCGCAGCCGGTGTGCTCGGTCACCGAACCCGATCTCCGTGAGGTCGCCACCGGAAGTCGTGTGGCCTGCCATTTTCCCTTGTCAGCGGCGGGTTGAGGGCGCACCCGCTACGACGACAGCGCCCGACGCCACCGCGTTGAGGATCGCGCTCAACAGAAACGTTTGACAAATGTACGTACATTTGGTTACCTAGCGATACATCGGCCGCCGCATTCCCCAGGCGGCCTCGGGATGATCTCCCGATCCCTTCCGTTGCAGTGGCTTCCACACGTTCGCCGGTTTGGCCGTCAATCGCACCCCTTTGATCTTGCCGGCGGCAGGATTGGGCACCGGCCTCACCACCCACCCTCTTTTACGAAAGCGAGGTAACAATGTACCGAGCCGCAAGAATGGTTAGCGCACTGGCGACGGCCCTTTTGCTGGCATCCGCCCTCTCGGGATGCGGCGCCCAGCAGGCGGGCGTCCGGCCGGGAGACACCGGCGCCAGCTTCTTTGCAGATCAGGTGACCTACCCCTATCCGGTGAAATACGCCGATGTCAGGGCGGCGGACGGCAGTGTCTGGAATATCGGCTACATGGACGAAGCCCCCTTGTTCACCGCCAACCCCAAGGTACTGGTCCTGATCCACGGGCGCGCATTCTGCGGTGCCTACTTCGGGCATGTCATCGCCGCCGCCAGGAAACACGGCATTCGGGTGATCGTGCCCGATCTGCCCAACTACGGCAAATCGATCCCCGGTAATCTCGATAAGTCCCTGGTCCGCAGCATGCAGGTGACGCGAGAGGTGGTCCACGACCTGGTGGTCAATCACCTCGGCATCTCCAGCGCCTACTACGGCGGCCACAGCCTGGGGGGGCAGTTCGTATTGGGCTACGCCCTTAGCTATCCCGAGGCGGTGGCGGGTCTCCTGCTCATTGCACCGGCCGGGTTGGAAGAGTTGCCCGCCGAGCATTTCCCCGCCCGTCTCGCCGAGAGCACCGACCTCGCGGACTTCCTCAATTATCCCTATTATGCGGGCAAGGGGCGCCTCGACCACAGTACCAAGGCCCAGTTGATCGAGGATTTTTACTTCTATCGTCTCAAAATCAACGGCAAGCCCGTGCCGTCCGGCTTTTTCAAGCGGGAGACGCCGGATACCCGCCTCGCCACCGACATCCGCGTCGGCCTGATAACGGCCAACCCGCTGGAGTTCAAACGATACAGCATGACCAGTCTGCGGGACGTCTACCAGCTGGGGGTGGAGATACAGCGGGAGAACCCCGACAGCCTTTACAAGCGCTACGATCGGATCCGGGCACCCCTGCTGCTGATCTTTGGTGGCGAGGAGCCCTTCTACCCGAAGAAGATCAGCGGCCTCAAGGATTTGAAGCGCGATATGATCCTGCCCTTCTATCAGCGCATGACGTCGGCCGGCTGCCCCGTGACGGTGAAGCTCTACCCGGGAGCCGGCCACTTCCCCCATTCGGACGCACCGGAGCAGTTCGCCGAAGATGTCGTCCAGTTCGTCACCACCGGGATGGTGAGCGATGCGGTGGATCCACACCGATTTGGGGCGGCCGATTAAGGCGCCCGGGCAATACGCGTTTAGTAGAAGGAGATGAGTACCGGGGCCAGCCAATAGCCGCCGAGATAGCCCGCTGCCGCTCCGATGCCGGTTGACAAGAGCGCTCGCTTCCAGCCCTGCCGCTTCACCAGGGACACGGTGCCGGCGCACACGCCGCACAGCAGGGCGAGGGCGGCCATAATCATCAGGTCCATATCACCACGCTCCTCTCTGACCGTAAAGATGATGGCGACGGGTCCGCCGCCGCGGATGGGGGACGCGGCCGATCCTCTGGTCTGGCAGAGGGCGGGGTCGCTGATTTTGGTGCCCGACGCGTGTTGTGGTATGATGGCACCTCATCGATACCCAGCGCCCACCGCCGAGGTTGCACCATCATGCATTCCGTCTTCTGCCACGCCATGTTCAGAGTACCGCTTCTGGTCAGCTTCGGCCTTATCGTGCTGATCCCATCGGGAGTTTTCGCCGCCATGCAGATCACCGCTCCGGTTCCGCCGCCGTCGGTCGCTGGATTTCAGCAAAGCGCCGCCCCCCGCGTGATCACCGCCGCCGACATTTTTAACTATATGAATGGCGGCGGCGAATTATATTTGGCCTATCGCTTCGATCGCATGGTGGTCTACGAGTACAGCGACCCCGACGGCCAGCGCATTACGGCCGAAATTTACACCATGCGCTCTGGCGCGGACGCCTTTGGGCTGCTCTCCCTGGATTGGGGCGGAGATTCGGTCGATCTCGGCGCTGCCACCGAGCCTAGCGTTGCCTCGACCGACCGCACGCCGCCGCATAGCGCCCTATATGGCGGCGGCCTGCTGCGCATGTGGCAGGGCCCCTTCTTCATCCGCATCTACGCCTACACCGAAACCACCACCAGCAAATCGGCCGTGCTGGCGATCGGCCGTGCCCTGCATGCACCCGGTCAGGCCGCCTATCCGCCGGTGCTCGGCCGCCTGCCGCTGCGCACGAACGCCGGCTGGCAGATACGCCCGGAGCGCACCGGTTTTCTCCGATCCCATCTGGTACTCAACTCGCTGTTCTACCTCAGCCACGACAATATCCTGTCCCTGGATCACAGTGTCGCCGCGGTGTTCGCCCCCTACGAGTACATCCCTTCCGGACAGACGGCGCAACGGCTTCATCTGCTGCTGGTCCAATATCCCTCGGCCGAACGGGCACAGGCGGCGCGGGCCGGATTCCTGGCGGCCTATCTACCCGAACAGGCGTCGACGGACCCAGCTTCCAACGCGGCCGACGTGGATTCGGATGAGGGGCTCTTCGCGGCCATCGAGGATGGCTGGCTGGGCCTGCGGCAGTGGCAGGGACTCCTGGGCATCGTTTTTACCGCGCCCAGTCGCGAAGCGGCCGACAATGTATTGACCCATATCGCAGCGCCCGCCGCTGCCAAGGGAGGAGGATCATGAAGCCAGTGCCCCCGCCTGATCAACGCCCTGTCTGTTTGACCCGCCGTGACTTTCTCAAGGGGAGTGCCGCCGCCACGCTGGCGGCATCCATCGCCCAGCCCGGTTTGGCGCGCCTGGCCAACGCCGCCCAGCCGAAAAGCGCGGTCACCATTGTTCGGCATCCAACCGTGCTGGACACCTTCCGCAGGGTCGATACGGACACCCTGGAGCAGATGGTGGATCAAGCCGTGATCCAGGTCACCGGACAAAGGGACGCCACCGCCGCCTGGCGGCAGCTCTTCAAACCCGACGACGTGGTCGGCCTGGTGCCCACGCCCCACTTGAATCCCACCCACGATGAGGTGGTGGACCTGGTGAAAGCCGGTTTGATTCGAAACGCCGGTGTGGCGGCGGCGAATGTCGTCATGGCCCAAGGCGGCATCCGCCGACCCAAGCGCTGCACGGCCCTCATCGCCCTACCCGGACTCAAGGCCCACTGGTTGACCGGCGTGGGTACGGTGCTCAAAAACTACATCATGTACTCCGGCGCCCCCACCCGCTACCACGGCGCCGACAGTGCCAAACTGGGGGAGATCTGGCGACTCGAAGGGGTCCGGGGGAAAACCCGTCTCATCCTGGTGGATGCCCTCTATCCGCTCTGCGACAAAGGCCCCCAGCCGGATCCCCGCTATCAGTGGCCCTATCACGGTCTGATCGCCGGCACC
>JASJCL010000083.1 GCA_030066015.1 Desulfosarcinaceae bacterium | reverse complement strand
CCTTCATCACTCACGCGGCGTTGCTGCGTCAGGGTTTCCCCCATTGCGCAAAATTCCTCACTGCTGCCTCCCGTAGGAGTCTGGACCGTGTGTCAGTTCCAGTGTGGCTGATCATCCTCTCAGACCAGCTACCCATCGTTGCCTTGGTAGGCCGTTACCCCACCAACAAGCTAATGGGACGCGGGCTCATCTTCAAACAATAGCTTACAAGTAGAGGCCATCTTTGATCCTGAATTCCAAAGAGTCCAGGATGTTATCCGGTATTAGCATCGCTTTCGCAATGTTATCCCCGATTCGAAGGTAGATTACCCACGCGTTACTCACCCGTGCGCCACTTTACTTGTCCTAGCAAGCTAAGACGTTCTCGTACGACTTGCATGTGTTAAGCACGCCGCCAGCGTTCATTCTGAGCCAGAATCAAACTCTCCAATTAATATTGGTTGCCGTCCGTATGGACGACATTCTGACAAGAGCCGAACATTGTTACTACCACTATTTAGTTTTCAAAGATCGAGCGGCTTGTAAAACAAGCCCCAAACTGCTGAAAAGAACGAAACCCTAAGTATACTAAGTGCGAGCTTACTGTCAACACTTTAGTTGGATTACGGTCGCATATTTTCTTGAGAGCAGTCTTCCGAGAAGACCTTATAAATACCACCGTCAGGATGTTTCCGTCAAGAAAAAATGCCGTTCATTTTCATTTTTTAAAGATCGCAAAAAAAATCGGGGCGGCCATTCGCCCCGACGAACGCAGTGGTTAATACCCGGTAGATAAACGGCTGTCAACCACTTTTTGTCCTGAAATTTCGAGAGCGCGGCGTCACCCAACTGGCTTACCGCTGCCCGGTGACTCATAACCCGCGCTTTGTAACCTATGCGCATGTCAGAGTCAATTACTTTCTGAGGACCATCTGATTTTTTTAGAACCCGAAGTCAGTACAAAAGGACTGACGGGAAGTGAGCGGCGTATCCAAAGAAAGCGATGACCGGGGTCCACCGCTGGTTGCGTCCGCTTTGGTGTCCCAATGCCGCGCGTGACCCGCCCGGGTGACGGCGGAACGAGGCGTGTTCTACGTGAAGCCCATGCCGCTGTCAACGGCTTTTTCACGTCAGTGGCACCTAATTTCGTTCCACAGGCTCAAGCAATCGATATTTATCTGAATCATTGACATAGCCGCCTATTTCCTCACTGAAAATTCTCCGGGAAGCTGCCGGTTGTCAGTCGTCGGCCAATCCAGAAAGCCCGGATGGCCCGGCAGCTCCTCAATCGACCAACAGCACCTTGTGGAACCGTTTTTTGCCCGCCCGGAGAACGAAGGCATTGTTTTCGGCCCCCTCGACGGTGACGAGTTGGTCGAAGGCGGCGATACGCTCACCGTTGATATAGCCCCCGCCGCCTTTTAGCAGACGCCGGGCAGCACCGCTGGAATCCGCAAGGCCCACCTGGTGAAAGAGCTTGAAGGCCGGAATCCCCTCGGACAGCTCAGCCGTGCGCAAGGTTGATTGTGGGACCGCCTGCTCCTGAAGTGAGCTGAGCTGACGGGGGATATCGCTGGACGACAAAATGTCCGCCGGTAGTTCCCGCTTGCCGAACATGGCGCCGGCGGCCTCGAGCGCCTGCATGGCCATCGCCTCACCGTGGGCCAAGCGAGTGGCCTCATATGCCAAAATGGTTTTGGCGGTGTTGAGATCGGCGCCTGCCAGCTCCTCCACCGCCTGGATCTCGTCCAACGACAAAAATGTGAACAGGGACAGGAACCGGACGACATCTGGGTCGTCTGTATTCACCCAAAACTGGAAGTAATCGTAGGGAGAGGTGCGCTCCGGATCCAGCCACACTGCGCCGGCGGCCGTCTTGCCCATTTTGGCGCCGCTGCTGGTGGTGATCAGGGGAAAGGTCAGACCGAAGGCGCTGGCCGCATCCACGCGTCGAATGAGATCGATGCCGGCCACGATATTGCCCCATTGATCACTGCCACCCATCTGAAGTCGACAATCGTGACGCCGGTGAAGCTCTAAAAAGTCGTAAGCCTGCAGTACCATATAGTTGAATTCGATGAAGCTCAGGCCCTCCTCCGAATCGAGACGCATTTTGTAACTTTCGGCTCGGATCATGCGGTTGACGGAGAAGTGACGCCCGATGTCCCTCAGGAAGGGGATGTATTCGAGCTGGGTCAACCAATCGGCATTGTTGACCATGAGGGCCTTGTCGGCGCTGAAATCGATAAAGCGCGATAATTGCTTCTTCAGGCCGAGCACATTCTCGGCCACGGTTTCAGTCGTGAGCAGTTGACGCATCTCGGTTTTCCCCGAGGGATCACCCACCAGCCCAGTGCCACCGCCGACCAGGGCGATGGGACGATGTCCAGCGCGCTGCATGTGGGCCAATGACATGATGGGCACCAGACTGCCGACATGTAAGCTCGAAGCGGTGGGATCGAAGCCGATGTAACAGGTCACCGGTCCGTCATCGAGATAATCGTGCAACTCCTGATCGTGGGTCATCTGTTCAATGAAGCCACGCGCCGACAGCACATCGAGTACATTGCCCATGGGTCGATTTCCTTGAGAGATAGAGATTGTCCTTGCGGATGATTGTCGCTGCAGAAGTACCGATAATGGGACGCAGTGCCGGGTGCACCGGTTTGCCGGTCGGCCCACAACGATGTGGGCCAATCGTTGACGCGTTTACACCATCGGCCCTGTTTCGCCAGGGCGTTTGCCGAATCGAAGCCAGCACGGTCCGCCACCGACGCAGTGGCCGGTTGGCGAACCGCCCTGCCGGGTCAGCGGCACCCGCTATTTGTTGGCATACTCCACGGCCCGCATCTCGCGGATAACAGTGACCTTGATCTGACCGGGGAAGGTCATCGACTCTTCGATCTTCTTAACGATATCACGGCTCATCAGAACGGCATCCTCATCGGAGACCTTGGCACTCTCCACGATGACCCGCAGCTCACGACCCGCCTGAATGGCGTAAGCGTTGTCGACGCCGCCCATTGCGTTGGCAATTCCTTCCAGATCTTCCAGACGCTTGATGTAATTCTCAAGCAACTCCTTACGGGCACCGGGCCGTGCGCCGGACAGGCTGTCGGCCGCCTGGACGAGGAGATCGTATACGGAGGTGGGTGGGATATCTTCGTGATGGGCCCCCACGGCGTGGACGACCTGTTCCGATTCACCATACTTCTTGATCAGCTTTGAGCCAATGACGGCATGGGGCCCTTCGACCTCGTGATCGATCGCTTTGCCGATGTCGTGCAGAAGGCCCATACGCCGTGCGACTTTGGACTTGAGTCCGAGTTCGTTGGCCATGATGCCGCACAAGAAGCCCACCTCGATGCTGTGCTGCAGGACATTCTGGGCGTAGCTGGTGCGAAACTTCAACCGACCCAGGTATTTCACCAATTCCCCATTGATACCGTGGACGCCCAGATCGAAGGCGGCCTGTTCGCCGGCCTCTTTAATCACCCCGTCCAGCTCCTTGCTCACCTTCTTCACCACATCCTCGATCCGGGCCGGATGGATGCGCCCATCGGAGATGAGACGGCTCAGGGATTGCCGTGCCACCTCTCGCCGCACCGGGTTGAAACCGGAGAGAATCACTGCCTCAGGGGTGTCATCGATGATCAGGTCGATGCCAGTGGCGGCCTCCAATGCACGAATGTTGCGGCCCTCTCGCCCAATGATGCGGCCCTTCATCTCCTCGCTGGGCAGTTGCACCACCGAAACGGTCCGCTCCGCGACATAATCGCCGGCGTAGCGCTGGATGGCGGTTGACATGATCATCTTGGCTTTTTTATCGGCCTCTTCACGGGCTTCGTTTTCGATGCGCTTGATCATCTTGGCACCCTCGTAGCGCGCCTCGTTTTCCATGGCCCGCAGGAGCAGATCTTTGGCCTGTTCGGCAGTGAGGGTGGATATGCGCTCCAACTGCTGTTTCTGCTCCTCGATCAGTTGGTCGTATTGATCCTGGCTTTTCTTGAGGCGGTCCTCCTTCTTGGTGATGCTGCGCTCACGTTGGCCGAACTCTTTCTCTTTTTTTTCCTGTTCGGCGCTCTTTTGATCGATGTGCTCCTCTTTCTGGATCAGTCTTCGCTCGCGTTTTTTCAGTTCGTTGCGTGTCTCTTTGGTCTCGGTGTCGAACTCACTCTTCATGACGAAGAGGCGGTCCTTGGCTTCGACGTTGGCCTCTTTAAGCAGGCTTTCCGCATTCCGGCGAGCTTCATCGACGATGCGGGCCGCCTCATCATCGGCGGCTTTTACTTTCTGGGACTGAATGCGTCCCTTGATCCAAAAGGAGATCCCGCATCCGAGAGCGAAGGCCACAACCGCCGTTACAATCATGCTAGTCGTCATTGTCTACTCCCTATGTATATGAATTCAGCCGGCCGAGCGGATCGGTCGCGTCATTCAACCGTTCCGCCGGCTGTTGATACGCTCGCACACCTATACCGCAGCGTCGTTTACGATGAACGGCCATGCGATGCAGGGTTGAGAGAAGAATACCCGAGGGAGGGGCGGACGACAGGAGGGTACGTTGTCGCGATGAGGGTAACCGGCCTCAGTGGTGGGATGGGGTAAGTACGGACGTGTGTCCGTCTCTGGATGCCGTGTCCGTTGTTCTGGCCACTCTGCAGCGGCACCCCGCGGCTCGACTCCGACGGATCGAACCCTAAGGCTGTTCGATCGGCCGATCGGCCGGCGGGATTGGCCCCCACCAGGGTGCCGTGTTGTCAGGCCTTTGAACCGGTTGGTTCAGGTGGGTGCCTTGTAGCTTCTTTAGGCTTTTCTGTACGCGCAGAACTTGCTCACCAAAGCCAGCGAAGGCTCCCGAATTGAAAGTGTTGGGTCAAAGAACTCCTTCCAATCACGAACACGGCAGGGGTCCAATCCCTGAAGGCCAATATCCGTAAAACCCATCCAATTGCGGTTGGAAAAACCGGGCGGCACAGTGGTAGAGCACAGGTTAAGATCGGCTGAAGGGGTTGCTGGGCAGATCACGCACCGATCTATCGCGGGAAGCTTTCGATGAGAGTTCAGCAAGCGGCGGCCACCTTCTCGAACAGATGGTCGCAACGCTTCCGGATGGCGTCCAGAAGCGCCTCGTTTTCCTCGCGATAGGAAAAATATTCACTGGTGATATTCAGCGCCGTCAATATTAAAATGGCACGTTTGTCGATCTTGGTACCCTTGTGGGTATGCTGAGCTTCCAGCTTTCCGACGGTATCCTGGAGATAGGCCGCCACCTCGCGGGCCTTGTCAACATCACTATCCGCTTTAAAGGTGAACGGGTATCCAAATATCTCGATGGTTACCAACTGGTCCAAGTCGCACCGCTTTCCCTTTGGATCATCTAGCCTGCATCAACCACAGTTTCATTACCTGCAAAATCGTCGAGTTTGGCCATAATCGTGTCGATTTTAGACCGTATTATGGTTTTTACCTCTTCCTGTCGTTGTTCATTCTCTTGCAGGACCGTGATCTGATGACGCAACCCATCGATCTCCTCCCGCAGTCGAATGTTTTCATGGGTCAATTGCTGATTCGTGTCGATCAGCCCCTCAATTTTCCTCTCGATGGCATCAAATTTTTCAATGACGATTTGTTTTTCCAACACGACACCTCACTTATCGCTACTTCATATAAACGTCTATACCGAAAAAAGTCAAGCCATTTAAGCGTCTTGGCACGGCATAATATCTGTAACGATTTTCAACTCTTCCGGACTGTTAACGCCGATCACCTCGCTGGGATCGGACCCTTTCAGGACCCCCATTGCGAGACCACGGTCATGCCCGATTCCCACAATGTCGGTGAGGTAATATTCGCCCTGAGCGTTGTCGGCACTCACCTCGCCGAGGGCCTGGCCAAGAAAGGACCGCTCCACGCAGTAGATCCCGCTGTTCACCAGGCGGACTGATTTTTGCGCCTCGCTGGCATCCGCCTCCTCGACGATGCCCGTAAAAGCGCCTTGCTTGTCCAAGAGCAGGCGACCGTAGCCTTTGGGATCGCCCATCTCCACACCGAGCACGGTGAGGGTGCGGGCGCTGCCAGTGTGGTCCTCCCATAAGCGCTGCAGGGTTTCCGGTCGGATCAGCGGCACATCCCCGCACAGAATAATGACATCGGTGGCGTCATGGGGCAGCGCGCTCATGGCACAGCGGACCGCGTGACCAGTTCCCAGTTGTTCGGCTTGCAGCGCGAAGCGCGCCGTGTGGTCGGTTCGCACGGCGGCCTCCACCCGGTCGGCCTGGTGACCCACCACCACGATAACGCCCTCGGGAGCGATCTTTCGGGCGGTGGCGACCACATAGTGGATCATGGGTCGGCCGTGAATCTCATGGAGTACCTTGGCCATGTTGGATTTCATCCGGGTGCCCAAACCGGCGGCCAGGATGACGACGGCAGGCGTCTTGGATGTCATGGGCATCTCCTTAGGATTCAGCGCCGACGCACCCGTGCACCGGCGACGCTTCAAGGATACCTAAAAAGGGGTAAACCGATCTCCCCGGTTTACCCCTTTCTGGTTTTGCTGCGCGTGATGGGCCGCTGGCCATGTGGCCGTGACCCCTCACGAAGTGCGATCAGGCATGCAGTCCAGTGCCGCCGGCCAGCCGCAGCCGGTGGAGCGAGCGCTCCAAAGCGGCTTTGGCCCGGATGTAGTCGATCTCCTCGGACTCTTTGTCGAGCCGCTCCTCGGCACGCTGCTTGGCCGCTTCGGCACGAGCGACGTCGATGTCCCGGCGCCGCTCGGCAGACTCCGCCAGCACGGTGACGCGGTCCGGCAAGGCTTCGGCGAAACCGCCCGAGACGAACACGGCGCGTTCCTGGCCGCCTGCGTCGGTGTATTTGAGGGTGCCCACCTTCAGACTGGTGAGAAAGGGCGTGTGTCCGCTCAAGACACCAAACTCACCGAGGGAGCCGGGGGCCATAACGATCTGGGCCTGCTCGCTGACGACCGATCTCTCTGGAGTAACAACTTCAACAAGTATGTTGTCTGCCATATCTGTCAGTCCTTTTTCATCTTAAATGGCAGTCAGAAATGGCAACGCTTGCCCGCCTTGAACTCGGGTAAGGCCTCCGATGGAGGGCACCTTTTCTGACTGTCATCTTTAGGCTTCTTCCTTGGCCGCCTCCAACACCTCTTCGATGCCGCCCTTCATGTAAAACGCCTGCTCGGGAATAGCATCGTGCTCGCCGTCGACGATCTCCTTGAAGGCCCGTACCGTGTCTTCGACCTTGACGTATTTGCCAGGCTTACCGGTAAAGGTCTCCGCTACGTGGAAGGGCTGGCTGAGGAAGCGCTGAATCTTGCGGGCGCGCTGGACAGTGAGCTTGTCCTCCTCACTGAGCTCCTCCATACCGAGGATGGCGATGATGTCCTGGAGCTCCTTGTATTTCTGAAGCATCTGCTGAACCTGGCGGGCCACGGCGTAGTGTTCCTCACCGATGACGGCCGGGTCGAGGATGCGGCTGGTGGAGTCCAGGGGATCCACCGCCGGGTAGATGCCGAGCTCGGCGATCTGTCGGGAAAGCACCACGGTGCCGTCGAGGTGGGCGAAGGTGGTGGCCGGGGCCGGGTCGGTCAAGTCGTCGGCCGGCACGTACACGCACTGCACAGCGGTGATGGAGCCCTTGTCGGTGGAGGTGATGCGTTCCTGCAGACCACCGAGGTCGACGGCCAGCGTGGGCTGATACCCCACAGCGGAGGGCATGCGGCCGAGCAGGGCGGACACCTCGGAACCGGCCTGGGTGAAGCGGAAGATGTTATCGATGAAGATCAGCACGTCCTGACCTTCCACATCGCGAAAATACTCGGCGCAGGTCAGCCCGGACAGGGCGACGCGGGCACGCGCCCCCGGTGGTTCGGTCATCTGACCGTAGATCAGGGCCGCCTTGGGCAGAACGCCGGAATCCTTCATTTCGTGGTAGAGGTCGTTGCCCTCGCGGGTGCGTTCCCCCACGCCGGCGAACACGGAGATACCACCGTGTTGCATGGCGATGTTGTTGACCATCTCCATCATGATGACGGTCTTGCCCACGCCGGCGCCGCCGAACATCCCCATTTTACCACCGCGGGGAAAGGGCACCAGCAGGTCGATCACCTTGACACCGGTCTCGAGGACGCGCACCTCGGTGTCCTGTTCGGTGAAGGCCGGGGCCGGACGGTGGATGGGCATCAGCTTCTCCTGGCTGACCTCGCCCAGGCCGTCCACAGGGCGGCCCACCACGTTGAGCACGCGGCCGAGGCTGGCCTCGCCCACGGGCATCTGGATGGGCAAACCGGTGTCTTTGACCGGCATCCCGCGCACGAGACCGTCGGTAACATCCATGGCGATGGTGCGGACCACGTTGTCGCCAAGGTGCTGGGCGACCTCGATCACCAGGTTGTCGGCTTCGTCGTTGATCGCCGGGTTGGACAGCGTCAACGCGGTGAGAATGTTCGGCAGTTGGCCCTGTTCAAACTCGACGTCGACAACGGGACCCATTACCTGGGTTACTTTTCCAATGTTCTCAGCCATCTATCTTTTCCTCCTGTGACGGAATTTAAGTGCGAGTAAGTCGACTCTTCGAACGATTACCCTTTGAGCGCCTACCCTTTCAAGGGGCTACCCTTACTCGGGCCTACCCTTTAAGGGCCTCGGCACCGCCGACGATGTCCATCAGTTCCGATGTCACCGCCGCCTGGCGGGCCTTGTTGTAAGTCAGGGTCAAGCTGTCGATCATATCATTACACGCCTTGGTGGCGTTATCCATGGCCATCATGCGAGCGGCATGCTCGCTGGTGGAGGTCTCCAGCAGACCGCTGAAGATCTGCACGTACACATTCTTGGGCAGCAATTCGGCCAGTAGCTGACCCACCGACGGCTCGCAGATGTGCTCCGCCTGATAGGCCGCATCGGCGGCTTCCTCTGCCACCTCGGCCGAATCGCTTTCGATGGGCGGAATGGGCAGCAGCTGGCGCACCGTGGGAATCTGCTTGGCCATCCCCTGGAAGTCGGAATAGATCAGGTAAGCCTCGTCGTATTCGTCTTCGAGGAATTTGTCCACGATCTCGCGACCCGATGTGGCGGCCACATTGAAGCCGAACCGCGAACCGACGACGCCCAGGTATTCGTTTTCGAGGGTCGCATCGGCCTTTTTGGCCCAGTCGCGGCCCTTTTTGCCAAAACAGGAGATGGATACCGTTTTCCCCTCCGCCTGGCAGGCTTTGAGAAGCTTTTCCGCTTCCGAAATCAGGTTGAGGTTGAAACCACCGCACAAGCCGCGATCGGAGGTGCATAGAACGATATGCACCTGCTCAACCGCCTCCTTGGGGACCAAGAGCGGACTGCTGGCCTCCTCACCGGCCTTTTCGGCCAGGCTGCCCAGCACCTCGCTAAACTTGGCGGCGTATGGCCGGAACGCGTCGCTGTTCTGCTGTGCGCCCCGCAGACGGGAAGTAGCCACCATGTTCATCGCCTTGGTGATCTGCTTCGTCTTCTTAACGCCCTCTATTTTTAGCTGGACCTCTTTCAGTGTTGGCATATACCCGTGCCCCTATCTGTCGTAAGCCGTCGCAGCGGTTGCCCAAGTTGGCCCAATATCAAACGCCTGCGGGCAACCGACTGGCGGCTGCGGTTTTATTGAATGGTATCCTTGAACTCTTCGTTGTAGGCGGTCAAGGCTTCCGCGAGGGCCTTATCCAAATCGTCGTCGATGGCCTGCTTCTCTTTCAGGCCGCTGAGGATCTGGGGATAGCGCTCTTCAATAAAGGGAAAGAGGCCGGCTTCGTATTTGCCCGCGGTCTCGGCGGGGAAATCATCGAGGTACCCCTTGGTGCCGGCGTACAGGATGGTCACCTGCTTCTCCATGGGCAGGGGCTGGTACTGGGGTTGCTTGAGGATCTCCACCAGACGCTGGCCACGGGTCAGCTGCTTCTGGGTGGCGGCATCGAGATCGGAGCCGAAGGCGGCGAAGGCCTCCAGCTCGCGGAACTGGGCCATGTCCAGCCGCAGGGTACCGGCGACCTGTTTCATCGCCTTGACCTGGGCGGCGCCACCGACGCGGGAGACCGACAGACCGACGTTGATGGCCGGACGCACACCGGCGAAGAACAGAGAAGGCTCGAGGTAGATCTGGCCGTCGGTGATGGAGATCACGTTGGTGGGGATAAAGGCCGACACGTCACCGGCCTGGGTCTCGATGATGGGCAGGGCGGTGAGAGAGCCGGCGCCCAGCTCGTCGTTGAGCTTGGCCGATCTTTCCAGCAGGCGGCTGTGGTTGTAGAAAATGTCACCCGGGTAGGCCTCGCGTCCCGGTGGACGGCGCAGGAGCAGGGAGACCTGGCGGTAGGCGGCGGCCTGTTTGGAAAGGTCGTCGTAAATGATCAGGGCGTGCTGGCCCTTGTCGCGGAAATACTCGCCCATGGCGCAGCCGGCGTACGGCGCGATATACTGCAGGGTGGCCGGGTCGCTGGCGCAGGCCGAAATAATGGTGGTGTACTCCATGGCCCCGTGTTTTTCCAGAACGGCATGCACCTGGGCGACGGTTGACTTTTTCTGACCGCAGGCGACGTAAATGCAGAAGACGTCGGTTTCCTTCTGGGCCAGGATGGCGTCGATGGCGCAGGCGGTTTTGCCGATCTGGCGGTCGCCGATGATAAGTTCGCGCTGCCCCTTGCCCACGGGCGTCATGGCGTCGACCGCCTTGAGGCCGGTATAGCAGGGCTCGTGCACGCTCTTACGGGCGATGACGCCGGGGGCCACCATCTCCACGCGGCGAGTCTCCTGGGTGTCCACAGGGCCCTTGCCGTCGATGGGGGCGCCGGTGCCGTCCAGCACGCGGCCCAGGGTAGCCTCGCCCACGGGCACTTCGGCGATGCGCTTGGTGCGTTTGACCAGGTCACCCTCTTTGATGCCCAGGTCGTCGCCCATGATGGCCACACCCACGTTGTCCTCTTCGAGGTTGAGCACCAGGCCGAGAACGCCGCCGGGAAACTCCACCAGCTCCAGGGCCATGGCCTGCTCGAGACCATAGACGCGGGCGATGCCGTCACCAACGCTCAACACGACGCCAGTCTCGCTGAGTTCAACCTTCTTGTCGTAATCCGTGATCTGCTCTTTGATAATTTGGCTTATCTCTTCAGCTCTTAATTCCATTAGACGCTCTCACCCCTCTTCAAAGATTCTCTCATATTGAGTAATTGTGTTTTTACACTGCCATCCAATACAAGGTCACCGATCTGGGTGACGATTCCCCCGATCAGTTCCGGATCCTGCTGTACATCCAGGATGATCTCTTTGCCCGTCTTATTTGACAGGGCCGAGCGGATCTTCTCGACGGCTTCGGATGAGAGCTCCGTAGCTGAGATAAGGCTCGCATGGGCAACGCCTTTGAGCTCATCCGCCAATTTCTGATAGAAGTCGTTGATGCTCTGCAGAAAACCAATGCGCCCCTTGTCGAAAAGGAAGACCAGAAAAGAGGCGGTCACCTTGGATAGCGCCAGCTTTTCGATTACGGCCGTCAGCACCTTCCTGCGCCCCTCGACGTCGTAAAGGGGGTTGGCGACCGCCTCCTCCAGATCCTTCTCGCTGGCGATCAGCTGGGCCACCCCGCCGAGCTCGGCACGGTAGGTCTCGGTATTCCCGTCCTCCTTGCCGATGAGCAGCAGCGCCTTGGCGTATCGTCGTGCAATTGCCAGATTCTTCACTATGCCACCACCTTCTCTAAGTATTCGTCCACCAGCCGATTCTGGTCATCGTCCGAAATTTGCTGCCGAATGACATCCTCCGCCTTGACCAGGGCCGCCTCGACCACCTCGTCGCGCAACTGCTCTTTGGCGCGCTTGAACTCGTGCTCGATGTTGCGCTTGGCCTGCTCCCTGAGCTTGTCTGCACTCTCGGCGGCTTCCGCCAGGATCTTCGCCTTGGCAGCCTCTCCCTGCTTGATATAGTCGGCCACCAGTCCCTCGGCCTCCTTTTCCAGCGCAGCGAGCTTGGTGTCGTACTCGGCCAGCGTCTTCTCGGCGGCGGTCTTTTTCGCCTCCAGGTCCTCAAGCTGCTCCTTGATCCCCTGGATGCGCCCATTGAGCGCCTGACTCGCCGGCTTGCGTATGATGAAGAACAGCGCTACGGCCAAGACGGTGAAATTCATCACCCGGTAGGTGTCGGTCGCCACCCACCCTTTGGCTTCGCCGTGCCCTTCGCCATGGTCGCCGCCGCTTGCGCCGAAGGCCAGCCCTCCCCCCAACAACAGCAACGCCAGGGCCATCACCGCCACCATGCGGTAACCCCTGGCGCCACCCTTTCTGTTAAGAAAAGGAATTTTCATTAAACAGCCCTCCCCAAAATTTTTTCCGTTATCGCGCCGGCGAAGGTGTCGACCTCCTTCTGCAGCGCTGCCCTAACCGTATCTGTTTCTGAGGCTATCTTAGCCTTGATCTCGTTGAGCTCCGCCTGGGCATCGTCGGTGATCTTAGTGACGAGGGCTTTCTCCTCCGCCGAGGCCGCGTCCATCATGGCCTCCTTCTCCTTCTGGCCCTTGACGCGGGCGGCCCGCAAACCATCTGCGTACGCCTTGTCTTTCTCCACTGCATCGCCGGACAGCGTCTCGATACTGTCCTCCAGCCCATCCACTTTGCTTTTGCGATCCAGCAATACCTTGCGAATTGGCTTATAACAGACCAGATTCATGGCGAAGATCAGAATGAGAAAATTGACAATCTGAATGATTACGGAGCCATCGATGCTAACCATAAGAAAGCGCCTCCTGAGCAGAGTGGTGACTCGAATTTAAATTAAGGAAAAAGCTATAAATTGTTATAGTTAAGAAGGGTATAAACACCGGCGTCGTATACCATTCGGATCGAATGGATGTCAAAGGTTTTTTAAACTTTTTGGTGGGTGGGAGGGGGCTATTCGCCCGCTTTTTCCTTTGCAGGTGGGGCCTTTTTGGCGGTTGGCGAATCGGCGGTCAGCATCGTGCACTGACCATTGAAGACCACCCCCGCATCTACGGCGATGGAGGGGGTTACGACGTCGCCGTTGACCCTCGCCGGGGCGTAAATCTCTACCCGGTCCTGGGCTTCGATGCGGCCGTTCACGGTTCCTTTGATGATCACTGTGCCAACGCTGACTTCCGCCTCTATGAGGGCCTTTTCGCCGATGATCAGGGTTCCCGATGGGCTGATGATCTTACCGCGCACTTGACCGTCCAGACGAATGGTGTCTCTGAACTCGAGGGTTCCCTCGACGGAAGTGCCCGCCCCCAACAGGGTAGAGATGGTTTCGGCGTTCTTCTCTTTGCGCATGGGTTCTCCTTGCGTATGTGGCCTTCACGGCGGTTGGTGGCGAATTGCCTAAATCACTAGGGGTCCCTTGTGAGTCATTAGACAAACGGATAATCCTCGTCCTCTAAAGGGCGGCCCCGATAAGAACAGTCGGCCAATTCCGGCGCTCGTCGACGCCATTACTGCTCGAATAGAAACCGACGCATGCTCACGTTCATCAGGATCCCCACGCCGATCATCATGGTGATGATGGAGGACCCGCCGTAGCTGATGAAGGGTAGGGTCACGCCCACCACCGGCAGGAGCCCCATGACCATACCAATATTGATGAAAACCTGCCAGAAAATCATGGCGACCACCCCCACGCAGAGAATGGTGCCGAAGGGGTCGCGGCAGCCATAGGCGATGTTGAGGCCCCAGGCCAGGATCAGCAGGAACACCAGAATGAGCCCGAGTGCCCCCAGCATCCCCCACTCTTCGGCCAGTACAGAGAAGATGAAATCGGTATGCTGCTCGGGCAGGAAGTTGAGGGTATTCTGGGTGCCCTTCAGAAATCCTTTGCCGGTAAACATGCCCGAGCCGATGGCGATCTTGGATTGAATGATGTGATAGCCGTGGCCGAGCGGATCCCGCTCGGGGTCGAGGAAGGTCAGGACGCGCTGTTTCTGGTACTCTTTGAGCGCGAATAGCCAGGCCAGCGGCAGGGCGCAGCCGCAGCCGATGGCCATGGTGAGCAGGGTGCGGTTCTGAATCTTGACAAAGAGGGTCATGGAGGCGGCGATGAGGGCCACCACCATGGCGGTGCCCAGGTCGGGTTGCTGGACGATGAGACCAAAGGGGATCAGCACCAAAATAGCGGGGGTCACCAGGTCGCGCAGATTGAAGCCGCTGGTGGTGGCCATCTTGGCGTAGACCCTCGCCAAGATGATGATCACGGCCACTTTGGCCAATTCCGAGGGCTGGATGGAGGCCGGCCCCAATGCGATCCAGCGCTTGGCCCCCCCCACGTATTTGCCAAAGAAGATCACCGCCACCAGGAGTCCGACCGAGCCCAAATAGATCATGTGCCCCCAGCGTTCAAAGCTCTTGTAACTGAACACGAAGGTCACGATCATGGCCGCCAGCCCCACGCCGTACCAGATCAGCTGTTTGACGAAGAGAACGCGTTCGGCCGCAGGCCCTCCCGCCGTTACGGCGCTGTAGAGCGCCACCAGCCCCATGGCGGCGATGAGGCTGGTCAGCCCCAACAAGCCCCAGTCAAAATATTGCACCAGACGGCGATCGAACATGACAGGTACCCGATAGATAGATCTTGCGGTTCATCCGTCGGCGGCCAAGCGCAGCGAAGCTTCGGTCGAACCCTCCGCGGATGCGGGCCGGTGATGGGCCCCTGATGAACCGATTTATTAAGATGGATGATTGGCCCCATCCATATGGGGTGTCTCATCAGTTGCTTCGCTCGGTCGCCCCGGCAGCATCAACAGCGGCGACAACACCCGCCCCCTCTTCCACCTCGGGCACCGGTCCCAACAGATAGTGCCGTATCACGGCGCTGACCACCGGTGCGGCGGCCGAGGAGCCGTGTTCGCCATTTTCCACGATGACGGCCACCGCAATCTTGGGATCGATGGCCGGGGCGTAGCCCACGAACCAGGCGTGCGGCTTGAGATGCTGGGCCAGGTCCTCTTCGGAAATATTGACACCGGGCTTGCGTCCAATGACCTGCGCGGTCCCGGTCTTGCCGCACATCTCCAGCCCCTCGATGCGTGCTTTGTAGGCCGTTCCCTTGGTGTGGTTCACCACGGTCCAAAGACCGTGTTTCACCAGGTCCAGGTTGGTCGGGTTGACCGGCAAATGCCCCACCAACTTGCGCTGCGCCTGGGTAACGAGGTGCCCTTCGGCGGTCTTGATGCTCTTCACCAGTGACGGCTGGAGACGATCACCGCCATTGGCCACGGCGGCCGTCAGCATGGCCAGTTGAATCGGGGTGGTGAGGTTGTAACCCTGTCCGATGGCCACCGAGAGGGTTTCGCCACGCTGCCAGGAGACCCCGACCCGTTTTTTCTTCCAGGCGGCCGTGGGCACCAGGCCACGGCCCTCGGGGTACAGGCCGACACCGGTGGGACTGCCCAGGCCGCAGGCCTTGGCATACCAGGCCAGTCGATCGATGCCCAGTTCGGTCCCCACATGGTAGAAAAACACATCGCAGGACTCCGCCAGGGCTTTGTTGACATCGACCGTGCCATGGCCGGCACGGCGCCAGCAACGGAAGGTGCGGTTGCCGAACCGCAGGTGGCCGGGGCAGTCGTAGGTGGTGTTCTCGTCAATCACGCCCTCTTCCAGACCGGCGATGGCGGTGATGATTTTGTAGGTGGAGGCCGGCGGGTATTCGGCCTGCACGGCCTTGTTCTCGAAGGGGCGGTAGGGATCGCTGGACAGTTGCTGCCATGCCTCGCGGCTGACGCCGGTGATGAAGATATTCTGGTCGAAGGTGGGGCTGGAGGCCATGCAGAGGATCTCACCATTGGTGGGATCCACCGCCACGACGGCGCCGGCCTTTCCGACCAACTGGGCTTCGGCGACGGCCTGCAGCTCGGCATCGATGGTGAGAAAGATATTCTTTCCCGGTAAGGCGTCCACGGTCTTGAGCACCCGCACCACTTGACCGGCGGCGTTGACCTCCACCTGGCGGCCGCCGCGCTTGCCACGCATATGACCCTCCAGGGCACGCTCCAGACCGGTTTTGCCCACATAATCGCCCCCCCGACAATCCTCGCAAACGTCGGACGCCAGCTCATCCTCGCTGATCTCCCCCAGATAGCCCAGGGCATGGGTGGCGGAGCGCTCGACCAGGTAGTTGCGTCTTGGACGCACATCCACCCGGATGCCGGGCAGTTCAAACCGGTGCACTTCCACCGCCGCCAGCAGATCCCGGCCGATGTCACTCTTCAGCGGAACCGGCTTGTAGGATGCGCGGCCCCTGTATTTGGCCAGCTGGCCTTCCAGTTCCACCAGGGGAATCCGGGTATGCCGGGAGAGCATCGTCAAGGTCTGACCAACTGGCTTGGCATCCTTGGGAATGATGCTCAGATCGAAAGCGGGCCGGTTGTCCACCAGCAGCCGGCCATTGCGGTCGTAAATCAGCCCCCGCGGGGCGTCCACACTCTGCAGCCGAATGCTGTTGATGGCGGAGAGACGCTGGTATTCGGCCCCCTCGATCACCTGAAGGTAGAGCAGACGTACGATGAGCACAACGAAGGCGGCACTGATGACGACCATCACGCCCATGAGGCGCGGCTTGAACCAATCGGCATCGGTGGTATCGAGATATTGGTCCATCAGCCCGCTCCGTTCTCGCTCCCCATGGTTTTCTGTAGACGGCCCACTTTGCGCTGTCCAACCTGAAGCGTGAACAGGATGATGGGCACCGTGAAGAGGGCGAAGGCCAGTTGCCGAAAAAAGGTGTGCGCGGCCACCAGCCAGATGTTCCCGATGGGCGATTGTAGCCCGATAAGGCCAAAAAAGGCCAGGCTCTCGAGACCCACACCGGCCACGGCGACGAGGGATAGGAGGATGAGGTTGCCCACATGCAGAAACTGGCGCAGGTGGCGCATGGCCAAATAGAGCCAGACATAGAGTGACACGTAAAGTCCCGGAGGACCGCCACTGAGACCGTCCATACTGGCACCCAGCAGCAGGATCAGCGGAATCCCCTCCCGCAAGGGACGGTAGACGCTGATATGGATCACGACGGGGGTCAACAGATCGTAGCTGGCGCCGGCTAGCGGCATTTCCGGCAGCAGCGTGGTCTGCAGGAGGATCAGGAGGACGCCCGCCATGAGGTAGAAGAGAAAACTCACGGCGCCTCCTGCAAGTCATGCCGCTCCGGCGGCGCCAGGACCAGAACCTCCTCAAGGGTTTCGAAGTCCACGTACGGCGTGATGGCGATCTCCTGAAAAATACCGGCGCTGAGACGGACGATCTCCGAGACCCGACCGATGGGCAGGCCCTTGGGAAAGACGCCGTCCAAGCCTGACGTGATCACGCTGTCGCCCAGGCTGATCTCATGCTTGCGCAGGACATAGTTGAAGCTGCCCCGGCCGGTGGGATCCCCCTTGACGATGCCACGGGCGCGGGTGGCCTGCACTTTCGCATCCACGGCACTGTTCTGGTCGATGATGAGAAGCACCTTGGCGAAGTGTGCCGAGGTGGCCACCACCAGTCCGACGATTCCCTCGGGCACCACCACGGGTGAGGCCTTGAAGACCCCGTCGGTGTATCCTTTATTGATGATGATGGTTTTGAACCAGGGAGACGGATCACGGCCGATCACTTCGGCGGCGATGGCGTCGCTGGCGGTTCGCGTGCGAAAATTGAGCAGGCTGCGCAGACGCCGATTGGCCTGCCGCGTCTCTTCGTATTGATTGAGATCGGCTTTGGCCTGACTCAGCTGGCGGCGCATCTCCTGGGCCTCTTCGGCCAAACCCACCAGGGCGAAGTAGTTGCGCCAGATGCCGGAGACGAATCCGGCAGCCGTCGTGAAGGCTTCCTGAAAGGGGGCGAAAAGACCGACGGCCACACCACCGGTCGGATCTGCCAGCGGGCTGCGGCGGCTGTTGATGCTGATGATGATGACGGACGCGGCGATCAGCACGAGGGCCCCAACGATCACCACCATCTTCCGGGAGAACATCTATAGAGATCCTATAGGATGACCACCTGCTTGAGTATTTCCAGGCTGTCGAGCGCCTTGCCCGATCCCAGCGCCACTGTGGAGAGGGGGTCCTCCGTCACCGTGATGGGCAGCCCACTCTCTTCGCGCAGCAGCTTGTCCAAGTTTTTAAGAAGGGCCCCGCCACCGGTGAGGACGATGCCGCGGTCGACGATGTCGGCGGCCAGTTCGGGCGGGGTCTGCTCCAAAGCGATCTTGACCGTCTCGACGATGGCATCGATCTGCTCGGAGATGGCGGTACGAATCTCATCGGAATCGATGGCCAGAATTTTGGGGATGCCGGAAACCAGATCGCGCCCCTTGACCTCGATGGTGTCCACGTGATCGGGCTCCGGATAGGCGTTGCCGATGGTGGTTTTGATCGCCTCAGAGGTGCGCTCACCAATGAGCAGATTGTATTTGCGCTTGATGTACTGGATGATGGCTTCGTCCATCTTGTCGCCGGCGACCCGCAGGGAACGGCTGTAAACGATGCCGGCCAGGGAGATGACGGCCACCTCGGTGGTGCCGCCGCCGATATCCACCACCATGTTGCAGGTGGGTTCGGTGATGGGCAAATCGGCGCCGATGGCCGCCGCCATGGGCTCTTCGATGAGAAACACTTCCCGTGCTCCAGCAGATTCGGCCGACTCCTTGACCGCCCGTTTCTCCACCTGGGTGATGCCCGAGGGCACGGCAATGATGATGCGCGGCCGCACGAAGGTGCGCCGGTTGTGAACCTTGTGGATGAAATGGCGCAACATCGCCTCGGTGACGTCGAAGTCGGCGATGACCCCGTCGCGCATGGGACGGATGGCGACAATATTGCTCGGCGTCCGGCCCAGCATGTTCTTGGCTTCCAACCCCACGGCGAGGACCCGGTTTTTGGTACGGTCGTCGGTACGCACGGCTACCACCGAGGGCTCGCTCAGCACGATGCCCTTACCTTTTACATACACCAGTGTGTTGGCCGTACCGAGATCGATGGCCAGGTCGCTTGAAAAGACGCCAAGGAGTGAATCCAGAAAAAAATTCATAGTGCCTCATTCGTGGAGCGCCAAGATGCGCTGTCAGATGGTATCGTTACGCCGAAGATTCCGCCGGAGATGAATCGGCGGCAGATGCGGTTGGAGGTCGATGCGACGATCCGACTCGCTACCAAATATTGTGTGTGATATCAAGATGCATTTCAGGCCCTGACCCCGGACAGCATCCACTTTTTAATGTCGGCAGCCCGTCGGAGCAACATTAGCCGTTTTATACATAATTATACTTAATTTATATAGAATTAAGATTGTAGCCCCAGCGCTGCGGGTTGGCAACGCCAAGGTATTGTATTTCAGGCAGATTTTCCGGTCGACACCAGATACGGTGTGGCGAAAGCGCTGCCCGGCATCATGCCCAGGACGGTTCAGCCCTGCAGCAGGGCCGTCATGAGAGCGTCGTGCAGCAGGGGACGGAAGGTCTGGATGGCATTGTTGTGGCGGGTGGGATGCACCCGGTTGGAGAGCAGCACAACCGTGATTCGGCGCGGGAGATCGACCCAGAAAGAGGTTCCGGTGAAGCCCAGGTGGCCCACCGAAGCAAATGAGAAGTAACCGCCGGCGCTCGAGTTTTTAATCGCCGGGAAATCGAAGCCTAGCCCATGGGGTGTCTGCCTGTCGCGACACCAGGCATGCCGGACCATGGCCGGGGACAGCGGCCCCGCTTCCTCTCCATGGTAGGCGCCCAGCAGGGCGGAGAGCAGCCGCCCCACACTGGCGGCCGTTCCGAAAAGCCCAGCGTGCCCGGCTACCCCATCCAGAATCCAGGCGTTGTCGTCATGCACCTGCCCCTTGAGCAGCCGGCCGCGCCAGGGACAAAACTCCGTTGCCGCCACCTGTCGGGATATGAAGGGCGAGGGCCGTGAGCGCGGCGCAAAACAGAGATCCGCGATCTGCAAGCGGTTGAGCAGGCGTTTCGAGAAATAGGCGGCCAGACGCTGCCCGCTCACCACCGCCACGAGCTCTCCTAGAAGTAAATATCCCAGATCGCTGTAGCAGAACCGGCTGCCGGGATCCGCTTCCAGTTTCTCGCCGAGGAGCAGTTCCATCAGTCGGGTGGCGCGTTGCCCCGGCGGCCACCTTTTTAATGTGTGGAAATAGGGTCGCCAGGCGGCCAGTCCGCTGGTGTGGTTCAGCAGCTGGCGCAAGGTGATGCGCGCAAGTGCCCCTTGACCGGCCGCCGGCAGCAGCGTTCCAAGCGGCTGCTCCAACGAGAGGGTGCCGTCGTCGACGAGGTCCAGCACCACCAGGGCCGTGGCCAACGGCTTGGTCAGTGACGCGAGATCGAAGCGGGTATCCGTCGTCACCGCCTGGTGGGAGAAGAGATCACCGAGACCATAGGCCCGCTCAAAGCAGATCTGCCCCTCCCGTGCCACCCACAATACAGCGCCCGGGAACACGCGTTGACTCACCGCCCGCCGCATGAAGCGGTCGATCAGGGCCTCGCTCTCGGGTGTGAATCCCCTGCCGCTCATGGGCCATTATCTTTCGGATAGTGATAGGTCAGGGCGTGTCGGTCGGAATCGAGCGTCGCCGCCAGGCCGAACGGTAGGGCCAGGTTGGGCGATCCGTGCCCGGCGGATATCCCCGCAGCAAGCGGTATCCCCAATGGCGCCAGGCGTTCGCGAAACAGGTCGCGAATCTCTTCCCAGGCGCCACAGCCGGTGAACTGCCCCAGGACCACGCCAGCCAGCTTCTCGAAGCAGCCTGCCAGCGCCATCTGGGTCAGCATCCGGTCGATGCGATAGGGTGCCTCGCCCACATCCTCCAGGAACAGCAGCCGATCGGCCAACTTCGGTTGATACGGTGTTGCCAGGAGGTGACAGAGCGTGGTGAGATTGCCGCCGGTGACCACCCCTTCGGCCACACCCGGCAGCAGTGCTTCCCCCAGGGAGAAGTGCAGCGTGCGGTTTGCCGCTCCGCTCAATATCGACCACAAGTGGCGCCGCGAGCCCCCGTCGGCGGTCGCCAGGGTCGTGACCATCGGTCCATGCAGGGTGACCCAGCCGGCCCGCTGCGAAAGATAATGGTGCAGCGTGGTGATGTCGCTGAACCCGACCAGCCACTTGGCCGGTCCATCCAACACGGCCGCATCAATCAGCGGCAGCAGGCGCAGGCACCCGTAGCCGCCCCGCGCAGCGATGATGGCCTTCAAGGACGGATCCGTCAGAAACGCGCGTAGGTCCCCTGCCCGTTCACCGTCTTCACCGGCCAGGTAGCCCTTGCGCGCCGCCGTATGGGACCCCAGAACCGGTTCCAGCCCCCACCCCCGCAATACGGCCAATCCCGCATCGAACTTCTCCCGATTAAAAGGCCCCGCCGGCGCCACAACGGCAATGCGGTCCCCCGGGACCAGGGTGGGCGGAAGCTTGGCGATGGTCGGAGCGTTTTTGGCCATCAGAAGCCCTTTGCTGTGGGGGGTGGCGGGCAGCAACCCAGGAGTTCGGCCGCTCGGTGGAGAGGTTTTAAACTATCGGCTTCACAATAGCACAACACCGTCCCGGGGTCACCCAGGACCTCCAGGAGTCGAGAACGACCGGGTCGCTTCGCCGCCGTGCCAGGCACTGCAATGCCACTGCTCAGGCGGCAGTTCTCATTTGACATCCCGGACCATTGTTGCTAAAGGACAGCTTTCTCGTCGGGGCGTAGCGCAGTCTGGTAGCGCACTTGAATGGGGTTCAAGGGGTCGGAGGTTCAAATCCTCTCGCCCCGACCAGAAAT
>JASJCL010000082.1 GCA_030066015.1 Desulfosarcinaceae bacterium | reverse complement strand
GTTAAGCGCCGGACGGTGTGTGCCCTTCGGCACCCTGGCCGACAGACCCCGTAGCCCCAAGGAGATTCGAATGACCACCGCCGCCATCACCACCGAGAAGAAGGGACATGTGCTGCAGATCGGCATCAACCGGCCCGCCAAGCGCAACGCCTTTACCGTCGGCATGTATCGCGATCTGGCCAGGGCATACGGCCGGCTGGCGGCTGAACCCCATCTGCGCTGCGGCCTGCTGTTCGCGGAGGGTGCCCATTTCACCGCCGGATTGGACCTGCCTGGCTGGGTGGATGTGTTCGCCAGCGGTCGATTTCCCGAACTTCCCGAAGACGCCATCGACCCTCTGGGCATCTATTCGCAAGCGCAACTGAACAAGCCCATCGTCATGGCGGTCCAGGGCATCTGCCTGACCATCGGCATCGAGTTGCTGCTGGCCACCGACATCCGCGTCGCCGCCGCCAACACCCGTTTCGGCCAGATCGAGATCAAACGCGGCATCTATCCCGTGGGCGGGGCCACCATTCGACTGCATCAGGAGATCGGTTGGGGCAACGCCATGCGCTACCTGCTCACCGGTGATAGCCTACGGGCGGATGACGCATTGCGGATGGGCTTGGTGCAGGAGACAGTGCCGTCGGGTGAGGAGCGGGCGCGTGCGGCCGCCATCGCCGACACCATTTCTCAACAGGCGCCGCTGGGCGTCCAGGCCACCCTGCGCTCCGCTCGATTGGCCCGGCGGGAGGGGGAACTGGCCGCCATGCGGCAACTGCTCCCCGATCTGGTGCCCCTGATGCAGAGCCGGGACGCCCAGGAGGGGCTGGCGGCCTTCACGGAACGCCGCGAGGCGGTGTTCCAGGGAAGATAGGGCCGATCCCCGCCAATTGCCTCAGCAGCGTCGCCCTTTCCCTGGGCGCCTACTCCAGATAGAGGCAGCCCTCGCTCACTATGACGCAGCCGCCCCCGATCCAGGTGGCCACCACAGCGCCGTCCCGTTTTTCGCAGCGGGCATGGAGGCGGCTGGGGCGCCCCATCTCAACCCCCTGCGCGATGCGCCACGCGAAGGTGCCAGAGAGAGGTTCCTCGAGATGGCCCAAAAGGCCGGCCAGGGCGCAGTTGGCGCTGCCGGTGGCGGGATCCTCGGGCACTCCGTCAAGCGGGGCGAACATGCGGGCCCGGATATCGAAGCTGTCTGCACTGCGGGTGTAGAGATGGATGTCGGGCTTCATGTCCGTCACCGGCACCTCGGCGAAAGCGTCCAGATGGATGCGGGCCTGGGCCAGGACGGCGCGATTGCGCACTTCGGCCATGATGAAGGGTAGCCCCACGGATGCCACCCGGGGTGGATGGTGGTCGGTGACCACCGCTTCCGCCGGCAGGCCGAGGGCGGCCGCGATGGCCGCCGCCGGCACCGTGGGGCCCAGCGTCAGCGGCTGGGGGGCCTGCAGCTCGGCCCAAAAGCCACCACCGCGCTGCCGCTCGACGGTAATGGGGACCAGCCCGGCGCCTTCTTCGAACACGACCTCGGCGCTGGTGCCAATGTCCCCCAGTTCGCCGGCGGCGGCCAGCACACAGGCGGTGCCGATATTGGGATGCCCGGCGAAGGGCACCTCCCTCGCCGGAGTGAAGATCCGCACCCTGCGGGTGTGGCCGGCTTCCGGTGGCAGAACGAAGGTGGTTTCCGAATAGTTAAACTCACGGGCGATCTGCTGCATCTGGTCGGTGGTCAATCCTTCCGCAGCGGGCAGTACCGCCAGGGGATTGCCCCCGAAGCGCCGGTCAGTAAACACATCACAGGTGTAAAACGCATAGGTCATGGGTCTTGCCTCCAATGGCGAGCGGCGGCCCTGCAGCGAGATCAGGTCGGTGGCATTGGGCTGGCCCTCCCCCTCACTGCCGGTGATCGCCACGCCGGGAACGAGCTGTTTGTTTTTGAGGAGGACGGCGTAGGCTTTGGAGACCTCGACCAAAACATCCAGCCGTTTTCGAGGGCGTTGTCCGCCTGCATCAGCTTGCGCCGCTTGTTGGCCCCCGCCTCGGCCAGCGCCTCGATGCGCTGGGCCTCTATGCGGGCGGTGGCCAGTTCAATCTCCTTGCGCTCCTTCTCGACCGCCGATTCCTTCATCAAGGTCTCCGCCAGGGTCACCCGCCGGAGCTGCTCCTGCTTGGCCTCCTTGGCCTTGCTCTCGGCGGCGATCACGCGTTCGATGGCGACCGGAGCGGCCGCCTCGCGCTGTTCGAGAAGTTTCTTCTTGAACCCCGGATCGGGATCCACATCCTGCACATTGGCCTGAATGAGGGTGATGCCGAACGTCTTGAGGGGGTTGTCGCCGGCATCCTTGCGCAGTTCCTGACCGTCGGGGCCGATGCATTTGCGCACATAGACCCTCAGGGTCTGGTCCTGCTGGATGGTCCGCGAATCTGCCTCGGCGATGCGCTCCTTGCCGATATAGGTCTTCTCCTCTTGAATATCCAGCAGAAAAATACCATTGCGGATCTGGTCCAGGACGGCGTTCTTGAAATTGCCGCCTTTGCCGGAAATATACGCCTGGGCGGCGTACATGCGGCCGGAATTGGGCATCGCCGCCTGCATGGTGGGAATGAGGGTCGCGTAGATCAGATTTTCCTGGCTCCGTTAGGCCACCGCCATGGGCAGAAACTGGCTTTCGTTATCGGGCAGTTCAAAGCGCGCCGTCATCTTCACATTGGCGGTGACGCTGTCGTTAAAGCGGATCTCATAGACGGCGGCGGTGCCCGAGAAGGCATTGCGATGGCTATTTTTTTCCACGAAGGCGATGGTCAGAAACTTCTTGAAGGGAATCACCTCTCCCAGCCAGCGGGCATGGAAGCCAGGCTGCAGCGCCGCTTTCTGGACGCCCCAGGGATATTGCACCAAATACCTCATGCCCGGCTCGGCGTAGAAGCGAATCGACTTCAGGGAGGCGATGAACACGCCGGCGGCCAGCACGCCGACCATGAAGAGATTGCTGAGTTTATTGGGCATAAATTTCAGAATGCTGGCGCCCGCATCGATGCCGCCACGAATCCAACTTGTCGCTCAATCCGAAGGTTCCCAGACAGATGAACAATTTGCTGATCAGGAAAATGAAGCCGAATAGCATGGGGAAAGTCCTCCTTGAACCACTGCTATTCGGCAGGTCTTGGGAAATACTTTGCGGGTGGGGGGTTCAGGCGATCTGGCGGCTCAGCGAGAGCCAATCGCCCCCTTGCACAAGAAGGCGCGGGGAAGCGGCAGCGCGATGCAGCGGGCGGGCGCCGGGGCGTCATGCGGAGGGGGTTGGCGGGGGCACGGGCAGATCGATGATGAAGCGGCTGCCCTTACCGGGCTGCGATTCAACGTGGATCGTCCCCTGATGGGATTCGGTGATGATAAAATAGGCCACCGCCAGACCGAGCCCGGTGCCCTCACCCGTCGGCTTGGTGGTGAAGAAGGGCTCGAAGATCCGGCTGGCCACCTCCGGGGACATACCGGGCCCGTTGTCTGCCACCTCAATGCGAACCGTCTCCGGCAGCCGACGCAGCCGCAGGGTCAGCCTTGGTTTGGGACGCGGGGGGGCAGGTTCGCCAGCCACCATGGCCTGGGCGGCGTTGTGCAGGAGGTTGTAGAGCACCTGCTGAAAACTGCCGGCATCGCAGAGAACCGGGGGCAGCTCTTCGTCGTAGTCTTTAATGATCTCGATCTTCCGAAAATCATAGCGCTTCTTGAAGTTATAATCGCTGGCGGCCAGCGCAAGCGTTTGATCGATCAGGTCTGGCAGGGAGTGCTGCGCTCTCGTCTCGGCAGCCTCACTTTTACGGCTAAAGGAGAGCATATTGGCGACGATGGCCGCCGCCCGGCGAGCCGCCGTATCCACATCACTCAGCATGGCCAGGATTTTACGTTGGTCCAGATAGGCCTGAAACAGCGCTAAATCCAATCCAATGCTGGCGGCGACCGACCGGCTCTTGGGTAGATCCGCCTGGAGCCGGTTGCGAACGACCTGCAGGTTCTGAATGATCCCCGCCAGGGGATTGTTGATCTCGTGCGCCATGCCAGCGGCCAACCCCCCCACCGAGACCATCTTCTCGGACTGCACCAGCATCTCCTCCATTTTCACCCTCTCGGTGACCTCATCCAATCGCAGCACGGCACCACCGGCACCGCCTTTCCCCCGAAGCGGGTAGACCACAAGGTCGACAATTCTGACCCGATCGTCGACGGTATGCCGGACCCTTTCTGCGCGGTAGATCCGGCCGGCAGAGATCGCCTGTCGAATGGCGGTCCATTCCAGCGGCAGGTCGGTCAGCACCGCATCGACAGGCTTCCCCAGAACGGCATCGGCCGCCTTGTTGCGATAGGCCACCGCCTGGGCGTTCCACTGGGTGACATCTCCTTGCGCATCCACCCCCACCAGTATGGAGGGCATGAAATCCACCACCTCTTGCAGATACACCTGCAGCTGGCGAATCTGTTCCTCGCTGCTTTTGCGCTCGGTGATGTCGGTGGCGATGGTGCAGAGCGCGTATGGCTGATCCTCCGTGTCCTTGAGGGAGAAGCGCACCGAAATGACGGTTAGGGCCCGGCTGCCGATTTGGAGCCGCTCCTCCAATTCCACCGGGTCGCCCCGCTCCAGTGCGATCGCGTCGTTGTCCCGCAGCTGGGCGGCATCCGCCGTGGAGAACAGGGCCTGATCATCCTGACCGACAATGGCCGCCCGCTCGCGTTGGAGAAGGCGGCAAAAGGGCCGATTGGCTTCGATATACTCCCCCGTTAAGGCTTTCAGCGTGATCAGGCTGGTGGTGTTGTCCATGATGGCCTTCAGCCTGGCTTCGCTGGTGGAGAGGGCCTTGTTGCGGTTTTCGATCAGCCGGTTGAAGGTTTGGAGCTGCCGATGGCGGCGGCCGATCCGCAGTACTTGCACCAGAATTAGGGCGCAGACGGCCGCCAGCAGGCCCCCCTTGAAAAGCCAGGTATTCCACCATGCCGGTTGCACAACGAGGCGAACCTCGGCCCCGAGGTCATTCCAATACCCACTGTTATTGGATCCCTGAACGTGGAAGCGGTAGCGGCCGGCCGCCAGATTCGTATAGGTAGCGGAGCGTCGTGTGCCCGCCAGCACCCACTCCCGATCGAGACCTTCCATCCGATAGCGGTAGCGGTTTTTGGCGGGCGCGTTGAAATCCAAGGCGGCGTATTCGAAGCTGACCATGTAGTCGCGGTGGGTGAGACGGATTTCGCCCGTCTCAAGAATGGTCGCCAGGGCGTCCACCGGCTCCCCCAGTATCCGCACAGCGGTCAGGGCCACCGGCGGTTTGCGGATATTGGGGCGGATCGCGTTGGGGAAAAAGCGGTTGATTCCGTTGCGGCCGCCAAACACCAGCGCCCCATCGTCGGTCCGCAGGCTGGCGCGGCCGAACTCCTCTCCCTGGAGCCCGTCGAACGCATCGAAATTGAAGAAACGGCCACTGTCGGGATCGAAGCGCGAGAGGCCTTTCTTGCTGGCGATCCACAATTGCCCCGCGTCATCTTCCTGCATGGCGCGAATGGAGTTGCTCACCAGGCCATCCGACTCGGTGAAGCATTGAAATTGCTCCCGAGCCGGGTCCATGCGGCAGAGACCGCCGTTGGTGCCGATCCAGAGGCGCTCCCGGCGGTCCTGGAAGAGCACGGTAACCGTGTTGTGGCCAAGAGCGCCCTTTTTACCCGGATCCGCAAAGTAGTGCTTGAAACGGCCCTCGGCCAGCTGCCGGTTGAGCCCTCGATCGGTCCCCACCCAAAGCGTGCCGCGGCTATCCTCCAGGATGCTCCAGACACCATTGTCGCTGAGGCTGTCGTCATCGTCGGCGCGGTGCAGGTAGCGTTGAAAACGGTCGCCGTCGGGCAGCAGCCGGTTCAATCCGTTTCGGGTGCCGACCCAGAGCCGGCCGCTGCGGTCGGCGGCGATGGTCCATACCCGGTTGTCACTGAGGGAGTGCACATCCTCAGGGTCGTACACATAGTGCCGAAATACGCCCTTGTCCGGCTCGAAGCGGTTGAGGCCGCCATTATAGGTGCCGATCCACACCACGCCCTCGGCGTCCACATGGATGCTTTCGGTTAGGTCACTGCTGAGGCGGCTGGGCGTCTCGTCCGTGGCGGTATAAAGGGCGCGATCTCCGGTGTAGGGGTGCCAGGACTGGATGCCGCCACCGTCGTTGGCGATCCAGAAGCGTCCGTCCGGCGCCTGGGCGATGGCGTTGACGCCGCTGTAAAGCAATCCCGTCGAATCTTTGGGATCCAAGGTCGTGTGGCCGAACGCCTCCGTTCGACGGACGAATTTGCAGAGTCCTCCGCCGTCCGACCCGGCCCAGAGCACCCCACCGCGATCCTCGAAGAGAAACCAGATGAGATTGCTGCTCAATGAGGTCAACCGGCTCGGATCGTGTGTGTATCGGATGGCGCGGGTGGAGACGGGATCAAAGCGGTTCACGCCGCCGCCGAAGGTCGCCAGCCAGAGGTGGCCGGCGCTATCTTCGACGATATCCCAGACGTGATTGTGGCTGAGGCTGTGCGGGTTTTGGGGATCGTGGACAAAGCGCTGGAAACGGCCCGACGCGCGGTCCATCAGATTGAGACCGGCGAGGCCGCCGACCCACAGGCGCCCCTGGCTGTCCTCGAAGATCGGCCCCACCGTATCGCTGGCGATGGAGGTTGGATCCGCTGGATTATGGCGGTACACCCGGAATTGGCCGCTCTGGGGATCGAACCGGTTGAGCCCGCCGCCGTGGGTACCGATCCAGATAAAACCCGCCAAATCTTCATACAGATGCCACATGCTGTCAAAACTGAGGCCCTGTTTCTGGGCCCACGTCTGACGATAGTGGGTGAATCGGCCGCTGTCTGGGTCCAAGCGGTTGAGCCCGCCGCCTTCGGTGCCGACCCAGATCTGCCCCAGGCGATCCTCCAGGAGGGAGATAACGGCAATGTGACTGATGGCGTGTGGGTCAGCCGGATCGGGCTGATACCGCACAAAGGTCTCGCTGCGACGGTTAAAACGGTGCAGACCGCCCCCAACGGTACCCACCCAGAGCCGACCCCGGCGATCTTCGAGGAGCGCGTACACGAGGTTGCTGGCCAGTGAGTCGTCGCGGGCGGGATCGGTGCGGAACTCTCGGAAGCCGTACCCGTCGTACCGCAGCAGCCCATCCTCGGTGCCGAACCAGAGAAAACCGAGATGATCCTGCAACCCACAGGTGATGGTACGCTGGTGGAGACCTTCACGAACCCCGAGACGTTCGAAGCGGGTCTGAATGCCATACGCGCCAGTGGCGATAGAGAGGAGGAACAACCCCACGAGAACCGGTACCCGGGCGAAACGGGCGCTGGACGGAATGCGGTTGGGCATGGGGCACCTTGGCTGTGGATAACGGCACGGTAGTGATATCGAGGGCTATAGCACATGCTATTCTCGCGACCGAAGAACTGTCAATACAGGAGTGCCCGCGGTACGCCCGATGACGGCGGCAGCATGGTGACCATGACCGACGGGCGTTGGGGCGGGCGGACCAAGACTCTCTGCAACCGGAAGCGGCAGGCGCACGGGGGGACGGGAAGTGGGGCGCTGGAAGACCTTCACGTCCACCAGCAGGGTCCCAAGAGAGCGGCTATGGTGCTTCTGCCATGGGTCCTAACCGGCTCGGCATGGGTAAAGCGGCCACGCCGACCGGCCGGCGCGCAGGAAGTGCAGCACCGCCGCCTGCAGGGAACTGCGCCGGGGGCCACCCTTCAGGGGACCGCTTGATGGTTGGCATGCGAAATATAGCCGCGGCCGATGGCGGACAGGGGAAGCTTCAGCTCAAGTTCGGGCACCTGGGCGGCAACCCAGGCCGTAAAGGTATTGCTGTTGGGGCCCGGAAAGGCCCGGTAGGTCGTTTTCCAGGGGTAGGCGCGGGCCGCTCTATCGACCCGATCGATAAGATCGTCGACACCTGCCCCCCGATGCGCCTTGAGAATTCGGGGCCTGGCGCCGTACCAGAACCGGTCGGGCACATCCGCGGCGATCCGTAGAACCGGCCGGCCGCCTCCGGCCCGCCAACCGACCACATCGTAGACGGTGTAGCCGCTCGCACCGCTCGGTTTGGCGGCGATCCAGGTGTGGATGGCGAACAAGCCGCGCCAGCTCCAGGCGCTGGCCCCATAGACATGGAGGACCGCTTCCGGCGTCAAGGCGGGGTCCGGTGCCAGGCGGGCCGGCTCCCGGCTGGCGGTGCGCCAGTCCATGTTCGCATAGTGGCCGATAATGAACACCACCAGGATCAGGAGAAGCAGCGGCAGGATCACCAGGGCGGCGGCCACCCACTTCATGTGGACTCTCCGACGCCGGCCATCATCGGCGACCGCCGCGCCATGGGAAGATTGGCCGCTTGCACGACGGCGGGCCGGCAACCGACCGGGCGACCGCTGGCGTCACCCGGGCGACGACTGCGGTGATCGGTCGTCGCACAGAAAGCCATATCACCAGCACTGACTGGCCTTGGGGTAGGACCCCAGTACCTTGACGAAGAGGGCCTGGGCGGCCAACTCACCCAGGGCCTGAAGGGCGGCCGGGGTATCGCTGCCCGCTTCGAAGGCGGCGTAAAAAACATACTCCCAGGGATTCTCCGGGATCGGACGCGACTCGAGCTTGGTGAGATTGAGATTGTGGCGCTGGAAGATCTTCAGGCAGTCCACCAGGGCGCCGGGATAGTGGCGGGTCTTGAAGGCCACGGTGGTTTTTTCGGCCGTTACCGAACCGGGTCTGTGGTCCGAGCGCACGATGACGAAAAAGCGCGTGGTATTGGTGCTATTGGTCTGGATATCCTTCTCCAGAATGGTCACGGCGTAGTAGTCGGCGCACAGCTCCGAGGCGATGGCGGCTTTGGCGGGGTCCTGCCACTCGGCCACCATCTTGGCCGCCCCGGCGGTGTCGTAAGTGGCCATGGGTCGGATGTTGTGCTTCTTAAGAAAGGCGGCACACTGGCTGAGGGCCTGGGGGTGGGAGTGGGCCTCCGTGACCTGATCGAGGCGCGCTCCCGGAGGCCCGAGCAGCATATGCCGGATGGGCATGTAGGCCTCGCCGATCACCACGGTGTTGCTGGCCAGCAGCAGATCGTAATTCTCCACCACGGTGCCGGCGATGGAGTTCTCCACGGGGATGTAACCATAGTCCGCCCGCTCTTCCGCCACGGCAGCAAAGACAGCATCGAAACTGTCGCAACTCACCGGCTCAACCGCTTCTTTGAAATGGCAGCGCAGGGAGAGCTCGCTGTATGCCCCGCGAATTCCTTGGAATGCGACGTTTAGCTTGTGGGTCATCTCTTCTCTTCCAATCTGAGGTTGATCTGCGCCATGGCGTCCATGAAGCGGGTCCGCTCCTCATCGGCGAAGGGGTTGTAGTGATGCATGTCCTGGAACAACTGCCAGGTGTCGTTCTCCACCACCTCGAGGATGTGCATCAGACGCTTGTAGCCCTCGGTGTCGATCTCCAAATTTTCGGCGCCGTATGCCGAGAGGCTGCGCCCGAGAAAATGGGTCAGCGCCAGGGTGACGGCGATCTGGCGATCGTGCGCCTCGGGCGTGGTTTCGATGACGACCAATTCCTGTTCCCGAAGCCACTTCTCGGCCCTGGCGTAATTGGCCGGGCTGATCCGATCCCGGCAAAGCACGATCTTGGCCCCCGCCAAGGTGTCGGCGGCGCTATCGGGCCCAAACATGGGGTGGGTGGGCAGAATCTCCACATCGGACGGCAGAAGTGCGGTCATCCACTTCACCGGATTGACCTTTACCGAGCAGACGTCGATCACCACCGTTCCCGGTTTGAGCAGCGGTGCGATGGTCTTGAGCTGGGTCTGCATGTAGGAGATCGGTACGCTGAGCAGGACCATCTCCTGGCGACAGGTCGTCTCAAGATCGGCTGGCAGGGCGCCGACAGCCCGTATCCGCTCCGTCTTGCCGCCCCGGTCGAAAACCACCACGCGCACGTCGCGGGCCAAATAGCGCGCCGCCAACTCCCCAAAACGACCGAAACCAATGATACCGATCATGAAGCTTTCTCCGCTCTACACCACGCCAACTGCCGCTGCGGCATCGGCCGCCTGTTCGCCAAAACGTCGGAATCGGACGCATCCAATCATAAGAACTGCTCCATTCTTCCAATCCCCTCCTCCAATTGTGCCTGGGGCACGGCGTAGCAGATGCGCACGTGGCCGCCGCCGCCGAAAGCCGAACCGGGCACCACGGCGACCCGGGCCGATTCGAGCAGTCGTGCGCAAAAATCGGTGTCGGCTTCATCAGCCGCCAGACAGGCGCGAATGTCGGGGTAGAGGTAGAACGCGCCCTGGGGTTTGATGCAGGGCAGATGCCGGCGGATTCTGCTGTAGGCCCAATCACGTTTGGCCATCAGTTCGCTGCGCCGCGCGCCCCAGATCGATTCGGGCACCTGGAGGGCGGCCAGCGCACCATGCTGGGCGAAGGTGCAGACGTTGCCGCAAAGGTGGCTCTGGAGACGAATCATGGCGGCGATGAGGGGCCGCGGACCCACCGCATACCCCACCCGGAAGCCCGTCATGGCGTGATGCTTTGAGAAGCTGCGGATCACCAGCAAGTGATCCCGCAGGGTTTCGATGGCGTATGGCGACATCGCCGCCAGGCCATCATAGGTAAAGTAGCCGTAGGCCTCGTCCGAGATGAGGGTCAACCCTTTGTCCACGACGAGGGCCCCCAGATGCTCCAGATCCGCAAAGGGGTAAACGGCGCCGGTGGGGTTGTTGGGCGAGTTGATCACAATGGCGCGGGTACGGTCGGTCACGCCTGCCGCCAGGGCGCCTAGATCGAGCTGGTGGCCCTTCGTGGGAATAAAGACGGGTCTGGCCCCACTGAGGCGAACCTGGGCAGCGAAGCTGACCCAGGAGGGCACCGGAATGAGGACCTCGTCACCGGGGTTGCAGAGAATCTGAAAAGCGCTGTAGAGGAGCTGCTTGCTGCCGTTGCCCACCAGCACCTGGTCGACGCCGGCGCCGGCGAACCCCCGGGCCAGTTGTTGGCGCAGGGCCCCCAGTCCGGCCACCTCGCCATAGCGGGTTTCCCCCGCTTCGAGGGCGGTGCAGGTGCCACCGACGACGGCTTCGGGCGTCTCATACGCGGGCTCGCCAACGCCGAAGTTGATCACATCCTGCCCCGCGGCCAAACGCCGTCGGACCTCGCTGAAGAGGGCGATGGTCTTGGACCCCTCGAGGGTCTCGATTCGATCGGCCAGACGGATCATGGCGAGGCCACCGCCGCTCTGGCCGCCTGCTGCAGAGAGACATCCACGAGAACCAAGGCGGCCATGGTTTCCACGATGGGCGCGGCCCGGGGCACCACACACGGGTCGTGGCGGCCCTTGGCGGCCAGGGTCACGGTCTTGCCGTCAAAATCGACCGTTTCCTGGGGCTGTCCAATGGTGGCCGGGGGTTTAAAGGCCACTCGGAAGTAGATTGCCTCGCCGTTGGAGATGCCGCCCTGGATGCCGCCGCTGTTGTTGGTGCGGGTGCCCAGCCCCTCGCCACGGCCCACGAAGGGGTCGTTGTGGCGCGAGCCCCGCATGCGGGTGCCGGCAAAACCGGAACCGATCTCGAAACCTTTGGTGGCGGGGATGCTGAGCATGGCATGGGCCAGTTTGGCCTCCAGTTTATCGAAGACCGGCTCCCCCCAGCCGGCGGGCACGCCGCGGCAGACGCAGGTGAGGATGCCGCCCAGGGAGTCCTTTTCATCTTTGGCCTGGCGAATGAGGGCCTGCATGCGGCCCGCGGCCGCCAGGTCGGGGCAGCGCACCGGCGAGGCGTCCACCGCCACACGGTCGATGACGGCGGTGTCTATGGCGCCGGCGGTTTCCGTGCCCACTGCGGAGACCCAGGCGACAATCTCGATCCCGTGGTGCGCTTGCAATATCTTCTCGGCAATGGCGCCGGCGGCCACCCGCCCGATGGTTTCACGGGCGCTGGAGCGCCCGCCCCCGCTGCTGGCCCGAATGCCGTATTTGGCCTGATAGGTGAAGTCGGCATGGGAGGGGCGCGGAATGGTGCTCATCTCCTTGTAGTCGCCGGGCCGCTGGTCCTTGTTGGGCACCAACATGCCGATGGGGGTCCCCAGGGTGAGGCCCTTTTCGGTGCCCGAGAGAATGGTCACCCGGTCGCTCTCCTGGCGGTCGGTGGTGAGGTCGCTCTGACCGGGTCGGCGGCGGTCCAGCTGGGTCTGGATATCATTCTCCACCAAGGCCAGACCGGGGGGGCAGCCGTCCACGATGGCGCCCACCCCGCGGCAGTGGGACTCGCCGAAGGTGGTGACGCGAAACAGGGTGCCGAATGATGAGCTCATGGGGTTTTCCTTGGCGTTATGGGTTGATGCAGAGGGGCTTCCGATGATCCGAGGCCAAGCCCCCGAACACCTCCCAAAAGTTGGGGAAGGATTTGGCCACGCAGTCAGGATTCGTGATACGCACCCCGGGCACCCGTAGACCGGCCACGGCGAAGCACATGGCGATGCGGTGGTCGTCGTAGGTTTCGATCTCGGCCCCGTGGGGCGTGCCGCCCGTTACCGAGAGGGTATCCGCCGTGCTGCGCGCCTCAATGCCCATTTTGGCCAGCTCGCTCTCCACGGCGGCCAGACGATCGCACTCCTTTGCGCGCAGGTGCGCGACGTTGGTCATCACCGTCGTCCCTTTGGCGAACGCCGCCACCACGGCCAAGGTGGGCACCATATCGGGCATGTCGCCCATGTCCACCGCCACCGATCGAAGATCAGCACCGGTGACGGCGATGCCGTCCGGGGTCGCCGTCACACGGCACCCCATCTGGCCGAAGACTTCCGCCAGGCGCACGTCCCCCTGGACGGCATCGGGGTGGACGTCCTTGACGGTGATGGTCGTGCCGCTGATGGCCGCCGCCGCCCAGAAATACCCGGCCTGGGAGGCATCCGGGGCCACCGTGTAGGCGCCGGGCCGATAGGTCTGTCCGCCGGGGACCGTGAAGTGCCGGTAACCATCGCGCTCCAGGCGAATGCCGAAGCATTCGAGGATCTCCACGGTCATATCGATGTATGGTTTTGACACCGGTCCGCCCACCACCTCGATTTCCATACCCTCGAGGGTGCAGGGCGCCGTGAGCAGGAGACCGGAGAGGTACTGACTGCTAATGCGGCAATCGATGCTCACCTTGTCGGCCGATATGCGCCCGCCCTGGACGGTGATGGGGGGGCATCCGGGACGGCCGAGGTAGGTGATGGGAACCCCCAACGCGTTGAGGGCATCACCCAGTTCCCGGATGGGACGCTCCTGCATGCGGGGGGTCCCGGTGAGGGTGTAGGCGCCCTGACCCAGGGCGGCGACGGCGGTGAGGAGCCGCATGCTGGTGCCGCTGTTCCCCAGCTCGATGGGCGCCGCCGAAGGCGCCGGACGCCCGCCGCACCCCACGATGGTAAGCGTCCCCCCCGGCTGGGACAGGGTTACGCCCATCTGGGCCAGGGCCTGCATGGTGAAATGGCTGTCTTCACTGAGAAGGGGCCGCACTACGGTACTCTCCCCATCGGCCAGCCCGGCGGCAATGAGGGTGCGGTGGGTATAACTCTTGGAGCCTGGCACCCGTACAGTGGCCGGGCCGATGCTCTGGGGTTGGATCTCGATGGTCACGTCTGTTGTCCTGGCCTGTTGATGGATATCCCGTTGACGCTTGCCTTAATCGCCGGTGCCGGTCATGGCGTAGGAGCCCAAACTTTTCAGGTAGAGGGTCAGGGGCCGAATCTGCGCGATCGCCTCAGTGATGGCGGGATCGGTCTCGTGTCCCTCGAAATCGGCGAAGAAGAAGTGACTCCAATTCTGGTGATGCGTGGGCCGTGAAAGCAGCTTGAGAAGGTTGATGTCGCCTGAAGCGATGGGCTTGAGCACCTCGGAAAGGGCGCCGGGGGTGTGGGCCAGAGCGAACATCAAAGAGGTTTTGTCCCGCCCTGTGGGTCGCACCATCTCTTTGCCGATGACGAGAAACCGATTGGGCATGCGGGGCAGGTCCTCGATCTTTTGGGCCGCCACCTCCATTTTGAGAATCGGGCCGGCACCGGCACCGGCCACCACGGCCGCCGTCTCCTCGACCTGGGCTTTCTCGGCGGCATGGGCCGTGCTGCGGCAGTCCACCAACTGGACCTGTGGGAGCTGACGCTGGAGCCAGGGGCGGCAGTTGTCCAGCGCCTGGGGATGGGCGTACACTTTCGCGATACCGCCCAATCCGGGGGTCTTGGCCAGCAGGTCGTAGCTTATGGGCTGGTAGCGCTCCGCACAGATGCGCAGGTCGCTCTCAAAGAAGAGATCCATGGTGTGGCGTACCGACCCTTCGATGCTGTTTTCTACCGGGACAACCCCATAATTGCAGGCGCCTTTCTCCACGTCGCTGAAAATGTCGCGCACCGAGGTCTGCGGCACGTAGGTGACCGAATAGCCAAAGTGGGTGGTGGCGGCGATGTGGGTGAAGGTGGCCTCGGGTCCCAGATAGGCCACCCGGGGCAACGCCTGAATGGCCCGCGCGGCGGCGATGATGTCGATGTAAATGTGGCGCAGGACATTGGGGTTGAGGGGGCCTTTGTTGAGGGCGGCCAGGCGACTGAGCACCTCGCTCTCGCGGGTGCTGTCCATCACCTGGTTGCCGGCGCTTTTCTTGAGCTCTCCAATACGCTTGGCCAGCCGGAGGCGCTGGTTGATCAATTCCAAAATCTCGGCATCGATGCGGTCGATGTCGTCACGGATGTTACAGATGTCGACCTGGGCCGTGCACTCAACCTTGCTGGGGGGATCTTTGGCAGCCATATGACTCCTTGTCCGTCGCGCTCATCCCGACGATGGGCGGCCCCGGCCGCCACCCTGTTGGGCAGATATACGAAAGGCCGTGCGGTGCTGCCCCCCACGGCCTTGGACAAAAAAGCCGTGGTGGACTCGGGTCTGCCACGGCTTCTGATCGTTTCTGGGTCGGTGTTGTCAGTGCACCCCGGGCAGACCGCTAGGATAGAAGTAGCGGCTAAAATACACGTAAAAGCTGCCGGAAAAAAGGTGCATGCTACAAGCTTTCCTTGGTGCTGACGGTCCGAAATACCAGACTGAACTCTTACCCAACCGGGCGAGCCGGTGTCAAGCCATATTTCTCGCCCATCGTCGGCACAGGTCGGCGAACCCAATAGGCCGCCCCGCCGGGGGCCCGTAGGCCCCCGACAAAAGCGACCGGAGGGGAATGGAACCGGTCTCCGCGGGGAGAAGCGGTCCCGAAAGTCCCCGGTGGTGAGCCGGGGACCGAACGCAATTAAATATCGTAATAGAGGTAAAACTCGTGCGGGTGCGGCCGCAGCTTGACCGGGTTGACCTCATTCTCCGTCTTGTACTCGATCCACATCTCGATGGCGTCCTTGGTGAAGACGTCGCCCTTGAGCAGGAAGGCGTTGTCCTCTGACAGGGCTTTGATGGCCTCGTCAAGTGACCCCGGCGCGGAGGGGATGACGGCCAACTCCTCCGGGGGCAGGTCGTAGATATTCTTGTCCAGTGGATCGCCCGGATCGATCTTGTTCTCGATGCCGTCCAGCGCGGCCATCAAGATGGCGGAAAAAGCCAAGTATCCGTTGCAGGAGGGATCGGGGGTGCGGAATTCGAGGCGCTTGGCCTTGGGGTTGTCGCTGTACATGGGGATACGGACAGCGGCGCTGCGGTTGCGGCTGGAGTAGGCCAGGTTGACGGGCGCTTCGAACCCGGGCACCAGCCGTTTGTAGCTATTGGTGGTGGGGTTGCTGAAAGCGCACACCGCCCGGGCGTGGGCCAGGATTCCGCCGATGGCCCAGAGGGCCTCCTGGGAGATGCCGGCGTACTTGTCACCGGCGAACAGGGGATTGCCGTCCTTCCAAATGGAGATATGGGTGTGCATGCCGGTGCCGTTGTCCTCGAAAATCGGCTTGGGCATGAAGGTCACCGTGTGGCCGTGGCGATAGGCCACGTTCTTGAGCACATACTTGAACCACATGAGCTGATCGCTCATCTGGAGAAGCGGCTTGAAGCGCATGTCGATCTCGGCCTGACCGGCGGTGGCCACCTCGTGGTGCTGGGCCTCGATATCGATCCCCAGGCTTTCGAGGACCAGGGTCATCTCGGAGCGCAGGTCCTGGAACTTGTCCATGGGCGGTACGGGGAAGTAGCCCTCCTTGTGACGCGGCTTGTACCCCAGGTTGGGCTCCTCTTCGCGGCCAGTGTTCCAGTTGCCCTCGACGCTGTCGATCTCGTAGAAGGCCATGTTGCGCGAGGATTCGAAACGAATGTTGTCGAAGATGAAGAACTCCGCCTCGGGGCCGATGAAGACGGCGTCACCGATGCCGCTGCTTTTCAGGTAGTTCTCCGCCTTCTGGGCGATAAAGCGCGGGTCACGGGTGTAGGATTCGCGGGTCACGGGATCGACGATGTTGCCGATCAGCACCAGGGTCTTGGCCTCGAAGAAGGGGTCGATCTTGGCCGTGGTGGCATCCGGGATCACCAGCATGTCGCTGGCGTTGATGGGCTGCCAGCCGCGGATACTGGAGCCGTCGAAACCAAAACCGTCTTCGAAACTGCCCTCGTCCAACTCACTGATGGGCACGCTGAAATGCTGCCACACCCCGGGAAAATCCATGAAGCGGATATCGACGATTTTGACACCTTCCTCTTTTGCCATCGTTAGTACATCACTGGGTCCCATACGTTTTCTCCTTTTTAAGTAGATAAACAATTACGGCAGTTCATTTAAATGGATCCTATCGGCGTTGCCGTCCGGGATGGCGCCGAAAGGGGGCCCATCCGGGACGGATTGCACGGGCTAGATGGCGTCGCCGCCAGTTTCACCGGTCCGTACGCGGATCACTTCGCCAACCTCGAGGACGAAGATTTTTCCGTCGCCCAGCTTGCCGGTGTTGGCCGCTTCGCGGATGGTGGTGACCACCTTGTCCACCCAATCGTCCTGAACGATGATCTCGATCTTGATCTTGGGGATGAAGTCGACCACGTACTCAGCGCCCCGATAGATCTCCTTGTGGCCTTTCTGACGACCATAGCCCTTTACTTCCGAAATGGTCATGCCCTGGATGCCGATGTCGTTTAGGGCCTCCTTGACATCGTCCAGTTTGAACGGTTTGATGATGGCTTCAACCTTCTTCATATGACGCCTCCTGTCAGAGCGGTAAGGGGTGCCCTGTCCCGAGTGTGCGGCGCTACCTGCGGCACCCGCAATTAGCGTTACTTGCGCATGTTGACCTTTTTTCGCCCCTGGGTGCAAGCCCCATCAGGCGATCTCAAACCCGCGTTCGCCGTGGAGGGCGCTGTCGAGCCCCTCGATCTCATTGTCGCCGTCCACTCGCAGACCGCCGGCCAGGGCTTTGGTTACATAGATCACGATCAAGGTGGCGACTGCAGAGTAGGCAGCGGTGCCGACGATGGAGAGCAGTTGAATCCCCACCTGTTTGGGGTTGCCGTAGAAGAGGCCCGCGGCACCTTCGGTGACGCTGGGGTCGGCGAAGAGGCCCGTGGCGATGGCGCCCCAGATGCCGCAGATGCCATGAACGCCGAAGGCGTCCAGGCTGTCATCATAGCCCAGGCGGTGCTTGAGTTTGGCCACGCTGAAGAATCCCAGCAGACCGGCCCCGATGCCGATGACGAAGGCGCCCGGCAAACTCACAAATCCCGCCGCGGGGGTGATCCCGACCAGACCGGCGACGATACCCGACGCCAGACCGAGAACGGTGGGTTTGCGATCCACCAACCACTCCGTCCCCATCCAGACGAGACCGCCGAGGGCCGCCGAGGTGTTGGTCACCAGAAAAGCCGAAGCCGCCACGCCGTCGGCGGCAAGTTCACTGCCCGCATTGAAGCCGAACCAGCCGAACCACAGCAGGGCGGCACCGAGAGCCGTGAGCGTCACCGAAGAGGGAAACATCGCCTCCCGACCGTAGCCGATGCGTTTGCCCAGGACGAGGGCCAAGACCAGGCCGGCGACCCCGGCGTTGATGTGTACGACGTTGCCGCCGGCGAAATCGAGGGCGCCGATCTTGTGCATCCAGCCGCCGCCCCAAGCCCAGTGACACACCGGTGTATAGACCACTGTCACCCAGAGCACGGCGAAGAGGATCCAGGCACCGAACTTCATGCGGTCCACGATGGATCCCAGCACGAGGGCCACGGTAATGCCGGCGAAGGTCATTTGGAACAGAACGAAGATGTAGGTGGGGATGGTGCCGCTGACGCTGTCCGGACCGATCCCTTTGAGAAAGAGGTACTCGAGGTTGCCGATGAACCCGCCCACATCGGTGCCGAAGGCCAATGAGTACCCCCAGGCGACCCAGATGACGCTGGCCAGGCAGTAGCTGACGAAGGTCATGGCGAAGGTGTTGAGCAGGTTCTTGTAGCGGGACAATCCGCCGTAAAAAAGGGCCAGTCCGGCCGGTGTCATCATCATCACCAGTGCTGTGGAGACGATGATCCAGGCGGTGTCGCCAGTATCCAGCACATCCTCCGCAAAGGCGGGTACGGCTGTGAAAAGCAAGCATCCCATGGTGAGCAACATCGATCGCAACTTGGAGACTACCATTTTAACTCCTTCAGTGAGAATCATTAGAAAACGAACGCCAATTGGCGTTAGGCATCCGGCAACACCGCCGTCACCGCTGATTTAATCGCCGCCACCTGCTCGGGATCATCAATCTTTTCACCATCGAAATCCCGTACGTAGAAGACATCCACCACCTGGTCCACCTTGGTGGCGATCTTGGCCACCCAGATATCCAGACCGCAGCGGAAAAGGGTATCGGTGACCTTGTAGAGCAGTCCCGGTGAATCGAAGGCGAAGACCTCTAAGATGGTAAAGAAACTGGAGCCCTCGTTGTCCACCACCACCCGGGGCGGCTTTTCGGTCGTGTGCGGCTTCTTGGCGGCCGCGGTCGCATCTTTGGCGGCCAATGCCGCACCAGGGTCCAACTCGCCGGCCAGTGCTTGATGCAGATGGGTTTCGGCCCGTTTCCAGCGCTCGAACTCAAAGAGCTGATCCGGTGGCGGATTGACCTCGAAGATGTCGAGGGCCACATTGTTCCGCCAGGTGTAGATCTGGACATGGCGGATATCGATGCCGTTGAGGGTCAAGACGCCGGCGATGTTGGCCAGAAGGCCCGGGCGGTCCTTGGCGCAGATGGTCACCGTTCGGGTGCCGCGGGCGCCGGTCTTCTCGATCTTCCAGACGAAGGGCCCATCCCCCAGTTTGCGGTAGAGCTCAATGTGCTGGGGAATCACCTCGGCCTTGGCGTAGAGCAGATAGCGCGGGGACATCACCCGAAAGAGGGCTTCGATCTCCTCGCGGGAGGCCGCCTGCACCTCGGTGCCGATGACGGCCTGTTTCTTGGCCTCGATCTCCTTGAGCGCCCGGCCGGAGGCCAGCTCCCCTTTCTCGAGCAACTTGAGCGCCTTGAGAAAGAGACTGCGGAAGAGGGCCGCCGTCCAGTCGTTCCACGCCTTGGGACCCGTGGCCATCGAGTCCGCGACGGTGAGCAGGTAGAGCATTTTGAGCCGTTCGATGCTGGCCACCTTGGCGGCGACGAAGATGGCTGTCTCCTCGTCATTGATGTCCCGTCGGGTGGCGGTGTTGGCCAACAGCAGGTGATGCTTCACCAGAAAGACGACGGTATCGATCTCCGCCTCCCGATAGCCACGCTGGCTGAGGATCCGACCCGCCAGCTCAGCCCCCCGGGCGGCATGGCCGCTCTCCGGCGTGCCCTTGCCGATGTCGTGCAGCAGCGCAGACCAGAGCAGGAGCTTGCGGTGTTTGATCTCACGATACACCTGATGGCTGAGGGGGTCGGTCTCGGCATGTTCGCGCAAACCGAGCGTTTTCAGCAGCCGCACGGTCCGCAGGCTGTGCCGCCCCACCGGGTAGAGATGGTACTGATCGAACTGGATGCGGTTGATAACGGATTCGAACTCGGGCAGAAAGCGCGCCAGGAAACCGGTGTTGAGCATCTCGCCCAGGACGTTAAAGCGTTGCACCGGTTTGGCCAGAATCTTTTCAAAGAGTCGCACATTCTCCGGATCGCGCCGATAGGCGGCGGTGACCAGATGCCCTAAATCGTGAATGAGGCGGCGGGCTTCGGCATTCAAGGGGGCCTTCTTGACGGCACTCTCCAGGAAGATCTCCAGCAGCAGGCGGGGCCGTTTGACGATGGCCTGGGGGGTGCTGAAGTTGAGCATCCCCCGGTTGAACTTCAGCCCCGGAACGGTCGTGGTCTTGAGCTGCTTGTTCTTCCGTTTGAGGCGCTTTTTCTGCGCCAGTTCATAGAGAAACAGGTTGTGACGCTGTTTGACGAATTCCATGTGTTCGTGGAGCCGCCCCATGAGAAGCTCCACCGGCTGATAGCCTTCACGGCTTTCGATGCCCATGGCGGCCGCCAGTTTCACCTGGTGCTCCAGGTGGAGTTGGTCGACCTTGCGTCCCATGAGTTGGTGCAGTCGGTTGCGTACATGCCAGATGAAGGCCAGCGCCTTCTCCAGCTCCATGTACTCGTCATGGGAGAGGTAGCCGTAGAACTCCAGATCCCGCCTTTCGCGGATATCGCTCTTGATACGGGCGATCCAGGCCATGGTGTGGTAGTCGCGCAGCCCCCCCTGCCCCTCTTTGAGGTTGGGCTCCAGCAGATAGGCGGAGTCGCCGAAGCGTTCATGCCGCGAGCGGTTGCTCTCAATAAGCCAGGCGGTCAGTTTCCCCGGCCGCTGCGAGATGATGCGGGCGTGGACCTGCTCCATGAGCGCGGTGTAAAGCGGTGAATAGCCGCAGATAAAGCGCGCGTCCAGCAGTGCGGTGAGCACCTCCATGTCGCTGCCGGCCAGTTTGATGGTCTCGCGGATCGATCGGGTGGCATGGCCCACCTCCAGCCCAAGATCCCACAGGGGATAAACGATCTCGCCCACCAGGGATTCGGCCGCCTTTGGGACCCGCTTTTTGAATAGAAAGAGCAGATCCACATCCGAAAAGAGGCTCTGCTCCGAGCGGCCATACCCCCCTAAAGCGATGAGGGCGTATGGCTGACGGGACAGGCTCATGGACTGCCCCACCTGGCTCTGTTCGAAGCTCTCGATGAAGTAATCGTCGATGAGGCGCGCCAGCCCCTCGTTGAATTCCATTGGCGCCGTGGGCAGCAGGTCCTGAATCAGACTTTCCCGTCGAGTGGCCAGACGTTCACTGGCGGTGGATCGAATCTGACGGTTGATTGCGGCGGTCACGGGCTTGGTCCTCATACGATTTGGGTCGATGAACGGTACGATTAAACTGTGGCTCCATTTGAGCAACAAGCGTACCAATGGCAGTCAGTGACAATATATACAATATTATCAAATATTAAAAACTCAAGGCTAATAAATCGATTTTAAAAAAGAGAAAACAATAATGTAATTTGATAAAGCTAAAAATTACGTTATTGTTTTTATTTATTTAAAAACTGAAATTTTACCAATTTAGTTTGGGGCCGCACCAGATGTGGTGAGGTGGGTCTGGGGTGGGCGCTTCTTTGGCCGGCGGGGTGGTGGTGCTTGACCGCGGCGGGTGCCAGCCAATTCCGGATGGCGGGGATGCACCCGCCAATGGATGGCCGTTGAACCGAAGTGGCGGGGGT